>JAGFJP010000073.1 GCA_024102665.1 Thiogranum sp. | reverse complement strand
GCGGTCACCCTCCGCGGCCGGGAAATGCGTTTCAAGCAAATCGCCGCAGGCCTCGATGGTGCTCACGAAGCCGTCGGCGACTTTGCCCTGTTTGACGTGCGCGACGAAGTCTTCCACCAGCGCGTCCCAGGTGCCCGGGGCGACGCGGTCGTTGATGCCCTTGTCGGCGATGATCTCCACATAGTGTTCGGCGCGCGAGACGAACAGCAGCACACCGGTGCGTTCCTGCGTGTCGTGCAGGTTCTGCAACAGGAACTGTTCCAGCGCGATGCGGTGGGCGCGCTGGTGCTGCACGGTTCCGGGTATCAGCCGGTGCTTGATGAGCGGCCAGCGGAACAGCACGGCAAGCAGCACAAAACCGGCGATCTGCACCATGTAACTGTGCGCGGCCAGCCAGGGCTGGTCGATGAAATGCGTCACGGCCGGGATCAGCAGCGCGATGAGCGCGGCCCACAGTAACGGAATATAAAGATAGTCGTCCGCCTCGCGCGCGATGACGGTGACGAACTCGCCGCGCGTGCGCCGCTCGGCGGCCTCGATGGCGCTGCGGATGCGCCGCCGGTCTGCGTCGTTCAGAAAGGGCATTACCATCCTCCCGAGGCGCCGCCGCCTCCGAAGCCGCCACCGCCGCCGGAAAAACCGCCGCCACCGAAGCCGCCGCCGGAATAGCCGCCGTAATAACCGCTCCGGCGTGTACCGATGCCGGGACCGCCGCCTTCGCCGCCGCCGATGAAGTAATGAAACAGCGCCACCAGCACGGCGGCCAGCAATCCGAAGCCGACCGACAGCATCAGCAGGCCGACCAGCACACCGGTAACCCCGCCGAGCACACCGGCGGCGGCGAGACGCGATTTGAAAGCACCGACGAAGAACTGGCCGGCCAGCATGCCCAGAATCACCAGGCTGAAGAAGTCACCGCCGCGGTCACGCTCGCCACTGCGTGTTTCCGGCAGCGGTTGGTAGGTGCCGGCGATGGCCGCGAGCATGGCATCGACACCGGCGCGGATGCCACCGGCATAGTCGTCCCGGCGGAAACGCGGCAGGATGACGGTCTGGATGATGTTGTGCGCAACGGCATCGGTCAGCGCGCCCTCCAGTCCATAGCCGACCTCGATGCGCACCTTGCGTTCCTTCGGCGCGACGATCAGCAGCGCGCCATTGTCGCGTTGCGCCTGGCCGATGCCCCACTCGCGCCCGAGCTGATAGCCGAAGTCCTCGATGGCATAGCCCTGCAGATCTTCCACCGTGACCACCACGACCTGGTTGCTGGTCTCGCGTTCGTGTTGCGCCAGCAAGGCGTCTAGCGCCTGTTCGTCGGATGCAGACAGCAGGCCGGCGTTATCGACCACGCGCCCGGTCAGGGCCGGAAACTGCGGCGCGGCCTGCGCCGGCGCAACGAACAGGCACAGCAACAGCAGCAGCGCGCGCCAGGGCAGGCTGTTGCTCAGACGGTGCGACACCGGACCCGCTTCAGAACTCGACCTGCGGGACCTGCTGCATTTCCTCGGCCACGGTGAAGTTCTCTTTCAATTCGGCGTCGGAATACAACACGGCTTTCCAGATGCGTCCCGGGAAAGTGCGGATCTCGGTGTTGTACGTCTGCACCGCCTGGATGAAATCACGGCGCGCCACGGCGATGCGGTTTTCGGTGCCTTCGAGCTGCGATTGCAGGGTGAGAAAGTTCTGGCTGGATTTCAGCTCGGGGTAGCGTTCCACCACCAGCATCAGGCGCGACAGCGCCGAGCCCAGTTGCGCCTGGTTTTCCTGGAAGGCCTTGAACGCCTCGGGATTGGTCAGAACGTCTTCGGGCAGGTTCATCTGCGCCACGCGCGAACGCGCCTCGACGACCTCGGTGAGCACTTCCCGTTCCTGCGCAGCGAAACCCTTGACCGTGTTCACCAGGTTCGGCACCAGCTCGGCGCGACGCTGGTACTGGTTGAGCACCTGGCTCCATGCCGCCTTGACCTGCTCGTCGTAGGTGGGAATGTTGTTGATGCCGCAGCCGCTGAGGTTCAGCAGGATGGCGGTCAGTAACAGCCAGCGCAGTGCAGTGCTCATGGGAACTCTCCTTTCGCTCTGTTGTTGTTGCCGGGCACCATCATACCGGTTGCCGGGCGTGTGGCGAAATGGGGATATGAGCCCTGTCAGTGCTCGACTTCGCACTCCTGCGCGACTTCCACCCTGCCGTCCTCGCCAACCGCCTCCAGCCTCACCGTGAATCCCCACAGGCGCGCAATGTGGCGCACCACTTCTTCGGCGGAATCGCCCAGCGGGCGGCGGCTGTATTGCGTGTGGCGCAGGGTCAGCGAACGGTCGCCGCGGCGGTTGACGTTGTAGACCTGGATGTTGGGTTCGCGGCTGCCGAGGTTGTACTGATCGGCCAGCGACTGGCGGATGTAGCGATAGCCACGGTCATCATGAATCGCGGAGATCTCCAGCTGCTCCTGCGCATCGTCGTCGAGCACTGAAAACAGCTTGAATTCGCGAATCAGCTTCGGCGACAGGTACTGGGCGATGAAACTTTCGTCCTTGAAGTTGCGCATGGCGAAATCCAGCGTTTTGATCCAGTCACCGCCGGCGATGTCCGGGAACCAGTGGCGATCCTCGTCGGTAGGCTGTTCGCAGATGCGGCGCAGGTCGCTCATCATGGCAAAACCCAGCGCATAGGGATTGATGCCGCTGTAGAACTTGCTGTTGTACGGCGGCTGGGCGACGACGTTGGTATGCGACTGCAGGAACTCCATCATGAAGCCGTCGTCGACCAGGCCTTCGTCGTACAGGGTGTTGAGAATGGTGTAGTGCCAGAAGGTGGCCCAGCCCTCGTTCATCACCTGGGTCTGGCGCTGCGGATAGAAGTACTGCGCGACCTTGCGCACGATGCGCACGATTTCGCGCTGCCAGGGTTTCAGCAGCGGCGCGTTTTTCTCGATGAAATAAAGCAGGTTCTCCTGCGGTTCCGCGGGAAAACGCGTTTCATCCTCTGTCGACGTGTCGCCTCCCCTGACGGGCAGCGTGCGCCACAGATCATTGACCTGCGACTGCAGGTATTCCTCGCGCTCCTTCTGGCGCCGGCGTTCCTGTTCGGCGGACAGCCGCGAAGGCCGCTTGTAACGGTCGACGCCATAGTTCATCAGCGCATGGCAGGAGTCGAGCAGCAGTTCCACCTCTTGCTCGCCGTAACGCTGCTCGCATTCGGCAATGTAGTTTTTAGCAAACAGCAGGTAGTCGACAATGGCGTCGGCGTTGGTCCAGGTCTGGAACAGGTAATTGCCCTTGAAAAATGAATTGTGACCGTATGCGGCGTGCGCGATCACCAGCGCCTGCATGGTCATGCTGTTTTCTTCCATGAGATAGGCGATGCAGGGATTGGAGTTGATGACAATCTCGTAGGCCAGTCCCATGTGGCCACGCCGGTAGCGCTGCTCCACGCCGAGAAACGCCTTGCCGAACGACCAGTGATGGTAGTTCACGGGCATGCCGACCGAGGAATAGGCGTCCATCATCTGCTCGGCGCTGATGACCTCGATCTGGTTCGGATAAGTATCCAGCCCGTAGCCCGCCGCGATGCGGGCGATTTCACGGTCATAGCGTTCGATCAGGTCGAAGGTCCATTCCGAGCTTTCCGATAGCAGTTTGCCTGTCATTTGACGCGCTTCCTGAACAGCTCGCGAAACACGGGATAGATGTCCTGCGGCCCCTGCAGATGCTGCATGGCAAAGTTGCTCCAGACTTCCGCAACCCGTTCATATTCGTCCCACAGGCTCTGGTGAGCATCCGGGGTGATTTCAACGTAGGCGAAATACTGAAGACTGGGCATGATTTTGCTGATCAGCAGATTGCGGCAGGTGACGCTGTCGTTGTCCCAGTTGTCGCCATCCGATGCCTGCGCCGCATAAAGATTCCACTCGCCGGCCGGATAGCGGTCGCGGATGATTTCCTGCATGAGTTTCAGGGCGCTGGACACCACGGTGCCGCCGGTCTCGCGCGAGTGAAAGAATTCCTCTTCGTCGACTTCCCGGGCGGAGGTATGGTGGCGGATGAAAACGACGTCGATACGCTCGTAGTTGCGGGTGAGGAACAGGTACAGCAGGATGAAAAAGCGCTTGGCGATATCCTTGCGCTCCTCGTCCATTGAGCCCGAAACGTCCATCAGGCAGAACATCACCGCCTGGGTGGTGGGTTTGGGTTCCCTGATGCGGTTGTTGTAGCGCAGGTCGAAGGTATCGATAAAGGGTATGGACTCGATGCGCCGCTTGAGGTGGCGCACCTCTGCTTGCAGTTCCAGCGCGCGCGGCGTCTGTTCTTCGTCCTCGTCGACAGGCTCCGGTTGCAGGGCCGTCAGTTCCGCGTTCACTTCGCGAAGCCGCTTCATGTGCGGTCCGCGCAGGGCGATGCGCCGCGCCAGCGCCCCGCGCAAGGAGCGTATGACGTTGATGTTGGTCGGCACCCCGTCACTGGTATGACCCGCCCGCACGCTCTTGAAGTCCACCAGTTTGGCGAGCTGGGTCTTGACCATGTCCGGCAACGCCAGGTCCTCGAAGAACAGCTCCAGGAATTCCTCGCGCGACAACTGGAACGCGAAATCGTCCTCGCCCTCCTCGCCGTTGCCGGCCTTGCCGCCCTGACCACCGGCGGCATCCGGCGGCCGCTTCAACTTGTCACCGGCGATGAAATCGGTGTTGCCGGGGTGCACCGCTTCGCGGCGGCCGCCGGCACCGTGCTGGAACACCGGTTCCGACATGTCCCTGGCGGGAATGTTGACCTTTTCGCCGCTGTCGATGTCGACAATGCTGCGCCCGCTGACGGCGTCTGCGACGGCGCGCTTGATCTGCGCCTTGAAGCGGCGGATGAAACGCTGGCGATTGACCGCGCTCTTGTTCCTGCCGTTCAGGCGCCTGTCGATAAGCTGTGTCAAGGCATCGCTCCTCAGGAGGCCTTACGCACCCGCAGATACCATTCCGACAACAGGCGCACCTGTTTTTCCGTGTAGCCTTTTTCCACCATGCGATCCACGAAATCCTCGTGTTTCTTCTGGTCTTCGGCCGAGGCCTTGGCGTTGAATGAAATCACCGGCAGCAGGTCCTCGGTGTTGGAGAACATTTTCTTTTCGATGACGCCGCGCAGTTTCTCGTAGCTGGTCCAGGAAGGGTTGTTGCCCTCGTTGTTGGCCCGCGCCCTCAGCACGAAGTTGACGATCTCGTTGCGGAAATCCTTCGGGTTGCTGATGCCGGCGGGCTTTTCGATTTTCTCCAGCTCCTCGTTGAGCGCCGCGCGGTTGAAACTCTCGCCGGTATCCGGGTCACGGTATTCCTCGTCCTGGATCCAGTAATCGGCGTAGGTCACGTAGCGATCGAAAATGTTCTGGCCGTACTCGGAATAGGATTCCAGATAGGCGGTCTGGATTTCCTTGCCGATGAATTCGGCGTACTCGGACGCCAGGTAGCCTTTCAGGTAGGAAATGTACTTTTCCTCGAGTTCCGGCGCGAACTGCTCCTGCTCGATCTGCTGCTCCAGCACATAGAGAAGGTGTACCGGGTTGGCGGCCACTTCCGAGTGATCGTGGTTGAACACCTTGGACAGGATCTTGAACGCGAAGCGCGTCGACAGTCCGGTCATGCCCTCGTCGACACCGGCGTAGTCGCGGTATTCCTGGTAGGACTTGGCCTTGGGATCGATATCCTTGAGGTTCTCGCCGTCGTAAATGCGCATTTTGGAAAAGATGCTGGAATTTTCCGGTTCCTTGAGACGCGACAGCACTGCGAACTGCGCCATCATCTCCAGGGTGTCCGGCGCGCAGGGCGCCTCGGCCAGCGAACTGTGGCGCAGCAGTTTCTGGTAGATTTTCAGTTCCTCGGAGACGCGCAGGCAGTACGGCACCTTGACGATATAAATGCGGTCCAGGAACGCCTCGTTGTTGCGGTTGTTCTTGAACGCCTGCCATTCCGATTCATTCGAGTGGGCGAGGATGACGCCTTCGAAAGGAATCGCCGACAGTCCCTCGGTGCCCATGTAGTTGCCTTCCTGCGTGGCGGTCAGCAGGGGATGCAGCACCTTGATGGGCGCCTTGAACATTTCCACGAATTCCAGCAGTCCCTGGTTGGCCAGGCACAGACCGCCGGAATAGGCATAGGCATCGGAATCATCCTGCGAGAATTGCTCCAGCTTGCGGATGTCCACCTTGCCGACCAGCGAGGAGATATCCTGGTTGTTCTCGTCGCCCGGTTCGGTCTTGGCGATGCCGATCTGCTGCAGCACCGAGGGGCGCAGCTTGACGACCTTGAATTTCGATATATCGCCGTTGTACTCGTGCAGGCGCTTGATCGCCCAGGGCGACATGATGCCGCTCAGATAGCGCCGCGGAATCCCGTAGTCCTCTTCCAGGATCGGTCCGTCCTCGCCCGGCGAAAACAGTCCCAGCGGCGACTCGTTGATGGGCGAGCCCTTGATGGCGTAGAAGGAACATTGCTCCATCAGGGATTTGAGCTTTTCGGCCAGCGAGGATTTGCCGCCGCCGACGGGGCCGAGCAGATACAGGATCTGTTTCTTTTCTTCCAGGCCCTGCGCGGCATGCCGGAAGTAGGCGACGATCTTTTCGATGGTCTCTTCCATGCCGTAGAACTCTTTGAAGGCCGGATAGATCTTGATCATCTTGTTGGAGAACAGCCGGCTGAGTCGCGGATCGCGGCGGGTGTCCACCAGTTCCGGTTCGCCGATGGCCATCAGCATGCGTTCGGCTGCCGTGGCGTAGGCGGAGGGGTCTTTCTTGCAGATGTCGAGGTATTCCTGGAGCGTGAACTCCTCCTCCCTCGACTCGGCGTATCGGGTCAGGTATTGATTGAATATGGTCATGGCTCGGCCGCTCCCTGTCAGGATCCGTAAATTAAGTTGGGCCATCCACGACGTCTTGTCCTGCGTCCCGTTCTTCTTCTTGCGTGGCAAGACTTACATCTGGACGCCATCTTCACTGGAGGTAGCTGCAAGCGTTATGCCAGATTAGGTTGCGACTGCAGGATTCTTTGTAAACAAAGCAAAAATGGCGTTTGCAGCGCGTTCGGTGCAATACTGCAGAGGCGCAAAGCGTCAAATTTGTGCCGTATGACGGCCGGGTGCGCGTGCACGGATTAAGGCATGTCTGACCAAAAGCGTGCACGGGACACTGCGGATGCCGGGATGCGCCGGGGTGACAGCGGCTCCGGGCGCATTGCCGGCGGGCACGATGCCGCGACCCTGCACCGGCTCAGAGCGTAAAGGTGAAGTCGTTGACCAGCGCCCCCGGCAGGCGCGCGCTTGCATCCGAGCGCCATTCATAGCTGCTGCTGTCGAGTATGTGCTCGTGCTCGCGGGTGAGCGCCTCGAGACGATCACCGAGGATGTGATAGATGCTCTCGTCGAAGCGCATGACATTGACCGGCGCCACGGCAACACCCCGCTCCACCCACAGGCAGGCAAAACGCGTCATGCCGGTGATGCGGCAGTGGTTGCGGTCAGAGAAGTTGCAATACCAGAGGTTGCTGATGTAAAGGCCGGTATCGAGCGCTGTGAAGACGTCGTTCTGGTGCAGCCGGCCGCCGCCGATTTCCAGTGACTGCGGAGACTCTGTGGCGCAATTGACGCCGGCGCCGTATTCCTTCGCGCTGCGCCGGTCGGCGAGACAGTCGCGATACACGCCTTGTTTGATGAGTTCGACGCTGGGCGGCTTGATGAAACCTGCACGGGTAAACCCTGGCGTAAGGCCGGCGGCGTGGTTCTCGGTGAGGGTCACGTCTTCGTGCAAGGTTCTGCCTTCGCGCACCATGCCGAGCAGCGGCGTCTGCGTGGTGCGGTGGCTCTTCAGCCCGAAGCCGCCCCAGCTGATCATGTCCATCAGTTCGCCGAGCGCGCCGGGGCTGAGGAACACGCGATACTTGCCGGGTTCCAGTTGCTTCGGCTTGCGCCCCAGCAGTTCCAGGGTCTCGCGCGCCAGGGCGATTTTCTGCGCGAGGAAATCGCCGTCCCAGGCAAAGCCCGCATAGTTCTGCTTGACCGCCCTGTCGTCTTCGCGATAGAGACTCCAGTCGAGATTGAAACTGTGGCTGCTGTGCCAGTTGAACTGGCCGAGCGAATTGGCAAAGCCGCGGCTCATTTCGCCGCTGGCCCAGAGGCCGGCCAGGTCCAGTCCCTGCGCGGCTGCAATCAGCTGTTCCAGGGCTGCGCCAGGTTCCGGCAAGGCATTGTCGCCATGATGCACGCTGTTGCGCACCTCGGTTGCATAGTTGAGATACGGGTCCTCGGGCAGCAACGGCAGCTGTTCGCGCAGGCGAACCAGCAGGCCCTGCGCCCGCGCGAGATCGGTATCGAAATCACCCGACAGCGGCAGCGAGGCCGCGGTCTCGCGATGGTTGTGAATGAGATTCAGCGTCAGGGTCTGCTGGCGCACATGCCCGGCCTGGCGGATCTTGTTCTGGTTCAGGCGTACGAAGTCCGAGTCTTCGCCCTGGCAGTTGAGCAGCAGGACTTCGCCGGCCGGCAGCCTGGCGCAGAGTCTGTCGCTGAGTTCGCGGAAATCAGTCACCACCGAACACTTCCACGTCCCGGAACACGCAGGCCGGCGATGCATGGCCGACCTGGATCATCTGGTTGGGTTCGCCCTTGCCGCAGTTGGGCGTGCCCCAGACCTCGACGGTGCCGGCGTCACCGACCGCGGCGAGGTTGCGCCAGAAGGTGGCGCTGATGCCGCGGTAGTTGGGGTTGCGCACCAGGCCCCTGAGTTCGCCGTTCTCGATCAGCCGGCCGAGTTCGCAGCCGAACTGGAACTTGTTGCGGCTGTCGTCGATGGACCAGGAGCGGTTGGTCTCCATGAGCACGCCATGCTCGATGGATCCGATCAGTGTTTCGAGGCTGTCGAGGCCGGGCTCGAGATTCAGGTTCGCCATGCGATCGATGGCCGGACGGTTCCAGTCGCTGGCGCGCGCGTTGGCCACGCCGCTCATGCCGGCGCGGGCCTGCGACAGGGCGCCGCCGAGCGGGCGCAGCAGGATGCCGTCGCGAATCAGGTACTGCCGTTCGGCCGGCGTGCCGTCATCGTCGAAACTGTAGCTCGCCATTTCTTCCGGGATGCCGGGATCGAAGGTGACGTTGAGCAGTTCCGAACCGTAGCGGTAATTACCGAACATGTCCGGGGTCACGAAGCTGGCGCCGGCGTAATTGCGCTCGTCGCCGAGGATGCGGTCCAGTTCCAGCGGATGCCCGATGCTTTCGTGGATCTGCAGCATCATCTGGCTCGGCATCAGCAACACATCGGCGCGGGTGTTGGGGCATTCGGGCGCATCGACCAGGGCAACGGCCTCCTCCGCCACCTGCCGGGCGCTGTCGGGAAAGTTGAACGCCGCGAGCTGCTCGAGCCCGCCCTGGCGCGCCGTGCCCCAGCCGCCGCCGGAACGCAGCTGCGTCTGCGCGCCCCTGTTCGCCACCGCGGCATAGCCGGGAATGATGTAGTGGAACTGCTGATCGATGCGCACCTCGTCACTGGTGAGCAGCGTGATCCCGGTCTGTCTGCGCGTGAGATGGGCCTGCCGGTCGACAATGGCATCACCGATAGCGAGCCGACGATTGATATCCCGCAGCAGTTCGAGCTTTTCCCCGAGACCGCTCGATTCCCAGGGCGTGACGACGCTGGACGAATAGCTGCCCGAGCGCGGCGGCCGCGGCACGCGCCCGGCATCGAACAGCGCGTGGCGGCGACTCGCCGCCAGCCATTGCAGCGCCTGCGCGCATGCCGCCCGCAGCCCTTCGCGGGTCAGCGCGCTGGTGGCGGCATATGCCATGCCGGCACCATCGGCTAGAGTAATGTGCGCGCCGCGGCTTTGCGCCAGGCTCGGCGGCTCCACCACGTCTTCGCGCACGCTCAGTGTTTCGGTCTCGTCCAGCACCAGGCGCAGCGACCAGAAGTCCACTGCGGGGACAACAGCCTTGAAATCGTCGATGATGGTGCGCCAGTGGCTGGGCATGGGATGTCGCTGCAAGGTGGAGACCAGTCCCGATTCTAGCAAATGCCGCCGGCAACAGCGCCTTTCGCACGGTTCGCGCATCGGTGTGCGGTCAGGCGGGATCTATTCAGCGCTTTGCCGGTCATATCCGGCATAATAGGTTTCCGCAAGCTTCCGGGGCACCCATGGCGCATCGCAGCACAAAACTTCTGCTCGGCATTCTGCTGTTCGCCGCGGTCATCGGCGGCGGCTGGTACCTGCTACGCGAACCCGACAACGGCGACGGTCCGGCGTACAGCGAGGCCCAGGTGCGCCGCGGATCCATCAGCGCGCTGGTTTCGGCCACCGGCGCCCTGAGTCCCATCAACACCGTGCTGGTCGGCAGCCAGGTTTCCGGCACCATTCAGCGCCTGTATGCCGACTTCAACGACCAGGTCGAACAGGACCAGGTCATTGCACAGATCGATCCGGCCCTTTTTATCGCCAGGCGCGCCGAGGCCGAGGCCAACGTCAAAAGCGCCGAGGCCGAGCGCGACAAGGCCTGGATCGATGTGCTTGACACCAAACGCGAGTACGAGCGCCAGGCTGACCTGCAAAAGAAAAAGCTGGTGGCCGAGAGCGTGGTCGATGCTGCGCGTTTCGCTTATCAGTCCGCCAGCGTGGAACACCAGGTGAAGGTGGCAAGCGTGGCGCAGGCCAAAGCGGTGCTGCAGCGCGAACAGGTCAATCTCGACTACACCACCATCCACGCACCGATCGACGGCGTGATCGTTTCCCGCGACGTGGATGTCGGCCAGACGGTCGCCGCCAGCCTCCAGGCACCCACCCTGTTCACCATTGCCAACGACCTGACCCGGATGCAGGTGGAAGCGGACGTGGACGAGGCTTTCATCGGCGAGGTGCAGCAGGGCCAACCCGTCAGCTTCACCGTGTTCGCCTATCCGCGGCGTGTGTTCAACGGCAGTGTCGCGCAGGTCCGGCTGCAGCCGAAAGTGGAAGCCGGCGTGGTCAAGTACAACTGCATCATCCACGTCGACAACAGCGATCTGGCGCTGAAACCCGGCATGACGGCCACGGTCAACATCGAAGTGGCGCAGCGCGCCGCTGTGCTCACTGTGCCCGGCGCCGCGCTGCGCTATGTGCCACCCTGGCCGCAGGAAGAACTGGACCAGGTGCGCGCCGGTCTCGAACCGGGCGAGGCGATCCTCTGGCGCGTGGACGGCGCGACGCTCAAGCCGCTAACGGTTGCCACCGGCATCGTCGGCGAGAAACTCACCGAGGTCAGCGGTGACGGGCTTGCCGATGGCATGACCGTCGCCGTGCCGCTGCGGCGCGAGGACGCCCAGCGCCGGCGCGGTTTCGGCCTGAGCCTGTTCTGATCACTAGTCATGAACGCCCCGCTATTGCAGATCGAAAACCTGCACAAGGCCTATATGCTGGACGGCGTGACTATCCAGGCCCTGCGCGGCATTTCCCTGACCGTAGACCAGGGCGAGTTCCTGGCCATCATGGGACCGTCCGGTTCCGGCAAGTCGACGCTCATGTATATTCTCGGCTGCCTGGACGTGGCCGACAGCGGCAGTTACCGGCTGCGCGGCCAGGACGTGACGCGCATGAACGCGGATCAGCTGGCCGCGCTGCGCAACCGCGAAATCGGATTCGTGTTCCAGAACTTCAACCTGCTGCCGCGCACCAGTGCGCTGGAGAACGTCGAGACACCGCTGATCTACGCCGGTGTCAATAAGGCCGAGCGCCGACAGCAGGCGCGCCGGGCGCTGGAGCGCATGGGACTGGGCGAACGCCTTTACCACTTGCCCAACCAGCTCTCCGGCGGGCAGGCGCAGCGCGTCGCCATCGCCCGCGCGCTGGTCACGCAGCCATCGCTGCTGCTGGCCGACGAACCGACCGGCAATGTCGATTCCGCCACCAGCGCCGACATCATGCGCCTGCTCGATGAACTGAACCGCGAGGATGGCCTCACCATTGTGCTCATCACGCACGAGCCGGAGGTGGCCGAACACGCGGGACGCCGCCTGGTATTGCGCGACGGGCACCTGGAGGCGCAGGCATGAACTGGTTTACCGCGCTGCAGCTGGCGTTGCGCGCCCTGTCCCGCAACAAGACCCGCGCCATGCTGACGGCGCTGGGCGTGGTCATCGGCGTGGGCTCGGTGATCGCCATGCTCGGCATCGGCAGCGGCGCCCAGCAACGCATCGCCGCGCAGCTCGAAAGCATGGGCACCAACAGCCTGGTGATCCGCCCCGGTTCGGTGACGCGCGGCGGAGTACGCACCGGCGCCGGCGGCATCACCACGCTGACGCGCGCCGATGCCGACGCCATCGCCGAACTGCCCGATGTGCTGGCGGTGGCGCCCAGCGTGAACGACACCGTGCAGGCACGCTATCGCGGCGTCAACTGGGGCACCGCCATCGAAGGCATCACCCCGGATTACGCGATGGTGCGCAGCTGGCCGCTGGCCGAGGGCGAGTTCATCAGCCGCAGCCATGTGCTCGGCGCCGGTCACGTGTGCGTGCTGGGGCAGACAGTGACGCACGAGTTGTTCGGACTGCGCAGCCCGCTGGGCGAGTCCATTGTCATCAAGGGTATGGCCTGCCGGGTTATCGGCGTGCTCACCGAAAAGGGCGCCACCGCCTGGGGTTCCGACCAGGATGACACCATTTTCGCGCCAATCACCACGGTACAGCGCAAACTCAAGGGCATTACCCATATCGAGCGCATCGAACTCCTCGCCGTCGACCGCGAGGCTTCATTCCGGCTGCTCAAGGAGATCAAGGAACTGCTGCGCCGGCGCCACCGCATACCCGAGGATCAGCCCGACGACTTCCGCATCTACAACCGCGCCGAACTCGCCCAGGCTTCCGAGGAAAGCGCGCGGGTGTTCACCTGGCTGCTGGGCAGCATCGCCTCGGTATCGTTGCTGGTGGGCGGCATCGGCATCATGAACATCATGCTGGTGTCGGTTACCGAACGCACCCGCGAAATCGGCATCCGCATGGCGCTGGGCGCGCGCCGGCGCGATATCCTCTGGCAGTTCCTGCTCGAAGCGCTGGTGCTCAGCACCGCCGGCGGCGTGCTGGGGATCCTGTTCGGGCTGGGCGGCGCGCTGGCGGTGGCGCGCTTCTCGGAACTGCCGGTCAGCGTCACACCGGTCTCGGTGCTCGTCGCTTTCCTGTTCGCCGCGCTGGTCGGCGTGTTCTTCGGCCTGCACCCGGCGCGCAAGGCATCGCGGCTGCGTCCGATCGAGGCGTTAAGGTACGAATAGTCAAGGCCAGGCCTCGCGACGATCCGCGGTGAGAAACGCGGGCTAGTAACGAATCGCCGGCGTCTCGATTGTCAGGCCGTTGCTGCGCGCGCTCATGTAGATTTCGAAGTCCCGGTATTCGTCCGAACCGATCGCATAGGGTTCGGCGCGCAGGTTCGTCAGGCATTCGCTGATGCGCTCCTGAAGTCCCACCACGTGCCCCTCGGTGAAGCGGTATCCCGGAAAGCCGTTGCTCTGCCCCTGGGTGAGCACCTGGCCGCGAAAGTGTTTTCCGGCGTAGTAGTCGTGACACTGGTGGCAGGCGATGTCCACCTGTCCGTAGCGGGTGTGAAACAGCTTTTCGCCGGCGGCATGGTAAGGCGCCATGGGACCGCTGACATCGACCTCGACAGGCTGGCCGCGCGCCAGGTGGCGGACAAAGGTTTCCAGCGCCAGCGCTTCTTCACTGGCGTAGTCGAGCGGCGGCCCGCCGAGCCGGTCGCTGGCGCACATCAGTATGCGGCCGCGCAGCGTGACAGGCCGTTGCAGCGCTTCACTGTAGATCGGATAGCGCGCCAGTTGCCGGACGTCCAGGGTTTCGCCGCCTTCACCGTGACAGGAGGCGCAGGACTTGCCGTTGTTTCCCGGTCGCGAAAACAGGCGTTCGCCCGCTTCGACGACAAGCATGCCGGGATTGCCGAAGTCATCGTCCTGCATGGCCTGCATATCCGCCGTCAGGTAGGCGTAACCGGACACCGGTTCGGCCCGCGCAGACACAGCGACAAGCGGTATCACGGCGAGCAATAACAGCGGCATGCGCAGCTTGATCATCGGCGGTGCGACCTCACTTCAGCGTTACCAGCCAGGCAACCAGGTCCTCGATTTCCTGGGCTGTCAGCCAGGTCGTGCCGCGCAGTTCGGGCGCGACACGGTTGAGCTGGTGCGGCGGGCGGTAGAAACCGGGCATGACCGTTTCCGGGTTGAAACGCGACTGATCGACGACGTGCAGGCGGATCATGCCGGCGCTCTGGCGCGAACCGATGCCGGCCAGCGGCGGCCCCAGGTCACCGTGAAACTTTTCTTCCGGGATCGGCAGTTCGTGGCACGCCAGGCAATTGCCGCGATGCTGATCGCCGGCGATGGCGCGCCCGCGCTCGGCGTCGCCGACCAGGCCGCCGAGCGGTTTTTCGATAGCGAAGTTTTCGGCCTGCCACTCCTGGTAAGGCTGTTGCGGGGGCGTGCGCTCTGCCGCGGCGACCGGCTGTTGGGGCGATAACATAACGGCCAGCAACAGAGACAAGTGGCGGATCAACTTCATGTGCATGACTGCGGATTGCGTGGCGTTTTACGTTACTCCACACGCTGCCGACACGCAAGGCGGCGTGGTTGTGCTGCGATAGTCACGCGGTGTGATGCCCATGTGCCGCCGGAACAGACGCGCAAAATGTGACGGGTCATTGAAACCCAGAGAACAGGCGATATCCAGCACCGATTGATTATCCCTGCGCAGGCGGCGCGCGGCGGCTTCGATACGCAGGCGCATCAAATAGTCGCGGAAGGTGATGCCCTGCTCACGGCGGAAACAGCGGCTGAACTCGAAGCTGTCCATGCCGCACAGGCGGGCAGCCTCCGACAAGGCGATTTTTTCATGGAAGTGCTGGTTCAGGAATGGCAGCACAACCGCCGTCCGGGAAACCGCCGCCTTGCCCATGCCGGCTTTGTTGCCGGAGAAAGGAGCCCGTTCCGGCATCAACAGCGCGCGCACATCATCGACATGCCTTGCCGACAGCACCGGCAACAGGATGGTGAGGCGACGCATCACTTCTCCGCAGCTCACCGGCTTGATGAAACAGTCCCAGACGCGGGTGCGCATGGCCCAGATCACCAGTTCCGCTGACTGGCTGGTGGTGAACATCAGAAGCGGGATCGAGGGATGGTCGAGCTTGATCTTCTGCACCAGGGCGCGGGCGTCGGCATCGGGATCGGGATCGGCGAAATCGAAACAGATGATATCGGGCATCGCGCCGCTCAGAGACTGCGCGAAAGCACCGGCATCGTCGCAGGCCCGCACCCGGCAATACCGTGCCAGCTTTTCGCACAATGCCGGGGTGCCCGGACTGCCTGTGAGGTTCATCCACAGGATGCGCATGTTCTCCATCTGTTGCCCCCAGGTTCCCCAACAGCCGTCTGCCGTCCCTGTAGATGGCGCTGGTCGCTGAAATATTCCCATTGCGCAAAAAAGTTCCAGAACTGCAACGAACACATGGAACCATCGCCTGCACACGGGTACATCTTGCGCTGCGCCGGCCTGACCTCTGGCGGGCGCAGAGAGTGCTGCATCGTTGATTTCACCATTGCCGACGCAGCGCAACCATAACAACGGTGCTGCGCCATGCGCGCATGCGCCGGCCACCTCGAGCGTTGGAGAGACCTTTCCATGAAACACAATCACGCTATGAAATCGCTATTGCTGGCGAGCAGCCTGGCGGCCCTGGCGCTGGGCTCCTCGTCTGCCTCGGCCGACTACAGAAAACCAAGATCCGAATCCACGACCATCACCCTGATGCAATTGCAGGACGTGCACGGGCACATCCACGCGCACGCCGAAATCTTCCCGGATGGTCGCAAGGATGCCCATAGCGGCGGCCTGGCGAAACTGACCATGTTGATCAGACAGGTGCGGGAGGAAAACCCGAACAACCTGTTGCTCGCCATCGGCGACACCACCCACGGCAGCACCGAAGCCACTTTCTCGCTGGGTGATGTGTTGATGCCCTGGCTGAACAGCCTGGATATCGATGCCTTCACGCCGGGCAACTGGGACTTCGGTTACGGACCGCGCGTGTACCGGCAACGCTTTACCGCAGATACGAACATTCAGCTCGCGCCGAACAACCGTACCACCATCGCCTGGATGGACAGCATGCTGGGCAACACCTGCAACGTGCCCGGTGGACTGAACGCCACCACCTACGCTTCCTGCCATGTGACCAAGGCGACTTTCCCGACGGTCGCCATGAATGTCTACAACTACAATGAGGTCGCGGGTGCAACCAATCCGGCCCAGCCTCTGGGTCCGCTGGTTCACGCTCCATATCTCATCAAGGAGGTGAACGGGGTCAAGGTGGCGATCCTCGGTCTGACCAGCGACGTCGTGCCCCAGCAGGCGCAGGCCTTCAATACCGGCCTGCGTTTCACCATGGGGTACAAGGAACTGCCGGAGAATATTGCCGCAGTCCAGGCGGCCGGCGCTAATGTCATCGTCGTCCTGTCCGAGCTGGGTCTTGCCAAGAACGTGCAGCTGGTCAAGGAATTCCCCGAGATCAATGTCATGTTCAGCGGCCATACCCACGAACGGACGCCGGAAGAGATCATCATCGAGCACAAGGGAAATTGGAAAAACCCCTACAGTATTGTCACCGAAGCGGGTGAAGACAGCTTCCTCGGCCGGCTCGATCTCGAGGTGGATAGCCGGGGGCGCATCATCAGCCATGACTGGGATCTGATGGAAGCTGACTCCAGCGTCGAAGAGGACGCGGAGGTCGAGGCCTACGTCGACAACTACCGCAAGTACTTCGTCTCCGGACCGGACTTGCAGTGCCACACCTTCGGCACCAATGCCTTTCCGTTCGGCAAGGGACACACCATCTGTGACCCGATGGATACCGTTGTCGGGCATACGGATGTCACCATCCAGCGCTGGAATGTGCTCGAAGACGTCTCCAACAATGTCATGGTGGATGCCTTCCTCGACCTGGCGCAGAACGTTGGCGAACTGGACTCGAAAGGCAACCCCTTGAGCGATGCCAACAGCCTGTCGACCACCAACGGCTTTCGCTTCGACATCGTCGTGTTTGGCGACGGCGAAGTGTTGTCCGACGGCTCGACGGCCAATGGCGACATCACGCTGGAAGACCTGTATGACTACTACCCCATCGGCGCTGCCGTGGCGCTGGCCGAGTTCACCGGCGGGCGTCTCAAGCAACACTGGGAAGGCGTGCTCAGCAACGTGTTTGATCCCAATCCCTACCGTCAGCGCGGCGGCTGGTTCCTCGGTTTCACACACAACATGCACTTCGATGTCAGGCTCAACGATGACTTCCCGCAGACCATCAGCGCGGGCAAGCGCATCACGGGGCTGAGCATCGACGGACAGAAGCTCGACGACAGCAAGGTCTACACACTGGCATCCTGCTACCCGCACGGCAATGCGGTGGATGAAGTGTGCCGCACGACAGGCGCCACCAATGTGCGTTTCATCCAGGGTGTGCAGGAAAACTGTGCCAATCCCGTCAGCTTCGCCGGCGGCATCCAGAACTGCCAGCTGGATGTGAGCAACGATGCCAACTTCACGGTGGTGCAGCCGGTGAACAGCGAGAACATCTGGGATCCGGTGCGGTTTGCCGGCGGCGGCCCGCTGTTCCGTCAGGTGGCGCCGGATAACTTCGTGCACCCGGTCGACGCCCTGCGCCGTTACCTGGCAAGCCATTCCATCAATCTGGCCGATCACGGTCTGGGCAGGGTCAACGCGGTGGACGGCGTGCCGGTCTCTGAACACGGTGATGCCGGTATCGTGCAACCGACCCAGGGTGCAGGTCCGGCCTGGATGGCGCGCGAGTTCATCAACCAGCTGTGGAGCTGGTAAGAGGAGCCAAGAGGAAACGAGTTAAAGGGGACGGAGGGAATAAAATTAAATCCCTCCGTCCCCTTTTTCTATCTGTAGCTGCGCAACAAGGCTCGCAGCACACCCTGTATCTGCACCTGGTGCGGCGCATAGCTCATGGATTGCATGCCGGCGTTGGCCGGGTGCAGGATCACTTGCCCGGGTTTCTGCTCGATGCGCTTCAAGGTCGCTTCCTCGTTATTGACCAGTGCGACAACGATGTCGCGGTTGTCGGCGCTGTCGCGCCGCTCGATTACCACAAAGTCACCATCGAGAATCCCCTCTTCTATCATCGAGTCTCCGCGCACTTTCAGCACGTAACAGGACTTTCCGCCGAGCAGTTCGTCGGGAACCTGCATGTATTCCGGTTGCGGGACGGCTTCGATTGGGCGGCCGGCGGCGATAGTGCCGAGGAAAGGGATGCCCTGTTCCCTGTCGCGCTGCTCGACGAGACGGATGCCTCGGCGGCTGCGATCCAGCGGCTCGACCAGACCGGCCTGGACCAGCGCCTGGATGTGCTTGTGCAGCGAACCGCGGGACGTCAGGCCCAGCGCCCGGCACAGTTCGTCGTGGGTCGGCGGGTGATCGAACAGTTTCGCATTCTCGACCAGGTAATCGTAGATTTCCTGCTGGCGTCGGGTCAGGTTTTCCATAGCGGTCGCTCGTGATTTTCCGGTTGCCTGTTCTCCATTCGTTCTCTATTCTACACAAAGAGAACCAGGGGAGAACATAGCATGAGCAGCCCGGCTGAACACATGGCACCCGCAACGGACCCGGCGCAGGCGCTCGCGGCGCGGCTGCGTTCGCAGTACGCGGCGCGCATCACCGGCGAACTGGTGTTACCGGCGAAGGCGGGGCATTACGCGCCGCTGCCGGACGCTCTCGATGCGCGGCTGGTGGAGGCGCTGCGCGGCCGCGGTGTCGAGCGGCTCTACACCCATCAGGCCGCGGCCTGGGCGTCGGTGCGAGCGGGTCAACACACCGTGATCGTGACCCCGACCGCCTCGGGCAAGACCCTGTGCTACAACCTTCCGGTGCTGCAGTCGGCCCTGACCGAAAAAACAAAGGCCCTTTACATGTTCCCGACCAAGGCGCTGGCTCAGGACCAGGTGGCGGAGCTGATGGCGCTGAACGACGGCGGCAGACTCGGCGTGCGCGCCTTTACCTTTGACGGCGACACCCCGGGCGATGCGCGCAAGGCGGTGCGCACCCGCGGCGACATAGTCGTGACCAATCCGGACATGCTGCACCAGGGCATCCTGCCGCATCACACCAAGTGGGCGCAGTTTTTCGAAAGCCTGCGCTACGTGGTGATCGACGAAATGCACAGCTACCGCGGCGTGTTTGGATCGCACGTTGCCAATGTGCTGCGACGCCTGCAACGTATTTGCCGTTTCTATAACTCCGATCCGCTGTTCATCCTGTGTTCGGCGACCATCGCCAACCCGGCGGAACTGGCCGGTGAACTGATCAGTGCCCGGGTTCATGCCATTAGCGACAGCGGCGCGCCGCAGGGCGCGAAACATCTGTTGTTGTGGAATCCGCCGGTGGTAAATCCGGATTTGGGCATCCGCGCCTCGGCGCGTTCGCAGACCACGCGCATTGCGAAAATGGCGGTGAAACGCGGCTTGAAAAGCATCGTGTTCGCGCAGTCGCGGCTGATGGTCGAGGTGTTGACCAAGTACATGAAGGACGCCTTTGACAAGGACCCGCGTCACCCGGCGCGGGTGGCGGCCTACCGCGGCGGTTATCTGCCGACCGAGCGCCGCGCCATGGAAAAGAAACTGCGCGAAGGCAGCATCGATTGCGTGGTATCGACCTCGGCGCTGGAACTGGGCGTGGACATCGGCGCGCTGGATGTCTGCGTCCTGAACGGCTATCCCGGCACCATTGCCGGCACCTGGCAGCGTCTGGGTCGCGCCGGGCGGCGTCAGCGCAGCGCGCTTGGCGTGCTGGTGGCGAGCAGCCTGCCGCTGGACCAGTACATTATCCGCAATCCGGAGTTCTTTCTCGGAGCCTCGCCGGAGCAGGCGCGCATCGATCCCGACCAGTTGCTGATCCTGCTGGATCATATCCGCTGCGCGGCTTTCGAACTGCCGTTCCGCGACGGTGACCGCTTCGGCAAACAGGACCTGGGTGAAATGCTGGCGTATCTGCAGGAACACGGCGTGGTGCATCACGAGGGCGGCCAGTGGCACTGGATGGAAGACAGTTACCCGGCCAACAGTGTCAGCCTGCGCTCGGTGGCGGAAGGCAATTTCGTGGTGATCGACACCACCGGCGGCGCGCAGACCGTGATCGCCGAAGTCGATTACAGCTCCGCGCCGGAAACCATTTACGAGGGCGCTATCTACATGGTTCAGTCAGCGCCCTGGCAGGTCGAACACCTCGACTGGACAGGCCGCAAAGCCTTCGTCACCCGCACCCACGCCGACTATTACACCGACGCCATCGACTACACCCGGCTGAAAATCCTCGCCAGGGATAAATTGGATAAATTGGGGTCAGACCCCATGGGGTCTGACCCCAATTTATCTTCCCCCAATTTATCGGTGGCGCAGGGAGAGGTGCACCTGGTGCGACGCATCGCCGGGTACAAGAAGATCCGCTATTACACCCATGAGAACATCGGCTACGGGAACATCGATCTCCCCGATCAGGAGATGCACACGACGGCGGTGTGGTGGCAGGTGAACCCGGGCGCGCTGGATGCGAGCTTCGACTCGCGTCAGCAGGCGCTGGACGGCTTCCTGGGTGCCGGTTATGCAATGCACATCGTCGCCGCGATGCGCATGCTGTCGGAACCGCGAGACATCGGGCGCGCGGTGGGCGACGGCAATGCGGAATGGTTTGCCACCGTCGGCGCCAACGGACGCGGCCAGCTGCTGGGCAAACAGGGCGAGGCGGTCGATCCGGCGGCCTTGCAGCGTTTCACTCCGACGCTATTCCTGTACGACAACTATCCCGGCGGCATCGGCATCTCCGAACCGCTGTATGAAAACCGCGCAGCGGTGGTGACCGGCGCACGGGCGCTGGTCAACGACTGCGAGTGCGCGCACGGTTGCCCGGGTTGTATCGGACCGATCCTGGCGAGCGACGAAGTGCGCGGCTATTCACCGAAAGCCGCCGCGCTGCAGGTGCTGGGCCTGTTGTCGGACTGACGAAAGCCATGGACCTTAAATCGAAACTCTCGCGTTTGCAGACACAGGTCGGTGCCAACGTCGCCGCGCCGCAGGATACCGTATCACGCCTGCGCGAACGTATCGCGCAAATGGAACGCAGCCGACGCGGGCATGATAAATTGGATAAATTGCGTAGATTGGGGTCACGTAAATTGGGGTCAGACCCCGCGGGGTCTGACCCCAATTTACGCAATTTATCCACGCTTGCGGCGGCGGTCGAAGGCGAGCACATCGCCGACGGCCTGATCCGCATCGCCAGGCGCATCCCGCGCCGCGGCGAACTCGGCACCTTCGTCCTGCACACCCTGAGCGCCAACCCGCGCCTGCCGGGAGAAGGCACAACTGCCGACCTGCGCCAGGTCTATATCGATACCGAAACCACCGGTCTGTCCGGCGGCAGCGGCACCCTCGCCTTCCTGGTCGGTGTTGCGGTTGTAGATACGGAAGCAATAGAACTCACCCAGTTCCTGCTCACCGGCTTTGGCGCGGAAGCCACCATGCTGGAAGCCTTCGCTGAAACCCTGTCACCCGCTGACCGGCTGGTCAGTTATAACGGCAAGAGCTATGACCTGCCGCTGTTGATGACGCGCTTTCGCATGCAGGGCCTGCCGCACCCGTTCGATGCATTGCCGCACCTCGATCTGCTGCACCCGGTGCGGCGCCTGTTCGCTCGCCGCTGGGTGGACTGTCGTTTGCTGAGCCTGGAGCAGAAGCTGCTGGGCTTCAACCGCGTCGACGACCTCCCCGGCAGTGAAGCGCCGGCGGCCTGGTTCGGTTACCTGCGCCGTGGTCACCAGGCGCCGCTGGTCAGGGTTGTCGAGCACAACCGGCAGGACATCGTGTCGCTGGCGGTGGCGCACAGCGCCCTGACCCGGGCAATTGACCGGCCGCAGGATTTCGGCGCGGATATCCCCTCCCTCGCGCGCTGGTTGTCGGAAAGCGATGAACACCAGGCGCGGGCATTGCTGCAGGCGCACGCCGACAGCTTGTGCGATGCGGGAAAACGCTTGCTCGGACACCTGTCGCGACGTGCCGGCGACTGGCAGCAGGCCGCATCGATCTGGGAAACGCTGGCCGCGCGCGGTTGCATCGATTCCATGGAACGCCTTGCCAAGTACCACGAACATGTGACCGGAAACCTGGCTGCCGCACAACGCTACTGCGAGACGCTTCCGGTCGGAATCGCCAGCGACCATCGGCGCAGGCGGGTTATGCAGAAGCTGGCGCAGGCGCCCGCGCGCCGCCGCCCTTTGTAATTCCCACACTTGCAGTGAATATTTTATCCTTGCCGCGCGTCATTACTTTCGGACGGATCGTTTTCGTCTGCGGGAACCGTCTGCTGCCTTTGCCATGCGCGGCGTAGCAGCCGGTTATTTTGATCGACGTCAACAGCACGTCGAACCAACAGGTGTAGCGTGTGTCGAATTGATTGGGTAACGCTTGTGAGGTTAGCAGTATCATGACCTGTCACGTCCCGGGATGTCTGGGTAACTACGATTTCGATCATATTGCCGCTTTTGCGAAGAAGCGATACATCGACGGTTGCGACACCGTTGCGCTGCTGCAGCAGGCGGATTCCCAGTGCGAGAAAGAGGAAATCGTTCTGGTGTCGCTGCTGGATGTCGAGGATGACCAGATTCGCGACATCGAACTCACCTGCCGCCACGCCGACCAGTGCACCATCATGGATTGTCGCGCGCGACTCAAACGGATGATCGAAGAAGCGCTCAGCGAGCCCTGAGCGACACACGGCTTTTCAGTTCAGGATACGCGGCTGGAACGTTGCGGAATCAGAAACGCTGAGCGCGAACTGATGTCGATAAGCAGTTTTGCGGGTTTGCAGGCGCGCCTCTGCTTTCTAGCTGGACACCACCAGTTTCAGCTCCGGCGCAGCCGACCCGTAAATGGCCTGTTCCAGAGGCACGGGTTTCGCGATGCCGTAGCCCTGTGCATAATCGACACCGATCTCGCGCAACGCTTGCAGCGTTTCGTCGTTCTCGACGAATTCCGCAATGGTCTTGATCTTGAGCGTCTGACCGACATGATTGATGGAGTGAACCATTGCATAATCGATGCTGTCGCGCGTCATGTTCTTGATGAAGCAGCCGTCCAGTTTCAGGTAATCGACCGCAAGGCTTTTGAGGTAACCGAATGAGCTCAGTCCGACGCCGAAATCATCGAGCGCGAAGCGACAGCCCATGTCACGAAGCGTGTCAATCAGGCGCGTAGCATTGCTCAGGTTTGAGATGACTGCGGTCTCGGTGATCTCGAAACACAGAAGCTCGGGCGGAATAGCCATTTCGTCGATCATTTCCACCAGGGCACCCATGAAACGATCGTCGGAAAGCGATTGACCGGAGAGATTGATACTGCAGACGCTGATGCGCTCCTGGACCTCATCTATGTTCCGGCTGAGCATCTGCAGTGTGTTTTTCACGACCCAGCGGTCAATAGCGCCCATCAGTGAATAGCGCTCGGCGGCGGGAATGAAGGCGTCGGGGCCGATCAGACTTCCGTCGCTTTCGAGCATCCGGATCAACACTTCACCGTGTAACTTGTTCTCCTCGCCCGGAACAGGACGGGTCGGAGCAATCGCCTGGAAATACAGCCTGAACCTGTCGTGCTCGAGCACTTCCTGTATGCGCTGAACCCACTGCATCTGGCCTTTTTGCTCCGCAACGGCGATATCGTTGTTCCTGTAGATGTGAATCCTGTTGCGTCCGTTTTCCTTGGCGACATAACATGCCGAGTCCGCTGCGCTCAGCACGTCGCTGATGGTACCGCTGTCCGCCGTGACCGGCACCAGACCCATACTGGCGCCGACACGAAATGACTTGTCGCCCCAGGCAAAGCGGAAATCCTCCACATGCCTGCGGATCTTTTCGGCGAGCCGCTTGCCAACGTTCAGGGAACACCCGGCAAAAAGAATACCGAACTCGTCTCCGCCGATCCTCGATAAAGTGTCGCCTTCGCGCAGCGCACCGCGCAATAGCGTGGTGAGCTGTTTCAGCAGCTCATCGCCCGCCCCGTGACCACAGGTATCGTTGACGACCTTGAAGTTGTCGAGATCGAGATAGCACAACGCATAACGCTTGTCCCTGTCGCGTGTGTACTGCAAAGCCTGGTTTATGCGCTTCTCGAATTCACGCCGGTTAATCAGTCCCGTCAGCGAATCGTGGGTCGCATGGTAGGTCATCTGCGCAAGGCTGCGCAGTTCCGAAACATCATGAAATACCAGCACTACACCGCTGATGTCGCCGTTGCTGTTCCGAATCGGCGCAGCATTTACCTCGATCGACATGTGCTGATGGATATGTCGATGGATCAACAGCAGGTAACCGGGAAGCATGGTTGCCTTGCCCTCCTCCAGACACAGTTGCACCGGGTCGAGTGTGGACTCCAGGGTTTTCTCATCGACGATGCGGAACACCTCCGCCATGGGTTTGCCATGGGCCTCTTCGAGTTCCCAGCCGGTGCCCTGTTCGGCAACGATGTTCATGTAGTCGATTCTGCCATCCATGTTCACCGCAATCACCCCGTCACCGATCGAACCGAGCGTCACGTAGGCGCGTTCCTGGGCAAGAAACAGGGCTTCCTTGGTCTGTTTCAGCGCGGTAATGTCGCGCAATGTCGATTCATAGCCGGTGATGCCACCGACCTCGTTGTAGCGGTAGATACAGTTTTCCGAAACCCAGACGGCATTGCCACTCTTGTGTCTGAGAACGAACTCATGATTCTGCAGGCCACCGAAGCTGGATTCGAGCGCCTGATCATGATTGCTGCGCTCTTGCGGCGACATGAAAAGTTTGCCGACATCGAAACCGACGACCTCCTCCGGCGCGTAGCCCAGCAACTGCCGGATCGAAGGCGTTGTCCAGGTTATGCTTCCATCCTTGTCGACGTGGAAAATCGTATCCTGCATGCTTTCAATAATGGCCTGTATCCGCTCCTTCGATTCACGAATGCGGTTTTCGGCCTCGCGCCTTTCATAGACCTGCGTGGCCAGTTCGCGGTTGGCCCGCTCCAGATCGTGTCTGGCGTTTTCGGCAGCCTGGCGCGACCCGATCAGGTCGCGAATCAAAACGGTGTTATGCGAGCTTAGCTTGATCGACTCAGCGAGCATGGCCTTGAAACTGCGGGCCCAGACCAGCATGAGCATGATCAGCATACCGACTGAACCCGAAAGAAGCGTGAGATGGGCCTCGCCGGTGATGCCGATGCCAACAATGCCGGGCGACAACGCCGGTAACGCAAAAGCGGCAAATATCCGCGGCGACGATTGCATGGATGTATACGCTGCCAGCGTTACGCTCAGCAGGCTTACCAGCGCGATAACCTGTGTTTCCCTGCTTCCATACAGATATGCCGCGGCGCCCAGCGCGCCCCACACTGCGCCTGAAATCAATGCGGCAAAGCCATAGCCGCGGTACCAGACGTCGACGCTGTCCGGTGCGTGGCTGCGGTCCGAGATAAACAGCGATCGCCACGCAAGCGTTATGGTGACCAGCAGTGACCAACCGGCCACGTAGACCAGTGGCACCCGGTTCCAGAACACCGATACCACCGCCGCAAGCACACTCAGGTTCAGGAGCAACTCCGAGCGCATCTGCTTGTGGATCAACTGGACCTGCGCCCTGCGAAACTGGGGCACGTTGATGGTGTTCGGTTGTCTTGAAGACGGCCCCTGGAGCACCGCGCCTTCGGAAGGGATGGTTGGGGGATCAGTTTTTTTCATTTTCCGGATACACCAGGGCCTGGTTGAACGCTCAGGCGATCCGTTCCTGGCAGGATATCCTTTAAGGCGGCAGATATCCCGGCTATAAACTGCGCTGATAATCAGTCAGCAATATTTTTATCGCTCTAACCCATAGAAACTTTAGAAAATGTGAACGGTTTCACGAATCACCGTCAGCGAGCCCCGAGCGACACACACATTCTCAGTTCAGGTCCAGGGCGTCATAGCGCGCCGTGTCGAACTTTCTGCTGAACATTTCATAGACCTGGTTCAGGGTCCGCGGTTGCGGGGTCTGGGGATGGAAAATACTGTGGTTGTTTTGCGCTGCCACCGGGAACATGTCGGCGGCGAAAGTGCCGGGGTTTTTCTGAAGTCCCTCCAGAAACGACACCGCGTCATCGGCACCGAGGAAGTGAGTCAGGTATAACTCGGTGCGCGCCGGCTTGCGACCGAGCGCGCCGGCAAGCATGGCGCTGTGGTCTTTCACCGATTCCGCGGCCATCAGTGCCGCGACGCGTGGATTCCGGCGCAGGTCAAGCAAGTGCTGCAGAACATCCGCATCGCGCACTACCGGCTTGCGGCTACCGCCACGATAGACAACGTAATCGATTTGCGCGGCATGGTTTCCGAGGCCGTATTTTTCGCCGTGTGCCCTGACCGTGTCGAGCCAGGTGTCACGGGTGAACTGATACAGCCCCGTCGCCGAGGAACCGGGCACCTGCGCTACGGGGTTGAAGTTGCTCTCGGCGGCGGCGAGTTCCATCAGGTACGAGAATTCGACGCCGGTGCGGACACTGCCGAGACGGATGGCCGCCAGCACGCCGCGATCGATCCCCAGCCTGTCGGCATCCTCGCGCGCCAGTTGCGCGTATACATTGACAAGCGTCGCCAGACCGGCACTGTCCAGCGTTCTGAGTTGCGCTTCGGGTGCAACATACAACGACTGGAACTCATCCAGCGCCTGGTCCGTGAGTCTGCCCCTGATGCCATCGGCGCCGGCGTGACCCAGGTCAAAGCCCAGATCCAGCAAATCTGTTTGCAGCTGTTTCACCAACGGATCGAAACCATCAGCGGCGGTGGCGCGAAGTGTCTGCGCGGATGCCATCAGCAACGGCGGCCCCCATTGGCGATGCGACATGGGTTTCGCAGGGCGCGGCGCAGCCTTGCGCACAGTCTTGCGTGCCGCCTGCGTCACGCTGTTACTGGCAGCGGGAATAACGGCTTCGGGGACATCGGCGGTTTCCACGACACTGATCTGTATCGATGTTGCCGCGACGCCGGATCGCCACGGGTCCTGGCTGTCCTGGTAACTGGTGGCGCTGGCCAGCGCGCCCGCTACCAGAAACGCGCTGGCGGCCATGGCCGGCCAGTTCCACGCTGCGCTGTGTGCGGAAGACGCGTGCGCCAGTGAGTCCTGCAGCGCCCGGATCTGCCGCCGCGCGGTCTGGCGTTCGGATTCGCTTTCCTCAAGGCGCTGCCTGAGGCTGTCGAGGTCGGTGAGGTACTGTTTCTGCAGACTGGGGCAATCTGTCTGTCGCAAACGTTTGCGGGTCTGCGCCAGGGTGCGCTGCAATTGCCTGCGGTGGGCACATCGGGCCCGCTCGCGGGCGCAATGCGAGGCATATTGCTTCAAGCTGTCCAGCGCCTGGCGCCAGTTGTGGCTGCTGTTTTGCAACGGCGTAACCCTCACAAGCGGTTGCAACACTGCGTGCAACCCGGTTTGCCGTCCTTGCGTACGGGCCCCCCTTCCCGTTTTCCGTGGTCAGCGATCGCGACGGTGCCGGACAGGATCCGCAGCACAGTCGATGCTCAAAAGTTAAGCAATTTCCGTACTTGAAACACAAATATCGCCGAGTATTAGTCGGTTAACCCGAAACCGCTTCCCGGGGCCAGGGCAAAAGTGTAAAAGCTGCCAGACAGGTTTCCGGAATTCCTTACACATCGGGAACGGCACTATACTTTGATCATCCAAACATGCTATCGACATCGCACACCCCATGCGCCGACGCCGTTTTTTCAGCCTGCTCCTGTTGGCCGCCGCGGGCGCATGGCCACGCACACTGCGCGCCGGACAAGCCCCTGACCCGGTCAACGCCGAAATGCCTGCAACCAGTGGCAGCAATTCGCACACCATAAAACTGTTTTTGTGCGGCGACGTCATGACCGGGCGCGGCATTGACCAGATTCTGCCGCACCCCGTCTCTCCCGAGCTGTACGAACCCTGGATGTCATCGGCGCTGCACTACGTGAAGCTCGCCGAGCGCGCCAGCGGCCCGATTCCCCGGCCGGTGGACTTCAGTTATGTCTGGGGCGACGCGCTTGCCGCGCTCGAACAGGAAGCACCGGATCTGCGCATTATCAATCTGGAAACGGCAGTCACCACCAGCGGCGCGCACTGGATCGACAAGGGCATCCATTACCGCATGCATCCTGCCAATACGCCGTGCCTTGCGGCGGCCGGCATCGATTGCTGCGTGCTGGCCAACAATCATGTGCTGGACTGGGGATACACCGGATTGCAGGAAACCGTGCAGACGCTGCGCGATGCCGGTATCAAGACCGCGGGCGCCGGCAGCGACATCGAGCAGGCCGCGGCACCAGCGGTGTTCGATCGCGGGGAACAGCGCCGGGTGCTGGTGTTTTCCATGGGGCTGGCCAGCAGCGGCATCGGGCGCGCCTGGGCCGCCGGTGTGCGCCGGCCGGGCGTGTGGCTGTTGCGCGATCTGTCGCCGGCGAGCGTGGAAGCGGTCGCCCGGCGCGTACAGGCCGTCCGGCAGCCCGGCGATATTGTCATTGCCTCCATTCACTGGGGTGGTAACTGGGGTTACGCCATCGATCCGCGACAACGCCACTTCGCGCATGCCCTGATCGAGCATGCCGGCGTTGACCTGCTGCACGGCCATTCTTCGCATCATTCGCGCGGTGTCGAACTGTACCGCGGCAAGCTGATACTTTATGGATGCGGCGATTTTCTCAATGACTATGAAGGCATCCAGGGCTACGAAACCTTTCGCGGCGATCTGTCGCTGATGTACCTGCCGGTGGTCGACCCGCGCAACGGCACCCTGGTGTCCCTGACCATGCGCCCCATGCAAACGCATCGCTTCCGCTTGCGCCATGCCTCCGAAGCCGACAGCCACTGGCTGGCGGATACCATGCGACGCGAGAGCGGCAGGCTCGGAACCTGCGTAAAACTCGACGGCGACGTGCTGAAAGTGGCGCTATAGGTATTTGTGCATTGCAAAGGCGCCGCTGTTGTCTTGCCTACGTCGCGCTGTCTGTCGCGCGACGTTCGCGCAGAAATGCCCCGAGGAATTCGGCGGTGTGCGAACCTCTGGCATCCGCGCAGCTTTCCGGGCTCCCCTGCGCGACCACCCGCCCGCCACCGCCGCCGCCTTCCGGCCCGAGATCGATGATCCAGTCGGCCTCGGCAATCACGTCGAGATTGTGCTCGATGACAATGACGCTGTTGCCGGCCTCGACCAGGCGATGCAGGACATGGATGAGCTTTTCCACGTCGGCCATGTGCAGACCGACAGTGGGTTCGTCGAGAACGTAGAGCGTCCCGGGGGCGGATATCGATTCTGTCCCCGGACTCTTTGCCTTGGCGAGTTCCGTCACCAGCTTGATGCGCTGCGCTTCGCCGCCGCTCAGGGTGGGACTGGGCTGCCCGAGGGTGAGATAGCCGAGGCCCACATCTTCGAGCAGTTGCAGCGCCCGATGAATTTTCGTGTGGGCGTGAAAAAACACCACGGCATCGCGCACATTCATGTTCAGCACGTCACCCACGCTTTTGTCCTTGTAGAGCACGCCCAGCGTTTCCGGGTTGAAGCGCGCGCCGTTGCACACTTCACAGGACACTTTGACGTCGGGCAGAAAACTCATTTCGATTTTGCGGATGCCCTGGCCCTCGCAGGCTTCGCAGCGTCCGCCCTTGACGTTGAAGGAAAAACGCCCGGGGCCGTAGCCGCGCATGCGGGCTTCGGTGGTGGCGGCGAACAGTTTGCGGATGTCGTCCCACACGCCGACGTAAGTCGCCGGACAGGAGCGCGGCGTTTTGCCGATCGGCGTCTGGTCGACCTCGAGCACACGTTGCAGATGTTCGCTGCCGGCAATTTCACGGCATCCGGCTGTTTGCGCTTGCGGCGCTTTCTTCGATGGCTTGTTGCCCCTGCCCCGTTTCTGCAACAGCCGGTGCAGGTTGTCGTGCAACAGGTCGCGCACCAGGGTGCTTTTGCCGGAACCGGAAACACCGGTCACGCAGATCAGCCGTTGCAGCGGGAATCGCACCGACAGGTTCTTCAGGTTGTGCAGCCGCGCGCCGCGGATTTCCAGGAAAGGATCAGCCTTCCTGCCCCTGATGTTGACCGGCCGCCGCGGGAACAGCGGATGCCGCAAAGGCGTAGCGAGGAACCGGCCGGTGAGTGAGCGCGGCGCTTTCATAATGGCCTTTATATTGCCTGCGGCCACCACTTCACCGCCGTCGACACCGGCGCCCGGCCCCAGGTCGATGACATGTTCCGCGCGACGGATGGTGTCCTCGTCGTGCTCCACCACCACGATGGTGTTGCCCTTGCCTTCCAGTTTGCCCAGCGTGTCGAGCAGCATGCGGTTGTCGCGCGGGTGCAGGCCGATGGTGGGTTCGTCGAGGATGTAGCATACGCCGCGCAGGTTGGAACCGAGTTGCGCGGCGAGCCGGATGCGCTGCGCCTCGCCGCCGCTGAGCGTCGGCGCCGCGCGATCCAGGGTGAGGTACGACAGGCCCACGTCATTGAGAAACTTCAGCCGCGTCTGCAGTTCCGGCAGGATATCGCGCGCGATCGCGGCATCGCGTCCTTCGAGTTTGAGGCTGGAGAAACGCCGGCCTGCTGCATTGACCGTCAGCGCGGCGAAATCCGCGATGGACTGATTCCTGAAACGTACGGCCAGTGCTTCGGGTCTGAGGCGCCGCCCCGCGCAGACCGGGCATTGCGGCGTCTCGCCTTCCCACCAGTCGGTCCACCAGATTTCCTCGCCGCTTTGTTGTGCGTCGAACCCGGACAGTTGCAGCCCGGTGCCGTAACAGGCTCCGCACCAGCCGTGCTTCGAGTTATAGGAGAACAGGCGCGGATCGAGTTCGTCGAAACTGCGCGCACAACAGGGGCAGGCGCGCAGTGTCGAAAACGTGGTTTCGCCGCGCGGCGCCCTGACGCGCACCACGCCCTTGCCGAATTCCAGCGCGCGAATCAACAGCGCGCGCAGTTCCGGTTCATTGGCTGCGGTGGGTTTGATGCTGCCGACGGGCAGATCGATATCGTGCTCCTGGTAGCGATCGAGACGCGGCCAGTTCGCTGTGGGCAACAGCTCTGCGTCGACACGCAGGCTGTCAAAGCCTTTGCCCGCCGCCCATTTCGCCAGATCGGTGTAATAACCCTTGCGCGCTGTCACCAGCGGCGCCAGCAGCGTTATGCCGCGGTTGCGATGCGCTTTCAGCAGTTGCGCGACGATGCTTTCGACGGTCTGCGGTTGCACCGGCACATTGCAGTCGGGACAGTACTGGGTGCCAAGCTTGACGAACAGCAGGCGCAGGAAATGATAGACCTCGGTCAGGGTCGCGACCGTGCTCTTGCGTCCGCCGCGGCTGGTGCGCTGTTCGATGGCCACTGTGGGCGGGATGCCGAAAATGGCGTCGACGTCGGCGCGCGACGCCGGCTGCACGAACTGGCGCGCATAGGCATTGAGTGACTCCAGGTAGCGACGCTGGCCTTCATTGAACAGAATATCGAAAGCCACGGTGCTTTTGCCGGAGCCGGATACGCCGGTGATGACCGTGAACTTGTCGCGCGGAATATCGACAGTGACGTTTTTGAGATTGTGCTCGCGGGCGTGCAGGATCTCGATGGCGGAAAAGGCGGAAAAGGGGACGGAGGCATTTTCAAACGACGAAAAAGCCTCCGTCCCCTTTTCCGCCCCCTTTTCCGCCGTCCCCTTTTCCGCCAAACCGTGTTGTTCTTCGCGCAGCGCGGCGCCGGTGAGGCTGGTCTTGTGCTTCGCCACCTGTTGCGGCGTGCCTTCGCAAACAATGGCGCCGCCCGCGGCGCCGCCTTCCGGGCCCAGGTCGATGATCCAGTCGGACGCCCTGATGACGTCGAGATTGTGTTCGATGACGATCAGCGAATGGCCCTCGTCGATCAGGCGACGGAACGCGCCGAGCAGCTTGCGGATGTCGTCGAAGTGCAGGCCGGTGGTGGGTTCGTCGAACAGAAACAGCGTGCCCGTTTGCTGCATGGTCTTCTTCGCTTTCGCGAGATGCCCCGCCAGTTTCAGCCGTTGCGCCTCGCCGCCGCTCAGCGTCGGCACCGGCTGGCCCAGCGCCAGGTAATCGAGACCGACCGCGGCCAGTGGTTCGAGGGCCGCTTGCACTGCCGGCTGATCGGCGAAAAAGCCCAGCGCCTCGTTGACGGTCATGGCAAGCACATCGGCGACCGACTTGCCCTCGAGCCGGATCTCCAGCACCTCGGGACGGTAGCGTGTGCCGTCGCAATCCGGGCAGCGCAGGTACACGTCGCTCAGAAACTGCATCTCCACGTGTTCAAAGCCGTTGCCGCCGCAGGTCGGACAGCGGCCGGTGCCGGAGTTGAAACTGAAAGTGCTGGCCTTGTAACCACGTTGCTGCGCCTCCGGTTCGGCGGCGAACAGTTCCCGGATGGCGTTCCAGGCGCCGACGTAACTGGCGGGGTTGGAGCGCGTGGTCTTGCCGATCGGCGACTGGTCGACCGAGACCACGTCGCCGATGTGTTCGAAACCACGTATCGACTTGTGCACGCCGGGCGTCTCCACCGGCTTGCCCTGGAGCTTGCGCAAACCCTTGTACAGCACGTCCTGCACCAGCGTGGATTTGCCGGAACCGCTGACGCCGGTGATGCACACCAGGCGATTGAGCGGCAGCGTGACGTCGAGATTCCTGAGGTTATGTTCCGACGCACCGCGGATTTGCAGATGAAAAATCGGGGTCAGAGAAGGATTTTCAGATGGATCCGGAGTTCGCACCAGAGACCTGTGGCGAAAATCCTTCGCTGACCCCGATTTTTCGCCGCGCAGGTAGTGGGCGGTGAGCGAGGTCCTGGAACGCAGCAGCTGTTTCGGTGTGCCGAAGAACACCTGCCGGCCGCCGCGTTCGCCGGGGCCAGGACCCATGTCGAGGATGCGGTCGGCGGCCAGCATGATCTGTGGATCGTGTTCGACGACCACCAGCGTGTTACCTGCGTCGCGCAGGCGCTGCAACACCGCGATCACGCGCTGCATGTCGCGCGGGTGCAGACCGATGCTGGGCTCGTCCAGAACGAACAGGGTGTTGACCAGCGAAGTGCCAAGCGATGTGGTCAGGTTGATGCGCTGCACTTCGCCACCGCTGAGGGTGCGCGACTGGCGGTCCAGGGTCAGGTAACCGAGTCCGACATCCACCAGGTATTGCAGGCGCGCGCGGATTTCGGCGAGCAGCAGGTCGGTGGCCTCGTCGAGCGGCTTCGGCAATTCCAGCGTGGCGAAAAACTGCGCGCAACTTTCGATCGGCAACTGCATGATGTCGTGCAGCGTCAGTCCGGGCAGACGCTGCCAGACGTTTTCGGGAAGCGTTACGCCGCGCGGCCTGAAACGCTGCCGCGGCGGCAGCACCGCGTCGGCGCTGGCCTTGCTGCCGAGCCGCCACAGCAGCGCATCGCTCTTGAGACGCGCGCCGCCGCAAGCTGTACATTCGTCGTAGGAACGGTAGCGCGACAACAGCACGCGGATGTGCATCTTGTAGGCCTTGCTTTCCAGCCAGTCGAAAAATCGCTGCACGCCGTACCAGACGCCGTCGTCCCAGTCGCCCTCGCCCTCGATGACCCAGGCCTTGTGCGCCTTGTTGAGTTTCCTCCAGGGCACATCGGTGGGAATGCCGCGCTGGCGGGCAAAGCGCATCAGGTCGCCCTGGCATTCGAGATAGGCTTCGGTCTGCCAGGGTTTCACCGCGCCGCCGGCCAGGGTCTTGCTGTCATCGGGTATCACCAGGCCGTAGTCGATGCCCTGCGTCCTGCCGAAACCACGGCAGGTATCGCAGGCGCCGATCGGTGAATTGAAGGAAAAGTGATTGGGCGTGGTTTCCTGGTAGTGGATGTCGCAATCCGCGCAATGCAGCTCGCTGGAAAAACGCCGTGCCTGCTGCGCATTGCCGGCAGCGTCGAGCGTATACACCGTCACCTGTCCGTGGCCGTGCCGGAGCGCGGTTTCCAGCGCTTCGACCAGGCGCTCGCGACGTTCGCCGGCAAGCCGCAGCCGGTCCTGGATGACTTCAAGCGTTTTTCGCCGGCGCGCATGTAAGCGCGTGTAGCCCTGCTGCGCCAGCAGCGCCTCGACTTCCTGCTCGCTGAAATTGTCCGGCACCTGGATGGCGAATGTGATCAGGGCGCGCGGTGCGTCTGCGCCGCCGTCGCGCAGCAAGGCATCGGCAATGCTGTCAGGCGTGTCGCGTCGCACCGGCGCGCCGCAGCCGCGGCAATACAACTGCGTGGCGCGGGCGAACAGCAGCTTCAGGTGGTCGTTGAGTTCGGTCATGGTGCCGACCGTCGACCGCGAGGTGCGCACCGGGTTGGTCTGGTCAATGGCGATGGCCGGCGGTATGCCGTCGACGCGGTCGACGCCGGGGGCATCCATGCGGTCGAGGAACTGGCGCGCGTAGGGCGAGAAGGTTTCCACGTAGCGGCGTTGCCCCTCCGCATAGAGGGTATCGAACGCCAGCGACGATTTACCCGATCCGCTCACCCCGGTCACCACGATCAGTTCGCCGAGCGGCAGGTCCAGATCGAGATTCTTGAGGTTGTTCTGGCGGGCGCCGCGCACGCGAATGAATTGTCTTGGCACGTTCTGACCGGGTTCCTTTCTGCGGGTGGCTAATGGTAGCGGATTGACAGGCGCCGATAACCCTCCGTTCAACGCCATTGGCGGGACACACTATGATGAACCTTGGGGCCTGTATGCCTTCGGCTCATGACGCCAGAATATTGACGTCTCGCTAACGGGTCCCGCGCCACTTGATATGTATCAATGCGCGATTTGACACAACCGCGTCAAATAATGGACCCTCCAGTCCCCGGAAGTGAATCAACAGGATGCTGATCAGCACGATGCCGGTATTGCCATCACCAGGATTTGCACCCATCCAGTGCGGTGGCGTATGGCGCATGCTGTTACTGTGCTGTCTGCTGTTGCTGCTGCCCGCTGCGCACGCGGCGGACGCGACGCTGGTGCAGAAGTATCCCGACGCCCGCGCATTCTTCCCCGCCGCCGATCGTTTCGGCGATTTCGAAGGCGAACCACCCGCAGCGCCGGTATTGAAGGACGGCGAGATCATCGGCTACCTGTTCGTCACGGGCGACATTGCTCCGATTCCCGCCTATTCGGGCAAACCGGTGAGCATGCTGGCGGGGCTGGACATGGAAGGCCGCATCGTCGGCGTCACGGTGCTCGAGCACCACGAACCCATCCTGCTGGTCGGCATCCCGGAGTCGGCTCTCGCCGATTTCGTCGGCCAGTACGTCGGCAAGCCGGTCACCGAACACATCAAGGTCGGTGCCGGCAAGCGCGAGGGCTACACCAACGTCGATGCCATCACCGGCGCCACGGTGACCGTGCTGGTGATGAACGAAACCCTGCTGCGCGCGGCGCGCAAGGTCGCCGTGGCGCGCGGCATCATCGAACCGCCGCGACGCTCAGTGACACAGCCGGCAACCGTGCGCATGGATGTCTTCGAGGAACGCGACTGGACATTCCTGACCGGTAACGGCGCCATCCGGCGCATGTACCTGACGCGCGATCAGGTCGACGATGCCTTCAAGGGAAGCGAGGCCGAAGGCATCGATGAAGCGCCACCCGGTGCCGGCGACCAGACCTTCATCGATCTCTACTACGCGCACCTCAACGCGCCGACCATCGGCCGCAACCTGCTTGGCGAAAGCCAGTACAACTGGCTGATGGCGCAACTGGAACCGGGCGACCACGCTATCGCCATGATGGCCAACGGCATCTATTCCTTCAAAGGCTCCGGTTATGTGCGAGGCGGCATCTTCGACCGCGTCCAGGTCATGCAGGGGGACCGCGAAATACCGTTCCGCGATCTCGACTATTACCGCCTGAGCGATGTCTACGCGCCCGGCATGCCGGACTTCACGGAAATGGGCATATTCATCATTCGCGCCAGTCACGAGTTCGACCCCGGCACAGTGTGGAGCCTCAACCTGCTGGTAAAACGCCAGACCGGACCGCTCGACAGCGCCTTTGTGAGCTTCGACGCCAGCTACGAAATTCCGGAAAGCTATATCGAACGACCGCCGCCGCTCGCGATCACTGCGCCGGAAGAAGAAGCCATGTGGGTCGCGGTGTGGCGCGAGCGCACGTTCCAGATCGCGGTGCTGCTCGGCGGCCTGACACTGCTGGTGCTGATCCTTGCGTTCCAGGACATCCTGGTGCGCTACCCCACCCTGACCATCAGCCTGCGCCGCGCCTTCCAGGTCTATACGCTGTTTTTTATCGGCTGGTACATGCTCGGCCAGCTGTCGATTGTCAACGTCTTCGCTTTCACCAATTCGATTTTCCACGGCGACTTCCGCTGGGAAACCTTCATGATCGATCCCACCATGTTCATCCTCTGGGTGTTCGTCGCCGGTTCATTGCTGTTCTGGGGCCGGGGCGTGTATTGCGGCTGGCTGTGCCCGTTCGGCGCGTTGCAGAAACTGGTCAACGAAATCGCGCAGAAGTTCAAGGTTCGCCAGTTCAACCTGCCGCAGGTGGTGCACGACCGTCTGTGGGGCATCAAGTACATTATCCTGCTGGTGCTGTTCGGCATATCGCTCCAGTCCCTGGCGACCGCCGAGCGTTACGCGGAAATCGAGCCCTTCAAGACCGCCATCACGCTGCGCTTCGACCGCGACCTGCCGTTCGTGGCCTACGCGCTGGGGCTGGTAGTGATTTCCATATTCAACTGCAAGTTCTACTGCAAATACCTGTGTCCGCTCGGCGCCGCGCTGGGCGTGCCGGCGCGATTGCGCATGGTCGACTGGCTGCGCCGGCGCCGCGAATGCGGCAAGCCGTGCCAGATCTGCGCCAAAGAGTGCGAAATCCAGGCGATACACGACACCGGTGAAATCAACATCAACGAATGCCATTACTGTCTGGACTGCCAGGTGACCTACTGGGATGACCACAAATGCCCGCCGCTGGTTGAGCGGCGCAAGAAGCACGAACGCTCCGCGGAGCGCGCGCGCCAGGCCGCCGCCAGCAAGGCGGCGGGCGGCGTGGATAACATCGATATAGAAGAAGCATTTTGAACAACAGGACGGTACCGCAACACCCGATGACTAACCGAAGTGGAGAGGAGGTACGACGATGACGCAGGACACAGACAAACAGGGTATTTCACGGCGCGACTTCATCAGTGCTAGCGCTATTGCCGGCGTCGCCGGCGCCGGTCTCGGCAGCGGCATGATCGGCATCCGGCCGGCGCTGGCTGCGAAGGAATCCGGCAGCAAGGTCGAGGTCGGACCCGGCGAACTGGATGAGTATTACGGTTTCTGGAGCGGCGGCCAGTCCGGCGAGGTGCGCATTCTCGGCCTTCCGTCGATGCGCGAACTGATGCGCATTCCGGTATTCAACTACGACAGCGCCACCGGTCACGGCATCACCAACGAAAGCAAGCGCGTGCTCGGTGACAACGCGCCGCTCAACGGCGACGCCCACCACCCGCACATGAGTTTCACCAATGGCCAGTTTGACGGACGCTACGTGTTCATCAACGACAAGGCCAACACCCGTGTGGCGCGCATCCGCTGCGACGTCATGAAAACCGACAAGATCGTCAGCATTCCCAATGTGCAGGCCATCCACGGTCTGCGTCTGCAGAAGGCGCCGCGCACCGGCTACGTGTTCTGCAACGCGGAGTTCCGTATCCCCTATCCGAACGACGGCAGCAACATGGAAGACCCGGACGTCTACCGCACCATGTTCAACGCCATCGATGGCGACACCATGGAAGTCGCCTGGCAGGTGATCGTCGACGGCAACCTGGACAACACCGACGCCGATTACGAAGGCAAGTACGCCTGTTCCACCTGTTACAACTCCGAGGGCGGCTTCACCCTGGCGGAAACCATGCGCAACGAACGCGACTGGGCGGTGGTGTTCAACATTCCGCGCATCGAGGCGGCGGTCAAGGCCGGCAACTTCACCACGCTCGGGGATTCGAAAGTACCGGTAGTGGACGGACGGCACGGATCGGAATTGACGGCCTATATCCCGATTCCGAAGAGCCCGCACGGTCTCAACACCTCGCCGGATGGCAAGTATTTCGTCGCCAACGGCAAATTGTCGCCGACCGTCAGCGTCATTTCCACCAAACTGCTTGACGACTGGTTCGCCGGCAAGCTCAAGGAACCGCGCGATGTCATCGTCGCCGAACCGGAGCTCGGCCTCGGTCCGCTGCACACTGCCTTCGACGGACGCGGCAATGCCTATACCACGTTGTTCATCGACAGCCAGATCTGCAAGTGGAATATCGATGATGCCATCAAGTCCTACAAGGGCGAGAAAGTGAACTACATCCGCCAGAAGCTGGATGTGCATTATCAGCCCGGCCACAACCACACCAGCATGGGCGAATCGAACGAGGCCGACGGCAAGTGGCTGGTGTCGCTGAGCAAGTTTTCCAAGGACCGCTTCCTCCCGGTAGGTCCGCTGCACGCGGAAAACGACCAGCTCATCGATATCTCGGGCGATGAAATGAAACTGGTGCACGACGGACCGGCCTATGCCGAGCCCCACGACTGCGAAATCGTGCACCGCAGCAAGGTCAAGACCAAGAAGGTGTGGGATCGCAACGATCCCTACTTCGCGGAAACGGTGGCGATGGCGAAAAAGGACGGCATCACCCTGGAAACCGACAACAAGATCATTCGCGACGGCAACAAGGTGCGCGTTTACATGACCTCGGTGGCGCCCAACTTCGGTCTCAACGAAATCAAGGTCAAGAAGGGCGACGAGGTTACCGTGACCATCACCAACCTCGACCAGATCGAGGACGTGTCGCACGGCTTCACCCTGATCAATCACGGCATCGCCATGGAGATCAGCGCCCAGCAGACATCGTCGGTAACCTTCGTGGCCGACAAGCCCGGCGTGTTCTGGTATTACTGCCAGTGGTTCTGCCACGCCCTGCACATGGAGATGCGCGGGCGCCTGCTGGTCGAAGCCTGACAAGGCAGCGCACAGGCACTTCGGTCCCGGCCGGTCTGCGGCCGGGACCGTGGTCCTGCAGTGCCCCTGCCACGCGATGTCGATAGCACCGTGCCTTATCTGTTTTCTCCTGTCGGTTGCGCTGTTGCAGCCGATGGGCGCGCTGGCGGGCGACGCGCTCGAAGCGAACCCGGACCGGACATCGCTGCAAACGCGGATCATGCAGGCGCGTGACGGCGACACGGTGCGCGTGGAGCCCGGCATCCATAGGGGCAATTTCGTTATCGAAGCCGGCATCCGCCTGCTCGGCGAGCGCGGCGCGGTTCTGGACGGTCGCGGACAGGGCGACGTGCTGCGCATCCGCGCGCCCGGCGTGCTCGTCCAGGGACTGGAGATCCGCAATTCCGGTCACGATCTGACTGCCATGAACGCGGGGATCTTCGTGGAACCCGAGGCCCGCGATATCGAAATCCGCGACAATTTTCTCACGGGTAACGCCTTCGGTATCTGGCTGGACGCCTGCGCGGGTCCGACGGTCAGCGGCAACCGCATCCAGGGCGAAGCGGCGCGGCGTTCGCAGGACCGCGGCAACGGCATTCATCTCTACGCCGTCACCGGCGGACTGATCGCCGGCAACGAGATATGGGAAACACGCGACGGCATCTATATCGATACCAGCCAGGACAACAGGCTGCAGGACAATGTGCTGCACGACCTGCGTTACGGTGTGCACTACATGTATTCCTACAATAACGAAGTCACCGGCAATCACAGCTACCGCACCCGCACCGGTTATGCGCTGATGCAGTCCAGGCACCTGACCGTGACCGGCAACCGTTCGGAGGATGACAACAACTACGGCATTCTGTTGAACTACATCACCTACAGCACCATCGCCGGCAATGCGGTTACCGGCACGAAGCAGGGCCAGGCCTATGTCACCGGCGGCGCCGACATACTGGGCGCGGAAGGAAAGGCTTTGTTCATTTATAATTCCGCCTTCAATGAAATCACCGGCAACCGTCTGCAAGGCGCCGATATCGGTGTGCACCTCACCGCCGGGTCGGAAGACAATCGCATCTACGGCAACGCCTTCGTCGGCAACCGCGTGCAGGTCAAGTACGTGGCCACGCGGCAACAGGAATGGTCGGAACAGGGCCGCGGCAACTACTGGAGCGATTATATCGGTTGGGACCTGGATTCCGACGGTGTCGGCGACCGGCCCTACGAACCCAACGACGCCGTCGACAAACTGCTGTGGAAGTACCCCATCGCGCGGGTGCTGATGAACAGCCCGGCAGTGGAAACCCTGCGCTGGGTGCAGCAGCAGTTTCCGGTGTTGCGCCCGCAGGGTGTGCGCGACAGTTATCCATTGATGCACCCGGCGCGCTGGCAGGAGGCGCGGCGATGAACGCGATCGTCGAATTCATCGACGTCAACAAGCGTTTCGGCAAGGTGCAGGCGCTGGAGCAATTGACGCTGTCGGTGCAGGCCGGCGAAATCGTCGGCCTGCTCGGCCATAACGGCGCCGGCAAGACCACCAGCATGAAGCTCATTCTCGGTCTGCTCAGGCCCACCCGCGGCGAAGTGCGCGTGATGGGCAAAGCGCCGTCATTGCAGAGCAGCCACGAGCACCGGCGCCGTATCGGGTTTCTGCCGGAGAATGTCAGCTTCTACCAGCAGCTCAGCGGGCGTGAAGTGCTGCGTTATTTCGCACGCCTGAAAGGCGCTGCGTTGCCGGAGGTGGAGCGCCTGCTGGAGCGGGTCGGCCTGGCGGCCGCGGCGGACCGCCGCGTCAGGACCTGGTCCAAGGGCATGCGCCAGCGCCTCGGGCTGGCCCAGGCGTTGCTGGCCGAGCCTCGCCTGCTGATGCTCGACGAACCCACCGCCGGCCTGGATCCGGCCGCCACGCGCGAGTTCTACGACACGCTGGACGAACTGCGCGGGCGCGGCACCACAGTACTGTTGTCGTCGCACGTGCTGCCCGGCATCGAAGGGCACATCGATCGCGCCGCCATACTCGGCCAGGGCCGTTTGCTGGCGGCCGGCAGCCTGGACGCATTGCGCGCCCAGGCGGCGTTGCCGCTCACCATCCGCGTGCGTGGACGCTGGGCCTCGCAGGACTGGACGCACGGCATCAGCGCCGCCGGCATGAGCGTCCGCCCCGTCAACGGACGCCAGCTGGAATTCACCGGCCCGGAGTCCAGCAAGCTGGCGGTGCTGCGCCTGTTGCTGGACGTGCCCGGCCTGGAAGATGTGGATGTCATGCCGCCTTCACTCGACGCCCTGTATGCGCACTTCAATCGCGCGCCGACGCACCGGGAGAACAGCTCGTGCACACCATCCTGATCGTCGCCGCCAAGGAATTCCGCGACGGGCTGCGCAACCGCTGGGTGCTGGCCATAACCCTGGTGTTCGCCCTGCTGGCCGTCGGTCTTTCGTATTTCGGCGCCGCCGCTTCGGGCAGCGTCGGCTTCACCTCGCTGGCGACCACCATTGTCAGCCTCGCCAGCCTGGCGATTTTCCTGATCCCGCTGATCGCCCTGCTGTTGTCCTACGACAGTATCGTGGGCGAAGAGGAACAGGGCACCCTGCTGCTGTTGCTGACCTATCCGCTGACGCCGGCACAGCTGTTGATCGGCAAGTTCACCGGTCATGCCGCGATTCTTGCCGTATCCACCCTGCTCGGCTTCGGCGGCGCAGGCCTGCTGATCGGCGTGTTGTCGGACCAGGTCGCCAGCTTCGAGCTGTGGCACGCCTTCGGCTTTTTTATTCTTTCCGCAACACTGCTGGGCTGGTGTTTCATCGCCATCGCGCAACTGCTGAGCGTGCTTGTCGGTGAAAAATCGCGCGCCGCCGGGCTGGCGCTGATCTGCTGGTTCTGGTTCGTGCTGGTGTTCGATCTGCTGTTGCTCGGTGTACTGGTAATGGGCGAAGGCCGCAGCGGCGGACAGTGGCTGGCCTGGTTGCTGTTGCTGAATCCCACGGATGTGTTCCGGCTCGCCAACCTCGCCGGTTTCGAGGCGGTGCGCGAGTACACCGGCCTGGCGGCAATCGCCACCGGGCCCCTGTTCCGGCCTTATATGCTCGCAGCTATCCTTGCGCTCTGGGTTTGCATGCCGCTGGGTCTCGCGGTGTGGCGGTTTCGGCGCCGGGTCGTGTGAAGGCCGGGCGACGCTTCAGGGGAAGGAATTCTATGATGTGGAATATATCCAGTTCGCAATCCGCTTTGCGGTGCAGTCTGGCTCTGCTGCTATTGTCGATATGCAGCGGCTGTGAACAGCGCGCCGGCAGCGATGCCTCGCAGCAGCTACCGGTAGCCTTCGAGGCGGGCGACGAATGTCACGTCTGCGGCATGATCATCGCGAACTTTCCGGGTCCCAGGGGCCAGGCCTGGGTTTCGCGCCGCGCGCAACCGCTCAAGTTCTGTTCCACGCGGGATCTGTTCGCCTGGTTGCTGCAACCGGAAACCGCTGCGATTGTAGAACAGATCTATGTGCACGACATGGCACAGACCGACTGGGCACATCCCGAAGACACGCGCCTGATCGACGCCCGCAGCGCCTGGTATGTGGTTGGCAGCGAACGCAGTGGCGCCATGGGGCCGACGCCGGCTTCGTTCGCGGCGCGCGATGCCGCCCGGACGTTTGCGGAAGCATACGGCGGACGTCTGTTGCGTTTTGACGAAGTCACCTTGCCGGTGCTGGAATCGATGATGCCATCGTCCGGCGGACCGCATCACTGACGCGACACGCCAGTCAGCCGCTGGCGTATTCCCTGGTGACGTCGAAACGCTTGCGTTCCAGCAACGCCAGCAGCGCATCGTAGGACTCGGCGAATTTTGCCACGCCCTCGCGTTCGAGCTGGTCGGTGATCGCCGCCAGATCGATGCCTGCGGCGTCCAGGGCCTCCAGGTCGCGCTCGGCCAGACCCGGATGCTCGTCCAGCGTGGCGCGCAGTTCACCGTGAGCCTGAAAGGCGTCGAGGGTCGCGGGAGGCAGGGTGTTGACGGTGTCCAGACCGATCAGGCTTTCCACGTACATCACATCCCGATAGGCGGGATTCTTGGTGCTGGTGCTCGCCCACAGCGGGCGCTGCACGCGGGCGCCGCGACGTCGCTGCGCTTCGAAATCGGCGCCGCTGAAGACGTCGCGAAAGCTGCGCCAGGCAAGCCTGGCGCTGGCGATGGCGATGTGCCCTTTCAGGCCGGCGGCCTGCGGGCTGTCCAGTCGTTGCAGTTCGCCATCCACTGCGCTGTCGATGCGGCTGACGAAAAAGGACGCCACCGAGGCCACTGATTGCGGCTGCGGGTTGCGCGCCAGGCCGCGGATATAGGCCTGCATCACCTCGCGGTAGCGCGGCAGCGAGAACAGCAGCGTGACATTGACATTGATGCCTTCCGCGATCAGCGTTTCGATCGCCGGCAGACCGGCGCGGGTGGCCGGCACCTTGACCATCAGGTTGGGCCTGTCCACCATTTTCCACAGATGGCGCGCCGCCTCGACAGTGCCCTCGCTGTCGTCGGCGAGGTGCGGCGAAACTTCCAGACTGACGTAACCGTCGCCGCCATCGCTGCTGCGGTACAGGTGCAGCAACAGGTCGGCCGCCATCTGCACGTCCTCGATCGTCAACCACTGGTACAGGGTCAGCGCATCGATCTGCGCATCGGCCTGGATCAGGTCCTTGATGCTGTCATCGTAGAGATCGCTGTCCGCGATCGCCTTGTGGAAAATGGTCGGATTGCTGGTGACACCGCGGACCCCTTCGGCTATGAGGTCCCTGAGACCGCCGTTGGCGACCAGGTTGCGGTCGATATAATCCAGCCAGATCGACTGACCGCAGGTTTCATACAAGGTATGCAGTTTCGACATCATCGCGCGTTGCTCCCGAAGTCATGGGCGTTACACCATACTCTAGTACGCCAGCGATCCAAAAGGGGACTGTCCCCTTTTTGGACCCCTTTTTGATGCGCGGTTATGAAGCTGCGTCGGTAGCTTCCACGTGCGGGGCGCCTTCCTCGGTCGCCTTGTGCTCGCGCGCCATCAACAGGTATACCGCCGGCACCACGAACAGGGTGAATAGCGTGCCGATGCCCAGACCGGTGGCGATGGTCAGGCCGATGTGGAAACGGCTCACCGCGCCCGGGCCGCTGGCCGTCAGCAGCGGCAGCATGGCGACGATCATGGCGACGGTGGTCATGAGGATCGGGCGCAGGCGAATCGCCGACGCCTGCTCGATGGCCTTGCGCTTGCCCAGACCTTCGCGCAGCTGCAGCTGGTTGGCGAACTCAACGATCAAAATGCCGTTCTTGGCGATCAGTCCGATGAGCGTGATCAAACCCACCTGGGTATAAATGTTGATGGTGGCGAAACCCAGCGTAATGAACGCCAGCGCGCCGGCGATCGACATGGGCACCGAGACCAGGATGATGACCGGGTCACGCCAGCTTTCGAACTGCGCGGCAAGCACCAGGTAGATCACCATGATGGACAGGAAAAAGGTGACGATCAGCGCGCCGCCCTGCTGGGCGTACTGACGCGAACCACCCGAGTAGTCCCAGGTGAAACCGCGCGGGAAGATCTCCTGCGCCACGCCTTCCAGGTACGCCAGCGCGTCGCCGACCGGCACGCCCGGCGCCATCACGCCCTGCACCGTCAGCGAGTTGAGCTGCTGGAACTGGGTGCGCTGGTTGGGCTCCACCGTCTCCTCGATGTGCACGAACGAATCCAGCGGCACCAGAGGCGCGGCGCCCGCCTCGCGCGCTGCGGTTTCGACCGACAGACTGTTCGCCAGGTTCACCAGTTCACCGGTGCCGGGACGGATATAGTAGCCCTTGAGCATATCCGGCTGCAGCCGGAAACCGCGCTCCACCTGGGGAATGACCTTATAGCTGCGACCTTCCAGGCTGAAGCGGTTCAGCTCGTTGCCGCCGACGAAGGTCGCCAGGTTCTGACCGATGTCGCGCATGGTGATGCCGAGGTCGCCGGCGCGGTCGCGATCCACGACCAGGGTGGCGCGCGGACGCGAATACTGCAGTTCTTTCATCAGAAACATGAAGCGTCCGCTGCCCATGCCGCGGCCGATGAGCTGGTCGGCGACCTGGTCGAGTTCCTGGTAGCCGCCTTCGCTCTTGATCACGAACTGCACCGGCAGGCCGCCGCCGGAACCGGGCAGGCTGGGACGCGGAAACACCGCGATCTGGAAACCGGCGATGTCCTGCAGCTTGTTCTGCACCTCGGGTTGCACTTCCATCTGCGAACGTTCGCGCAGCGACGGCGGCTGCATCTTGAAACCGCCGAAGGTGGTGGTCGGTTCGCCGCGCCCGAGCAGGAAGAAACTTTCGTGATACTCGGGCACGCTCTCGAAAGCCTCGACAATCTGCCGCGTATAGGCTTCGTTGTAGTCGATGGTGGCGGTCTGCGGCGCGGTGGCCTGGAAAAACAGAATGCTCTGGTCTTCCACCGGCGCCAGTTCGTTCTGACTGCTGACGAACATGAAAAATATCGAGAACAGTACCGCGAAGGCGAACACCATGGTCACCGGCAGATAGTCCAGCGCGCCGTGCAGCATTTTCTGATAGCGCGCCGCCAGGCGCCCGAACCAGTGTTCGACCCATTGCTCGAAACGGCCCTGTTCACCGTGCGGCTTGAGCACCTTGGACGAGAGCATGGGCGACAGCGTCAGCGCCACCACGCCGGATATCAGCACCGCGCCGGCCAGCGCAAAGGCGAATTCCGTGAACAGGGTTCCCACCAGCCCGCCCATGAAACCGATGGGCGCATAGACAGCGACCAGGGTGGTTGTCATGGCGATAATCGGCAATCCCAGCTCGCGGGCGCCGACCAGCGCCGCTTCGAAACGCGACTTTCCCATTTCGATATGACGGTGCACGTTCTCCACCACGATAATGGCATCATCGACCACCAGGCCGATGGCCAGCACCATCGCCAGCAGTGTCAGCAGGTTGATGGAAAAGCCCATCAGCAGCATCAGGAACGCGGCGCCCACCAGCGACAAGGGCACCGCCACCGCCGGAATGATGGCCGCGCGCATGGAACCCAGTGACAGGTAGATGACCAGCAACACGATCACCACCGCCTCCATCAGCGTCAGGAACACTTCGTTGATGGAATCCTCGATGAACACACTGGCATCGTAGGGGATGTGCGCATCGAGACCGGTCGGCAACTGCTTGCGGATTTCCGGGATCAGCTCGCGCACGCGCTGCGCCACGGTAAGCGGGTTGGCGCCCGGCGCCTGTTCCACGCCGACGAAAATTGCCGGCTTGCCCTTGTACCAGCTGGTGGAATCGTAATCCTCGGCGCCCAGCTCGGCGGTGGCGATATCGGCCAGCCGCACCAGCGTTCCCTCGGCGGACCGAACCACCAGCTTGCGGAAATCCTCTTCGCTGGCGAGATCAGTAGTGGCCGTCAGGTTGGTCGCGGTGTAGGCGCCCTTGGCCTGGCCGACGGCGGCCAGATAGTTGTTGGCCAGCAGCACTTCCCGCACGTCACTGGCGGTAACGCCGAACGCCGCCATGCGTTGCGGGTCGAGCCAGATGCGCATGGCGAAAATCTTGTTGCCGATCAGCTCGGCCTTGGCCACGCCCGGCACCGCCTGCAATTGCGGCTGCACCACGCGCAACAGGTAATCGGTGATTTGCGAAGGCTGCATGTCCTCGCTGTAGAAAGCCAGGTACATCAACGCGGTTCTGTCGCCGGTGGTGGCGTCGATGACCGGGTCGTTGGCCTCCTCCGGCAACACGTTGCGCTGGCTGGCCACCTTGGCCTGGATCTCGGCGACCGCCGCATTGGGGTCGTAGTTGAGTTCCATGTGCGCTTCGATGGTGGAGCGGCCCTGGGTGGAACGCGAGAACAGATAATCGATGCCGCTGGCCTCGGCAATAGCCTGCTGCAGCGGCGTGGTGATGAAGCCTTTCACCAGTTCGCTGTTGGCGCCCGGGTAGGAGGTGGTTACCGTGACCACGGTGTCGCGGGTCTCCGGGTACTGGCGCACTTCCAGCGACGCGATGGCGCGCAAGCCGACCAGCAGGATCAGCAGGCTGACCACACTTGCCAGCACCGGCCGGTGCACGAACAGGTCGGTGAATTTCATGCCGTCATCCGCCGCTGATGTTGCCGTCGAGCGTGACCGAATTATCGATCACCACCGCCTGCCCGTTACGCAGTTTCACCTGCCCGGCCGACACCACCTGTTCGCCGGCTTCCAGACCATCGAGAATTTCCACGCGACCCTCGCGCACTTCGCCGGTTTTGATGCTGCGCCTTTCCACGATCTTGCCGTCTCCCTTGTCGACGATCACGAACACCGATTCGCCGTAGGGGTTGTAGGTAACGGCGGTGCGCGGCAATGTCAGGATGCCCTTGCGCAGCGGCAGAACGGTACGCACTTCCGCGAACATGCCGTGCCGCAGCAGCTGCTCGGGATTGGCGAGCGTGGCGCGCAGGCGCACGCTGCGGGTGCCGGGGTCGACGCCCGGATTGATGGCGGTAATTTCGCCTTCAAAGGTACGATCGGGAAACGCCTGCACATTGACCAGGATCTTCTGCCCGGTCCCGACTTGCGCGAAATGACGTTCCGGCAGGGTGTAATCGACGTACACCGGATCCAGCGCCTGCAGCGAGACAATGGCGGCGCCGGGCGACAGGTATTCGCCGAGGTTGATATCGCTGATGCCGAGCTGGCCGGCGAACGGCGCGCGGATTTTCTTTTTGTCGATGGTCGCGCGCCGTGACGCCACACCCGCTTCCGCGATATCCAGCTGGGCGCGCGTCTGGTCATATTCCGATTGCGATACGGAACGGTCCTTCAACAGCTTGCGCGAGCGCTCGAACTGCAGTTTGGCGAGCGTGCGCTGCGCGATCAGGCCGTCCAGATCCGCCTGGTCCACGCTGTCGTCGAGCTGCAGTATGACGTCGCCGGCTTGCACCTGCTGGCCATAATCGAACAGGATGTCCTGCACCTTGCCCGCCACTTCGGTGGTGACCAGCACACCCTGGGTCGCAACCACGCTGCCGACGGCTGCCAGCCAGGGCGTCCAGTCTTCGCTCTGCACATCCGCCGAGGCGACAGTCGCCGGTGGCGGTGGCGCCGCCATCATGGCAGCCATTTTCTGCCCGATAAAATATTTCCAGCCAAAAATACCACCGAAGACCACGGCCAGCAGCAGCACGACCAGGATAAGCCGTTTAATCAATTTGTGTTTTCCTTGTTAATCCGCCCGCGAAATGTGGTAGAAAACATTTGACAGCGAGGCGCGTAATTTGTTGCGTAGGCAGCATTCTCACCGGATTTGCGCATGGCCGCAAGTGAGGTCCGCCAAAGTGTCAGGATAGACGCATGGCGGTCACATGGCCGCTCCTGCAACCGCCGGCGGATGGCCAAGCGAATGATCGAACGTTATGTGGAATTTCTCGAGCGCGCCCGCTGGCCGGTCATTGTCGCCGTGCTGTCGCTGGCCGCCGCCGCGGCCTGGGGCACGCGCCTGCTGAGCTTCGATGCCAGTTACGAAGCCTATTTCTCCGAACGCAACCCGCAGCTTGCGGCCTGGCACGCATTTCAGCGCGTATACTCGCGCAGTGACAATATCCTTTTCGTGCTGGCGCCGCGCGACGGCGAGGTGTTCAGCCGCGAGGTGCTGGACGCCGTGGCGTGGTTGACGGAACGAGCCTGGCAAGTGCCCTGGTCACGCCGCGTCGACTCCATCACCAACTTCCAGCACACCGAGGCCGAGGGTGACAACCTGATGGTGCGCGACCTGGTCGGGGACGCCGCCACGCTGGACGACGCGCGCATTGCCGCGGTTCGCGACATCGCGCTCGCCGAACCTTTGCTGCGCAACCGCCTGGTCTCGCCCGACCGTCAGGTGACCGCGGTCAATGTTACCGTGCAGATCGAACGGGGCGATGCGCGGAAAACCGCCGAGGCGATGAATTTCTGTTTCGCGCTGCGCGATGAGTTTACCCGGCGCCACCCCGCCATCGATATGTACCTGACCGGCGGCATCGTCATGGACCATGCCTTTCCCGAAGCCAGCCTCGACGATATTCGCACCCTGGTGCCGCTGGCATACGCGGTGATCTTCATCACCATGCTGGTGTTGCTGCGCTCGCTCGCCGCGACCCTGCTCACAACCCTGGTCCTGGTCCTGGCCGCCACCAGCGGCATGGGGCTGGCGGGCTGGCTGGGGATTGCGCTGACGCCACCCTCGGTGGGTGCGGCGACCATCATCATGACGCTGGCGGTGGCCGACAGCATTCATATCCTGATCAGCCTGATGCATGCGCTGGCGCGCGGCATGGACCGCCGCGCTGCGCTGCGCGAAAGCCTGACGGTGAATTTGCAGCCGGTGACGCTGACCAGCGTGACCACGGCCATCGGCTTCCTGAGCATGAACTTCTCCGATGCGCCGCCTTTCCATGATCTCGGCAACATCACCGCCATGGGGGTGCTGGCGGCCTGGGTCTACTCGCTGACGTTGTTGCCCGCCCTGCTGTTGATGGTGCCGCTGCGCAGACCTGCAGAAGCGCGGCGCGGCGCGCTGATGCGCGCGCTGGCGGAACGCGTGATCGGCCGGCGCCGCGCGCTGTTGTGGAGCGGCGCATTGTCGGTGCTCGCCGCGGGCGCCGTGATTCCGCGCCTGGAGATCAACGATCAGTTCGTGAAGTATTTCGATACCTCGATCGCGTTTCGCCGCGATACGGATTTTGTCGCCGCGCACCTGAGCGGCATTTCTCAGCTCGAGTATTCGCTCCGCGCCGGCGGCGAGTCGGCTATCAATGAACCCGTGTACCTGCAGCATCTGCAGGCGTTTGCGCAGTGGTTCGAGCAGCAGCCGGAGACTGTGCACGTCAACAGCATTCACCTGCTGTACAAGCGTCTCAACAAGAACCTGCACGCTGACGACCCGGACTGGTACCGGCTGCCGGACAGCCGCGAACTGGCCGCCCAGTACCTGTTGCTGTACGAATTCTCGCTGCCCTATGGCCTGGATCTCAATGACCAGATCAATGTCGAGAAATCCGCGAGCCGCTTCACCGTGACCACCGGCGACCTGTCGACGCGCGAATTGCGCGACCTGGAAGCGCGCGCCGAACAGTGGATGGCGGACAACCTGCCGGCGCACATGCAGACGACAGCCACGGGTCCGGCCATCATGTTCGCCTATATCTCGGAGCGCAACATCCGCACCATGTTCCGGGGCACGGCTTTCGCTGTGCTGATGATCGTGACCATACTGACGCTTGCCCTGCGCAGCGTGCGGCTCGGCCTGGTGAGCCTGCTGCCCAACCTTGCGCCCGCCGTGCTGGCCTTCGGCACCTGGACGCTGGTGGTGGGCCAGGTGGGACTGGTGGTGTCGGTGGTGTTCGCCATGGCGCTGGGCATTATCGTCGACGACACCGTGCATTTTCTCAGCAAGTACCGGCATGCGCGCCGCGACAAGGGACTGAGCGCCGAGGATGCAGTGCGCTACGCTTTCACCAGCGTCGGCACCGCGCTATGGGTGACATCGGTGATCCTGATCGGCGGCTTTGCGCTGCTGGCGCTGTCACCTTTCCAGCTCAACCAGCACGCCGGCCTGCTGATGGCGATTACCATCGCCTTTGCGCTGCTCGCCGATTTTCTGTTTCTGCCGCCATTGCTGCTGGCGGTCGACGGCAACGACCAGACTACTCGACGTAGCCGGGGCCGTTACCGCGCGAATTGCGCGCGAAAAAGCTGACGTCGCCGCGCGGCAGCACCACCACGCCGCGCGGTGTGACGTGATAGCGTTTGGCGTCCTCGACCGGGTCGTAGCCGATGACCGTGCCCGGCTCGATGACATTGTGACGGTCGACAATCACCCGCCGCAGCCGCGAGCCGCGCCCCAGCCGCGCGTAATCCATGATCACGCAGTCGTCCAGCACCACGTCCTTTTCCACCAGCGCCTCGCGCCGGATGATGCTGTTGCGGATGGTCGCGCCCTTGTGCACCAGGCAGGCGGCGCCGAAGGCGCTGTTGTCGATGTCGCCGCCCAGTATCTTCGCCGCCGGCCCCTGGTAGTTGCTGGAGTAGATGGGCCACTGTGGACAGAACACTTCGAAGCGCGGTTGCTCGCCGAGCGCGTCGCGATGGGCATCGAAATAAGCGTCTATGGTCCCCACGTCGCGCCAGTAGCCGGTTTCTTCCCAGGGCTTGAGCCCGGGAACGGCATTGGTGGTGAAGTCGTAGGCGAACAGGCGGTGGTTGGCGACCATGCGCGGAAGCACGTGCTGCCCGAAATCGGTTTCGTGCCGCAGGTGCGCTTCGCGCAACGCTTCGATCAGCAGATCGGTGTCGAACAGGTAGTTGCCCATCGAGGCATAGGCGCGCGTCGGATCGGAGGGCATGGGTTCGGCCTTGCAGGGCTTTTCCTGGAAGGCGCTGATGCGACCGCTGGCATCCGTATCGATAATGCCGAAATTCGAGGCGCAATCGAGCGGCACCGGCAGCGCCGCGACCGTCACCTGCGCCTGGTGTTCGCGGTGAAACCACACCATCTGGCGCACATCCATGCGGTACACGTGGTCGGCACCGAACACCGCCACCAGGTCCGGGCGGAAGGTTTCGATCAGGCTCAGGCTCTGGTACACCGCGTCGGCGGTGCCGCGGAACGACTCGGTGCCCGCGTGCATCTGCGGCGGCACTACGCTGACGAATTCCTCCGGCATCAGCCTCGAAATCGCCCAGCCCTTGCGAATGTGCTCGATCAGTTCCTGCGGCTTGTACTGCACCAGCAGATAGATGGAATAAATGCCGGAATTGATGAGATTGCTGAGCACGAAATCGACGATGCGATAACGCGTGCCGAAGGGCACGGCCGGTTTGCAGCGTTGCGCGGTGAGCGGATGCAGCCGGGAACCTTCGCCGCCGGCCATGACGAAAGCAATGATGCGTTCCGAATGGCGTCGCTCGTGCATCCGTCAGCCCCCGTATTATTGTCAGGACATCTTGCTTTTGCTTTTAAGCATAGTCCATCTTGTTCTACAGAGACTCGAACCAGGCGATCATTTTTTTTCGCATCGCTGCATCCGGCAGGCGACCGAAGCCGGCACCCATGTTGTCGCGCATGTGATGCGGTTTTGATGTCGCCGGGATGGCGCAGGTCACCGCCGGATGCGACACCACGAACTTCAGAAAGATCTGCGCCCAGCTGTCGCAATCGATGTCCGCCGCCCAGGGCGGCAAGGGTTTGTCTTTAACGGCCGAAAACAGCTCGCCGCGCTGAAAGGGACGGTTCACCAGCGTGGCGATGCCGCGTTCGGCGGCCAGCGGCAGCAAGCGCTGTTCCACCTCGCGGTTGCCGATGCTGTAACTGAACTGCACGAAGTCAAACGGTTCCGTCTCGAGAATGGCTTCCAGTTCGTCGTGGGCGCGTCCGTGCGAGGTGGTAATGCCGATATAACGGATGCGGCCCTGCTGTTTCCAGTCGCGCAGCGTTTCGAGGTGCGTCTGCCAGTCGCGCAGATTATGGATCTGCATCAAGTCGAATGCCTTGACGCCCATGCGTTGCGCGGAGCGTTGCATCTGCTCGATGCCCTCCTCCCGGCCCCAGGTCCACACTTTGGTTGCCGCGAACAGCCCCTCGCTGCCGCTGACCTGTGGCAGCAGGTCGCCGACCACCTGTTCCGCCGAACCGTACATCGGCGAAGAGTCGATCACCGCGCCGCCGTTGGCGAAAAACGCCTGCAACACTTCGCGCAGTCCGGCGCGCGCCTGCGCATCGTCGCCGACATCGAAGGTGCGCGAAGTGCCCATGCCGATCACCGGCAGGGCTTCGCCGCTGGCGGGGATTTTCTTTTTCAGGGGCTCGCGCTGTTGCGCCAGCAGCCAGGCCGGCGATCCGAGCATGGCCGCCGACAGCACACAGGCTGTCTTGATAAAGTCACGGCGATGAATACGCAGACGGTCATGGTTCATGTTGTCCTCCGCTCGCTTTTGCCAGTTTGCCCTGCCGCTTGCCCAGCGCCCAGGCGACCCAGCCCCACAGCCCCGCCAGCGGCACCGCGAGCAAGGCGATTTCGCCCAGGTTGAAACCGATGCCGCGCAGACCCGCGTAGGCCCAGGCGCTGACGGCGTCGCCACCGCGGTACACCACGGTGTCGATAAAGTTCTTGGCCTTGTATTTCTCTTCCCGGTTCAGCACCACGTACAGCATTTCGCGCGCCGGGCGCATGATGGCGTAGTTGCCTGCGCGGCGGATCACCTGCACAACCACCAGCACGCCCAGCACCGGCGCCACGCCCAGCGCGAAGAATCCGACACCGAGCAACAGCGGCACCAGCGCCAGCGTGCCGCTGAGACCCAGCCATTTCACCAGCCGCGCGGTGAGAAAGACCTGTATCAGTATAGTCAGGCTGTTTACCGCCAGATCGATGGCGGCAAACACCGCGGTGCGCTGCGCGGAGTCGCTGAAACTGTCGCGTATGATCTGGGCCTGCTGGAAATACAGGAACGTCGCCAGGGTGGTGAACAGCAACATCAGCACGCAGATACCGAGCAGATACGGCGAGCGCAGCACCAGCCCGATGCCGGCGAACAGTCCGCCGCCCAGCGGTTCGCGGCGCGCTGCGCGCACGGATGGCGCAACGTCGTTGCCGGCCGCGCGGTCCTGCCAGGCGCCGAGACGCTTCACGCTCAGCGCTGCCCAGCCCAGCAACAGCGCCGAAATCAGCAGCAGGCGCGCCGGCCCCAGCGGTACCGCCAGCACAGTCGTCAACATCGGACCCAGCAACGCGCCCGCCGTGCCGCCCGCGGCGATCAGGCCGAACAGGCGTCGCGCCTGCGCATTGCTGAAGATGTCGGCCATGAAACTCCAGAACACCGACACCACGAACAGGTTGAACACGCTGGCCCAGATGAAGAACGCCCGCGCAACCCAGGCGTCGCCGACCCCGGTTTCGAACAGCACATAAAACGCCAGCAAATGGCTGATGAAAAAGTAGTAGACATAGGGGACGAAACGCCGGCGCGGGAAGCGCGAACTCACCCAGCCGAACAACGGCACCGCCGCCAGCATGGTCAGAAAGGTGCCGGTAAACAGCCATTGCAGATTCTCCACGCCACCGGCGATACCCATTTCATCGCGCATCGGGCGCACGATGTAATAGCTGCACAACAGCGCAAAGAAATAACTGAACGACCAGAGCACGGCACGGATCTCGCCGGGCTCGATCTGCGCGAAACGCCGCAGTGTGCGATGCAGGAACCGGCCGGCGGGTGTTGGATGGCTTTGCGGCATACCCGGAATGTTACTACGTACGCCGCAGCGCGCTGTCACCGACGATCAGGCCGGTCACAGGCCACGCGCGGCGAACGCGCTTTCTCAACCGCTGCGCGCTTCGGCCAGCAGACCTTCAGACAACCATTGCACCAGCATGCCGGCAGCGTGGCCGGCGACATGTTTTTCTTCTATCCATCTGCACAGTCTTTCGCACAGATGCCCGAAGTCGTGGCCTTCGGCGAGCGTACCCAGGGCGCAGGCTTCCGGCGCCTGAAGCGAACGATAGTGGCACAGCACATTTCGACTCCACACCACCCAGGTGACCGGCTCCTCGTAAGGCTGCGGTTCCGGCAAGGCCTCCCGCCGGTCGTGGGCGGCGCGAATCGCCGGTGCGTCCCACAACAGGGTGACAAAACGCACCGACGGGTGCAGATGCAGGTGCAGCTTCGGCCAGTGCTCGAATGCATGCTGCAGCATGTCGGCCTTGTGCAGGCAGGTTTCGTGCGCGGCATCGAGCGATTCCCCCAGCGCCCACTCGAAGGCGGCGAGGTCGCCCAGTGCCGGCTGGCGCTGGAAATGCGGATGACTGGCGAGAAAACCCGCCAGGTAGCGACCGAAGCGGCGAATGGGAAAATGCGGGGCGGGATGGTTTTCTATGTAGGCCTCGCCCATGGCGTGAAAAACCTCCTGACCCAGCAGCCGACGCAATGCCGGGAAATCGCGCTCCAGCACATCCAGCAACCGCAGCCGAAGGGTTGCGGCATCGATGCTGCGTCGCTGTCCAGGCGTTGTCCGGTGACTGGGACCAACGCGCTTGCGCATGAGATGTTTCCCCCCGTTTTCTTTTGAGATTCCTGACCGGGTCATTGCGAGACATTCAGGGACCACCGGTTGTCACCGGCAATGCTGGACCCTGAGGGGTACCGATCCGTAATGAAGCCATCAGCCGATTACGGAAAGTCTCAGTATAGAAGACCATTGCGGGAATGCTGCCGCAGCGCTGCGGCAGTGCTGCACGCGCGATAAACACGACCCGGAAACAGGCTTTTCAAGGCAGATTTTCCAGGGCGAGGGTATTGACTTTCGCCGCCAACGCGATTCCCGGGACCGGCGCTTATACACAGGCGTAACAGAAGGGTAAGAAAATTACCGGGCAAAGCGCTGACGATTTCACTCGCGATCGAAAAAAGCGCCTTATCTCACTGATTAAAAATACGATACGCCATTTGCTGCAAAAATAACCGTTTTAATGAAATCCTTGTGCCCACGTGGTTTTCCGCTGTCTAGCCAGCCTTCATCCACAAAGATATCCACAACTATTGTGGATAAGCGTCGCGCGCTGAGCGCAGTTCCATCCCCGCCCTGAATTCTCTACCATAGCGCAGCATTTCAGTGGGCACATTTCAATAGTGGCGAAAAAATCCATGGACATAGAAGACAGGGACGATCAGCGCGACGCGGACGCGGGCAGCAGCTCCGAGCTGGTGCGCGCCCGGGATATCCTGCCGGTTACCATACCGGTTCTGCCGCAGTCCGAACGGCCGTTCTTCCCGGGCCAGGCGATTCCGCTGCTGGTGGACCCCGATCGCTGGGGCGAAACGCTGAAGGTCGCCCAGGAGAGCTCGAACAATATCATCGGGCTGTTGCTGGCCGACGCCAGCCGCGCCGAACTCGCCACTATCGAAAATTTTTATCAAATGGGCACCGCCTGCCGCATCCACCGCGTCGGCAGCATGGACGGGCGCATGCAGGTGCTGATGGAAGGCGTGGAACGTTTCCGCGTCACTGAATGGCTGAGCGAAGCGCCGCCGTTCACGGCGCGGGTGGAATACCTGCCGGAGAAGCGCTACGAGGAAATTCCGGAGATCAAGGCCTATGCCATCGCCGTGATCAACACCATCAAGGAACTGATACCGCTGAATCCGCTGTATGGCGAGGAATTCAAGATGTTCCTCGAGCACTTCCATCCCAACGACCCCTCGCACCTCGCCGACTTCGCCGCCAGCCTCACCACCTCGGCCAAACACGAGCAGCAGGAAGTGCTGGAAGCGCTCGACCTGCTAACCCGCATGAAGCGCGTGCACGTGCTGATCAACAAGGAACTGGAAGTCGCCAAGGCGCAGGCGCATATCCGCAAGCGCGTCGAGGACGAAATGCAGGAACACCAGCGCGAGATGATCCTGCGCGAACAGATGAAGGTGATCCAGAAAGAACTCGGCATCTCCAAGGATGACCGCACCGCGGAAGCCGACAAGTTCAGGGAACGCCTGGAAACGCTGGTGGTGCCTGACGTTGCGATGAAACGCATCGACGAGGAGATGGAGAAATTCTCGGTGCTGGAAACCGGTTCGCCGGAATACGCCACCACGCGCAACTACCTCGACTGGCTGACCCAGCTGCCGTGGGGACGCTACACGGATGACCAGCTCGACCTGGACGCCGCCAGAATCATCCTTGACGAAGACCACGACGGGCTGGCGGACATCAAGCAGCGCATCCTGGAATTCATCGGCGTCGGCATCATGAAAGGCGAGGTATCGGGTTCCATTATCCTGTTCGTCGGACCGCCGGGCGTCGGCAAGACTTCGCTGGGACGTTCCATCGCCCGTTCACTGGGGCGCAAGTTCTTCCGCTTCTCGCTGGGCGGCATGCGCGACGAGGCCGAGATCAAGGGCCACCGCCGCACCTACGTCGGCGCCATGCCGGGCAAATTCATCCGCGCCATCAAGGACACCCAGTCCGCGAACCCGGTGATCATGCTCGATGAAATCGACAAGGTCGGCGCATCCTACCAGGGCGATCCGGCATCCGCCCTGCTGGAGGTGCTCGACCCCGAGCAGAACGTGGATTTTCTCGACCATTACCTGGACGTGCCGTTCGACCTGTCGAAGACACTGTTTATCTGCACCGCCAACCAGCTCGACACCATTCCGGCGCCGTTGCTGGATCGCATGGAAGTCATCCAGCTTTCCGGCTACCTGGCCAGCGAAAAAATGGAAATCGCGAAAAACCACCTGTTGCCGCGGCAGCTGGAGCGTAACGGCCTGAAGGCGCGCGGCCAGTTGCGCATCGACAAGGCCGCGTTGCGCAAAATCGTCGAAGAGTATGCCCGCGAGGCCGGTGTGCGACGTCTGGAAAAATACCTGGGCACCATTGCGCGCAAGGCCGTGATAAAAATTCTCAAGGGCGAAAAGACGCCGATTCATGTGCGCGCCGGCGATATCGAGTCGTATCTGGGCAAGCCGGTGTTCGTCAAGGAAAAGCGTTTGTCCGGCATCGGCGTCATCACCGGGCTGGCATGGACAGCGATGGGCGGCGCGACGCTGAGCATCGAAGCCACGCGCATTCACAGTTTCAGCCGCGGATTCAAGCTCACCGGCCAGCTCGGCGACGTGATGCGCGAATCGGCCGAGATTGCCTACAGCTATATTCTCGCCAACGCCGAACGCTGGGGCACTTCCCCTGACTTCTTCGAGAATTCGCTGATCCATCTGCACGTGCCCGCAGGCGCCACGCCCAAGGACGGTCCCAGCGCCGGCATCACCATGGCCAGCGCATTGCTGTCGCTCGCCAGACAACGGCGCCCGCTGCGCACGCTGGCCATGACCGGCGAACTCACGCTTACCGGACAGGTGTTGCCGGTGGGCGGTATCCGCGAAAAAGTGATCGCGGCGCGGCGCGCCAACATCCGCGAACTGATTCTGCCGGAAGCCAATCGCGGCGACTTCGAGGAAATTCCGGACTATATCCGCGAAGGTGTCACGGTGCACTTCGCCACGCAGTTCCCCGACCTGGTGCCGTTGTTGTTCGACAAGCCCGCGACACGCAAAAGACGGTGAGCGAAAAGCGCTCCCGGTTCAGGGCATCGTTGCGCCGCCGCGCTGGATGGCGGCGACCGTGATCGTACTGTTTCACAAACCGTTCCAGGTGCTGTCGCAGTTCACCAGTGAAAGCGACAAAAAGACGCTGGCCGATTACATCGATATTCCGAACGTCTACGCCGCCGGCCGCCTGGACTACGACAGCGAAGGCCTGCTGGTGCTCACCGACGACGGCGGGCTGCAGCAACGCATATCCAATCCGCGTTACGGCAAGTCAAAGGGCTACTGGGTGCAGGTGGAGGGGGTCCCCACCGATCAGGAACTCGAACCTTTGCGGCGCGGCGTGCGCTTGAAAGACGGCCGGACACGCCCTGCCAGGGTTGCCCGCATCGAGGCCCCCGACATTGCCGAGCGCGATCCCCCGATCCGCCGGCGCAAAAGCATCCCGACCAGCTGGCTCGATCTGACTATCAGCGAAGGCCGCAATCGCCAGGTGCGGCGCATGACGGCGCACATCGGATACCCGACGCTGCGCCTGATCCGTTACCGGGTCGGTGACTGGGAGCTGGGGGATCTCGAACCCGGCGCGTACCGTATCAGTCAATAGCGGGCACGGGAACGCGGCGCATGGCGCGGCGGGTGCTACCAGCGGCGCACGCGGCCGGTGTCGATGTGGATAAAACCGGATTCGGGGTAATAACCGACACCGCCTGCCTGCATTGCCAGCGCCGCCTTGTGCAGCTTGTCGAGCTTGCAGCCCGGCAAACGGATGTCGATCGCCTTGCCCAGCATATGCAGGCTCTTTTTGGCGACGCCGTTGCTGTTGTTGCGCAGCCTGGCATTGCTGGCCGGCGATCGGTAGCCGGAAATGACATGAAAGGCGCCGCCCACGCCGACCGACTGCTGCAACAGGTAAAGCTGATCCAGCAGCTGCGTGTCCATGGCGTGCACGTCGCCGGAACGATGATCGCGCAACACCTTGTTCACCGCCCTGAGTTCGTCTTTCAGATACTGGCCCTCGGCCCAGTAGGTGGCGTGCAGGGATTCGCCGGTGTGAAGATTCTTCAGGGTCAGGATGCGTTCCGGAGCGCGGTGCACTGAAGCCCACAGGCCGGAACTGGCCAGGGCCGCGGTCGTACCTAAACAGGTTTGCAGGAACCGGCGTCGTGTCGGTTTTAGAACCGGGGTCTGATCTTTATGCTTCATAATTCCCTTTCAATGCATTGCCTGTGCCAACCAGGCATTGGCCGGGAATTATACCGAAGCTTCAGCAGATTACCAGTATTATCATAGGATTAGCTCTGATCACTTTAAAATCAAGGCTCTTGGGCCAGACTCACCGCGCTCGTTTGCGGCGCTTTTTCGGCGCTTCGCGCTGCCGTGTGCGCCGGTGCCAGCGCGGGCAGTGCCGCCCGCAACCGGGTGTCGCGGCCGTAGATGTCGGCACGAAAGTGCAGCACGCCTTCCTTATCCACCCATGCGGTGTGGTATAGCAGGTACACAGGAACCGGCTCCGGCAAGGACAGGGTTCCGGTTTCTCCCGACACCAGCAGCTGCGCGAGAGACTGCCGCGCCTGGCGGTCACCGTTCAGCGCATACTCGGCCAGCGCCAGCGGCTTTTCCACACGGATGCACCCGGAACTGAACGCCCGCACCGGCCTGTCGAACAAATGCCGGGCCGGTGTGTCGTGCAGGTAGACGCTGTGCAGGTTGGGCATCATGAACTTGACGCGCCCGAGGCTGTTGCGCGGCCCCGGATCCTGGCGCAGGCGGAACGGCAGATACTCCCCATCGCCGAGATAGTCCTGCCAGCCGATCTGTGTCGCATCCACTTCCACCGCATCCGGGCCCCAACCGGTGAGCACGCGGATGCCCTGGCGGGCGAAATAGTCCTGGTCGCGCAGAATCTCGGGAATCAGGTCGCGCTTTGCAATCTTGTCCGGCACCTGCCAGTAGGGATTCACCACAAGGTAGCGCATGTTCGCCATGAACACCGGCGTTTCCCGGTCCGTCTTGCCGACGATGACGCGCATGGTCAGGGGATCGCTGTCACCCTCATGCGCCTGCAGGTCAAAGCCTGCGCTGTTGACAGTGATATAGCGCTCGCCGAAGTCCCGGGGCAACCAGCGCCAGCGTTCCAGATTGATACGCAGTTGTTCGATGCGCCTTTCCACGGGAACCGCGAGTGCGGCCCGCGTCGCCTTGCCGACAATGCCGTCAACCAGCAGTCCGTGGCGCCTCTGGAAACGACGCACGGCCTGCTCCAGCGCGGCGTCGTACAATGTGCTTCCGGGCGCGGAATCCGGCAGGTCCCCGGTCACTGTCAGCAATTCGCGCAGCACCGCAATTTCATCGTCCTGCACACCGGGTTCAAGTCGCGGTCCGTGCGTCCGGAACGGCGCCCAGCCACCGCGCGCCTGTATGTCCAGGTAGTCCGCCAGCCGCTCGCGCAAGCGTCGATATCCGTCATGCGGCGGTTCAAGCGCAGCGATCGCCGCGGCAAACGCGCCGGACTGCAATGCAGATTGCAGCACCTGCGCGGCATCGATGAACGGGTGCGGCAAATACCATTCGTCGTGCAATGCTGCCGGGTTGAACAGCGGTTGCGCGTTTACGCGGACGTAGTGCAGAAAGGTATCGCTCAACAACAGGTCAAGCACGGCGAATTCGCGCGGTTCCGACGCAGTCAACAACCGGTCAATCGCATCGCGGTGCGGCACCGCGTCGCGCACGCGCCGTTGGCCGCCGTCATCCAGAATGGCGAGCCAGCGCTGCGTGTTAGGGTGAATTCCTTGCGCGGTGCTCCAGGCAGGCTGGTAGCCGCGCTCGCGATAAAAGGCGTCCAGCGTGACAGGCTCTAGAAGCGCGCGGATGCCCGGCAGGTTGCGGGAGGCAAGCGCGCGTTCCAGTTCTGTAGAAACCGCGGTCGCGAACACCGCGTCGTCCGGTGTCCCGGCCAGCGCCTGTCCGCCATGCAGGTTGAACAGAAAAACCAATGAAGTCAGGCACAGAGCAACCCTGCGCTTGCGGCTTGACATGTTACTTCTCTCTCCGACACCACTCGATATCAACACTCGAGCACTGTATTTTCAGTATTTCAGCTAAAAGTATAGACACTGGCCGGACACGCATGACTCGCGCCATGGGCAGGCGGATTCGCGGCACCGCGAAAAACGACTAGCCGGCCTGGTAGCCGATGGCTTCAAGAAACAGGGTGATCAGCGCGTCGACAAGTTCCTGCAGCTCGAGATCACGGTATCGCGATGACTGGTAGATGCATTTGGCGTACAGCGCCTCGCGGATCATGCCCTGGAACATCAGCGCCGCGACGTGGGGATCGACGGCGGCGACACCTTGCCGGGAACGCAGATCCTTGACGCTGTACTCGATGAAATCGGTGAACGGACGCCAGCGGTTCTCGAAAAACTCCCGTGTGGCAGAGCTGCCCTCCAGCGCGCTCTGCAGTTCCATGCGCAGGTAATCCGGATCCTTGGATACGCTGTCGACGTAGATGCGCGTAATGCTTCGCAGCACATTATCGAAACTGCCGTCGCTGTTGACCACCGCATCAACGTAGCTTTCCCGCTTGCAGGCGATTTCGTTCAGGACTTCTTCGTACAGCGCCTCCTTGGAAGGGAAATGCCGGTACAGAATCGCCGGACTGACGCCCAGGCGCCGGGCAATCTCGTCGACCGAAACGCCATGATAACCCTTGTCGGAAAACAGCACCTTGGCCACCGCGAGTATGGTTGCGCGCCGCTCGGTGGCTTTGAGTCGTCTGCTCATGTCACGACACGATAGAACGCTTCGTCAGTTTGCCCAGGCCCACCGGGGCGCGCGGCTGCGCTGCCCGCGCGACCCGGCCGCGACGTCAGCCCTTCTGAATATTGAAATGGTATTCGCCACCCTGCTGGGAGGAAGCCAGCAAGCTGTTGCCGGTTTGCTTGCAGAATGCCTCGAAGTCCTTCACGGAGCCGGGATCTGTCGCAACGACTTTGAGCACCTGCCCGGGGTTCAGTTGCTGGATGCTCTTTTTCGCCCTGAGGATCGGTAACGGACAGTTCAATCCGCGGGCGTCAAGTTCAAGGTCGAATTCAGCCATGGGTTGTCTCCTTTATGTTAGTGAACGTTTACTTTCTATGACATACCAGTTGGTTTGTCAACTGCCCGGATGGCATGAAAGAGCGTAAAGCCGCTAATGGCGCTGCGGCGACGCCGTGACCATCAATATAAACAATGAGTTGCGGGAACCGCGCAATGCAATGATTTTTGCCGTCTCTGCGCCCCTGCGTTATCGCGGCAGACAGCTCTGCTGCGGAGTGCTGCCGGCGCTTATTTTTCCGCGCTGATCATGCAGATCCAGGCCGGGTCCGCCTCGCCGTGGGTGGCCGGCAGAAACTCGCCGCTGGGTTCGTCGTCTTCATCCCAGCCCTGCCAGTAAACGGTGACGTTGGAAAAACCGGCTTCCAGCAGAATCTCTCTCACCTCGGGAATCGTCCACAGCCGCCAGTCGTAGGTAAAAGCCTTTTTGATTTTCGAGCCGTCGCTGAAGTGAAAGTGAATGTGGCACACCAGGTTCGCGGTGACCGGATCGAAGCTCGCCTGGTCCCATACATAGGTAAAACCCTTGTGGCGGGTTTTCTCTTCCAGTTCCCGGCACGCGTCATAGCCGCCGAAAATATCCAGGAAAAACACGCCGTCATCCACCAGTCCCTCGCGCACCGACGCGAAGTAATCGCGCAGGCTGTCGCGTTCCTTGAATATCTGCCAGCTGAAATTCATCGCAACAATGATATCCGCGGGATCGGTTGTCACCGCCCGCACGTCTTCCTGCAGCAGCGTCACGCGCGATTTCTGTTTGGGCTTCAGCGCGGCGATATGATGTTCGCGGCTCCAGTCGAGCACTTCGGGATCGAAGTCGACGCCGATTGCGTGATTCTCCGCCCGCCCGCGCACCCATTCACAGCACATTTGCGCAGTGCCGCAAAAATCCTCGCGCAAACGTGTTGCGTCGCGGCCGCGCAGGCGTCGGAAGTTGGTATCGATGAATTCGTACTCGAATTCGGTGGCCTGGACTGACTGTTCGTAGAGCAGGTGGCGGTCGGCGGTGTCCGCCTTGCGCGGTTTGCCGCGGTTCTTTCCCTTCAGCGCTTTTGCGGAGCTTTTCTGCCGTGTTTTCTTTATGCCCATACAGGTCCTTTGTGCCACAATATTAACGATGTGCTGATGATACCAAGTAGACCTCGCCAATGCTTCCCGAAAACGCAGAACAACTGGCTGCGATCGTTCGCGACATCGCCGACAGAGAACTACCTTCACGCTTTTGCTGCAAATGCGGCACGCGCAAGACGGACGGCAGCCTCCTCACCGAAGCGGATGTCATAATGCAGAATTCACTCGCAAACGCATTACGCGATCGCTGGCCGGAGATCGACATCCTCGGTGAGGAAATGGATGAAGCCGCGCAATTACAGGCGCTGCGGCATCTGGACACGGGGCTCTGGTGTATCGATCCTGTCGACGGCACCAGCAACTTTTCCCTGGGGGTGCCCTACTACGCCGTTTCGGTAGCGCTGTTGCGTGGCGGGGAAATCCACATGGGCGTTGTCTATGACCCGAGCCGCAAGGAATGTTTCGCCGCCGCCAGGGGCCACGGCGCATGGCTGAACGGGCAACGCCTGGCGTCACGCCCGGCGGCGCCATTGTCCGAAGGCGTTGCGCTGATTGATTTGAAACGGCTGCCGCGCGAACTCGCAAGCCGCCTGGCATCCGATCCCCCTTACCAGTCGCAGCGCAGTTTCGGCGCTGTGGCGCTGGACTGGTGCTGGCTGGCCGCCGGGCGTTGCCACGTGTATTTGCACGGGCAGCAGAAACTGTGGGACTACGCCGCCGGCTGCCTGATTCTCCAGGAAGCCGGTGGCCAGGCGGTGACGCTGCAGGGCGAGCCGGTGTTCGTTCCAACCCTGGAGCCACGTTCAGCCGCCGCTGCGCTGGATCCGGAAATATTCAGACAATGGGTAGCATGGCTGGGCATCCGCGACGCATGATCCGGTGCCCTCGGAACGCCGCACCCCGTTCAGTTGCTCTTGAGGAAAGTCAGCGCCAGGTTGCCCTGCTGGGCGAAGTGTTTGAAGCTGCTAAAACTGTCTTCATCCAGCTCGCGGCCGCTGCTGCCGCGGTCGGCGTAGAATACGCCGATCACCTTGCCACGTATTTCAATCGGCGCGACAAAGAATGGAGCGCCTTCGGATATCCTGAGAATTTCGGGGGTGAGCAACCTGGCGTTCTCGAAATCCCCGGTTTTACCTGCCCAGACCGCCTGCCGTGTCCGGATAACTTCGTTGAAGAAATTGGGCTTGCGATCCACTGTTTCGATCTGAAAACGCCTGCACAGGGTTTCATTGTCGGCACCCAGCGCATAGCGCCCCGCCAGAAAACGATGGTCCGGCGTGCGTAAGGCGAACAGCGTGCGATCCAGGCCGATGCCACGGTAGATGCCTTCCAGTACCATCTCCAGCACCAGATTGAAATCCGGCTTGCTCTCCATGAGGGTCGCGAGTTCGCGAAGTATCTTGAGCTGCAGCATGGGATCCGGTTCGAGAAACGCTGCCTCCTCCTGCAGTTCTTCCTGGTCTTCTTCGTCGCGCGGATCTTTGCCGCCGCGCACCGGGATCAGGCGACCGGCCTTGCCCGCTCCGTAGAATGCAGCCGTTTCAGCGGCCTCTTCCGCATTTTGCATCACCAGCTTGCGGGCATCTTCCGCCGGCATGTAAAGGTTTTCCGCAATGCGCTCCATCAGCTGCCTGACTTCCGGTGTTTGCCAGCCATCCTGCGCCGCGACCGCCAGTTCGTGCCCAAGCACCACATTGCCGGCACGCGGATTCCTGTCGACCTTGCCTTCCAGCGACTGCTCGAGCAGATCACCCAGTTTCCACTCGCGGCTCAGGTTGAGTGTCAGGTCACGGAACTCGAAACCGAGCACCTCGCGCTGGATTTTCGCGGCGCTGACGCCGGGCGCCTGCTGCATCGCTTCGTCCAGTTGTTGCGCCGATTCGCCGGCGAACGCCCAGAACGCCATATCGCCCAGGTGGTACAACAGGGTGGCGATGAACACTTCTTCCGGCGACTTGTCCTTGCGTTTCCTGGCAAACGCCCGCGCCTGCACGGCCGCATGGAAGGAACGCGCCATTTCCTCGATGACGCGTTGCTTCTGCTTGCCCTTGAGCATGGATTCAACGACTGCGATCGACAGGCAGATGCTGCGCACTTCCTGGAAACCGAGCAACACCACGGCGCGACTGACAGTGCTGACGGGTTTACCGACGGGATTGAATACCGGGCTGTTGGCGATGCGCAGCAGTTTGGCGGTCATGGCCGCATCCTGCAGCACCACCCGTGACAGCTCCGCGGCGCTGCTTTCGCGGCTCTCCGACACGTGAGCAATATCCTGCGCGGTATGGGCGAATACCGGCATCCCGGAATCTCCGAGCTTCGCGACCCATGCCGCCAGCCCCCGCGGGTCGCTCCCGTTTTCCCTGTTGTCGGTGTCGTCCGACGCTTCCCTGCTCACCGTTTCGTTCATTTCCGCCCTTGGCAAATCCGCACAGTCTCGTTAGTCTTTCGGCAGCAGCACCGGCAGGTTGAGAGCAGCAACAGGAGGTTCGCATCATGTACGTCACCCTGGTTCATGTCCACGTCATGCCCGAGCACAACAGCGAATTTATCGCCGCCACACGCGACAATCATCGCGCGTCGATCGACGAACCAGGCAATCTGCGCTTCGATGTCCTGCAATCGCCGGAGGATCCGAACTACTTCATTCTCTACGAAGCATACAAGTCCAAACAGGATGCGGCCGCGCACAAGGAAACGGACCATTACAGGCGCTGGCGCGACAGCGTCGCCGGCTGGATGGCGCAACCGCGCCAGGGTGTTCCATTCACCGGCCTGTATCCCGAAGCAAATAAATGATCGCGCCGTTCTCGATCGCCCGCCTGCCGCGCATCGAATTCGGCCCGGGCGTCATCGCAAGGTTACCGCCACTGGCAGCCGGCTTCGGCAAGCGCGTGCTGCTGGTTACCGGCGCCGCCTCGCTGAAAGCCTCCCCGGCGTGGCCGGCCATCGAGCGCGGCTTGCGCGACGCGGGTGTGCGATGGCAGACGTTTACCGTCAGCGGCGAGCCCTCGCCACAACGGATCGATAACGCAGTTGCGCAATTCCGCGGGCAAAATATCGATGTGGTCGCCGGCATCGGCGGCGGCAGTGTGCTCGATGCCGCCAAGGCTATTGCCGGTCTGCTTCGCACCGGCGATTCCGTCATGGACTATCTGGAAGGCGTAGGTCCCGAAAAGCCCTACCAGGGTCCCGCAGTGCCCTTCATCGCGGTACCGACCACCGCCGGCACCGGCAGCGAAGCGACCAAGAACGCCGTACTCAGCGTAAGCGGAAAGCAGGGCTTCAAGAAATCCTTTCGCGATGATCGCCTGGTGCCCGAGTATGCACTGGTCGACCCGGACATGCTGGCCAGTTGCCCGCCGGCGCTGATCGCCGCCGACGGCATGGATGCCCTGACCCAGTTGCTGGAATCATACGTATCGCTGCGCGCCAATGCCTTCACCGACGCGCTGGCCTGGAGCGGTATGGAAGCGGCGCGCGACAGCCTGCTGCCTTTGTACGAGGGCAGCGGCGATCAGGGCGCGGCGCGCGCCGGCATGGCTTATGCCGCGTTGCTGTCGGGTGTCACGCTCGCGCAAACCGGACTGGGCTCGGTGCACGGCCTGGCATCGCCGATCGGAGCTTTTTTCCCTATTCCTCACGGTGTCGTATGCGGCACCCTGGTCGGCGCCGCGACGCGCGTCAATATCGATGCCATGCTGGCACGCGAACCGGCGAACCCGGCGCTGGACAAGTACGCGAAGGTCGCCGCGCTGCTGTCTCGCCGCAACTTCACCAGCCGGGAACAGGCATGGGAACACCTCGTTGCGCTGCTCGATGAGTGGACGCGGCGGCTCGCACTGCCGACGCTTGATGCGTTCGGCGTCGACGCCGGTGATTTCGCGCATATCGTCGCGCACTCACGCGGCAGCAGCATGAAGACCAACCCGATTGTGCTGGAGGACGCGGAGATCTCTGCGATCCTGGCGCTGCGTTGCTCGGCAGCGGGCTGAATCATGAAACCTTATGCCGAATCCTGTGAACAGAACCGCGCGCCCATTCTGGAAGTGCTGCGCCGCGAACTGATGAACAAATGCCGCCTGCTGGAAATCGGCAGCGGCACAGGTCAGCACGCCGTGTATTTCGCGGCCGAGTTTCCGCACTTGCTGTGGCAGACCAGCGACGTCCCCGACATGCACGCCGGCATTCACGCCTGGCTGGAAGAGGCGATGCTGGACAACATCCTTCCGCCACTGGCGCTAGAGGTCTGTAGCGGCAACTGGCCCGAACGGCGGTTCGATGCGGTGTTCAGCGCCAATACAGCGCACATCATGTCATGGCCGCAGGTTGAGTGCCTGATGCGCGGTGTCGGCGGGATCCTGGAAACCGGAGGTGTGTTCTGTCTGTACGGCCCGTTCAACTACAACGGGCGCTATACCAGCGACAGCAACGCGCGTTTCGACGCCTGGCTGAAGAGCCGTGACCCCTTGAGCGGAGTGAGGGATTTTGAGGCGGTGGATGAACTGGCCCGGCAGGCGGGCATGGTGTTGAAGCAGGACTGTGAAATGCCGGCCAACAACCGGACGCTGATCTGGTCGAAACTCAGCTGATCCGGTTGCCGGCCGCGCAACGGTCCCTGTTCATTCAAGATGGGTTTCCAGCCACGGCTTGAGCAGCAGCGCAATGCCGAAGGCGACCAGGTAATCCATCGACGGTCCGGCCGAAACCAGTGATTCCAGCGTCGGATTGCCGAATACAGCCAGTACTGCGAACAAAACGAGAATATAGTGCAACATGTTCCTTACTCCTGATCCATGAAACAACGCTATTTGACACTTTTAGTATCGGCGTTCGGGATCAAGGGTTCCGGGAACGGTTCACCTTGCGCGATTGAACCGGTTCACAGATCGGAAACATAGTCGGCCATTTCGCGGCCGGCGAAGGAACAGCGGGCTCAGGACGTGGTTACGGGCGGTATATTCGAGCGCCTGCTGTCCAGTTCCTGGCGGCGTATCACTTCCTGCACGGCGGGTCTGCTAAGGAACGCTTCCAGGGTTATGCTGTCGAGGAAACTGAAAATCCGCCGCGACAACCCGCACCAGAGTTCATGGGTCAGGCAGGTGTTGTCTTCATCGCAGTCGGTTTCACCGCCGCATGTCGCGTCGACCTTTTCGTCGACCGCCGCGATGATGCTCGCAATGGTGATCTCGCTGGCGGGTCTCGCCAGGCGATAACCACCACCCGGGCCGCGCACGCCCTGCACCAGGTTTTCCCGGCGCAGCTTGGCGAACAACTGTTCCAGGTAGGACAAGGATATACTTTGACAGCTCGAAATGTCGGCCAGCGTGACCGGGCCTTTCGGCGCATGAATGGCCAGATCCATCATGGCAGTGACGGCGTATCGGCCTTTGGTGGATAGTCTCATGTGGTGACCTGTGGCGGCTGAATGGAGGGCACGCCTGCCAACATAAAGATACCCAGCAATACAGTCAAGTATTATTCAGGCGATCTCAGGATTCAGTGCTCAATGCCGGTTCGTCCCCCACAATCGGGAGAATCCCGGACGATCCGCTTTCTGCAGGGGGAAACCGGTGTCCATGGCGCAGGCAATAACCCAACCATTTCTGCAGGAACCGGTTCGCTTTCCACTTGGTTTCGAGGGGATAACGCTGGTGGACGCGATCGTAGACCGCATCCTGGTTCCCGTCCCTGCGACCGCGCGAAATCACTTCGGCAAGCTGGGCGTCATGATACATGCGCACCACGACATCGGGTGCCGCCGACACGCCAGCCTTGTCGTCAAACTGATAGGTCAAGTAAAGTGTCGTGGTGTACTTGTTGCGTTCGATGATGGAGAGATGCAAATCCAGCGTATCCTCCACGCTGGAGACGCCCTGGTCCGGAAACGCGGCTATATCGGGAATCAGGCGGCGCAACTGGATGTAGTTTAGCTCATAGAGTTCCATGAGCGCAGGCAGGTCGCGCGCCCGTACTCCGGGATGAACAAGTTGTTTGAATGAAAAGCGCATCGACTCATATTAGCATAATGGTATCGTTTGTCCGGGGATCGTCCCTGGCAATTATTATCCGCCCTGAGCTATCGGCGAGTTGCAATCAGGCTTGACGCGCGATCGGGCATGTTCACAACAACACATACAAGGCTGTCAAGAGAGTGACCGTTCGCGAAGTTCCCACAAAACCTTTTCCTGGCCAGCGGCCGGGAACGTCCGGCTTGCGCAAGAAAGTAACGGTTTTCCAGCAGGACAATTATCTGGAAAATTTCGTGCAGTCGATATTCGACAGCCTGGAAAGTTTCCAGGGCACGACACTGGTGGTCGGCGGTGACGGCCGCTTCTATAACCGTCACGCAGTGCAGGTCATCCTGCGCATGGCGGCAGCCAACGGATTCGGGCGCGTGCTGGTCGGTCGCGGCGGCCTGATGTCTACACCGGCGGTTTCATGTGTTATACGCAAACGCCGGGCGTTCGGCGGCATCATTCTTTCTGCAAGCCATAATCCGGCCGGACCCGACGGCGATTTCGGCATCAAGTACAATGTATCCAACGGCGGCCCCGCCCCCGAAAAGGTCACTGAAGAGATTTACGAGAAAAGCGGCCGGATCGAGCGGTATCGCATTCTCGACGGCGGTGAACTGGATCTCGACAGACCTGGCGAACAGCAACTCGGCGCCATGGCCGTGGAAGTCATCGATCCGGTCGCCGATTACGCCCAACTTATGCAGCAACTGTTCGATTTCGACGCTATTCACGCGCTCATCAATTCCGGCCTGTTCGAAATGCGATTCGATGCGATGCACGCAATAACCGGCCCCTATGCGGTGGAGATTTTCGAGAACCGCCTCGGCGCGACGCCGGAATCGCTGATGAATGCGGTGCCGCTTGAGGATTTCGGCGGCGGTCACCCGGATCCCAACCTCGTATACGCCAGGGAACTGGTCGACAATCTGTTCGGTTCTCATGCGCCGGACTTCGGCGCGGCGTCGGACGGTGACGGCGACCGCAACATGATCCTGGGCCGACGCTGTTTCGTCACGCCCAGCGACAGCCTGGCCGTACTTGCCGCGAACGCTCATTTCACGCCCGGTTACCGCATGGGACTGGCCGGTGTGGCCCGCTCCATGCCGACATCCCAGGCCGTGGACCGTGTCGCCGAACGCCTTGGTATCGAACTCTACGAAACACCCACCGGCTGGAAATTCTTCGGCAATCTGCTGGACGCCGGCAAAGCCACATTGTGCGGTGAGGAAAGTTTCGGCACCGGCTCCAATCATGTGCGCGAGAAGGACGGCCTCTGGGCGGTGTTGTTCTGGCTCAACCTGCTGGCGGTGCGCAAGGAGTCGGTGGAGAATATTCTCCACGCTCACTGGCGCAGCTTTGGCCGCAACTACTATTCGCGTCATGACTACGAGGGCGTGAGCGCTGACGGTGCCGGCGAACTGGTGCAGCGTTTGCGCAACGCTTCGCCAGGCCTGGCGGGGCAGCGCTTCGGCGCTTATGAAGTTGCGTTTTGCGATGACTTCGCCTATACGGATCCGATAGACGGTTCACTCAGCGAACGGCAGGGTATCCGCGTCGTATTCACGGATGGATCGCGCATGGTATTCCGCCTTTCGGGAACCGGCACCGAAGGCGCAACATTGCGCGTGTACCTGGAGCGCTACGAAGCGGATCCGCAGAAACAACTGCTCGATCCACAGGTCGCGCTGGCTGATCTGATCGGCATTGCCGAGACGCTTGCGCAGATCCGGCACCATACGCAACGTGATGCGCCGACTGTCATCACCTGACGCGCGCGACGCCAAAGCCGCAAGACGAGGAACCCGTGCCCGAAAACCCGTTGCCGCTCATCCTCGAACCGGAACAACTGCAGGCATCGCTGCAACAGAACGATCTGGTGATCCTGCATATCACCAAACCCGCCAGGTACCATGAGTTTCATGTGCCCGGCGCGCTTTTCCTCGACGGCGCGCACATCGTGAAAGTGGCTCGCCCGATGTACGGGTTGTTACCGGACGCCGCAGACTTCGCGCAGTTGCTCAGCTCACTGGGGATTACGCCCGACACGCACGTGGTCGCCTACGACGACGAAGGCGGTGGCTGGGCGAGTCGCATGCTCTGGACACTGGATGTCGCCGGGCACAAACGCTTCTCGCTGCTCAATGGCGGCCTGGTAAGCTGGGTCAACGAAGGTTTCCCGGTCGGCCAGCAACCGTCCGTCCCGCTGCGACGGGAAGCCTGGACAGTGAACTGGAATACCGGTACCGACGGTCCGGTGGCCGATGCCGATTACATCCTGTCGCGTCTGGGCGCTGCCGATCTCGGCCTGCTCGATGCCCGCACTCCGGAAGAGTTCAGCGGCGAGAAAAAATTCGCCGGCCGAGGCGGGCATATTCCCGGTGCCCGCCTTCTGAACTGGGTCGACACCATGGACCAGGACCGCAACCTGCGGCTCAAAGCCGAAGACCAGCTGCTTGAACTGCTGCACCAGCGCGGACTTGACCGCGACATGGAGATCATCTGTTACTGCCAGTCGCATCACCGCTCTTCACATTCATACATTATGCTGAAAGCACTCGGATATCCGCGCATCAAGGGATACCCCGGCGCCTGGTCCGACTGGGGCAACCGTCCCGATACGCCGGTGGAGTGACTGCAGCGTCAGTGTGCCCTGCATGGCGCGCGCGGCGCGCCGGATTGCAGCGTCACGCAGGAAACGGCTTGAACAGGTGCTCGCGGTAATACAGCAATTCCCGGATCGAGTCTTTCACATCATCCAGCGCCAGGTGCGTTGAATCCTTGGTGAAACCCGCCATGACCTGGGGCGCCCAGCGGCTTCCGAGCTCCTTGAGCGTGGAAACATCCAGATTGCGATAATGAAAAAACGCTTCCAGTTCCGGCATCAGGCGCGCCATGAAACGCCGGTCCTGGCAGATCGAATTGCCGCACATCGGCGAGGCCCTGGCTTCTACATGCTGAGCCAGGAATTCCAGCGTCGCGCGTTCGGCGTCGCGCGTGGTCAATCGACTGCTGCGCACCCGGTCCAGCAATCCTGACTGGCCGTGCTGGCGGGTGTTCCATTCATCCATGTGCACCAGCACGTCATCGGGCTGGTGAATCGCCAGTACCGGACCTTCGGCGATAATGTTCAGATTCGCGTCGGTAACGATGGTGGCGATTTCGATTATCTCGTCCTCGAATGTGTCGAGACCGGTCATTTCCAGGTCGATCCATATCAGGTTGGTTTTCTTGTCGGACATTCCCACACTCCAAATGGTTGTCTTGCATTGTAGCAAAGGCTAACCTGACAAAACCGCATCTGCAGACGCAATTGGTTATCGTGAACACATTTTCCTGGATTTTCGTGGCGGCGCTGGGCGCCTACCTGGCAATGAAACTGTGGCTGGCGCAGCGCCAGATACGCCACGTCGCCGCCAACCGTGCGCGCGTGCCGGAGAATTTCGCCGACCGGATCGCTCTCGAGGAACACCGCAAGGCCGCGGACTACACGCTCGCAAAAACCCGCCAGGGGCGCCTGGAACTGGTGTACGACAGCATCCTATTGCTGGGCTGGACGCTGGGTGGCGGATTGCAATTGCTGGACAACTTATGGCGGCAGGCGGGCTGGGACAACATCGCCACCGGTGTTGCGGTGCTGGTCAGCGCATTCATGATCATGGCGCTGCTGGAGATGCCTTTCACTCTGTATCACACCTTCGTCATCGAGGAGCGTTTCGGATTCAACCGCACCACTCCGTCCACCTTTGTCACCGATCTGGTCAAACAGACTGCATTGATGCTGCTGCTCGGCGTGCCGCTGGCCTGGGCGGCACTGTGGCTGATGCAGGAATCGGGATCCCTGTGGTGGCTGTATCTGTGGCTGCTGTGGGCCGGGTTCAGCCTGTTGATGCTGTGGGCATACCCTGCGCTGATCGCGCCGCTGTTCAACAAGTTCGATCCGTTGCAGGATGATGAACTGCAAAAACGCATCCAGGGCCTGCTCGATCGCTGCGGCTTCAAAAGCCAGGGTGTTTTCGTGATGGACGGATCGAAGCGTTCCGGACACGGCAATGCCTATTTCACAGGTATGGGACGCAACAAACGCATCGTGTTCTTCGACACCCTGCTGAAAACGCTGCAGCCCGACGAAATCGAAGCGGTGCTGGCACACGAGCTGGGGCATTTCAAACGCAGGCACGTGCAGCAGCGCATCGTAATCATGATGCTGTTGAGCCTCGCGGGACTGGCTTTGCTAGGCTGGCTGATCGGCCAGGACTGGTTTTACCAGGGCCTCGGCGTGCAACAAACGTCGAACCATCTGGCGTTGCTGCTTTTCCTGATGGTTTCTCCGGTCTTTACGCTGTTCCTGCAGCCGCTGTCGTCCTGGTATTCGCGCAAGCACGAATTCGAGGCCGACGACTACGCCGCCGCGCAATCCAGCGCCGCGGACCTGGTGCGCGCGCTGGTCAAGCTGTACAAGGACAACGCCAGCACCTTGACGCCCGATCCGGTCTATTCGGCGTTTTACGACTCGCATCCACCTGCGCCGGTGCGGGTTGCACATTTATCCACTAGAATGAGCGAATAGCAAACCAGGGAGATGTCCGATGAAAGCAATCCTCTTGTTCGGAACCCTCGCTGCGGCTTTTTCCACGGCTTTCGCAGACGCCGACCGCGGCAAGGTGCTGCACGATGAAAACTGCATGAAATGTCATGGTACCGAGGTGTACACGCGCGAAGACCGCTTCGTCGGCAATAGCGAAGCGCTGACGGCACAGGTCAAGCGCTGTAACATGAACGTGGGCACCGAATGGAATGACGGGCAGATCGAGGACGTGGTGCAATACCTGGACCGCGCGTTCTACAAATTCCAATGAAAGCTGCGGTGAAAACGGCGTTGCACGAACGGCAATGCCAGCACAAAACCAGCCGGCTCGACAATGACACGGCGCAGGAGCTGATGCGCAGCATCGACGCCGGCTGGTCGATGAGCGATGACGGCGAAGAAATCCGTCGCAACTTCCGCTTCAAGAACTATTACCAGACTATTGCCTTCGTCAACGCGCTGGCCTGGGTTTCCCATCAACAGGACCATCACCCGGACCTCGAGGTGGGATACAACCGCTGCGTGGTGCACTACAGCACACATTCCGTCGGCGGCCTGTCGGAAAACGATTTTATCTGCGCCGCCAGGATCGATTTGCTGGTTTCCGCTGACAGCTGAGCCAGACCCGGAACCCGTGGGAAAGCGCCGTCCCTCAAAACGCCCCCTGCCCGACCAACCGCGAAGCCAGGACGACCTGAACGGTCTGGTCCTCGCGCATCACGGTCCGGTAAGCATTGTGGAAAGCGACGCCGGCGATATCGTGCGTTGTACGACGCGCAAGGCCCTGCCGCGTACCGTGTGCGGCGACCGGGTGTTGTGGCGACCGGGCAATCCGCGCGAAGGTACAATTACGGCAGTGCTCGAACGCACTACCACGCTGGTGCGCCCCGACCAGAATCGCCGGGTGCGACCGGTGGCGGCGAACCTGGATCAGATCGTGGTGGTCATCGCCTGCAAACCCAGTTTCGAGTACGGCATGCTGGACCGCTACCTGGCCGCGGCGGAACTGATCGGGGCGACCCCGGTCATCGTCATCAACAAGTCCGACATGCTGAACACGGAAAGCCGCGACAAACTGGAGCAGCGGCTGCTGCCATACCGCAAGATCGGCTATGCAGTGCTGTTCACCAGCACCCGCAGCACCGATGGACTGAAAGCGCTGCACCAGCAGCTCAAATCCCATACCAGTGTGCTGGTCGGCCAGTCGGGGGTCGGCAAATCGTCCCTGGTGCAGGCCCTGCTGCCGGATCACGACATCCGTATCGGGGCGCTGTCACAGGTAACCGGGCTGGGCCGTCATACCACCACAGTCACCATGCTCTATCACCTGCCGGAAGGCGGCAACCTGATCGATTCACCTGGCGTGCGCGACTTTACCCTCAGCGATATACCGGTCGCCGAACTGGCGAAAGGATTCCGGGAATTCGGCGCCTACCTCGGGCAATGCCGCTTCCATAACTGCCGGCACCTCAGCGAACCCGGCTGCGCGGTGCAGGATGCGGTGCGCGGTGGACTGATCAGCGAACGACGTCTGCAGAATTACCGGGAACTGGTGGAATCCATGTCCACCGGGCACTGAACCCGTGTCTCAGCCCGGCGGCCAGTGCATCGGCCTGCCGCCCAGCAGGTGCAGGTGCAGGTGGAAAACCGTCTGCCCGCCGGCGGTATTGCAGTTGATGACAGTGCGATAACCCTGCTCCGCAATGCCTTCCCGGTCAGCGACTTTTGCCGCGGCCAGAAGCAGCTTCCCGGCCAGGCCGGCGCTGTCCGCATCGAGATCGTTGAGGGTCGAAACATGCCGTTTCGGAATCACCAGCACATGGGTTGGGGCCTGCGGATGCAGGTCGCGGAACGCCAGCACGTCGTCATCCTCGTAGATGGTGTCCGGCGTGATTTCGCCGCTGGCCATTTTGCAGAAAATGCAGTCTGTCATCTGATCCCCCGTTTGCAGACGGAGTTGCGCGAATCGGGATGCGAGCCTGACGCCGGTGCCGACAGCGATCAATCAACCATCAAGCTGCGTTCAGACAGACCTCAGACAAACAGATTGACGGAACTTCCCTGTGCCAGTCCCGCCACGGATTCGGCGCCGACATTCGTGCTGTACCTTGCGATGGCCAGACGCGATTGCTGCGGCAACGCAACCGGCTCTCCGGCCGGGCGCGCCTGTTGCAGATTGCGTTCATCGATGAAAGCCCGGGTCGACTGGTAGAACACCGGTCGCCGTTGCAACAGCTCGCCTTCGACAACGCGTTCACGCGGCTCGTCCACGCGCGACCGCTGCTCAGCGAACGCAACGCGTGTCACCGCCTCGACCGAAGCCGTGTGGCGGTTGCCTTGTGGTGAAGCCGACGCCGGCCGCCCGAGAGGCGTGACCGGCAACCTGGTGATATCCATTTCCGTCGCCTGATGGTTCCCGTCCGGTCCACTGCAGTGTGGACCTCGACGCAAAGTCTACAGCAAATTCCGTGGCCTGCATCCCTGCCAGAAAACCGTCGAAAACGGCGCCAGGGCAGCTATATAAAAAGTTGTTACTTCAATATGTTACAGAACAACCTTAATTTACATGCCGAACATGCGACAGCGCTGTTGCATACGGCATTCAGACTAGCGGACATTTGACGAAATCTATTAGCGAGCGCACGCCATACCACAACATTGACGGAGGATGTATGGGCAAACCAACCGACCGGGAACTGGAAACTGCATTGACTGAAGCCAAGCGCTTGCGGGAATCGGGCGAGGATTCCTGTTTCCTCGGCAAGGCCCTGCTCAATTGCCACCATCAGCACAGTCACCTGCTGGATGTGCTGCACGCGGCAGAACACTATCTGCGCAGCGGAATGGCGGAGCAGGAGCACATCAGGCTGGTACGGGCCATCGACAAGGCGCGCGCCATTGACAACCGCGATACGCACCGCGAGCAGGAAACCATCGGTCTTTAGTCCTTATAGCTCGCGCCGGCCGGCGAAGGCATGTGACAGCGTACTGCTGTCGATATATTCAAGCTCACCACCCATCGGCACCCCGTGCGCAATGCGCGTGGTGCGAATGCCGTGCCGTCGCGCCAGCTCGCTGATGTATTGCGCCGTGGCTTCGCCCTCCACGGTCGGATTGGTTGCCAGTATGATTTCCTGTAATTCGCCGCCGGCAAACCGCTCATCCAACTGATCCAGCCCCAGCTGCTCGGGACCGATGCCGTCGAGCGGTGACAGGTGACCCATCAAAACGAAATAACGGCCGCGGAAATCCGTGGCCTGCTCCAGCGCCTCGACATCCACCGGCGTTTCCACCACGCATAGCGTTGACCGGTCCCGGGTTTCGTTGGCGCACAAAGCGCAGCGCTCGCTCTCGCACAGCGTGCGACACTCGCTGCAACGTCCCACTTCCTGCATGGCCCTCGCCAGTACCTGCGCCAATTGCCGGCCACCTTCCCTGTCGCGTTCGAGCAGGTGGTACGCCATGCGCTGCGCGGTCTTGTTGCCGACACCGGGCAGGCAGCGCAACGCGTCCATCAGCTGGCGGATCAGCGGCGAAACGGACATCTACAGCGGCAACGTCAGAAAGGCAGCTTGAAGCCGGCGGGCAGATTCAGGCCGGCGGTCATGCCCGACATGCGTTCCTGGGTTACGGACTCGACCTTGTGGGCAGCGTCGTTGATCGCCGCGGCGACCAGGTCTTCAAGCATCTCACGGTCGTCCTGCATCAGCGCGGGATCGATCTGCACGCGGCGCACTTCGTGGCGCCCCGTCATGGTGACCTTCACCATGCCGCCGCCGGATTCGCCCGTGACTTCCAGACTGGCGATTTCCTCCTGCGCCTTTTGCATGTCGGCCTGCATCTGCTGCGCCTGCTTCATCAGGTTTCCAAGTCCACCTTTCATTGTCTCGCTACCTCGTATCACTGAATTACCGGCTGTCCAGAGGACGGATGGACTCCACGTGCAGGGTCGCGTCAAATGCCTTCTGGATAGCCTTTATGTTGGGATCGGATTCTATCGCGCTGACCGCCTGTGCCTGGCGGTTTTCGTTTTCCATGCGCTGCTGCTGCGCGGGCGTCGATCCGGCGCAACCTTCAATCTCGATGTCCAGGCGTATGCTTTGCTGCAGGCAAGCGGCGAGCGTCTTCTCCAGCCGCTGCTGGCGCTCCTTGTTCAACAACTGCTGATGGCTGGTGTCCACCACCAGCAGCCAGCGATCGTCGTCACGCTGTTTGACCGCGCAATTCATGGCCAGTTCGCGCAACACGCCCTTCAGCTGCATGGTATCGACCAGCGTGCGCCAGTCGCTCGCGGCCGGATCCGGCGCAGCCGCCTTGCGCGCGGGCGCTGCGGCCGGCGACGCAGTTGCAGTGACGGGTTTGCCGGAGGTCGCGGAAGATTCACCGCGCGCCGGCGCCTCCGCCGACGCCGGACGGAACGCGAGCATGCGCAGCAAAACCATCTCCAGGCCACCGCGCGGATCGGGCGCCAGCTGCAAATCGCGCCGTCCGAGCAAGCCGATCTGGTAAAATAGCTGCACATCTTCGGCCGGAATCGTGGCGGCCAGTTCCAGCACCGCCTCGCGCTCGTCGAGGTTTTCGTCGAGTGCCTCGGGCACCGCCTGCGCAATGGCAATCTGCTGCAGGTAACTCAGCACCTCGGCGAGCAGCGCCTCGTAATCGGGCGCCTGCTGCGACAGGCGCTCGACAACCTGCAGCGCGGCAGCGCCGTCAGCGGCGGCCAGCGCCTGCAACACCTCCACTACGTGTCTTCGCTCGATGCTGCCGAGCATGGCGCGCACTTCCGCTTCGTGCACCGCGCCGCCGCCAAAGGCGATGGCCTGGTCCAGCAGGCTGAGGGCATCGCGCATGCTCCCGTCCGCCGCACGCGCCAGCAGGCGCAGCGCCGCCTCTTCGCTGTCGATGGTTTCGATTTTCAGCAGGTGCTGCAGATGCCCGACGATCAGCGGCAGTGGCAGGCGTTTGAGATTGAACTGCAGGCAGCGCGACAGCACCGTCGCCGGCAGTTTTTGCGGATCCGTGGTTGCCAGCAGGAACTTGACGTGCGGCGGCGGTTCTTCCAGCGTTTTCAGCAACGCATTGAAACTGTGCGCCGAGAGCATGTGCACCTCGTCGATGAGATACACCTTGTAGCGTCCGCGCGTCGGCGCATACTGGACATTGTCCAGCAGATCACGGGTATCCTCGACCTTGGTGCGCGAAGCCGCGTCGACTTCAATGAGATCGACGAAACGCCCTTCGTCGATTTCCGTGCAGGCCGAACACTGGCCGCAGGGTTCCGCGCTGACCCCGGACTCGCAGTTCAGCGACTTGGCGAATATGCGCGCGACCGTGGTCTTGCCGACGCCGCGCGTGCCGGTGAACAGGTAGGCATGGTGCAGGCGGTCGTTGTCCAGCGCGTTGATGAGCGCCCGCAGGACGTGCTCCTGCCCGACCATTTCGGCAAACTTCCGCGGCCGCCATTTGCGTGCCAGAACCTGGTAACTCATGAACAGTCCGCTGCAATGTTAGCTGCAATTTTAAGGTGGTGACCCGCACCAGCCGCACCCCGGCGCCCAAATCCACTGCTGCGGCTGCTCCCTTCCGGGCCTGACCGGGTTCACAGCTTATTGTCGCGAGGGGACCGATACGAGCCACCATAACTCGTCAACGTCACGGCTTCATGCCGGCGAAGCGTTTTATTGTAACAACAACACCCGGCAACAGCCATGCAGGTCAAAACCACGCCGGTGCAGCGGTCATCACCGCAACAATATCCACGCCTGGCAATACCTGATAGAATCAGTCAACTATTTTTCAGGCAACAGAAAGGAGCAGGCGGACAATGCAAGCGGTAGTAAATGGCAAGGTGATCGAACTGAGCGAAGCCGGCTGGCTGAACAACCTCGACGAGTGGAGCGAAGCGCTGGCGGTGGAAATCGCCAGAAATGAAAAAATCCCTGAACTCGGTCAGGAGCACTGGGACATCATCCATACGGCGCGCGAGTTCTTCCTCGACAACGGCGTGGTCTGCGAACCACGCGCCTTCTCCAAAATCATGAAAGAGAAATTCGGCAAGGACCGCAGCGATCAGAAGTACATCTATTCGCTGTTCCCCACCGGCCTGATCAAGTGCGCCAACAAGGTCGCCGGATTACCGCGACCGAAAGGCTGCAGCTGATCAGCTGACATGGAAAAACATAAAAGGGGCTTATAGCTCCTTTTTTGTTGCCCGATGCGGGCAGCAGGCACTCTGCGGCCGCATCAGCTTGCGCAACATCAAATGCGCCACCTTCACAGCGGCGGTCGAGAAGCGTATAAACATGGCCCGAACGCGGGAGATGTGCTTCCAGCGTCCGCCGCAGCCAGGTGTTTCAACTTGCATTTCCGGATCGTTTATTGTCCTGGATCAATGAATCATCTGGAATCCGCCGAGACTTCTTGACTACACTACCGGCGGAACGATAATCAACGATAAGAATTTGCTTATTTACTAATGTAACCGGATCGCAGGAATCATTGCTACCGGTTCCAGCGTACGGAGAGGGCTAAGGAAATGATTAAGGCAATCGCAGGTTTCTTTGTCGGCATTGCACTGGTCGCGGTGGTTGCGCTGACCTCGATGCAAAGCCTGATGTTCAACATCACCCCCAGCCCCTATGGCGTGGAGGAAACGGCGGCGCGCATCCAGGCCAACATCATGAAGCCCGAGATGAAGGCCAATGGCTGGTCGCTTTCCGGTCTGAGAGACCCCTCCAAGGCAGTCGCGGCCGATGGCGGTAACGTGTTGCCAGTGCTGCTGGTGGAAGCCTGCAGCACCAAGTACTCCGGTCCGCTGCTGAAAGAGGATACCTCGCGCATCTTCTCCATCCTGATGCCCTGCACCATCACCGTGTTCAAGAAAGACGATGGCAAGACCTACATAGGCACCATGAACGCCGGCCTGATGGGCAAACTGTTCGGCGTGGGTGAAATCATGGACAAGGTCGCAGCGGATCAAAAGGTATTCCTGAACTTCGATCCTTCAGAGCCTGCTCCTCCGCTGGTCCGGGTCCAGCCCGGCGGTGGCGGCGGTGGCGGTAAAGCCGCCGGCGGCTGCTGATTGCCCGTGTCCGGCAATGCCAACAATGTACGACGCCTGATTCAGGCTCACTGTTGAAACGGAACGCATCATGAACAAACTCATTACGCAACTTGGTGGCACGTTCTCCCTCCTTGCCTGCCTGCTGTTCTCTGCCAACGTGACAGCGACAGTCGATGCTGCCCCGTCCTCCGGGGCGGCGGCGACTGCCGCGGCACCTGGTGAAGCAGACACAGCCAAACCCAAAACCGGCTCGACCGCCGATCACTCCAAGTTCGAGGAACTCGACAAGGATTTCGCGACCGGTCCCGAGGTTACCGAAGCTTGCCTCGAATGCCACACCGAGGCGGCCAAACAGGTCCAGAAAACCAAGCACTGGACCTGGGAATTCCTCAACCCGGTGACCAAGCAGAAGCTCGGCAAGAAGAATCTCGTCAACAACTTCTGCACTTCGGTACGGTCCAACGAGAGCTTTTGCAACGCCTGCCACGTCGGTTACGGCTGGGAAGACGACAGCTTCGACTTCACCTCCGAGGTGAATGTGGACTGTCTTGTCTGTCACGACACCACGGGCAGCTACAAGAAACTCCCGGGACTGGCGGGTCATCCCAACTACGAGACCATGGAATGGCCGCCGAAATCCGGCAAGTTCCGCGAAGCGACCGATCTGAAGAAGATCGCGCAGAACGTCGGCAAGACCAGTCGCGACACTTGCGGTGCCTGCCACTTCTATGGCGGCGGCGGTGATGCCGTAAAGCACGGTGATCTCGACAGCTCGCTGGCCGAACCGGGCCGCTACCTCGACGTCCACATGGATGCTGACGGGTTGAACTTCACCTGCGGCACCTGTCACCTCAGCTCGTCCCACGAAGTATCGGGCAGCCGTTACGCACCGACCGCGGCGGACGACCAGGGAGCGCTGATCCGCGGCAAGAACAATGACCGGAATCCCACCACCTGCGTGGCCTGCCACGGCAATGCGCCGCACCCCGGCACGTCGGTGTCGACCGCCAAGCTGAATGCACACACCGATAAAGTGGCCTGCCAGACCTGCCATATTCCGGAATTCGCGCGCGGCGAGATCGCTACCAAGATGACCTGGGACTGGTCAACCGCCGGCAAGCTCGACGAACAGGGCAAACGCATCAAGATCGAGGGCAGCGAAGGCCGCGACAGTTACGACAGCAATAAAGGCAACTTCACCTACGAGCGCTTCGTGATTCCGGAATACGTCTGGTTCAACGGCGACATCAAGTACACGCTGTTCGGTGAAAAAATCGCCGAGGACAAGGTGCAGATCAACGAGTTCCTCGGCAGCGCCGATGATCCGGACTCACGCATCTGGCCGGTCAAGGTGTTCCGCGGCAAGCAGCCCTACGACATCGGTAATGAGACCCTGGCAGTGTTCCACACCGCGGGCAACGACGATTCGGCCTTCTGGAAAAACTATGACTGGGACAAGGCGCTCAAGACAGGCATGAAAACCCAGGGCCTGGAGTACAGCGGCCAGATGAAATTCGTCGAAACCGAGATGAGCTGGCCCATCACCCACATGGTCGCGCCCAAGGACGATGCGCTGGAGTGCGCCCAGTGCCACAAGGAGAATGGCCGTCTGCAGGCGATCAGCGGCGTCTACATGCCTGGCCGCGACAACACACCGGTCATCGACAGGCTGGGCTTCACCCTGGCGCTGTTCGCGCTGCTGGGTGTGATTCTCCATGGCGCAGTGCGCTGGTTCATGAGCAAGAGGAGTTAGGACAATGGAGAGAATCTACGTCTTCAAACGTTTCGAGCGGTTCTGGCACTGGTCGCAGGCCGCGCTGATTATCTTCCTGTTGCTCACGGGGTTCGAAGTGCACGGCACCTATACCCTGTTCGGGTTCGAATCGGCGGTGGCCTACCACACCACCGCCGCCTGGACCCTGGTCGGCCTGTGGGTGTTCGCCATTTTCTGGCACTTCACCACCGGCGAATGGCGGCAGTACATTCCGACCACCGAAAAGGTGGCCGCCATGTTCCGCTACTATCTGACCGGCATCTTCACCAACGCGCCGCATCCGTTCAAACAGACGCGCCTGACCAAGCACAATCCGCTGCAACGTCTCGCCTACCTGTTCATACTGGTGCTTATCAACCCGCTGATCTGGATCACCGGCTGGTTCTACCTGTTCTACAACTCCTGGAAGGACTGGGGCGTGGAATGGCTGAACATCGAATATGTTGCCATGTTCCATGTCATCGGCGCCTTCATGATGCTGATATTCCTGATTGCCCACGTATACCTGGGAACCGCCGGCCATACGCCGACGTCCCACATCAAGGCCATGATCACGGGCTGGGAAGAAACAGACTGAGGAAATCGATGACAGCGTTTAGCAACGCGGCGTTCAAAAGCAGTACCAGGAGCCCGGGCAAGTCCCGGGCTCTTGCTGCTGCACTTTTACTCGCGGCATTCTGCTCCAGTCCGCAGAGCCTGGCAGCCGTCCCGGTGACGGATGCGAGCGCGATCCCGCAGGTCGGCGACAAGGCGCGCGAAGGCTACATCTCCTATCTCTACGCCAATCGGCACAAGGCCTTCGCCATTGCGCCCGGCGGAACCTGGAGCTGGCGTTCCGACGCCGCTTCACCGGCGGAAGCCGAAAAGCTGGCGCTGGAAAGCTGCCAGGCGGAAACGCGGCAGAAGTGCGTGCTCTATGCGCTGAACGACCGGCGGGTGTTCAACGACGACAAGTGGCCGACCTTGTGGGGGCCTTACGCCAGTCGCGAGGATGCCGCAACAGCGCCGGTCGGCGCCCGGGTCGGCGAACGCTTTTACGACATCACGTTCAACGACGCCTCCGGCACAGCCCGGTCGATTTCCGATCTGCGGGGAAAGGTCACGTTCGTGCACTTCTGGGGCCCCTGGTGCTCGCCCTGCATGCGCGAGTTTCCCGAGCTGCGGCATTTTCACCAGCGGCTTGAAGAACGCATGCCGGGCGAAGTGGCGCTGGTGCTGCTGCAGGTGCGCGAGTCGTTCGAAGCGTCGCAGCGCTGGCTCGCCGAGCATGATTTCGCCGATGTGCCGATCGTCGATTCCGGCGTCACCTGCGCTGAGCAGACCACCCTGACACTGGCGGACGGCACTGACATCGAAGACCGGCTTATCGCGCGCGTGTTTCCCACCACTTACGTCCTCGACAGGAATGGCATGGTGATTTTCACCCATCAGGGCCCGGTTGCCGACTGGCGCGAGTACCTGCCGTTTTTTGAACACGCTGTGCAGCACTCCGGGAAATAACCGCAGCGCTCCGAGTCAACCCAAAAGGGCATCACAGCGGTGATTTGTGGCTAGTCGCGTTCTTTTTCCCCTGGCAGCCGCCTTCGCCCTGATTGCCGTGCCACTGTGGCTTGCCGCCCCTTTCCACGGCGGCATAGTCATCACTCCCGCATGGCATGGTCACGAAATGCTGTTCGGCTTCGCCCTTGCGGTGCTGGCCGGATTCCTGTCGACACGACCGGCGCCCGTTGCGACCTGGACACTGCTCGCCACCTGGCTTGCAGCACGCGTGGCGGCAGCTGCCGGTACTGGTCCGCTGGCATTGATTGCCGGGCTGTCGTTTCCCGTTGCGGTGCTGGTCATTACGGCGCCGCCGCTGTTCGCCGGCGCAAAGCGTGCGCAAAATCGCATCCTCCCCGCACTGATAACCGCCCTGCTGATTGTCGACGGCATCTGGTGGGCCGGCGCGGTGTGGCTGGGACCGGCGCTGCAGCAGCACGCACTGCTGGCGGCGCTCGACCTGTTTGCGCTGCTGCTGTTGATCGTCGGCGGACGCGCCCTGCCCGCGGCCGTGGGCGGTTACCTGGAACGCCGCGGCATCGCGCGGCGCGACGCCGCGCGCAGCGAGTACGAACTTCCCCTGGCGATACTCGTCGGCGCTGCAGCACTGTTCGATCTGCTGGCCAGCGATCGCGTCGCTGGCGCGTTGTGTCTCGGCGCGGCGCTGCTCGCCCTGCGCCGCGTGATCGCCTGGCAACTGCATTACACGCTGCGCGAGCCACGCCTGTGGACGCTGGCGCTGGGTTACCTGTGGCTGATACCGGGGCTGGCGCTCAAGGGTATCGCGCAACTGGGCGTCAGCTTCGCGGACACAGCAATGCTGCACGCCATCGCCATCGGCGGCCTCGGCACCCTGACCCTGACCATGATGGCCCGCACCGCGCTTCTGAGGGCACGGCAGCCGCTGGAAAATTTCGCTGACATCGGGGTGGCGGCACTGCTGCTGAGCGCAGCCGCACTCAGCCGTCTGCTGTCGCCGCTCGTGCCCGTCGCCGCCGGTCCCCTGCTGTGGTGCGCCGGCCTGGCCTGGGCGTGCGCATTCGGTATTCTGCTCGCGCGATTGCTGCGCACCGCCGCGCGTACTCGTCAGCGGCTATAGGATGTTGGTCGGCTTGCCATCCAGGCTGATGCGGTTCTTTTCTTCCCAGTAGGCCTTGATGCCCGCTTCACCCTTTTTCTCCGCCCACCGGTCAAGCTGGTTGCGTTGGCCGACGTAGTCGAACAGAGGCACGCCCATGCCGCACGAGGTTTGCACCAGGTCGATGGCAAGTTCGAAGATCTGCCTGGCCCCGGGGATGGGATCGAAGCGTGCAAAAGCATCGTGCCATTCGCTGTCGCGCGGGTGAATGACCCGCGCGTTTCCGTACACACGCAGGATCAGGGGATTGCCATCGAACGCGCAGAACATCAGCGTCATGCGCGGGTGCTCCTGCACGTGCGCGGCTGTTTCGTTACCGCTGCCGGTCAGGTTCAGCCAGAGAATGGTCCGGCTGTCGATCACCCTGAGGCTGTCCATGCCCTTTGGAGAGACATTCACCCGGCCGTCGGGGGCCGCGGTGGCGACGAAAAACAGTCTCTGATCTCCAATGAAATGGATCAGCCTGTCGGTCAGTTCTCCGTATCTCTGTCCCATGCCGGCCACCCCGCATGCAGTTAACGTGGATTCTCAGTGAATGCCCGGATGCGCTACGCCACCGCCGATACAGCGCTCCGCCAGCGATGCTCAGTGCCGGTGCGCGTCGGGACGAGGCGCCTCGAAACCGCCAAGCGTATGCGTCGCATACAGGCTGTGGCACTGCTGACAGCCTTCGAGCATTTTCCCGAAATAATACAGCGTGAGATCGCCGTCGTGCGCCTCGGCCGCGTGCGCGAGGCTTTCTGCATGCCGGTGGAAACGCCCATCCAGCGCGACGAATTGCGCCGGCAGCAAGCGCATCAGCGTTTCGAGTTCGGCGTCGGAAAGCTTCTGTTTCATGATGTAGGCGTCGCGCACCTGCCTGGCATTCTCCGCGGCCTGGGCCCATTCTCCGGTGGCAAGCTGGGCGGCGAGCGCAGCGATGCTCTGTCGCAGCCCGGCCATTTCAGCGACCAGCGCTTCGCGCAGCGCAACCGGAAGCTCGAGAACCGGGTCGGCAGCCGGCATGTGAGCTGCCGGTTCTGCTCCCGGGGCGTGCGGCGGCGGCCCGGCGGCCTGCGCCTTCCCCCACGTCGCTGCCGCCAGTACCATCAGCACGAGTGATTTGCGCATTGCGATTCTCCTTCATTGCGGTTTTACGCCGGCGAGCGGCCATTCAAGGCTTGATGTAACACGCCGATGCGTCATAATCAATACATGAAATACATCTTTAACCGGACATCATGAAGCTTACGACATTTTCCGACTACACCCTGCGGGTGCTGATCTATCTGGCCTTGCGCCAGGACCGCCTGTCGACCATCGGCGAAATCGCCGAGGCCTACGGCATCTCCAGGAACCACCTGATGAAAGTGGTGCATTACCTGGGCACAGAGGGTTACCTGGACACGGTGCGCGGCAAGGGCGGCGGTGTGCGCCTGGCCATGGCGCCGGAACACATCAACATCGGCGGCCTGGTCCGGCAAACCGAAAGCAGCACAGTGCTGGTCGAATGTTTCGATCCGGCTCATTCCAACTGCGCGATCGAACCGGCGTGCGCCTTGCATGGCATGCTGCGCCAGGCGCTGGAGAGCTTTTTCGCAGTGCTTGATCGTTATACTCTGGCCGACATCCTGCGTAACCGCGCACGGCTCGCGAAGCTGCTGGATCTGCCGCGCACCACCGCCTGAAACCATTCGGCTGCGTACGTCTCGCGAGCAGCGCAGATGCCGGGATGCCGCCGTCGTGTGATCGCAGGCATCGTCTTCATGCTGCCCGCCACGCCCTTTGCAAGCCAGTTTGCAACAGGCATACTCATCCGACGCACCGTAAGCCGGAGTCCAGGGCATTGGAAATCGAGTGGAAAAGTTACGACCCGGGCGAGTTCTATGACGAAATGATCAGCTCGCCGGGCAACCCGCGCCGCGCCGCGCGCGCCATCGCCGGCTATCTGCAGCGGCTGAGCGCAAAGCAGCTCGGACGCCGCCAGCATGCCGCCGATCTGGCGATCGCCGAAATGGGCGTGACATTCACGGTCTACAGCGAAGGCACCAACATCGACCGCACCTGGCCGTTCGACATCATCCCGCGCATCATCGCGCAAAAGGAATGGTCGCGCATCGAGGAAGGCCTGGTGCAGCGCATGACGGCGCTCAACATGTTCATTCACGATCTTTACAACGAACAGAAAATACTCAAGGACGGTGTGGTGCCGGAGAAGCTCATCACCGGTTCGAAAAGTTTCCTGCCGCAATGCATCGGCGCCACGCCGCGCTATAACGTGTGGGCGCACATCTGTGGCTCCGACCTGGTGCGCGACAAGGACGGCACCGTCTACGTGCTCGAAGACAATTTGCGCGTGCCCTCCGGCGTCTCCTACATGATAGAGAACCGCGCCGTCACCAAGCGGGTGTTTCCGGAGCTGTTCCGCAAGCACCGCATCCAGCCGGTGGACGATTATCCCTCGCACCTGTTCGATATGCTCGCCTCGCTGTCGCCGCGGCCGCTGGATTATCCCGAGATCGTGGTAATGACGCCGGGCATCTACAATTCCGCGTACTTCGAGCACTCCTTCCTTGCGCAGCAGATGGGCGCGGAGCTGGTGGAAGGCAGCGACCTGGTGGTCGGCGACGACGATTGCGTCTACATGAAAACCATCGCCGGGCTGCAGCGCGTCGACGTCATCTACCGGCGGGTCAACGACGAATTCATCGATCCCGAAGCGTTCCGCGAGGATTCGGTGCTGGGCGTGCGCGGCCTGTTGCGCGCCTGGCGTGCCGGCAACGTGGCGCTGGCCAATGCACCCGGCGCCGGCGTTGCCGACGACAAGGTGATCTATACCTACGTGCCCGCCATTATCAAGTATTACCTGGACCAGGATGCGATCATTCCCAATGTCCCCTCCTACCGCTGCGAGGATCGCGAGCAACGCGAGTACGTGCTCGCCAACCTCGCCACCCTGGTGGTCAAGCCGGCCAACGAATCGGGCGGCTACGGCATGCTGGTCGGTCCGCACGCGACCGCCGTGGAGCGCAACAAGTTCGTCAACCTCATCAAGCGCAATCCGCGCAACTATATCGCCCAGCCGGCGCTGAGCCTGTCGACCGCGCCGACCATCTGCGGGCAGCACGTGGAACCGCGGCACCTCGACCTGCGGCCCTTCATCCTGCAGTCCGATCGCACCTATGTCACGGCGGGCGGATTGACGCGCGTGGCGTTGCGCAAGGGCTCGCTGGTTGTCAATTCATCACAGGGCGGCGGCAGCAAGGACACCTGGATCGTCGACACGGGAGCCGGCTGACATGCTGTCACGTGTAGCGGAACGACTGTACTGGACGGCGCGTTACCTGGAGCGCGCCGAAAACACTGCGCGGCTGGTCAAGGTGTATGCCTACATGATGCTGGATATGCCCAGCGGCATCGGCCTCAACTGGCGTCAGCTGGTGGACATCAGCGGCGCGCACGAGTACTTCGACAAACACCACCGTTCCTCCGGAGAGCGCAATGTCACCCGCTTCATGCTTGCCGACAGCGGCAATCCCGGCTCGCTGATCACCAGCCTGGGCATGGCGCGGGAAAACATCCGCACGACTCGTGACCTGGTGCCCGCCGAAGGCTGGGAACACGTCAATGAACTCTATATGTTTGCCCGCAAGAAACTTGCCGGCAAGGCGCTGGTCAAGGATCGCTACGAGTTTCTCTCGGAAATCGTCATGCGCTGCCAGCAGATCACCGGGCTGCTCGCCGGCACCATGAGCCACGGTCCGGCATACCAGTTCGTGCGCGTCGGCCGCAACCTGGAGCGCGCCGACATGACGACACGCATGATCGACGTCGGCTCGGCGACGCTCATCGCGCCCGGCGTGGAACTGGAGCGCCTGGAGAACCGGCTATGGACCTACGTGCTGCGCTCGCTGAGCGCACACCAGATGTACCGCCAGTACGTGCGCCGCCGCGTGCAGCCCGACCGGGTGCTGGCGTTCCTGTTGCAGGATACGGATTTTCCACGTGCCGTCGCGCATGCGCTGGGTGAAATCGCTTCCTGTTTCGGCAACCAGTTGCCGCACAACGAAGAACCCCTGCGCGCGGTGCTGCGCCTGCAGCGCCTGGTGGCGGAAGCCGACGTGGAAAAACTGCGCGCCGCGGGACTGCACGAGTTCATTGACCAGTTGCAGCTGGAGCTGGGCAACCTGCACCAGCTGATTTCCGCCACCTGGTTCGCGCACGAAATGGATGAAACGATTACGCGGGTGTCAGTCAGCGCCTGACGCGGGCGGCGGCTCACTCCAGGTGACGCGCCGCAACTCGGCGAACGCTTCCTTCAGTTTCTCGTCCCACGCCGTCTTGATCTCCAGCAGGTAGGGATCGTCGGCCTGCAGCGTAAAGCGACGGTGCAGGCTGAAACTGTCTTTCGCGTAAATGAACACGTCGATCGGCGGTCCCACCGTGGCATTGGAGCGCATGGTCGAATCCATCGACACCAGGCCGGCGAGCGCGGCTTCCTCGAGACTGGTCTCGCGCGTGATGATGCGGTCCAACACCGGCTTGCCGTACTTGATTTCGCCGATCTGCTGGTAGGGATTCTCGGCGGTCGCCTTGATGAAATTGCCTTCCGGGTAAATCATGTACACGCGGTGCGAAGCGCCGGCGATCTGGCCACCAAGGAGGAAACTGGCGCTGGCGTCGAAACCGGCCCCGGCCACCGCGGTACTGTGCTTCTGCTGCTGCGATGAACTCAACTGCCCTATGTACTCCGCGGCCTCGGTCATGTCCTCGACGTTCATGAGATTGGGGCCGCTGTCCTGCTTGATGTCGCGTTTTATCTGCTGGATCACCGACTGGGTGGTGGCAAGATTACCCGCGGTGAGCACCACGAATGCGCGTTCGCCATCGCGGCCGAACGTGAACATCTTGCAATAAGTGCTCAAATGGTCGATGCCGGCATTGGTGCGTGAATCCGAAACACACACCAGGCCTTTGTCAACTCTGATGGCGACACAATACGTCATATACGACAACCTTCGCGCGGCTGTTGCCGCATCGGGAACCAATGTTAGGAAGCGTCGCCAGCCGGCGTCAACCGATCTTTTTTTCAATGCGCCAAGCCCTTGAAAGGCATGAGAGCCGGGGCACTCGATACCTTTCTTTAATGCGGGAAATAGCGCAAGTCGAGTGTGCAGGGATGATCGCCGGCGGGCGGCAGGCTCAACACCTCGATGGCGCCCGGGGTATGGCCGTGCTCCCAGAAACGCGCGACACGCCGTGCCTCGGCCTCGTTGGCGTTGACCGGGAACGTTTCGTAGTTGCGCCCGCCCGGGTGTCCGACGTGATAAGTGCACCCCTTGATGGCGCGCCCGTTGCGGCGGTCGACGATGTCGATCACCAGCGGCGCGTGCACACCGATGGTCGGGTGCAGGCCCGATACCGGCTGCCAGGCCTTGTAACGGATGCCGGCAACATACTCGCCCTCGCGGCCGCTGGGCCGCAACGGCACTTCGCGCCCGTTGCAGGCGACCAGGTAGCGTTCCGTGACCCAGCCGTTGACCTTGACCTGCAGGCGTTCCACCGAGGAATCGACGAAACGCGAAGTCCCCTGGGCGGTCACTTCCTCGCCGAGCACGTGCCAGGGCTCGATCGCCCAACGCAGTTCCAGCTCCATGCCCTGGGTGGCAATGCGGCCATACACCGGAAAACGGAATTCAATGAAGGGCGCGAACCAGGCATGTTCAAAAGGAAGACCTGCTGCGCGCAGTTCCTCGACCACGTCGTGCATGTCCTGGGCGACGAAATGCGGCAGCATGAAGCGGTCATGCAGTTCGGTTCCCCAGCGGATCAGCCGGCCCTTGCAGGGATCGCTCCAGAAGCGCGCGATCAGGGCGCGCAGCAGCAGCATCTGCACCGCGCTCATCTGCCAGTGCGGCGGCATTTCGAAACCGCGGAACTCCAGCAGCCCCTGGCGACCGGAAGGACCGGATGGCGAATACAGCTTGTCGATACAGAACTCGGCGCGGTGTGTGTTGCCGGTCAGGTCCACCAGCAGGTTGCGCAACACCCGGTCGGCCAGCCAGGGCCGGTCGCAATCGCCGTCGGGAATCTGCTGGAAAGCGATTTCCAGTTCGTAGAGATTGTCGTCGCGCGCCTCGTCGACGCGCGGCGCCTGGCTGGTGGGACCGATGAAGGCGCTGGAGAACAGGTAGGACAGCGCCGGATGCTGCTGCCAGTAAGTGATCAGCGAACGCAGCAGATGCGGGCGCCGCAGCAGCGGACTGTCGGTCGCGGTGGCGCCGCCAACCGTCACATGATTGCCACCGCCGGTGCCGGTGTGACGGCCATCGAGCATGAACTTCTCGGTCGCCAGGCGCGCCTGGCGCGCCTGGTCATACAGCGTGCGGGTATTCTCCACCAGTTCCCGCCAGTCGCGCGCCGGGTGGATATTCACCTCGATCACACCGGGATCCGGCGTAATGCGGAACAGCTGCAGGCGCGGATCGGACGGCGGCTCGTATCCTTCGGGAAGCACCACCAGCTGCAGCTTTCTTGCCACCGCCTCGATAGCATAAACAAGTTCAATAAAGTGCTCCAACTCACTGAGTGGAGGAAGAAATATATACAGCTTTCCGTCCCGCGGCTCGACACAAAGAGCGGTGTGAATCAAGGTTTCTTCGGCATCTTCCTCCGCCTCCCGGGGGGCCTGTTCCCGACCCTCCAGCGGCATCACCGGCAGCGGTTCGGCGATATCGAAGGGGTCGCGCGGCGGCTGCCAGTCGCGGTGCGGCCGCGATTCCCAGGGCAGGCTGTCGAGCGGCAGCCGGTAACCGAGCGGTGAATCGCCCGGCAGCAGGAACAGGCGCCCGCGCCTTAACGGCCAGCGACTGCTGCGCCAGCCGTCCGCGTAACGCAGCGGCAGCACAAAACCGGTGGGTTCTTCGGGTGCTTTCTGCAACAGACGCGCCAGGCGTTTGCGGTCCAGGGAATCTTTTGCACCGGCCTGCGACGGGTCGATGTTCACCGGCACTTCGCTTTCCTGCCAAAGCAGCCAGGCTTCATCTTCGTAGGCCGGAATCAGATCCTCTGCGCACAGCGCCAGCTGCCCGCTCAGGGCGACAGCGAAACTGCGCGCCTGCTCGATGCCGTAACCGTAATCTTCGCTGGACGCGCCGAGGTATTGCGGATCGCGCCACAGTGGCTGGCCGTCGCGCCGCCAGTAACAGGAAAGCGCCCAGCGCGGCAACGGCTCGCCCGGGTACCACTTGCCCTGCCCGAAGTGATACAGGTTGCCGCTGCCGAAGCAGTTCGCCAGGCGTCCGAACAGTGCGTTGGCCAGCTGCAGTTTGTGTTCGCCCAGCGCCGCGGTGTTCCACTCGGCGCCGTCCATGTCGTCGATGGAAATGAATGTCGGCTCGCCGCCCATGGTCAGCCGCGTGTCGCCGGCTTCGAGACGCGCATCGACGGCCTCGCCCAGCGCGTCGATGGCTTGCCACTGCGCCTCGCTGTACGGCCTGGTGACGCGCGGGTCCTCGTGGATGCGGGTGACGCGGTTGTGAAAATAGAATTCGGTTTCGCAGGCATCGACTTCCCCGCTCACTGGCGCCGCGCTGCCGGCATCGGGCGTGCAGAACAGCGGAATGTGCCCCTCCCCCGCGAACATGCCCGAGGTCGGATCGAGACCGATCCAGCCGGCGCCGGGCAGGTACACCTCGGCCCAGGCGTGCAGGTCGGTGAAATCCTGCTCCGGGCCGGACGGCCCGTCGAGCGACTTGATATCCGGCGCCAGCTGAATCAGGTACCCGGACACGAAGCGCGCCGCGAGTCCCAGATGACGCAGGATCTGCACCAGCAGCCAGGCCGAGTCGCGGCACGAACCCGAGGCCAGCTGCAATGTCTCCTCGCAGCTCTGCACCCCGACTTCCATGCGCACCAGGTAACGGATGTCCTGTTGCAGGCGGCGGTTGAGCGCGACCAGAAAGCCGATGCTGTTGGCGCGTTCGCGCGGCACCTGCGCCAGCCAGTCGCGCAGCAGCGGCCCCGGTTCTTCGCGACGGAAATACGGCGTCAGATCCTGGCGCAGACCGGGTTCGTACTCGAACGGCCAGTGCTCGGCGCTTTCCTCGACAAAAAAATCGAACGGGTTGATGACCGTCATGTCGGCCACCAGATCGACATCGATGCGCAGCAGGCGCGTCCTGTCAGGGAACACCACGCGCGCCTGGAAGTTGCCGAAAGGATCCTGCTGCCAGTTGATGAAATGTTTTTCCGGCTGGATCTTCAGCGAGTACGAATGAATCGGCGTGCGGCAGTGCGGCGCCGGGCGCAGGCGCAGGATGTGCGGGCTCAGGCCGACCAGGCGGTCAAAGCGGTACTCGGTCTGGTGGTGGATGGCAATGCGGATGGTCATGGCGCCGACGGGATGACTGCTGCAGTGCCAGCCAGTGTGCCTGCTTTCAGCGGCTAAATAAACCGGCGATTGCTGACCGGCGCGGACGGCCGGACAACGCACAAGGCTCCGGTCCCTTCCGGAACCGGAGCGCCTGACTGAGCGCGGGCGTCAGCGCCGTTTCGCTCAGGCGGTCTGCACTTCGATCCTGCGCGGCCTGTGTTCCTCGCGCTTGGGTATGCGCAGCGTCAGCACCCCGTCTTTCAGGCTCGCCTCGATGTTGTCAGGATCCAGTTCGCTGCTGAGCGAGAAACTGCGCTGATAGCGCGTGGAGCGGATGTCCGCATACAGGGCGTTCATCTGTTCCGGCACCGGAATCTCCACCTTGCCCTCGATCGACAGGCTTTCGCCGTCGACCTGCACATCGAGCCGCTCGCTGGAGACACCCGGCATATCCGCTTTCAGGGTAAGACCCCCGCTGTCTTCGAAAATGTCCACCGCCGGCAGGATCGCCCGTTCCTGTTCGCGCGTTTCCTGCACCGCCTTGCTCTCCTGTTTTGCCACGTCTCTGGTTGCACTCATCGCGTTAGCCTCCTGTCTTTCACTTGACTTCGATCTGCCGCGGTTTGGCCGACTCGCGCCGCTGCACGCTGATGTGCAGCACGCCGTCGCGGTACTGGGCGCTGGTCTTGTCGGGATCCACGTCATCGGGCAGGGTCACGACCCGGCGGAAGGCGCCGTCGAAGCGCTCCCTGCGGTAGTAGCTGACATCGTCGCCATTGCCCCGCTTGCGCTCGCCGGCCACCGTGAGCAGGTTCTGCTGGATGGAGATATCCAGGCTTTTCGGATCCAGTCCGGCGGCAAACAGGTAGACATCGACCTGGTCCGGGGTACTGCCGACATTGATGGACGGGTAGGTGCCGCGCGCCACCGCGCGAATACCGCTCGGCCACGGCGAAGCGCCCAGAAGCTGATCCATATCCATCTGCATGCGCCTGAACTCGTCGAACAGGCTGTTTTCGAAACTGCCGAGATTCGGGAACATTTTCATTACCTCCTGGTTGCGGTTGATGATTTAACCAGCACTTTCAGCTCCACAATGGGGTCGCGGGCGGATTTTTCAAGACCCTCGCAGGCTGCGTTTTCCGTGTTTCCTATACTGTAGGCAGACCTCATTTTCGGGAGGGCGCCAATGGCCCGGGATCCTTTTTCCTCCATGTGGGAGGACGCCTGCGAACTGCTGTACCAGGCCGAGCAGCGGCAGCGCCGGTTCTTCCGGCGCAGCGGTTCGGCGCTGCGGCGCGCCGCCTGGCAACCACCGATCGATGTGTTCGAAACCGCGGATACGATATCGGTGCTCGTGGCGTTGCCGGGGGTGGCGCCGTCGCAGCTGCAGGTGGTGCTCGACACCGGCGCGCTGTTCGTGCGCGGCGAGCGCAGCTTTCCCGAAATGACCGGCGCCGGCCGCATCCGGCGCCTGGAAATTCCGCACGGCTGCTTCGAGCGCTGCATCGATCTGCCCCCGGGGCATTACGAACTGCTCCACCAGGAGTTGCAGCACGGCTGTCTGCTGTTGCAGCTGCGCAAGCGAACCCATACCAGGGAATGACCGACCATGAATGATGATACTGAATCCCGACTATCAGGAGCCGGGGCGACCGTCCCCGAAGCACAGGAAACAGAACCAGCGCCGCCGTTGCCTGACGACGCCCTGGTGATCGTGCCGGTGCGCGGAACGGTGCTGTTTCCGGGCGTCGTCATGCCCCTCACCCTGGGGCGCAAGCGCTCCATCGCCGCCGCCCAGGAGGCGGTGCGCAGCAAGCGTCCCATCGGTTTCATTCTGCAGCGCGAGGCCATGAACGAAGAGCCCGCCCCGGCCGATCTGTTTCGCGTCGGCACCGTCGCCGCGGTGCTGCGCTACGTCACCGGAACCAGCGGCGTGCACCATGTCATCTGCGAGGGCGAACAACGCTTTCGCACCATCGAGTATCTGCCGGGTTATCCGTACTTCGTCGCGCGCGTGGAACGCGTCGGCGAACCCGCCGAAACCGGAACTGAAATCGAAGCGCGGGTGCACCAGTTGCGAAAGCTCGTCGACGAGACCATGGAGCTGCTGCCGGAAGCGCCGGAAGGCCTGGGACAGGCCCTTGCGCAAACCGTCTCCGCCGCCAGTCTGGCCGACATGGTCGCCAGCTTTCTCGATCTGACCCCGGAAGAAAAACAGGACATCCTGGAAACGTTCGATCTGCAGGCGCGCCTCGACAAGATACTGGAGAAACTCACGCACCGCCTGGAAGTGATGCGCCTGTCGGACCAGATCGGCAAACAGACCAAGGCCGCGATGGACGAACGCCAGCGCGAATTCCTGCTGCGCGAACAGCTCAAGACCATCCAGCGCGAACTCGGCGAAGACCAGAGCGGCGCCGAAGTCGAGGAACTGCGCAACGCCATCACCGAAGCGAAAATGCCGGCGGAAGCCGAGGAACACGCGCGCAAGGAACTGGCGCGCCTGGAACACATGCCCGAGGCGGCCGCCGAGTACGGCATGATCCGCACCTACCTCGACTGGCTGATCGAACTGCCCTGGTCGAAACTCAGCGAAGAGACCATCGACATCAATGCCGCGCGCGCAACCCTGGAACGCGATCACTACGGACTGGAGAAGGTCAAGAAACGCATTCTCGAATACCTTGCGGTGCGCAAGCTCAATCCCGAGGGCCGCAGTCCGATCCTGTGTTTCGTCGGGCCGCCCGGCGTCGGCAAGACCTCGCTGGGGCAGAGCATCGCGCGCGCCATGGGCCTGGAATTCGTGCGCCAGAGTCTCGGTGGCGTGCACGACGAGGCGGAAATCCGCGGACACCGGCGCACCTACATCGGCGCATTGCCCGGCAACATCATCCAGGGCATCCGCAAGGCCGGCACGCGCAACCCGGTATTCATGCTCGATGAAATGGACAAGCTCGGCGCGGGCTTCCAGGGCGATCCCTCATCGGCCCTGCTGGAAGTGCTGGACCCGGAGCAGAACAACACGTTCCGCGACAATTACCTCGCCGTGCCGTTCGATCTGTCGAAGGTGTTTTTCATCGGCACCGCCAATGTGCTCGACAGTATTCCCGGCCCGCTGCGCGACCGCATGGAAGTCATCAGTCTGCCCGGCTACACCGAAAACGAAAAGCTTCAGATCGCGCGTCGCTACCTGGTGGAACGCCAGCTCCAGGCCAACGGCCTGCGCGCGGAACAGCTCGAGATCACCGATGCCGCGCTCACCAGCATTATCCGCGACTACACGCGCGAAGCGGGCTGCCGCAACCTGGAGCGCGAAATCGGCGCCGTGTGCCGCCACGCGGCGGTGCAGTTCGCCGAAGGCCGGCAGGAAGCCATGCAGATCGATGCGCCGCAGATCCAGGATATCCTCGGGCCGCGCCAGTTCGAAAGCGAAGTCGCCATGCGCACCAGCGTGCCGGGTGTCGCCACCGGGCTGGCGTGGACACCGGCAGGCGGCGACATCCTGTTCGTCGAAGCCACGCGGGTGCCCGGCAAGGGCGGCCTGATTCTCACCGGCCAGCTCGGCGACGTCATGAAGGAAAGCGCGCAGGCGGCGCTGAGCCTGGTCAAGGGACGCACCGAAGCGCTGGGCATCGCCTCTGACCTGTTCGAGAAAAGCGATATCCACATCCACGTGCCCGCCGGCGCCATCCCCAAGGACGGACCCAGCGCGGGTGTCGCCATCTATATCGCGCTGGTATCACTGCTCACCGGCAAGACCACGCGCACCGACACCGCGATGACCGGCGAGATCAGCCTGCGCGGCCTGGTGCTGCCGGTCGGCGGCATCAAGGAAAAGGCGGTGGCGGCGGTGATGGCGGGTATTACCCGGTTGCTGATGCCCGCGCGCAACCGCAAGGATCTGGAAGACATCCCGCAGGACGCCCGCGACCGGGTGCAGTTCGTGTGGCTGGAGAGCGTCGACGACGCCGTGCGCGCGGCACTGGAGGACGTCGGTGACAGCAGCGGGACATTGAAGCGCGCCTGAACGCACTGTCAGCCGGTTTGAAGCATCACTCCTCGCCGGCGATGTCGTGCAGGCGTTCCACGTCGGTTTCGTAAAGTTCACGCGAACCGTTGTCGTGATGCGCGAGGATGTGCCGGCGCTTGAAATCGGCGAGGGTGCGGCTGACGCTTTCGCTGGTGACGCCGAGGATGGAACCCATCTCCTCGCAGGTGAGCAATTGCACCTGGCTCTCGTCCGCCCGCGACTCGAAATCCGCGAGAAACACCAGCAGTCGCGCGACACGCCCGCGTATCGGTCCGGTCGAAAACTGGGTGATCCAGGTATCGGCGTCGCGCAGGTAATCGTGCCAGCGCTCCACGAGGGTTACGTAGGTGACCGGATCGTCGCTGCGCAGGCGCAGCAGCGCGCCAAGCGGCAGGCGCAGCACGGTGACAGGCGTCACAGCGACGGCCGTGTGTTCGTGCTGTTCCCCGCACAGGCCGCTCAGGCCGAGCACCGACCCCGGACGGTGCAGGCGCACAATGCGCGCCCGCCCGTTGCGCAGATGGGCGACGAGTTTCACCAGTCCACTGGTGACGAAAGACACGGTATCCACGCGGTCGCCCTGGTGATACAGAACGTCCTGCGGCTCACAGAACATGTGACGCGCATTGGCGATCAGCGACTGTAACGGCGTCGGCGCATCGGCACCGAGCGCGACAGCGATTTCCGCCGGCGTCACCCCGTTGCCGACAGGAGCCGCATCCCGCGTGCGCGCCGGGCTGTTCAGCGGATCATGGGTCGACATGCAAAACCTCCTTGCCATCAACTGTCCGTGCCTGCTCGCCGACAGGCACGCAGATTCCCTTGCGCGCCACGCCGGCAACCCGTGGTGACGGACAAGGCTCGACAGACGGGTGCCGGCGCTGCGCCTGCATAGCTGCCGGGACAACCGGCAGTCTCCACAGACACCTTAGACCAGTTTCTTGATCCTGCAGGCGGTCGAACTGGCTGCGCTGCTATGGCTGATAGCTGACTTCGTCAGCGGTTCGTCTCGTCGCGTATCCGGTCGCCCGCTTCTTCGACCGCCTCGCCCGCCTGTTCAACCGCGTCGTCCATGGTCTCACCGGCTTTCTCCATCGCCTCATCCACATTTTCACCGGCTCTCTCGGCCGGACCCTCGTTCCTTTCGCAGCCGGCAAGAAACAGCGGCGTCGCCATGGCCATGACCAGCATCAGGTTTTTGAGTTGCATTGCGAGACTCCTTTTCGTTGTCATCAAATAGTCGACAGGACGTGCACCAGGGCAATTCTGTACAGGCAGGCGCATCCATTCACTGTGAAGTTTAGCTGCTGACCGGCAGCTGCGCAGATCCTGCGGCGCCTGCAGGCGCCGGCCGCGCGCGAATGTCGCCTGTGTCCGGTTCCCGGCAGGCCCTTGACCGTTCAGTCCACACCGCTCACCCGGAGCGCAACCAGCGACGCATGAGCATCACCGCGCCGACGATCACCGCGGCGAACAGGCCCACGCCCAGCAGGCTCTGCCAGGAAGGATCGCGCAACGCCGACCACAGGCTGTCGGAAAACAGCGTCAGGGCGCCGAGTCCAGGCGCCATGCCGATTACCGATCCGAGCAGGAAATGCCGGAACTTGACGTGCGAAGCGCCGGCCACCAGGTTGAAAACCGTGAACGGCGCCACCGGAATAAGCCGCAGCACCGCAACCGCGAGCACGCCGCGGTCGGCGAGTCGCCGACTGAGCCGCTTGAGGCGGTCGCCGCTCAGACGATTCACGGCGTCGTGGCTCAGAAAGTGTCCGGCGACAAACGCCAGCGCGGCACTCGCCAGCGCCGCCAGCATGACGTAGGTGAAACCCAGCACGCCGCCGAAAGCCAGCCCGCCCAGCACCGCGAGCACGGTCAGCGGCACCATCAACAGCGAAGCGACGAAAAAACCGCTGACCGCCACCAGGCCGCGCGTCCAGGGGCTGTCGAAGGTCACCAGCCAGTCGCGCATCTGCTGTGGCGCCAGCCACTCGCTCATCGGCGTCCAGCGCCAGGCCGCCGCCAGCGCCAGCAAACCGGTCAACAGCGCCAGGAACAGCAGAATGCGCCGGCGGCCCTGGCGCCGGCCCGGCTCGGGGACGTACTCGGCGACGAAATAATCCGGGTTCAGCGGCTCCGACGGGTCGACGATGTCGGAGTCGGGAACCAGTTCGTCGACCGCCGCCTCGCGCGCCAGCTCGAGCGTGCGCAGACTGCGTTCGTCGCCGCGCAGCGATTCGATGGCATCGATAAGGCCATCGGCATTCGCTTCGGCGCCGGCCACGCGCTGCGGCGTGACACCAAGATGTTCGGCAAGAAGGTCCTGGCGCAGATCGCGGATCGCCTGCTCCGTCGCGTCTTCATCCGAGGCCGCCGCCAGCGCCAGATCGCATTCGGTATCCAGGCCCATCGAACGGCTGCTGGTATTCGACGAGCCGATGCGCAACAACAGATCGTCGACGATCAGCAGCTTGGAATGCACGCTGATGCAGCCATCGCCCAGACCCGGCTGGTGCGGGTAATACAGGCGCAACCGGTCGAAACGATCGGCGGCACGCAACTTTTCGATGACGCGCGCCCGCAGTACGTCCATGGTGTGCTGCTCGAGCCAGCCGCCGGTGTGTTGCGGCAGCACCAGCACGACCTCGGGACCATTCTCCTCCTCGAGCCGCGCACCGAGCGCTTCGCCCAGCGAACGGGCGGTGAAGTACTGGTTCTCGATATAGATAAAACGCCGCGCCGCGCCGATCGCATCCAGGTACAACGTCTCCACCTCGCGAATCTCCGAACGATCTTCATAGGCGGGCTCGGTGCGCGCAATAGCCACGTCGACGTCGCGCAGCAACACCGGCGCGTCGCGCGGCCACACCTGCGGCGCAGCGGGAGGCAACGCGACCGGCTTCAGCGGCCGCGCGCCGGCG
>JAGFJP010000072.1 GCA_024102665.1 Thiogranum sp. | reverse complement strand
TCCGCCACGAAGCGCTGCCGGTCATGCAGTCGCTGCGCGACCAGGTCGGCGAAACCGTCAACCTGACGGTGCGCGAAGGCGACCAGGTGGTTTATATCGAACGCGTCACGCCGCAACGCATGATGCGTGTCGAGCAGGTGATCGGCAGCCGAGCGCCGCTGCATGTCACGGCGGTCGGCAAACTGATGCTCGCCGAACTCGGCGATGCTTTTCTGAAAGCGTATGTAAAACGCACCGGGCTGCCGGCCTATACCGACCACACGCTGAATACGCTCGCGGCATTGCGCGAGGAAGTGCGAAGCGCAGGGCGCAACGGTTATGCGCTGGATAACGAAGAAGCGGAAGAGGGTGTCGGCTGCATCGGTGTGCTGATCCGCGACCGCAGCGGCACAGTCGTCGCAGGCCTTTCAGTGTCGGCGCCGATCGAACGACGACGCGACGCATGGGTAGCGCTGGTCAGGCAGGCGGGCGAGGAGATATCGGCACGACTGGGTTGATGTCCGACTTCGGCCAGAAACGATCACTCGCTGGGCGGAGGAAAATCCGGTTAAGCGCAATCCAATAACCGCTGGCGATCATTTGATTCGGATTCGCTCCAAATGCGGACATAACATTTATCGGCGAAAATCCTTGCCGACACAACTTATAAAGTTTCGTTATGAGTCCCCATTCGAGTCTAGACTGGATTTGAAGAAGAGCGACGCATCATTGGCCCGAGCGAAGCCAAGCCTGCTGCAAGGAGCAGATATGTCGCAGGCAGTGGCACAACGTGAACCGAAACAGAATCAATAGAGGCGTTTATGTTTTGTAGGCTCAAGCCGGCATCCCGTACGCGTAGCTGCATCCAATCGAAGTCAAAATCATTGACATCAATTGCCAAGGGGAGATCAAGTGAGCTTAAAGCTGCCCCGGAGGAGTCAAAGAGTGAGTGCTGGTAACTTTCGAATGTAAAACTACCCAAAGAACTTGAGTCATTAAACCCATTAAGGTCAAAGGTGCCACCGTTGCTAGCGAAGAAATCTGCGCTACCGTTTTGGACGGTAGAAATGTCGTCATAGCTCCCGGACCCCGAAAAATACGGAGTTCCTCCGTTTCCGGACAACCCACCAACATTGAATGCGTAAGTTCCATCATAATGCAGTTGAGTTGTGCTAGCACCGGCTACCTGTGGTGTATCGTCAACCAGCAACGTAATAGTGAATGGATTACCAATTAGACTTGAAAATATTGAACTCGTCGTAAACGAGCTGCCGCCGAAAGGGGTGGACACAGACGCTGCGACAGTGCCTTCAATAGTGTACTTAATCAGACCTGCTTGAACAGTTGTGCCAATGCACATCAGTAGACAGACGCTGACCGTGTCGACAAAACGTGATCGCATGGCAGGTACTCCGAACTTGGATTTATTTATGTGCTGCCAGTCAAACTGAGTGTATAAACTAAAACCTAACCTACAACCGAAGCAAATAGTAAGCCATAAACAACTGACTATAAGTAATCGAAAGCGGTTTAGAGACTTATTGTTCAGCTCCTAATTATGGTGCAAACACCCCAGGTTCATTTTGTAAAGTAATCCTTACAACATTCTTGTATTTTTTACACTTCGCTGAAATAAAGAGATACTCAAACCGCTGTTCGTGAATAGCCACTTTGGGCCGTCTCCCGTCTGTTGCGGAAGATCTTGGATTAACAGTTCACACGCCCAGGTTCGGGCGTTGGTCGCCGTCGCGAAACTAATTGAGCCGACGCCGCGCCCTGATGCGCACTGGGTCAGTCGGGCCAACTACGGTCGTACAGAATTCAGCATGGTGTGGCTCCGATAATAATAACCTCGCCGGCAGAATTATCCGGGGGCTCGCCCTCACATCACCTTTCCTGCCCCGGTTGTACCCGCGCTGGTATGCTTGGCACAGAGCTGCGCATGGAGGTCAAACCGATGAGCGAACAGGCACAGTGCTGGAAATGCGGCGCGCCGGTGCAGGACCTGCTGCTGGTGCCCGGCCGGCGCGTGGCGCGGCTGGCGGAGTGTCCGCAGTGTCACGGCGATTTGCATGTGTGCCGCGCCTGCACCTTCTACGACGCGCGCGTCGCGCGCCAGTGCCGTGAAACCGTCGCCGAGGAAGTTCAGGACAAGGTCCGCGCGAATTTCTGCGACTATTTCCAATACCGCGAAGACGCCTTTCAGGCGGGCGGTTCCAGCGAGGCTGAGGCGGCGCGAAAAGCCCTGGAGGATCTATTCAGGCGCTGACGCATTTCGCGCGAGCAGTCCTTTAGCGTCTCACGGGGAAAGCGTGATGGTGCCTGCGTTCGCAGTGTCACCTGTCCCCGGACGTAACCAGGGTCGCGTAGTCACCCAACGAGGCACGGATCTCCTGAAGCGTTGGATACAGGGCGAAGGCCGGATCGTTCAGTGCGCCGCCACACACCAGGTAGCTGACATCGGGCTGCCGGTCGGAATGCAATCCAAGGTAGTAAAAATAGATCAACTGGCCTGGCCCGTCACCATCGCCGCCATCACCCATGACCACCATGGTACCCGCTGCAGCCAGCCGGACGGGGCCATTGCTGACAACCGGACCAACCTTGCCGAACGCTTTGTCGATGCTGAAGCGGTCAGGGTGTACGGGCCGGGGTTGCGTCGAAATGGGCCGGACTCTCAGCTGACAGTGCGGCTCATATTCGTTGATCCCGAATGAGACGCGGCCATCCTGAAAGAAGACGCGTGTCCGGTTGGGTGGAATGGTGACTTCCTGATGCAGCTCAAGGACCCAGCCCTGGATGGGGACAAACGTCTGAGTTGTCGTATCTTTGATGGTCATGGGACCACAGGCGGACAGCAGCCAGGGGCACGCCACCAGCAGCCCGATGAAGGTAAATTGATGCTTCTGCATCTGCTCTGTCCAGTCGTTACGGGTATGCTTGATCGCCTTGGTACAGCGATAACTATAGACCGACTTAAAGGTCGGGGTTGGGTCGTCATCTGCCGTTCATTGAGCCTCGAGCTTACGAATCGCGGAACGGAGGGATTTATATCGTCTGACCGCAACGACACGGGTTGGCGCGAGAGTGTATGGGGTTGCCGGACACCGGAACTTATTCAGCCCGGATTCAGTCGATGCAAACATAATCCCATTCTTTCCAACCGCCTGGAGTGAGAATTACCTATGGATACCCGCGGATTACTGGATCAACTGCTCGGCGCCGGCAAATCCATGCTCGGCCAGACCGGGATCACCGATACCGATGGACAGATCTCGGATTTCGGCAAGGGCGCCGCCGCCGGCGGCATGCTGGGCCTGCTGCTCGGCAACAAGACCGGCCGCAAGCTGGCCACCTATGGCGGACTTGCCACGCTCGGTGTGATGGCCTGGCGCGCCTGGAGCCAGAACCGCACCGGTGCCGGCGACACGCCGCCGCCCGAGGCACTCGAACACACGCCGGCCCAGGGGCGCGCGGTGCTGCGCGCCATGCTGGCGGCGGCCCGGGTGGACGGTCACATCGACGACCGCGAACGCGCGCTCATCGACCAGGAAATGGCCCGCCTCGGCGGTGATGCCGGCTTGCGCAGCTGGCTGGACGCGGAACTGCGACGCCCGCTGGATCCCCAGGCCATCGCCGCCGAAGCCGCCGGCAATGAACTGCTTGCCAGTGAACTGTACCTCGCCAGCGCGTTGATGATCGCCGAGGTGGATTTCCTGGAACGTGCCTACCTGGACCGGCTGGGCGAATGTCTGAACCTGGACGCGGGGCTGCGCCGGCGCCTGGAACAGGAAGCGCTGTCCGATTCGGCTGCCGGGCGGGTGATGTAGCAAGCGCCTCTTACCGCATAGACCGCACAAACCTGACGTTCTGCTTCACGGGCCCCGTTCTCAATGCATTTTTCTTCTTGACAACTGAAATTATATTTCTATACTTCGAAACATGTCGAAATATTCAGTTTCACTGCAGGACATGGCGGAGATGTTCAAGGCGCTGAGCAATCCGCACCGACTGGCGTTATTCAAGCGCCTGATGAGTTGCTGCGAACCGGGTACAAGATGTCGCACTGACCAGGAAATGCGTTGTTGTGTCGGCGACCTGGGTCAGGATGTGGATATCGCGCCGTCCACGCTGTCGCACCATCTCAAGGAACTGAACCGCGCCGGGCTGGTGCGGATGCAGCGCAACGGCAAACACGTCGAATGCTGGGTTGAACCTGATGTCGTCAACCGCATCGGCGACTTTTTCAACCTATAGAAGAGGTATCAGCCATGAGTAGTCACTCCGAATGTTGCACACCGAAAAAGACCCGGGTCAGCCATGACGATCACCGTCAGGGCGTGCGCAACGCCTATGCGAAGGTGGCGGAGGCGGAAAGCCGCGGCGCAAGCTGCGGTACGGGCGCCAGTTGCTGCGGTGTGTCGGACGATGCCGCGATCAATAGCCTGATCTCGACGCGACTGGGTTACAGCGAGGCGGATCTTGTCAGCGTACCCGAGGGCGCGGACATGGGGCTGGGCTGCGGCAACCCGCGCGCCATCGCGTCCCTCAAGCCCGGTGAAGTGGTGCTCGATCTCGGCGCCGGCGGCGGTTTCGACTGTTTTCTGGCCGCCCGCGAGGTGGGCGACAGCGGGCGTGTGATCGGCGTGGACATGACACCGGAGATGCTGAGCAAGGCGCGCAACAATGCGCACAAGGGCAACTTCAGCAATGTTGAATTCAGGCTCGGTGAAATCGAATACCTGCCGGTGGCCGACGCCAGCGTCGATGTCATCATTTCAAACTGCGTGATCAACCTGTCGCCGGACAAGGCGCAGGTATTTCGCGACGCTTTCCGGGTGCTGAAACCGGGCGGGCGTCTGGCGATTTCCGATGTGGTCGCCACCGTGGAACTGCCCGAGGCGATGCGCAACGATGCCGGGCTTGTCGCCGGTTGCATGGGCAATGCGTCGCTGATCGGCGATCTCGAAACCATGATCGAGGCGGCCGGTTTCCGCGATGTGCGCATCCAGCCCAAGGACGAATCGAAGGAATTCATCCGCGACTGGGCGCCCGGACACAACGTCACCGACTACGTGGTGTCCGCGACCATCGAAGCGGTGAAGCCGGGCTGTGTACCGGGAGCCGGCTGCTGCTGATCAATCCCTGCCGGGCGGATGCGCGCGCAGCGCCCAGGCCAGCAGCACCAGGGTCAACAGCGCCAGTGCCAGCGGCACATAGTGAATGGTGCCGTCGCTGTAGCCCTGGTAGGCGATGAAGCGTTCGCTTGCGACGGTCCAGCCGTGCACCAGCACGATCACCAGCCCGGGAAGCGCCAGCTGCCAGCCATGCAGATACGGTAGCAGCATGGCGTAGGCCAGGTACGGCAGCAGCCCGGTCAGCAGCACGCTGAACGCCAGGCGGTAACCGGCGTCGTAATGCGGCACCACCGCCGAGACGAAGGCGATCAGACAGCCGGTAATCAACAGCAGCCAGGTCAGGGTCTGCGCAATCGATTGCGAGGTCATGACAGAACGATGGTGCCGGGGGTCAGCTCTTGAGGACGAAAGTCACTTTCAGGTGCACCCGGTACTTGGCGATTTTGCCTTTGTCGATCTTGACGTACTGATCCTGCACCCAGGCCGAAGTGACATTCTCCAGCGTTTTGCACGCGCGCTTGATGCCTGACTGCAGCGCGTCGTCAAAACTCTTGCTGGATTCGGCAATGATTTCGGTAACTTTTGCTACGGACATCGCTTGTTCTCCCTGGTTATTGGTTCGGGGCGGGTGCTTTTGAGTATAGACGGTGGTCTGTTGTCAGGGCGTCGGCGCTGCGGCCGGCGCCGGGTGGAAGTCGGCGATGAATACATTGGTTTCGCCCTTGACCTTGCCGAAGCGATTGGAGGCGAACACCAGTTGCCGGCCGTCGTGCGAGAACATGGGGAAGCCGTCGAAACCGTCATAATGCGTGATGCGCTCCAGGTCGCGGGTCTCGATATCCAGCAGGTAGAGATCGAAATTGCGGCCTGTCGGGTCGTGCATGTTGGATGAGAAAATGATGTGTCTGCCGTCGGGATGCCAGTACGGGCCGAAATTGGCAGCGCCGTTGTCGGTGAGCTGGATCGGCTTGCGGTCCTGCAGATTCATGATGTAGATCTCCAGCTTGCCCGGGCGGATCAGGTTTTGTTCCAGGAGCGCCCGGTAGTCCTGCAATGCCTGGCCGGTGGGCCGCGAGGCACGCCACACGATCCATTCACCGTCGAGCGAAAAGAAGGCGCCGCCGTCGTAGCCGGGCGTATCGGTGAGTTGCTCGACGCCGCTGCCGTCGGGGTTCATCAGGTAGAGTTCCAGGTCACCGCTGCGCAGCGAGGTGAAGATGATGCGATCACCCCTGGGTGAAAAGACCGCTTCGGCATCGTAACCCGGCGTGCTGGTCAACGGCCGCGGGTTCTGGCCCTCGGGACCGGCGATAAAAATATCGTAGGCGGGGTACAGCGGCCACACATAGCCCCGGGAGTAGTCGGGTTTGGCCGGGCACCGGTCGTGTTGCAGGTGGGTGGATGCGTAGATGATCGAATTGTTGTCGGGCGCAATAAAGGCGCAAGTGGTGACACCGCGTCCCGAGGACACCTGGCGCACGTTGCTGCCATCACTGCGCATGCGGAAGATGGCGTCGCATTGCAGATCGCCGCGCGTCGACTGGAAAATCAGTTCCTGTCCGTCGTGCGAAAAATAGGCTTCGGCGTTCTGGCCACCGAATGTCAGCTGGCGCATGTTGTGCAAGCGGTCTTCACCGGCAATCGGCGCGACTGTCGCGTTTGTCTGCGCGGCATCCTGCGCAGCGGCGGCCTGCAGGACCGCCGCTAACAGGAACGCAGCAATCATCCGGAATCCAATGTGTGTCATGGTGCACCTGTCGTCGAAGTAGCGGTTATCGTTCGGTGACCCGCGCGGTGGCTGTCAAGGCCGCGCCGTCCCGCGTGAACCCCACGCGTATTTCATCACCGGGTTGCAGTTGTTTCAGCGCTTCGGAATAGTCGCGCATGGTGCGCACGGGAGTTTCGTTGACGCTGGTGATGATATCTCCCTTGCGCAGACCGGCCAGGGCAGCCGGCGTATCGGCGCGCACATCGTCGAGCCGCACACCGTCACCGCTCCAGGTGAAATCCGGCACGGTGCCGAAACTGACGCGCCGCGTGCCCGGGGCGCGCGCCGGCGCAGCGCCTGCGATGCTGATGTTGAGTGGCTGCGGTCGTTCCGCCAGGTATTGCGTGACTTCCCTCGCGACGTTTGCCACCTTGACCAGTCCATCGCCATCAATTTTGTCGATGGTGTCGCCGGGGCGGTGAAAATCCGCGTGTGCGCCGCTGAAAAACTGCACGGCAGGTACGCCCGCCTGGATAAAACTGGTCTGGTCGCTGGAACCGAAATCGTCGGCGACCGTCTGCACCGGCACGCCTGTGACATAGCCGGCGCCGCGGAAAATGTGCGCCCACTCTTCGGCGCTGCCGGTGCCGAACAGAATCAGCGGCTTGTCGCCCAGTCGTCCCACGGTGTCCAGGTTGAGCATGGCGATAGTCTTCCCGACCGGATAATCCGCAGCCTTGCTGACATAATGCCGCGAACCCAGCCGGTCGTATTCTTCGCCGGTGAAAGCAACGAACACCAGCGTGCGCGGCAACGCCTCGCCCTGCAGCGCCCGCGCCAGTTCCAGCATCACCGCGACACCGCTGGCGTTATCGTCGGCGCCGGGGTGGATCCTGCCGCGGTCTTCGCGTCGACCCGTGGATTCGCCATGCCCCAGGTGATCGTAATGGGCACCGATGACGAGACTCTCGCCGGCGAACTGCGGATCACTGCCCGGCAGCACGCCGATCACATTGTTCAGCGTCACGCTTCGCCCGAGTGCCTCGACCGGCTGCTCCCACGCCTGGTACCAGCCGCCGTCATCGCCGCCGGGCTGCAACCCGGCCTCCATGAACTGCCTGGCGATATAGTCCGCAGCGCGTTGCAGCTGCGCTGTCCCCAGGCCGCGCCCCGCCATCTCGCTGGCAGCGAAAAAGGCGATGTGTTCCTTCATCCGCGCTGCGGAAAAAGTTTCCTGCGGGGCCACCAGTGCCTGACGCGGCGCCAGCCGCGCGGGCTCGACTTCAACGCTGGCACCATCGCCTTGCGCAACGCGGATCGACATGGGCGAGTTCACTACCGGCCACTGGCCTTTAAGGACGTTCTCCGGTTCCGCGCCGCTGAACGCGAGATAGCTGTAGCGTCCGTAATGCGGCAGCTTGCGGGCCAGGCCGGGCAGGGCAGTGGCGGAATCCGCCGCCAGCCAGCCGAGTGCGTGATCGGGTTGGCGCGGATGCCGTGCGAGCATCACCACAGAGCGGGTGCCCGAATCCAGTGTCGTGTGTTCGATGCGGACGGCGTCGCCCAGGTCCTCGAATTCGTAGTCCTGCAGCGCCTGCTGCAGCTGTGCGCGGAAGCGGTTGTTCCAGCCGAACAGCCACACGGCGCGGTCATCGGGAAGTGTTTGCAGGGCGTCGTCCAGCGCGACTTCGATCTGTTCGGGTTTGTCCTGCCGCCAGGATTCCGCGACCGCGCGATAGGCGTTGCGCAGATCGGGCGCCTCTTGCGCCGGCAGTACGATGAGCACCCGGCCGGCACCCATCGCCTGGCTGACAGAAGGCGGAATCTCGTTGCGGTGCAGACGGCGGAACAGGTCGAATTCGGGGTCTATATCGAGCTGCACGGGACGCGCAGGCAGGTCGAGCCGCACTGGCTGCAATCGCTCGCGCATATCGATTTCGCTTTGCCAGACGCCTTCCATGCTGTCGAGCTGCACGGCGATGGGGATGCGCAGTGCATAGGGCTCGCCCGGCTGGGTCTGCTCGATAAGCGCCGACAGGTGCCAGCTTGCGCCGTTCGGTGTGGCGCGGGCCTCGCTCACGCGCAGGTTCGGCGCGCCGCTGCGTTTCACCCATTGTGCGAAGAAATCGTCGAGCGGCCGGCCGGCGACGTCGCTGTAGACGCGCTGCACATCTGCGAAACCTGTGACCCGGAAACGCTGTTGGTCGTACAGGGCCTGCAGACCACGGACGAATGCCTGGTCCCCAAGCTGCCGGCGCAGCATGTGAAACAGCATGAGGGTTTTGCCGTAACCGACCGCTTCGGTGCGCGCGCTGTGACGGCTGCGAAACGCTGTCAGCGGGAAATCCTCCTGCGCGTCCACATAATCGGTATATTTCTGCAGCACGGTGCGGCGGTAGTCGATGCCCTGACCCTGCTGTTCCTTGATCAGATGATCGGCCAGGTAGCTGGTCAGTCCTTCCGCCCAGTTGCCGCTCCGGTAGTCGACGTACACGCTGTTGCCCCACCAGTTATGCAGGATCTCGTGGGGATAGGACGAGTGCAGAATGAACGGAAAGCGGATCACCTTCGAACCCAGCAGGGTGAAAGAGGGCATGCCGTAGCCGGTTTCCCAGAAGTTCTCGACCAGGGCGAACTTGGAGAATGCATAAGGCCCGATCAGCCGATGGTAGAGGTCGACATACTGGTGCGTCGTGTCCAGGTATTTGCGTGCCAGCGCGGCATCCGGCTGGCGCAGCAACACCATGGCGGTCACATCCCTTCTGACAGCGATGTACTCAGTGAAACGCCCGGCGATCAGGTAGATCTCCTCCTGCGGTGTGGCGCAACGCCAGTTCTCCGTGACTGCGCTGCCGGCCGCTACCCGGGCCCGGCGTTCGCCCTGGCTCATCCCGTACCAGCCATCAGGCAGATGCAATGCAATATCGAACTCGAGCAAGCTGTCGTCGAACTGCGGGTACCATAAGCTGCTGCCGGCGAGAAACACGCCCTCGGGCCCGATGATGCCATGCGTTTGCCGGAAACTGCGCGCGTATTCTTCGCCCTGTTGTTGCAGAGGATGCCTGATGGTGCCGCGGTAGTGCAGGGTGAAGCTGCGCTTGCCCGGTGCCAGTTCGACGCGGTAGCGCTTCGGCGTGATTCCCCCATGTTCGCCGGACGTGTCGTGCGGTAATTCGACGAGGCGCGCATCCCTGTCCAGCAGGCGCGCCTGGAGCGCAGGGTGCAGGATGAAGGACAGCGGACCGCGGGGCGCGGCATCAAGCGTAATGCGGTCCTGTACCTCGATGACATGCCGTTGCGGTTCAAGCGTGATGTCGAGATCGTGATGCAGCGATGCTGCCGCCAGTCCCGGCAACCAAAGTGCGCATGCCAGCTGCAAAAGGAGTCTGTTCAGCATTGTCGGCAGCTTAGCGGAGCCTGATTTCGTAGCTCAATTCCCTGGATGGAAGCAGGATGCGGCTGCGCAGCACGTCGACGGTGACCGTGTCCCCCGGCTGCTTGTCCCATAACGCGAGGCGCAGATCGGCCATGCTGTTGATGCTGGCATCATCGATGGCGATGATGCGGTCGCCGCGTTGCATGCCGACCTCAGCGCAGGCGCTGTCTTCGCTGCAGGAGTCTATCCGCAGCGCGCCGTCCTGTTCGTCCAGCACAGCGCCGATGCGCCCCGGTTCGGGCAAGGCCTGTTGTGCAGGCCACAGAAGAAAATCGGCGAGCCCGGGTTCAGGTGGTCCGTCCCAGCTGTTGAGGACAATCGCCGCTTCGACGTCTATCCGCCGCGCCAGGCGTCGCGGAATCGGGCTGCCCCAGGCGACATGGGCCTGACCGGCCAGCACCACGAGCTGATGATCGGGATTTTCCTCGAGGAAAGTTGCGGCACGCTCGGCCATGCCCTCATCCCACGACAACTGCACGTCGAGGAAATGCGAGAATTCCTGGCCGCTGTCGTTGGGGTGTTGATCGAACACCTGCCTGAGACGCTGTTCATAGGCGTTGTCGGAACGGTCGATGTCGGCGGGCAACTGCGCGCGCTGGTCTTCGTCCAGACCCTGCAGGCCGACACGCCCGACCTGGCGGGTCAGTTCCACCGGCAGGTTCAGCGCCACCAGCGGCAGGCGGTGTTGCCGGGCGTAACGCAATATCGGCGCGTACAGACGGTAGTCCATGCGCCAGCGCTGATAGTACTCGGTGGCGCGCAACATCTCCTGTTCACTGATGGCGCCGGCGACATAGTCGTCGAGATAACGCTGAAACGGCTGCTGGAACATCTCCAGCCCGATCGCCAGCCGCGGGTTGTCGCGGTGCAGGCCGCGGATGATTTCGAGCTGCATCAGGTGATGGTCGTAACGCGTGTGCTGTTCGCCCACGAACACCACGCGTTTGCCGGCAAGCGCGGGGATGATCTGCTCGACAGTGGTGACGGCGCTGAGCGCCAGGGCAGGCGTGGTCTCGAGCGTTTCCGCCGCGGGTGCGGATAATTGCGCCGCAACCGTATGCGTCGCGCGCGCAGAGGAGGAATCGGCCGACGTGCAGCCACCGGCCAACAGCAGGACGCCCAGCAGGCGCAGTGCCTGTGCCGGCGAGATGGCGGGCCCGGGTTTCAATGCAGTGAACATGCTTCTGATCATAACCTGTTTTCGTTGCGTGAAAAGCGGGAATATCCCGAGCCCTCCAGGGTAGTCCGTTTCATCCATTGACAAACAACCGGTTAATCGATGTCACCCGGCACAGCATTGGTCCCGCCGGCGGGCGACAAGTTCCCCGGCGTGCGCCAGCGGCTGGAGTGCTTCGTGTTATGCTTTGATGGCCGCAACGCTTTGCGGCGTGTTCAGATACCGGGGTCTCATGCTGCTGTTGTTCGTCTATGTGATGATCGCGCTCGGTTTTTCTTTCCTGTGCTCGATCGCCGAAGCGGTGCTCCTGAGTGTCTCGACACCGCACATCACGCTGATGCAGCAGCAAGGCCGGCGCGCGGGCGAACTGTTGGCGCAACTCAAGCAGGACATCAACAGCCCTCTGGCAGCGATACTGACGCTTAACACGGTCGCTCACACCGTCGGCGCCGCCGGCGCCGGCGCGCAGGCGGCAAATGTGTTTGGCAGCGCCTGGCTAGGCGTCGCTTCCGGCGTTCTCACGCTGCTTATCCTGGTGTTTTCCGAAATCATCCCCAAGACGCTGGGCGCGCTGTACTGGAAACAGCTGGCGCCGGCGACGGCGTACGTACTGAAGGGGCTGGTGTGGATTCTCTGGCCGTTCGTCAAGCTGTCTGCTGCGCTCACGCGCGGCTTTTCCGAGGGTCCGAAGCTGACCGGCTTCAATCGCGAAGAGCTGGCGGCGATGGCGGAACTCAGCGCCGCGGAAGGGCAGCTCGATCGGCAGGAGACCGAGATTCTGAAAAACCTGCTGCGGCTGCGCGAAACCCGCGTAGAGGATGTGATGACGCCGCGCACAGTCATGTTCGCGCTTGCCGAAGACCTGACTGTGGAAGAGTTTTTCTGGAAATACGGCAGCCAGCGTTTTTCGCGTATTCCTGTTTACAGCGACGATCCGGGTGAACTGAACGGCTTCGTGTTGCGCGGCGATCTGCTGCTGGCGCAGGCGCGCGGTAATGTCGATACGCCGCTTGCCACCTACCGCAGGGAGCTGCCGGCCCTGCCGGAAACGACATCCCTGTCACGCGCATTCGAACAACTGCTGCACCATCGCTCGCACATCATGATGGTGGTCGACGAGTACGGCAGTGTCGAGGGTATTGTCACGCTCGAGGATGTGCTCGAAACCCTGCTGGGACTGGAGATCGTCGACGAGGGCGATGCCACGCCCGACATGCGTGAACTCGCCCGTCGACTCGCCCGCAAACGACTGAGGGACATGGGCCTGGAAGTCGACGAACCGCCGCCGGCCTGAACTAGCCCGGCGACACGTCCTGCACCAGGCGGCCGTCGCGATAGTCGGCTATGGCCTGCTCGATTTCGGCGCGCGTATTCATGACGAAGGGTCCATACTGCACGATCGGCTCGCCGATGGGCCGGCCGGACACCAGCAGAAAGCGCGCGCCTTCCTCTCCGGCCTGTAACGTCAGCCGGTCGCCCTTGCCCAGCACCGCGAGGTGTTGTGCTGGCACCGGCGTGTCGGCAACCGCGGCCGTGCCCTCGAACAGAAGAATGAATACCGTGTGTTGCGGCGCTGTCTCGTGGTTGAAGGACTGGTCCGGTGGCAGCGTTACGTCGAGGTACTCGACCCGGGTGTCGGTGTCGGACACCGGGCCGGTTTTGCCACCATAAGTGCCAACCAGCACCCGCACCCGCGATTGATCATCAGTCACCTCCGGAATCTCTGCCGCGCGGATGTCCTGGTAGGCGGGCGCCGTCATTTTCTTTGCCGCCGGCAGATTGATCCACAACTGGAAGCCGCGCATGCGACCGCTGATCTGTTGCGGCATTTCGGAATGAATCACCCCGCTGCCGGCTTTCATCCATTGCGCGCCGCCGGGTTCCAGATCACCGCGGTTGCCCATGCTGTCGGCGTGCTGCATGTGACCGTCGAGCATATAGGTAAAGGTGTTGAAGCCGCGGTGCGGATGTTCCGGGAAGCCGGCGATGTAATCGTCCGGGTTGTCGGTGCTGAACTGGTCCAGCATCAGAAAGGGGTCGAGATTGCGCCGCGCCGGGGTGCCTATGGTGCGGTAGACGTGGACGCCGGCGCCTTCGGTGACTTCCATTGCGGGCACCAGCTGCGTGATTTTGCGTAGCGACATGGCAAGGCCCTCCGGGACTTGTTGCATCATGCCTGCCCGGGAAGGACAGGCTCCGATCTGGCGAAAAACAGTGTAGACGTTCACGGAACGCGGATAAACGCGCCAAAGCTCAATAGTCTGTTCTGTATTTGTCAACAATGTCGGTGCGGCGCCGGGGCGGGAGGGTTGCGCAGTTCCCGCGTCGCGGTTCGGTTTTGCGCGCAGGAGCAGAATAGAAAGCTGGCGTCGCGCATCTGATAAAGGGTCAGCCGAAAATTGAACTCAAACATGTCTGCAGCCATCCGCCTCTGGCCCCGTCTCTGGCCGGCGTTCGTGATCCTGGTGTCGTTGCACGGCGCGCCGGCGGCCGGCCCGGCCCCCGCGCCGTCTGCAATTGAACAGGTGCGCATCGGTGTGCTGGCCTACCGCGGCGAGGCGCACGCCATGCGGCGCTGGTCGCCGACCGCTGACTATCTATCCGCTGCGGTGCCGGGCTATCGCTTCGAAATCGTACCCGTGGACCTGGATGAAATGGCGGCGGCCATCGAAGAGGACCGTATTCACTTCACACTGACCAACCCCGGAAATTACGTCGAACTGGAAACGCGTTTCGGCGTTTCCCGGATCGCCACGCTGCAGACACGGGAAGGCCGGCAAACGCGGGTGCGTTACGGCGCCGTGATTGTGGCGCGCGCGGATGATGCGCGGATAAAGACGCTGGCAGACCTCAGGGGGAAATCCTTCATGGCGGTGAGCGCCGATGCGTTCGGCGGCTTTCAGATGGCATGGCGTGAGCTGAAAAGCCAGGGTATCGATCCGTTCCGCGATCTGAAGTCTCTGGCGTTTTCGGGTTTTCCACAGGACGAAATCGTTGCGGCGGTGCACAGCGGCCGGGTCGACGCGGCCACGGTGCGCGCCGAGACCCTGGCGCGCATGGTCGAGGCGGGGCGTGTGCAGCCCGCATCGCTGCGGGTGCTGAATCCGCAGTCCGACCAGGGTACGCCGTTCCCGGTGAGCACGCGCCTGTACCCCGAGTGGCCGTTCGCAACCCTGAGGACAACCGCACGCGAACTGGCGACACAGGTTGCCCGGGCGCTGTTGTCGATGCCGGAAAATCACCCGGCGGCGAAGGCGGCGCACAGCGCCGGCTGGACAGTGCCGCTGGATTACTCTCCCGTGCACGCGCTGATGGAAGAACTGAAGATCGGGCCCTACGAAGCGCTGCGCGGAGCATCGCTCGCCGCCATGGCGAAACGTTACGCTTACTGGCTGGCGGGCGCAGGCACAGTGTTGCTGTCGCTGCTGTTGATCAGCGGCTACGTGTCGCGCACCAACCACCGGCTGAAAGAGACCGAGCGCAACCTGCGCGATAAAATCCGCCAGCACAAACGTTCGCAGCAGGCATTGGCCAGGTACCGTGATACCCTCGAAGAGCAGGTGGCCAGACGCACGGATGACCTGCAGGCGACCAACCTGGCGCTGGAGAAAAGTCGTGTTGCCCTGCGCGAGCTGGTGCGCATCACCAGCGCGCCGGAGTTGTCGCACGATGAAAAACTGATGCGCCTGCTGGATACCGGGCGCGCCTATTACGGTCTGCCGGTCGGTGTGCTGGCGAGCCTCGAAAATGACCGGCAGAACGTGTGCAGGATTTCGGGCGAGCGGCGCGCGGTTCTGCAAACGGGTCCGATCAGCAGGCAATGCGCGGCGCTGCTGGTGGCGCGCGGCGGGGAGCCGCTGGATATTCCCGATCTTGCCGCCAGCACGCTGGCCGAGACGCAGTGCGTGGAGCGCGGCTGGAGGAGTTATCTGGGCGCTGCGGTGCTGGTCGAGGGCCGTGTGCACTGCACGCTGGAGTTCGCAGGCCGCGGGGCGCGCGCCGGCGTATTCAGCCAGTGGGACCACGACCTGCTGAAGGTGATGGCGCAGTGGATCGGCGACGAGCTGGAGCGGCAGGTCGCCTGGGAGTCCGAACAGCAGCATCGGAGCGAGCTGGCGCGCGTATCGCGTATCAGCACCGTCGGCGAAATGGCTGCGAGCCTGGCGCACGAACTCAATCAGCCGCTGACCGGCACCATCAATTACAGCAGTGGCTGCCTGCGCCTTCTGCGCGACGGCATCATGGACCGGCGCAAGCTGATGGAAGGTATGGAGCGCGCTGTGGAAGGCGCGAAGATGGCCGCGGATATCATCCGGCATATAAGGGAGTTTGTGCAGAAAGGCGATGCGCGACGCAGCGCGGTGAATCTCAACAGCGCGGTACGAAATGTCACGGCGCTGGTCGGCGTCGAGGCACGTCGCCACGACGTGGCGATCGAACTCGATCTCGCCGATGACCTGCCGCTGGTGGAGGGCAGTTTGATTCAGCTGGAACAGGTGATCCTCAACTTTCTGCGCAACGGCATCGACGCCATGGAAGGCACAAAGCGCGGGCAGCGCCGCCTGATCGTTGCCACGCGGCGCGAGGGCGGCAGCATCAGGGTCACCGCTACCGATACCGGAGAGGGTATTCCCCAGGCGGCGCTGGCGCGGATCTTCGATGCGTTCTACACCACCAAGACCGACGGCGTCGGCATAGGCCTGTCGATCAGCCGTTCCATCATTGAATCGCATCGCGGACATATCGCCGCACGCACGCTCGAGGGTGGCGGCGCGGAATTTTCCTTCCGGCTGCCGGTGGCGGAGGGAACCTGAGGTGCAGCAGGCGATATACATCATCGACGATGACCGGATGGCGCGCGAATCGCTGAAATGGCTGATCGAGTCAGCGCGCCTGCCGGTGCGCGAGTTCGAAGGCGGGCTCGCGTTTCTGGAACAGTTCGATCCCGCGATGTCAGGCTGCGTGTTGCTCGATGTGCGCATGCCCGACGTCAACGGCATGGAGCTTCACGCGCGTCTCGGCGAACTCGGCGCCACTTTGCCGGTGATCATTGTCACGGGACATGCCGACGTCGGCATGGCGGTGAGAGCCATGAAGGCGGGCGCCTGGGATTTCATCGAGAAGCCCTACAACGACGCGTTGATACTCGAGCGTGTCCAGAGCGCGCTGGCCTACGACCTGGATAACCGCAGGAACCGGGAAAGGATCGACGAAATCAGAATTCGCGCCGGGCGCCTGACCCGGCGCGAACGGGAAGTGATGCGCATGGTGCTCGATTCCATGCAGAACAAGGCAATTGCCAGTGAACTCGGTATCAGCATCAAGACTGTCGAACTGCACCGCGCCAACCTGATGGCGAAAATGAAAGCCACTTCACCGACCGAACTGGTGCGCCTGGCGCTGATCGCCGGCCTGGACTGAACCGCCCGACCTGGGGTTAACCCTGGGTCGAGCGGGGGTGATTGCTGATTACGCAACGGTCGCGCCTGTCCTAGACTCCGCCGCGTAGTACCTGCAAACAACAAGGGAGGAGGTGACATGTTCGATTTCAAGAAACCATCCATGCTGGCCACCGCAGGCGGCCTGATGATTGCGGCATGCTCGACGGCTGCGCTCGGCGGCGCTGATCACGATTTTGACCACGACAGCCGTAACAACAGCAAGCGCTACGTGCTGCAGGGCAATTGCGCCGAGTTGCCTGCGGATCGCGCCACCGAGTTCCACGGCAATCCACTCACCAGTAACCTGAACCTGGCGATGGCCGGGAATCAGTGGGTGGTATTCGATCATTTCATGCAGGCGTTCAATGAACACCGCGCTGCGATGGGCGAAGACATCGATGTTGCCGCCATCGGTCATCAGCCCAGGACACTGGAAGGCCTGCAAAAAAAAGGCGCCGACTATTTCATCGAACTGATACCGCCGGGCCAGGAACGCGACCAGATCAAGAGCGGCTGCATGTTGCTCGGCAACGAGGACGACCGCAACTTTCTGCCGACCAGCATCCAGGTCAACTTCGATGTGTTCACCAGCACCAACTACAACCTGATGCGGGACCTGGCGCGTAACGGCTTCGTCAAGCAGGCCGTGCCTTATATACGCAACCAGCTGACCCTGATGACAGACGCCGCCAACAGCGCCGCGATAGGCGTCGGCGCTGATGCGACCGTCGATGCCACGCTGGACCTGCTTGATCCGGTGATCCGCGTGTCCCAGGTCGACCACATCAACGAAGGTATTCACACCGGCATCAACGCCATGTACCAGCGCATGGACGAGTACACGCGGCTCAACGGCAGCGCGGCCGACGTCGCCCAGCTCGACACCTGGCTGGCGGCGGTCGCGACCCCGCAAGCCGGCTCACCGGCCGAAACCCGCACCATCGAAGAAGGCATCACCACCAACTTCAATCTGGCCACCAACGCCGCTTGCCATTACACGGGTCATGCCACGATTGCCGACGGCACGCTGCGCCTGTGCGAGTTCGCGGTGCTGAACAAGGCCAACACGCATGAGACGCGCGTGCACCATGTGGAAACGCCGGCCCGTATTCTGGCAGGGCAATCCGACGTGGGCCCGGTATGGGTGTCCGAATTGCAGCTGGCGGTGAACAATGGCGACGCCGTGAGCGGTTTCCAGCCGCCCGATGCTGTCAATATCCCGGTTGTCTATTCGGTTGCGTTCCTGGCGACCATGGACAGAAAGCACCGGCGCCTGGCGCGCCAGTGGGTCGATTTTCTGTTGAGTCCTGAAGGCCGGCAGATTTACGTCGACGGCGGCTTCTCGGCGCTGACCGGCACCGAGAAGGGTGAGCGTTACTCGTTCGATGCGAACGGCGACCTGGTCATCGAACAGTTCACGCCCTGATCCGGTTTCCTCCGCTGGCCCGTCCTGTTTTCGGGGCGGGCTTTTTTTATGCGCAGCTGGTCTCGCCGGACTTTGCACCGACAGGGCTATGCTCAGGGTATGACCTTGTCGCCCTGTTTCCTCGAACAGACCTTCGCAGGGGTGGTGGAAAACCTGCTTGCCAGGGAGCGGCGCCTGCTGCTTTTCGGCGCGCCGGGCAGCGGCAAGTCGACCCTGGCGGCGCAGCTCGCGGCCGAACTGGCGCGCGCCGGATCGCCCTGTTCCTGCATCGGCGCGGACCCCGGCTCACCCGCATTCGGTGTGCCGGGCGCTGTCTGTCTCGGACGCTGGGGAACGGCGTGCTGGGACCTGGTGACGATAGAGGCGCTGTGCAGCCTGGACGCGGCGCGCTTTCGCCTGCCGTTGCTCGAGGCGGTACGGCGGCTCGCCGCCGGCGTGCCCGGCGGTACTTTGTTCATCGACAGTCCTGGTGTGGTGCGAGGGGTGGCCGCGGCGGAATTGCTGACCAGCCTGGTGGCCGCGGCTGGCGTCGATGTGATCCTGTGTGTTACGCGTGGCCCGGGCGCAGTACCCCTGACTAATGAAATGGTTGCCACCGCGTGCGATCTCTGGCGTATCAAGGCGGCGCAACAGGCGCGGCAGCCGGGCAGGAAAGCGCGCGCTCGCGCACGCACACTTTTGTGGAATAACTGGCTGCAGACAGCGGATGAAAGACTGGTGGAACTCGATCGCGTTGCCTTGCTGGGCACACCGCCGCCGATCGACTCCGAGGATTCATGGATCGGTCGCCAGGCCGGATTGCTGGACGCGCATCGGACACTGGCGATGGCCGAGATTAGCGGCAAGCAAGGCAACCTGCTGCGGTTGCGCTGTCCGCAATTCGACGGCACAACGCACAGACTGCTGGTGCGCGACGCGCGCCGGAGCGCAAAAGGTATTCTGGAAACCGCGCAACCGGAGGCAGCGCGCACCGCATGGTATACGCCGCCGCCGGACATGCTGGCGCGCCAGGCGCTCCCCGAGGGTGGACCGCGGCCGGTGCTGCAGACGGGTTCCGCGACAGCCATACTGGTCAACGGTGTTTTCGGAGACCCCCTGTTGCACCTGCGGCTTCGACATCGCAAACGCAGCCTGCTGTTCGACCTCGGCGAGGCGGGGCGGCTGCCGGCGCGGGTCGCGCACCAGGTCACAGATGTATTTATCAGCCATGCGCACTTCGATCATATCGCAGGATTTCTCTGGCTGTTGCGCTCCCGCCTCGGCGTGGCGGAGGTGTGCCGGTTGTACGGTCCGCCCGGACTGACAAGGCACATTCAGAGTTTCATTGACGCGATTCACTGGGACCGCATCGGCACGGGTGGACCGCGCTTCGCGGTGACCGAGCTTCACGGCGATCGCCTGATATGCGCCGGCCTCCAGGTCGGCGGCGCGGGTCCCGAATGCCTTGTCGACACGGAGACGCATGACGGGCTGTTGCTGGATGACGCGGATTTCCGGGTACGCGCTGCGACACTGGATCACGGTATTCCGGTGCTGGCCTTCGCGGTCGAGTCGCCGCGCACCCTGAATGTGCGCAAGGAGCAGCTCGAGGCTGCCGGGTTGCCGGTGGGTCCATGGCTGGGAGCGCTCAAAGCGGCGATTGCGCGGAATGATCCTGACAGCATGATCGACCTGCCGGGAGGTGACAGCGCCGCCGCCGGTGTGCTCGCCGAACAGTTACTGCTGATCACGCCAGGGGAAAAAATGGTCTATGCAACCGATCTCGCTGATACCCCGGATAACCGCGTCCGCCTGACCGCTCTGGCGCAGGGCGCGGATACGTTCTTCTGCGAGGCGGTATTCGCCCGGCAGGATGCCGCGCAGGCTCGCCGGACCGGGCATCTGACGGCGCAGGCCTGCGGAGAACTTGCCACCGCCGCCCGCGTGGAGCGCCTGATTCCTTTCCATTTTTCAAGGCGCTATGAAGATGATGCGGCTCGCATCTACGGGGAAGTTGCGGAGGCCTGTTCCCGCGTTAGCTTGCCGAACAGTAATAGTTCCGGGGAAAATGTAACCGTATGATTGGAAAATAGTATTTCACGATACGCAAACGGGCTCTTGTGCGGACGCGAAAAAAATCGGGCGGTGGTACCAAAACGGTGAGACTGTGCTAAATATGAAAGTGTAAGACCGGTTTTTTCCCTGTATGTTTGGGAGAAAAATGGGAGTAGAATCGGTGTTGCAGTTGTGACCGGGAAGGTCTGGAAAAAGATCCCGGCGCAGGGCTCTGATCAGTTTACTGGATCCCAGTTGTTGACAGCAGGATTATCGGAGAGAACCTTGAAAGCCCGGCCTCGCGGACTCCGCAAAATTAATGTGAATCAGAGTGACTATGAGGTGGCTATGATGAATAAAGACCAACACCAGAAGTCTCGCCGAGACTTTCTGAAAAAAGTAGGGTACACGGCCCCCGTGATCCTTACGATGGCAGCCGCGCCGGCGTTTGCGACCAGTGGCTCACCGTGCTGCAAGCCTTCGTTTAAAGGCAACAACGGCATTGGTCAGGAAAAGCGCGGGTATATCGATGGCCCGCCACCGGGTTTGGCGAAAAAGCCGAACAAGGACTTTAATGACAATGGCAGTTTCGCAGCTTACGGTAAAAGCGGTGCGAAAAACGGAGGTCGTCCGTTCTAGTTTGTGCCTCGCGTGAACGGCGGAAAAGCCGTGCTGTAACCAGCACGGCTTTTTTCGGCCCGGTGAAACAACAAAAAACAAGTCCCGCCGCATTGCATTTCCCCGATCTCGAATTTTGCATATTTGACCGCTGCGTAAGGGTTCGATGTGATGATGAACGCTTCCGCTACCTGATACTTGCCAACTACGGCGTATTCGCACAACCCGCGGACCACGCCGATCTCGACTACACCGTTCGAAGGCATGCATCGGGTGGTTTTTACATAACCCGGAACGGTGAAACCGTCGTCAACGAAACCAGTAGCGAAGCCGTCGACTACCTGCTGGTTTATCTTCTGGAAAAGCTCATCACCATCGACCTGGAGAAGTTGAGGACAGATTTGTATTTTGTCCATTCCTCGGTCGTCGAACGCGACGGGCGCGCCGTCATGATCGTTGCGGAATCAGGCACCGGAAAATCCACCACGGCGTGGGCTTTGCTGCGTCACGGTTTCAGCTATCTCAGCGACGAGCTGGCGCCGATCGATCCGGCCAGTGTCGAAGTCCATCCTTACCCGCATGCCCTGTGTCTTAAAGCGGCGCCTCCGGAACCTTATTCGCTGCCCGGCAATACCGTGTCGACGGAAAGAACCCTGCACATTCCGGTTGCAGCGTTGCCTTCGCCAGCTGTGACGGAACCCCGACCGCTGCACATGCTTATATTCCTGCGGCGCGATGCGCAGATCTCAGCGCCTGCTTTGACGGAGCTGTCACCCGCGGAAGCCGGCGCCAGGCTGTACGTCAACACGCTGAATGCCCTGGCACACCCCGGCAACGGACTGGAAGTGGCGGTGAGGATCGCCAGCGCTGTGCCCGCGTACACACTCAACGCCGGCGAGTTGCGCGCGACCTGTGAAATGATATCGAGCCTGCAAAAGGGCGTTTAACGGCCAGGTTTGCAGCATGTGCGCTGCGGGATTCAATCGCACTCGATGACCTTGACCCGGCTTAACTGTTCGATGGTCGTGGCGACGTCACTGGCGGCCGTGCCGGCGTCCACGGAAAAGCACTCTGCAAAGTCGCGGCTTATGTTTTCGATGGTATTGCTCCCGTCGCATTGCGCCAGTATCCAGGCGGCTGTTGCGTTGAGCTGATGTATCTGTCCGGATTCCAGGTCGAGAACCAGCGATTCGTCGCCCACTTGTTGAACGGTCACGTCCGGTCTTATTTTCGGCGGCATAACGCCTCCCTGTCCGACAAATTCTTGTGCGCCATGTTATCGCAATCGCCGCGCGGCCGCCTATACGTTCGCGTGAGCTTCTGAAATAATCGGACAAATACGAGGTTATCCATGCAACAACAATGAAATATTTGCCGGAAGTGGAACTTCTGCTGCTTTGCGCGCGACCGCGAACAGATGAGAGTGTCGCGCATCGCATCGCCGAACTGTTACAGCAAAAGCCGGACTGGGAATCGCTGTTCCGTCTGGCCGACTATTACAGAACCATACCGAAACTGGCAATGCACCTTCACCATCAGCCTGCAGATCTGTTGCCGGGCGCGATTCAGTCCGCGTTGCAGGCGCGTCATCGGGACACGACCCGGCACAATCTTGTGCTGTCGCTGGAGATCCTGCGCCTTGTGGATCTTCTTGCAACCGAGGGTATTGCTGTAGTGCCTTTCAAAGGTCCAGTCTCTGCCATGGTCGTTTACGGCGATATGGCGATGCGGGCCTGCGGAGACATCGATCTGCTGGTAAAACGAGACGATCACCGCAGGGCCGAACGCATCCTGGAAACCGACGGGTACGCTGTGGAACAGCGCTATGAAGAGGCCATGCAGTCCACGCTTTGGCGTGAGTCCAGCGGCATCAGTATCGATCTGCACTGGGGTATTCCACCTGCAAGGTTGCGACTGGATGCAGAACGTTTTCGGGACGACCTGCGGCCGGTCAATGTTCTGGGCCGCCCGGTGCTGACGTTTTCTCCCCGCGACACCTTGCTGGTTACGGCGGTCAATGCCGTCAAGGAATTCTGGAAACCATCGCTTCACCACCTGAGCGACATCGCTTCCCTGACTGCCGACTATACAGACGATGACTGGGCGGCAGCGTTCGATCGTGCCGGTGAAACCGGCTGCCGGCGGATGCTGGCAACGGCGGTGCTGTTCGCTCACCGCATGCTGGATATCACGCTGCCGTCTGCCGGGCCCGGGCGATTGTTCGTAAATCCGGGCATCAACAGGGCTGTGGACGAGTTGCAGGCCCACCTCTTTCCGCAGGAGCCGGATGCAACGGACGGATCGGTTATGCGGACTTTTCATCTTCGTGACGCACAGCGCTATTACCTGATTCTCACCGATTCATGGTGGCGGCGGACCCGGGACTGGCTGGGGTGGGTGGTGAAACCCAATGCGGCCGATCAGGCGTTTGTGGCGCTGCCCGGGAAACTGTCGTTTCTGTACTTTTTTATCAGGCCCATACGCCTGTTGATAAAGCGCCTTTAACGACGGCGGTTAATTGCAGCACCGGTATCGCGGGCTGCGCGCAACAGGTGCGACCGCGACGTGATTCCGCCGCAGCTGATATCGGGCGCGACAAGCTCTTGTTACATCCGGAAATCAGCCCTGCGCCGAGTCCCTTGTCCTGGGTGCATCCTCGTCCTGTCTGACGCTGTTCCACGCTCCGTACCGCCACCCTGCGAATTACCGCTGTCGCGCAGGGGTTAGCTGTATATAAAGTATGAACCGCGCGTGACCGACACAGTCCCGGGAGTGCGGTCATCAGGAAGATTCCGGTTCATGGAAAAAAACGACATGGAAATGGTCCAGGCCTGGCTGGACCTGCAGTGCCGAATGGTCGCCGGCGTCACGCGTGCTGCTGTGCTCCTCAATTCAACCTGCGCCGGCGAGTATCGGCCGGTGGCGTCCTGGCCTCAGGATACCCGCGTCCAGGGTCCTCTGTTAGTGGCCGTCCAGCGGGCGATCCAGGAACACCGCAGGATCCTCGATCAATCTTCGTCAGCATCCCGAACCTGTCACATCCTTGCCTGTCCCGTGTTTGTCGACGGTAAACTCGCCGGTGCGTTTTCAGTGGAGATGTCGGAGCGAACTGATCAGCAGCAGCGCGCCGCGCTGCAGGTCTTCACCTGGGGAACCGCGTGGCTCGAGATGCTTTTGCGCAACCAGGCAACAGCGGCGCAAAGCCGTCTCGCTGTCGTGGTGGAAACCGTTGCGCAGGCCGTCAGCCATGACGCATTCGATGCTTCCGCAATGGCTGTCGTAAATGTGCTTGCTGAACGACTCGTCTGCCAGCGCGTCACAGCTGGATTCATGCATGGACAGCAGTTGCGGATTGCGGCCATGTCCGGCACCGCCAGTCCCGATGCGAGGACCCGGTTCGTACGCAGCATTGTTGCCGCGATGCACGAGGCGGTCGACCAGGATGCAAGCATCCATTTTCCCGGCGGTGCAAACGACGTCGCGACGCTGACTCACGCCCACAGGTCGCTTGCCGCGTGCGCCGGAGGCGAGGCAGCATGCACCGTGCCCCTGACGCACAATGAGCAACCCATTGGCGCGATCACGCTCGAGAGAGCAGCGGAAAATCCTTTCGATAAAGACACGATCGCCCTGTGCGAGATGCTGGCTTCGATTATCGGTCCGATCCTGGACGCGAAACGCCAGGCGCAACGTCCCCTGCCGGTCATTCTCCGGGGTGCCGTTCGTCGCCAGCTGACAAAGCTGTTCGGGCCGGCCAACCTGGGGCTGAAGGCAAGCGCAGTTGCTGTTGCAATTGTACTGGGGATGTCGTCGCTTGTTGATGGTGACTACAGGGTCGACGCCAGCGCCAGGCTGGAGGGAACGGTCCAGCGTGTAGTGGTTGCTCCGTTCCAGGGATTTGTCGCAGAAGCGCCGGTGCGCGCAGGGGACATCGTCGAGCAGGGTCAGCTGCTGTGCCGGCTCGACGACCGGGATCTGCAACTTGAGCGTGCCAAGTGGTCGAGCGAAAGAGCGCAGTTGCTCAAGGCACAGCGCGGTGCGCTGGCCAGCCACGATCGCAGCGAGATCAGCATTCTGAAAACGCGCCTTGAACAGGCTGACGCCGAAATGGCGCTGGTCGAGGAGAAGCTGGCCAGGACGCGTCTGACCGCTCCCCTGTCCGGGATCGTGGTTAACGGCGATCTGAGTCAGTCGCTGGGTGTCCCGGTGGAACGCGGTCAAGTGCTGTTCGAAGTCGCGCCGCTTGATTCCTACCGGATCATGCTGGAGGTCGATGAGCGCGATGTTGCCCATGTGCAGGCGGGGCAACAGGGAAACATGGTTCTCTCGGGACTGCCTCACGAGCAGCATGCATTTACTGTCGAACGCGTGCTGCCCGTCTCGGCGGCCAGGGAGGGGAAGACGGTGTTTCGCGTCGAAGGCAGTCTCGGCGAACACGCGGAACAGCTTCGTCCTGGCATGCGCGGGGTAGCCAGGATCGACGCGGGACGCCGGAAACTCGTCTGGATCATGACGCACAAGCTTGTCGACTGGACGCGGCTGGCTGTGTGGAAATGGGCGGGATAGGGACGGGTTCGCCTTGACAGGTCACTTCGCCAATACATCCTGGTACCGTCTGGCGGGATTGCGTCCCCGCCTCGCCGGTCATGCCGGCATTCAGCGCCAGGACTTTCGCGGGCAGCCGGGTTTTGTGCTGCAAAACCGCATCAGCGGACGGTTTTACCGTCTGTCTGCGAGTGTATACCACTTCATCGCCCTGATGGACGGCACGCGTACTGTGCAGGAACTTCTGGATGCCACCAGCTCAGCGCTGGGCGAAGATGCCATGACGGAAGACCAGGTGGTCGAGGTGCTCGGGAATCTGTACTCCGCCGAGGTTCTCCTGACCGATAGCGGTTCCGACATCGCCGAATTGTCTGCGCGCCGCGATCGCCACAGGCGCGCACGGTGGCTGGGCCGGATCAGGAATCCGCTCGCCATCAAGCTGCCGCTGTTCGACCCTGACCGGCTGCTGGAGCGGCTGTTGCCACTGGGACGTCTGCTGTTCAGTCGGTTCGGCGCTGCAATGTGGCTGCTGGTCGTCGGACTGGGCGTTGCGCTCGCCGCGATACACTGGAACGAGATCAGCGCGAACACGACGAGCAGATTGCTGTCGCCGCAGAATCTGCTGCTGCTCGGCTTGTGTTATCCGTGCATAAAGGCTCTGCACGAGCTGGGTCACGGTCTGGCAACCCGGGTATGGGGCGGCGAGGTTCACGAGACGGGCGTCATGCTGATAGCGCTGATGCCGCTTCCCTATGTTGACGCGTCGAACGCATCGGCCTTCCCGGAAAAACACCGGCGCATCCTGGTCGGCGCTGCCGGCATCCTGGTGGAGCTGTTTCTCGCGGCACTGGGGCTGTTGCTGTGGCTTAATACCCAACCGGGCCTGGTGCACTCGCTGGCGTTCAATATCATGTTGATAGGCAGTGTTTCTACACTGCTTTTCAACGGCAATCCGCTGCTGCGTTTCGACGGTTATTATGTTCTGTCCGACGCCATCGGTATTCCGAACCTGGCGAAGCGGTCCAGCCGATATCTCGGATACCTGGCCCAGACCTGCCTGTTCGGGGTCGACAACCTGGTATCACCTGCCACTTCCCCGGGCGAGCGGCGCTGGCTGGCGGGCTATGGCGTCCTGGCGTTTGCCTATCGCCTCATCATCCTGGTTGTCGTTATCCTGTTTGTCGCGGAAACCTATCCGGTGATAGGTTTGCTAATCGCGTTCTGGGCGACCCTGACCCAGATCGTGATGCCGATCCTGAAACATGCGAAATTCATTCTCACCGCGCCTCGCCTGGAACGCTGCCGTTCCCGCGCGGTATCGGTCAGCGCCGGGTTGCTGTTATTCGCGGCAGTGCTGCTGGTTGCGGTGCCGGTGCCGTTCGCGACGATGGCCCAGGGCGTTGTGATTCCGCCGGATCAGTCCGAGCTGAGGGCGGGTAGCGATGGTGTCATCATCCGATTTATCGCAGAACCCGATTCGCAGGTGACGAAAGATCAACCGCTGATCGAGACCGGGGATCCACTGTTAAAGGCCCGCCTGGATGTTCTCGAAGCGCGCCTTGGGGAACTTGCGATCCGTCACAGCACCTTGCAGATCAACCGCGAGCAGGTGAAGGCGGACATGCTCCAGGAGGAAATCAAACTCCTGCGGGCGGACATCGACCGCACGCGTCAACAGGTCGATGCCCTGCTGATCCGCAGTCCGATATCAGGCACTTTCCTCATCGAGCAGCCCGAGGACATGCCGGGGCGGTTTTTGCGACAGGGAGAACGCCTGGGCTATGTCGCGGATATGGAGCATCCCACGGTACGGGTGGCGGTCCCGCAGGCTGATATCGGCGTGGTGCGCACCATGACAAAAGATGTCAGCGTGCGACTGGCGAAGCAACTCAACGTTTCAATTCCGGCTTCCATCAGTCGCCAGGTGCCGGCGGCACGCGACCGTCTGCCGAGTCCGGTGCTGGGATCGATGGGAGGGGGTTCGTTTGCGGTTGAAGCGGAAGATCCCGATGGCGTGCGCACTCCGGAAGGTATTTTCGAGATTGAACTGACGCTGCCGGTCGAGACTGATTATCTCGGCGAACGGGTATACGTTCGTTTTGATCACGGAAGTGAACCCCTGGCGCGGCAATGGCAGCGGCGTCTGCGGCAATTATTCCTGAGCCGATTCAATGTATAGCGAGAGTCTGAGACCCGGCCTGGCACTCGGCGCCTACCCTGAGCGCGAGCGCTCCGTGAAAGGCGGGTTTGCCGCTTTGGTCCATAATGCGAGCGGTCTGTTACCCGGGTTTTCCCGCGGCCAGCAACAACGCGCCGGACGTTTCTGCGCGCAGGTCAATGAGGCGTCCCTGAGTTTCGCGCGGCTGGATACAGCGGAGCTCGGACGGCGCGCGCGCGAACTGCGCCAGTCGCTGGCGCGCAACCGGTTGAGTGAACCACTGGCCGTGCAATGCTTTGCCCTGGTAAGGGAGGCGGCGAGCCGCACGCTCGGCCAGCGGCACTTTGATACACAGATCATCGGAGGCTGGGCGCTGCTCAACGGGATGGTGGCGGAGATGGAAACCGGGGAGGGCAAGACGCTGATGGCTACGCTGCCTGCCTGTACCGCCGCCATGGCAGGTATACCGGTACATGTCATCACGGCGAATGATTACCTGGTCGAGCGTGATGCGGATGCAATGTCTCCGGTCTACCGGTTGCTGGGGATCAGGGTCGGCACCGTCACCGCAAACAAGAAGGATCCCGGATTGCGGCGCGACGCGTACGCCTGCGACATCACCTACTGCACGGGCAAACAGGTGGCGTTTGACTACCTCCGTGACCGGCTCTCGCTGGGGCATCGTCGCGGTCGCCTGGATCTGCAGCTTCGCGGACTGAAGACAGCAGAAGCCGGTGGCAGCGCGCTGCTGCTGCGCGGGTTATGTTTCGCGATTGTGGATGAAGCGGACAGTGTGCTGATAGACAACGCTGGCACACCGTTCGTGCTTGCGCGTGATGTCGATTGCGCGCCCGGTGGCCGCATCTGCAGCGAGGCATTGAATCTCGCTGAACAGCTGGAGAAGGACCGGGATTTTCGGATAAACGGGAAGTACCGTGATATAGAGATGACAAAGTCCGGAAACAACCGTCTCGCGTCGCTTGTTCCGCGACTTCGCCGCGCCGGAGTCACAACGCGTCAGGCCGGGGATCTTGTAATCCAGGCGCTGCGGGCGCAGCACTGCTACCGAAAAGACCGTGACTACCTGGTACAGGGCGGGAAAGTACAGATCATCGACGACAAGACAGGCCGGGCGATGCCTGACCATGCCTGGGAACAGGGTCTTCATCAGATGATCGAGACCAGGGAGGGATGCAGGCCCACCGCAGACCGCAAGACCATTGCGCGAATGACTTACCAGCGCATGTTCCGGCGTTACCTGCATCTGTGCGGCATGACCGGCACTGCCCGCGAGGTTACCGGCGAGTTGTGGTCTGTGTATGGACTTGGCGTCTTCAGGATCAAGCCCCGTGTACCGGTGCAAAGAATGGCTGGAAAAAACCGGGTGTTGCCTACCGCTGCTGCCAAATGGGAGGCAGTGGCGGAACGTGTGCGGGACATGCACAACTCGCAGCGGCCTGTGCTCGTGGGCACGGCATCGGTGGCGGATTCCGAACATCTGAGCCGACTGCTTCAACAACGGGGGCTTCGACACGCGGTGCTGAATGCCCGTCAGGATCGGTCCGAAGCGGAAATCATCGCGCTGGCCGGGCAGCCCGGCGCGATCACGGTCGCGACCAATATGGCGGGGCGCGGGACGGATATTCGTCTGGCGCAGCGCGCCGTGCAGTCAGGGGGCCTGCATGTTATCGCCACGGCAAGGAACGAAGCCCGGCGCATTGATCGTCAACTGTTCGGTCGCTGCGGGCGCCAGGGCGACCCCGGAAGTTTCGAGGCAATAGTTTCCCTGGAGGATGAAATCTTCAAGAAATACCTGCCCGATGCGCTAACTACTGCGATGCAGGCGTGTATTCGCCGGCATCTTCCGATTCCCGGCTGCTTGCTGACACGCGTCGCACAGTTTGGCGCGGAACGTCACCACGCCGGGATGCGACGCCGCATCATGGAGATGGACCGACAGTTCAGGGAAATACTCGGATTTTCCGGGCCAATGGAATAGATAGCGTTGTAACCATGCAGACTAGGAAGACATATCGGGTGCTGATCGCTGTCGGAGCGCTGGTTCTGTCAGGCGCCGAAGCGGCGGGGGAAGCACCCGAATTCGACTGCCTGATCGAGCCGCATATGGTCGTTGAGCTCAGCAGCCGGGTCGACGGTATTATCGAAGAGATGCTCGTTGATCGCGGCGATCAGATCGCGCTCAACCAGGTGGTGGCCAGACTCGAATCCGGCGCCGAGCAGGCGGCACTGGAGTACGCGCGAACGCGTTCGCAGATGATGGCGGAAATCGAACAGTATAAGGCGAGTCTGCACTACAACTGGCGCAACGAGAACCGTATTCAGGAACTGCACGCGAAGAAAGCCGTGTCGTCCAGTGAAATCGATCGCGCTCAGACCGAAGCCAGGATTGCCCGTTACAAGCTGGCACAGGCGGAAGAAAACAAGCGTCTGGCAGAGATTGACCTGGTGCGGGCGAGGGAAACCCTGGAGCGGCACACGATCCGCAGTCCCATCCAGGGCGTGGTCGTGGATCGCTATCTCAATCCGGGGGAATCTGTCGAGGACAAGGCGATCGTAAAACTGGCGCAGATCGATCCATTGCGGGTCGAAGTCGTTGTCCCGGTTTCGCAGTTCGGAAAGATCCGGCGTGGGCAAGGGGCGCTGGTATATCCCGAAGCGGCTGTGAGCGGCGAGTATGAATCGACCGTCAGCGTGGTTGATCCGGTGCTCGACGCCGCCAGCGGCACGTTCCGCGTCCGCCTGGAACTGCCCAACCCCGATTACAAGCTGACCAGCGGCCTGAAGTGCGCAGTGCGTTTCCTGGATACATCGGCGCCGGTTTCCGCTGGCAGTAAATCACCGCAGCGGCCGGACAACGCCGGATAAACGGTCAATACCTGCCGACCAGGTGCCGGTAACTCCGGTGAATTCCCCCTCAATCATTGCTTGCATCCACTCAAGAGAACTGCGTCTCAGTCGACATAGTAAGTGTTTGAGACCAAAGGAAGAATGGTCAATTTCTCTCCCGGAGTTGCGCAGGCACTGACTCGTGAGCACGCAAAGAAAAATTCACGCCGGGCTTCCGTCTCGCGCGGCATCGGGTTTTCTCTTCGAAGAACTGGAGCCGCGGCTCCTGCTTTCGGCGGATTCCCCGCTGAACGTCGCCGACGATTATGCGCCGATTGCAGCACCGGAGCAGGCGTCGCTTCAGGAGGTGCTGGCTGCAGCATACCCGTCTGCTTCTGTCGCAAGCGTTTCCGGAATACGACAAGAACTGGTATTCGTTGATACCGACACGCCCGAGTACCAGCAACTCCTGGAGGACTTGCTGGATAACCAGGACGCGTCGCGCCGGTTTCAGGTCATCCTGCTGGACAATGACAGCGACGGCATCGCCCAGATCACTGATGCGTTATCGGAATACCGTTCGCTCGACGGTGTGCATATCATTTCCCACGGCAGCGACGATTCAATAGATATCGGCAACACACGTTTCGACATCGATGCCCTGCGCGCAAACGCGGCGGCCGTTCAGGCGTGGGGAGAGGCTTTCTCCGAAAACGGCGATTTCCTGATCTACGGCTGTAATCTTGCTGCGAACAGTCAGGGTCGCGCGCTTGTCGACAGCCTCGCGCGGTTGACCGGTGTCGATGTCGCGGCCTCTGATGACCTTACGGGCAGCGCGCAGATCGGTGCTGACTGGGATCTCGAATACAGCCAGGGTCAGATCGAAACCCTGGTGGCGTTTTCCCAGTCATTGCAAATGACCTGGGAAAATGCGCTTGCGACCTATACTGTCACTTCCACCCTCGATGACGGCAGCCCGGGCACGTTACGCTGGGCGATAGAGCAGGCCAATCTCAACGCGGGTGTGGATACCGTCAACTTCGATATCAACGTCGGCGACGCCAACCACTATTACTACGCCGACGACGGTATCGCAGGCCAGGTCACGCATGACGGCACCCATGTACTGACCACGACGGCAAGCGATGACGCGACAATCGTCGGCATCGACCCGGACTTTGCGAAAAGCTGGTACACAATTTCACCGACTTCCATGCTGTCTGTCACCGATACCCTGGTGCTCGATGGCACCACGCAGGCCGGTTTCGTGGATACGCCGATCATTGAACTCAACGGCACTATTGCCGGCGCCGCGGCGAGCGGCCTGCATATTGAGTCGGACAACAGCACGGTACGTGGTCTCGTCATCAATCGGTTCGGTGAAGAAGGCATTCAGATCCTCATGGGTAACGGAAACACCATCGAGGGTAACTACATCGGTACAGACGTTTCTGGAACAGTTGACCTCGGAAACATCGCGCAGGGCATAAGCATCGTTTTAAGCACCGACAATGTAATCGGGGGTTCGACCGCCGCCCAGCGCAACGTGATCTCAGGCAACGATCAGGCGGGTATTATCGTCTGGGATGTAACGACTACCGGAACCGTCATCCAGGGCAACTACATCGGTGTCGACGCGTCCGGTACCCGGGCGTTGGGCAATACAGATGGCATTGTTGTGGACTTTGATTCAAGCAATACCATTATCGGTGGCGATGCGGCTGCGGGTGAGGGAAATCTCATCTCCGGAAACTCAAGAAACGGAATCGAGATCTATGATGCCGGCAATAACACGGTAGCCGGCAACCGCATCGGTACCGACGTGACCGGCACCCTGGACCTTGGCAACGCCCGATCGGGGATAGCGATAGGCGGCTATTCCACGGCTAACATCATCGGTGGCCTCACTGCGGGCGAAAGCAACGTGATATCGGGTAATGACTGGTCCGGAATCGAGATCACCGGCACAGCCACCGGTAATGCGATTTTGCGCAATTCGATTTATGCCAACACGCTGTTGGGTATCGATCTGAACGCAGATGGCGTGACAGCCAATGACGTGAACGACGCCGATACCGGGCCGGGTAACCTGCAGAACTTTCCGTTGCTGACCACCGCCGTTACTGACGGGGCTGCATCGGTAGTCATCGACGGCACTCTGAGCGGAACGGCCGGCACCAGCTATCGGATCGATTTTTTTGCCAGCAATAGCGCCGACGCCAGCGGGCATGGTGAAGGTGAACGTTATCTTGGTTTCGTTTCGGTGACAACTGACGGAAGCGGAAGCGCCACTATCAGCGCGTCATTGACGGCGACCGTTGCGGCGGGCGAGTCCATAACTGCAACAGCGACGGTGGACAATCTTGACAGCACTTACGGTGATACATCGGAGTTCTCAGCGAACCTGGTGGCGGTGCCTGCAAACGCGGAACCTGTCACTGACGACAGCAGTGCGGCCGGCAACGAAGATGCCGTATCGATAAGCATTGCCCTTACGGGAAGTGACAGTGATGGCAGCGTCGAATTCTTCCGCTTGAGCAACCTGCCAGCAAACGGAACGTTATTTACCGACGCCGGTCTGACAACGATGGCCGTCACGGGGGCGGACTATGCTGCGACCACGGAAGCGCTGACGCTCTGGTTCGTACCGGACAGCGACTGGAACGGAGTAACCACGTTTCAGTATGTCGCGGGCGATGACGGCGGTGCGGTCGATGCCA
>JAGFJP010000149.1 GCA_024102665.1 Thiogranum sp. | reverse complement strand
CGGGCAGCAGCGGCGCCGTGCCGGCGAGCAGCAACAGGCGCGCCAGCAGCCAGCAGCCGAACAGCGCCAGCAGCGGAGCGCCGCGCAAAGTCGGCAGGCCGGTCCAGTTGCCGACCGCGGTGAGCAGAAAACCGGCGATCACTGCCATGGCGTAGCCATAGATCATTTCATGGCCATGCCACTGGATGGGATCGATCGCGGCGAACGGAAACTGCCAGCCCAGCGCGAACCACGCGAACCATACCAGCATGCTGGCCACGGCGAACACGCCGGCGGCGATAAAAAACGGCCTGAAGCCCAGCCGCAGCCACGGTGCCCCGCGCGAGGCAGAAGGTTCCTCTATATGCATGTTGCCCGAAGGCCCTAGTTGAGCCAGCGCACCAGGTAATACAGTTGCTGGCTTTCCGATGAAGTCGAAGGGCCGGCGACCAGCGCAGCGTGGCGGTGGCGTTCCGGAGCGGAGGCGTCGCGCGCCTCCTGCTCCGACGCCATGACTTCGACGCAGTTGGCTGACAGGCGCTTCTTTTTCTTCGGTGCGTAGACCACGGCGAAGCGCTCTTTGACAACTTCGCCAGCCCGGTCCATCAGCAATCCGCGAATCGAAACGCCCATACGCTCAGTTCAGCCCGCACATGCCGCCGCCGCAACCGCCGGCGCCGCACGGCGGCGTTTCACCGAGACTGGAGCTCTTCACCACCTGGCCGCCGGTCGCCAGGCGCTGCACCGGACTGTCGGCCGGCGTATCGCCGGCATCGATGCCGGCCTGCGCGCACAGCTCGCCCCAGGTCGACAGCGATTCGCTCATGCGGTGCCTGACCTCGACGACGCGACCGTTGCTTTCACACAAATAATCATAAGTTGGCATGCTTCACCTCGTAACAACTGATGTGCCCAATTCTAATACCTGACGCCCGTTTCGAATACGTGCTCCTGCGATCAGGCGCCACGCAGAATTCCGGACTGTAAAGATCCGCCACCAGCGCAGGTCCTGCCGGTTTCGGGAGCAACAGAACAGGGTCTGTCGGCGAGTCACGACAGCTTCGCCGGGGCCGAAAAAACCGGTATTCGCGCTATGCCTTGCGGCAGATTGCGGACCCTGGGAGATGCGCTTTGACGAAGCCGTCAAAGGCAGCGAAAGTGTATAAAATTTCGACATAAACGGGTAGGCGAAGATGACTTTATTCACAGCCAAAAGCCAATCCCGAAAAATACAGATCAAAATCGTCACAACCTTCTATCCGATTTAAAATAAGTCTGTATATCACTGTTTTTCAAAAACTATTACATTTTGATGAAAATTTAGACGATTTAACGAGGAGTCGCGAACTACACTGGAAAAGCCCTGCGACACACGCTTCATCCACAAACTTATCCACAGTTTTTGTGGATAACTGACTAATATGATCAGATTCGGTCCGTCGCTGGCGGAACCGGATCATCCGGCAACCCGATCTGACCCGTGTAATCGAACGGCAGGCGCCGTCCGAAATCGCCGATCGCGATATTGCCCTGGATCCTGTAGGCGACACCCGACATCGCACTATCCTCCAGCGCCTGCAGCTGGCGGAACACTTGCAACAGCCCCGAGGTTACCTCCAGGGCAAGGACACTCTCGCCGTAGGCCGGGACATCCAGGCTCTGGTTGCTGACACCGTCGGCAAACGTCTTGCCGTTGAGTTCCAGGTGAAAATCCAGACCGCGCACCGGCAGCGCGAATGCGTTGGGGTTCTTCATTCGCAGGCGCACCTGGTAGCGCTGCTCGAACAGTTCCACGGATACCAGGCTCAGCCCGATCAGCGTCACCCGAGGCGGATCGGTGCGCATGGGCAGCGTACTGCAGGCGGTCAGCACCAGCAGCAGCGCTGCGATCAGGGTCAATCCGCATTTGTTACCGCCGTTCATCGTTTGCGCTCCTGCACTATGACCCAGGGTGCCACCACCACGGCCCAGAGTTCCGGGTCGCGCCCGGCCCAGTCCCTGGCAACCGGCACGGCCAGATGCTGCACCTGGCCGCGCTCGATCCATGCTTCCACCGCGGGCTTGTCGTCATTGGCCAGCGCGGTGGCGACTTCGACCAGGTCCAGCTCGCCGGCCACCTGGATGACGACATGCCGCGCGAAGTGGCCTTCCAGCTCCTGCCAGCGCACGCGCCCGGTTTCCAGGTTGAGCTGTTCCTTTGTGCATGGTTCGTGTTTGTTCATGGCCTTGTCCGGTCGACATGTTACCTCAATCTCCCAGGGTACGGATGCTGTACTGCAGGCGGGACGAGGCGCGCCTGGGATCCAGCTCCGGGACCCGGTAGAGGCGGTTGCGCAACTGCCGCGGGGTCGCCGGTTGTTTCAGGAAGACGCCGACCGCGTTGCAGTTCTGTGGCGTGGCGAGACAAAAAGCCGTGTCGAACGACGCGCGTATGCTCTTGTGGGCCAGGAACGCGGAGCGTTGCAGATCATCGCGCGACGGAAAATTGCTGACCGCCACACCACCCGGCGCCAGGTGCCCGAGTATGCAACCGGCCCAGCGGGCGTCGGCGCGCACCGCGCGCACCGGCTCGCCGGCCACGTCACCGAACAGGTCGTCGATAATCATGTCAAAGGGGGCGCCGCTGTAGGCCTGCAACCAGGCTTCGGCGTCGGCCCGGTGCAGGCTCACGGTCTTGCCGCGCACACCGAAAAACCGGCGCGCGACAGCCAGGTGCAGGGCGCTGAGCTCAACCCCCACGATGGTTTCCGGGTCGATGAAGTGTTGCAGCTGACGGATCACCGCCCCGCCGCCGACGCCCAGCACCAGCACCCGGCGCACCGCCGCCGGCGGATAAAAGAACGCCGGCAGCATCAGCAGGTCCCAGACATTGCCGGTCACCGGCCGCTGCGGATTGTACTGGCTGTGGAAGACACCGTTGGTGTACAGGCGCAGGGTGTGGCCGGCGCGCCGCACCTGGCAGCGCGTGTCGCCGACCGTGCGTTCCCAGACAATGCTCATGGTCCGGAGCGCGTAAAACGCCGCAGAAAGCGCCGCACCCTGCCGGGCGACGGTTCATCGCTGTCCAGCATCCTGCCGGTGAAATCGTCGACGCCGTGCTCCGGTTCTTCGCCGAGCATTTCCACGCGGAACGCCTGTTCATCGATGGTCGCGCCCAGGTGCGCGGCGATGCTGCGCAAATCGATCTCGGCATTCTCGAGACAGGAGGTGCCGCCCGGCGATGGCGTCATATTGAATATCGCGCCGTTGCCGGGATTGATTTTCGCCTCGCCCATCAGCAGGCTGCGGTTGGTCTTGTCGATCAGCTGCGGACGGATGCCGCCGACCTTGCGCGCGAAACTCAGATCGCGATAGCGCAGCCCGGGGACGATCTTGCGCACATCCCTGAGGAACAGCACTTTGCGGATCACCGGAATTTCGAACAGCATGTTGCGGAACATGTAATTACGGATATCCGCCACCCGCAGCAGATCCCACAGCACGCGCGCCACGTTGCGATCGAAGCGCAGCACTCGCAGGAAATCGGGCAGGGTCCGGTAGTTGTAGCGTTCGAGGATCGGCAGTATCAGCGCGGTGGGTCCGAAGCGCGTCTTGCCCGGGACCAGCACATCCGGATCGCCGTGGATGGCAGCGAACGGCAGCTTGTCGTTCTGCACGGTATAGACCTTGCCGTTGAGGATCTGCGGCGTGAAATAGTAGCTGCCGGCCACCGGCAGGCAGGAATAGTGCAGGCCCAGCCCCAGGTCGTGCGCCAGTTTCAGGCTGTGTCCGCCGGCGCATACCACCAGCGCCCGGGTGCGGTAACAGGCGCGCCCGGTTTCCACCGTGAAGTTGCCGTCTTCGACCTTGATGTGCGCGACGGTTTCGTTGTAACGCATGTCGACGCTCTTGCCCGGCACGGCCTGCGCCTGGCGCACGAAAGAGCGCGACAGCGCCTCGAAGTTGACCGCGGTGTATTCGTCGGTCGAGCCCAGCGCGACGATCTCTTCCTCGCGCAGCCTGCCCTCGCGACCGGAGACCACCGCCGGTTCGATCCGGGCGATGTCTTTTTTCTCCAGCAAACGCAGCTTGGGGTAATGTTGCCGGAACAGGTCGAAACGCTCGCGCAGCAGCCGGCACTCGCGCTCGCCCACGCCCAGCACCATTTTCGGATAGCGGAAAATCAGGTGGTCTTTGTCGGGCTGGCTCAGGCAGTAATTGGTCAGCATGCGCGCCGCGCGCTGCACCTTGAGGGCTTTCTGCAGGGTGTAGTTGGTTTCGATGTCGCCGCAATGCAGGGTCTGGCTGTTGTTGCTGGACAGCGAATTGACGCGCGCCGGCGCGGCGTATTTCTCGATCACTGCGATGCGCTCGATGTCGGTGAAGCGCGCCGCCTGGTACAGCAACGCCGTGCCGGAAACGCCGGCGCCGATGATGATCAGTTCGTATTGCTGGGCGGTCATCGACGGTCGTGGCGCATCACAGGTGCAGCAGTTTCAGCACCGGTTCGTTTTTCTGCGGATCATCGTTGAAGCCGGACACCAGCAGTACTTCGTGCCCCGCCTGGCCGAGGTGACTGCGCTCGGCGATGTGGTTGCAGATCAGTCGCCAGTTGTTGCTCTCGGCATCATCGATTTTTACCGGCACGATTCCCCAGTGCAGGCTCATGCGCCGGCATATCCTTTCGTCCGAGCAGGCGCCGACCGCCGGCGGCAGCGGCCGGTGCGCGGCCATGATGCGCGCCGTGGTGCCGGTCTCGGTGGGCACGATAATGGCGTCCACTTCCAGGTCGTTGGTGAGCTGCACGGCGGCGTGGGCCATGGATTCGCGGATGCGGTGCAGCTTGTGTCCACGGTCGCTGATCGGTTCGGCGGCGAAGCGACCTTCCATCCATTGACTGGATTCCACTTCGCGCAGGATGCGGTCCATCATCTGCACCGCCTGCAGCGGATATTTTCCGGCGGCGGTTTCGCCCGACAGCATCGCCGCATCCGCGCTCAGCATGGCGGCGCCGGCGACGTCGGTGACCTCGGCGCGCGTCGGCTGCGAATGCGTAATCATGGATTCCAGCATTTGCGTGGCGACAATCACCGGGACGCCGTGCTGGCGCGCGCGACGGATCAGGTCGCGCTGTATGAGCGGCACTTTTTCGGCGGGCAGCTCGATGCC
>JAGFJP010000144.1 GCA_024102665.1 Thiogranum sp. | reverse complement strand
GAATTGCATTGCTTTTTGCTCTATGCTTGACGCCCTTTTCGAACCTGCAGGACATCGCTGGCAGCATTATGAGCAGGATCCCCGACTTTTCAGACAGTGAAATGTGGGTCATACACTCCACCCTGGAAGAACGTTATGGCCACCCCTGCCAGACCGAACTGGCGGAAACCGAGCTGCGTCTCGACAAGGGCTCCACCGAGCTGGTTCCCTGCCCCACCGTCTACTGGGAAGCCGACGGCTGTCATTTCGTGGTGTGCAAAACCGGTGACAAGAACTATCGCTGCCAGTTTTTCTATCGACTTCACCAGATGTACGGTACCGGCATTCCAGAATACGACGACCTTGCGGAGTGTGTGGTATCACTGCTGCAGGTTCAGGCTGACTACCAGGCGAAAGAGCGGTCCGCAGACGACCCCTATTGATATGTAAATCCGGATCAAAGGCAAACCAATCAGGAGTATCCGATGGCGACATCCACAGGAAAGAAGAATGCATTTTATGCGCAGTCAGGCGGCGTCACGGCGGTCATCAACGCCAGCGCCTGCGGCGTTATAGAGACCGCGCGCAAGCACAAGGACAAGATCGGCAAGGTCTATGCCGGCCGCAACGGCATCATTGGCGCGCTGACCGAGGACCTCATCGACACCAGCAAGGAATCCGCGCGCGCCATCGCCGCGCTGCGCCATACCCCGTCTGGAGCATTCGGTTCCTGTCGCTACAAACTCAAGAGCCTGGAAGCCAACAAGCGCGAATATGACCGTCTGATCGAAGTGTTCGCCGCGCATAACATCGGCTACTTCTTTTATAACGGAGGCGGCGATTCCGCGGATACCTGCCTGAAAGTCTCCCAGCTGTCCAAATCCACCGGTTACCCGATCCAGGCCATTCATGTGCCTAAGACCGTCGACAACGATCTGCCCATTACCGACAACTGCCCGGGCTTCGGTTCTGTCGCCAAGTACATTGCCGTGTCCACCCGCGAAGCCAGCTTCGACGTCGCCTCCATGTGCAAGACATCCACCAAGATTTTCGTGCTGGAAGTCATGGGCCGGCACGCCGGCTGGATTGCCGCCGCCGGCGGCATGGCGGCCAGCGAAGACTGCGATCTGCCGATCGTCATCCTGTTCCCCGAAGTGAATTTCAACCAGGGCAAGTTCCTCGCCAAGGTCAAGGACAAGGTCAACAAGTACGGCTACTGCTCGATCGTGGTCTCCGAAGGCGTGCACGACCGCAGCGGCAAGTTCCTCGCCGACCAGGGTCTCAAGGACGCCTTCGGGCATGCGCAGCTCGGCGGCGTGGCGCCGGTGATCGCCAACATGATCCGCGACAAGCTCGGCTACAAATACCACTGGGCGGTCGCCGACTACCTGCAGCGCGCCGCGCGCCACATCGCCTCGAAGAGCGACGTCGAACAGGCCTACGCCATGGGCAAGGCGGCCGTGGAACTGGCGCTGGCCGGCAAGAATTCGGTGATGCCCACCATCGTGCGCACCTCCAACAGCCCTTATCGCTGGAAAGTGGGCGAAGCCAAACTGTCGCGCGTCGCCAACGTGGAAAAAATGATGCCCAAGAACTTCATCACGCCCGACGGTTTCGGCATCACCAAAAAGTGCCGCGACTACCTGGCGCCGCTGATGCAGGGCGAAGATTATCCGCCCTACGGCAAGGACGGCCTGCCGCAATACGTGCAGCTGAAGAATGTGGCTGTCAGCAAAAAGCTGAACACCACATTTAAATTGAAGTAGGTATAAGAAAATTCACTGCATTAGAAAACGCTAATATTGATACAGATCAAACCATGACACTCGCAAAAGCCAGAGAATTGCTCGGGGTTCAGGCCGGGTTGGCGAGCGGCTACAACCGCAACGCCGCCCGACTGATCCTCGCCGAGGTCGAGCGCGAACATGGCCAGAATGCGGTGGATCAACTGATCCGCGAGTTTGACCTGGAGAACCACTTCGGTTTCCGGCCGGGAGAGAAATTCAGTCACTCCTGACCGGCAACCGGGGTTTTAATAATCAATCGAGAACCCACTCGAATCGGAGGCCGTTATGTCTGCTGGGCTAATTTTCGCTTTGCTGTGCGCAGGTATTGCCCTGGCGTATGGCGCCATCTCTGTGAAATGGATTTTGAGCAAACCCACCGGCACCGCGCGCATGGTGGAAATCTCCAACGCCAT
>JAGFJP010000111.1 GCA_024102665.1 Thiogranum sp. | reverse complement strand
ATCATCAGCACCAGCGCAACCAGCAGGGTTGCCGCACCCTGTTGCCGTTTTGCACCCGGAGGCGCGGCGACAGTCACGAGGCGCCTTCCACCAAGCGGTCGTTGCGCAGGCGAACCCAGGTCGAAATGTCCAGACGCACATCGGGATGCCTGCGTTGTCGCCCCGACATCTGCAGTTCAACGGCGCGCCGCATCAGGCGCGGTGCGGTGTCGCTGCACGCCTGCTCCTGCGCGGCCAGATTGTCGCAGTCAATGTGCCTGGTAAATCGGAACCGGGTGATTTCGATCTCCGGATCCGTGACCGCCTGCCAGTAACCGCTGTTACAGCTGAGTTCAGTACCGCCATAACGCGACTGGATGGCGCCATCGCGAAGCCGGAAACCGAACTGCTCGACGTTGTCTTCATCTTCACCTTGCGCGCAGCTCGCGCCCTTGCATTGGCCGACCCCGACAAGTCCGTCCCGATCCAGGTCATAGGCGAAAAGGATGCAGGAATCCGCGGCTTCCCCGGGGTAGGCCGCATGACGCACATCGTTCACCGCGTTCTGAAAAGGATTGTCGCCCGGCGACTGCGTGCGCGGATCGAATTGCCAGTAGCCGCTGCGCCGGACATCGCCCGCGATCAGGTGCAGCGTCGCGTGCAACTGCTGATGCAGGTGCGTACGTTGCAGATGCAAGGTGCTGTGCCGCGCCGTCGTGCTGTACACCGTCAGCACCACGGACAGCGCAAACAGCGCGATCGTCGTGGCGATCATCAGTTCGATGAGCGTTATGCCCCGCTGTCTGCAAGGCATCAGCACGCCCGGTAACCCCGATTATCCGGCGAACAGATACGCACACGACCCAATGGACTGAGAATCACGCGCAGTTCGCCGTTGTCGTTGCGCAGCGCGAAGGATTCGGCGCCGGCGATGCCGCGCAACGCGGAAAACTGCAACGTGCGTTGCTGCGCGGCGCGCGAAGTGCTCAGGCGTACCGAAGGATAATCGACAGAGGAGCCACGATGTTCGCGCAGATGCCCGGCGCTGCCGCTGTGGCAGGATGTTTCAGGCGCTTCGGCAAAACAATCGCAGGGATTGTCGACGCTCCAGCCATAACACCAGCCCTGCGCGGACGCTGCAGCGAAAGAGAAATAAACCGTTTGCCGGTAGGTGAGTGCATGGTTTCGCGCTTGCCGCAGTTCCTGCGCCAGTGCGTCGGCCGCTGAACGCAGACGCGCCTGATCAAGAAACCGCGCCATCGCCGGCGCCGCCACGCCGGCAAGGATCGCGATGACCGCCAGCGTAATCAGCAACTCGATAAGCGTGAAACCGGTATGCCGTCGATCTTCCATGATCAGGCTCCCGAGGTTTTCGCAACTTGTTCCCTGTTGTGGTGCCGAGTATAGTCATCTTCACCGAAGGTGCAAGCGCTCCTGTTGTTCGGCTAAATCGCGGTTTAGAAGAGGAACGGGGTTATGGAACGGCCCAACACTTCGGGGTTTTCATTGTTTGAATTACTGATCACGCTCGCCATTGTCGCTATTCTCGCTTCCATTACCGCTCCTTCCTACACCGGCCTGGTCGCCAAGTCGCGCCGTGCCGACGCCATGGCTGCGCTCGCGGAAATCCAGCTTGCACAGGAACGCTGGCGCGCAGCGCATCCGGAGTATGCAAAGAGTCTCTCCGACCTTGGCTGGCCGTCAGCGGATTCGCACGAAGGATTCTATGAACTGCGCATCGTCGAAGCGGGCGCCGGCGATTACCTGGTGCTGGCGCAACCCGTTGGCCCGCAGCAGGTCGATGTCTGCAAGACATTCGCTAGCCGGGCCAGCGGTCCTGTCTACCGCTTCGGTTATGCAGGGCCGAGTTGCTGGCAGCGCTGAAATCGATCTGCTCAATTCGATCGGGTATCGACCATGAGCGCGTGCGTCATTGTCGGCGCCGGTCTCATTGGCATGCTCACAGCCCGCGAACTGCTCGCCGCCGGCATGCGCGTCACCCTGCTGGAGCGCGGTCAGTCCGCGCGTGAATCCTCCTGGGCCGGCGGCGGTATACTGTCCCCCTTGTATCCGTGGCGTTACGCCGATGCGGTCAACGCGCTGGCGCGCTGGAGCCAGGGCGTCTATCCCCAACTGTGCCAGACGCTGCAGAAAGATTCCGGCATAGACCCGCAGTGGACAGCGTCCGGACTGCTCATCGCCGACATCGAAGACCCGCAGCAGGTCACGCAATGGACGCAACGTTTCAAGGCGAACCTGGAACTGGTGGACGCCGCGCGAGTACGTGAACTCGAACCGCGCATCGGCCTGCAATCCGAACCCGCCGCCTGGATGCCCGACATCGCGCAAGTGCGCAACCCGCGCCTGGTGCGATCGTTGCGCGGCAGCATCGAAAACAGTGGCGCCCTGATCCGCACCGAATGTCCGGCGCTCGGCTGGGTGACCGAAGGCGGGCGGGTGACGGCGGTGCGCACCGCCGAGGGTACGGTGGAGGCAGACCACTTCATCGTCGCCAGCGGCGCATGGACCGCGGAATTGCTCGCGTCCACCGGCCTCAGCCTGCCCATCGAGCCGGTGCGCGGCCAGATGATCCTGTTCCGCGGGCCCCCCGGCCTGGTGTCGAGAATCACCCTCTACCAGGGGCACTATGTGATCCCGCGCCGCGACGGCCGGATACTGGTCGGCAGCACCCTCGAGTACGTCGGCTTCGACAAGCGCACCACCGAACAGGCCCTGCACGACCTGCGGCAGGCGGCCTTCGAGCTGATACCCGAGCTGGCCTCCCTGCCCATCGAACAGCACTGGGCCGGCCTGCGCCCGGGCAGCCCCGACGGCGTCCCGGTCATCGGGCCACACCCCGAACTCGCCAACCTGTACATCAATGCCGGGCACTTCCGGAACGGCGTGGTGCTGGGTCCCGCATCGGCCCGGTTACTGGCCGACCAGCTCACCGGGCAACCGCCCGTGCTCGATCCAAAGCCGTATCTGCCTGAAACCCGGTAGAAAAAACCCTTATCCGGCGGCAATCTGGACTTTGTCTAAATCACCGTCGTATACTCGGCACATGACCAAATCGTCAAAAATTCCGATGCTCGACGAAGCCGAAGCCGCCGAACGCCTGCGCGCGTACGGCATTCTGCCGACGCAGCAGCGCCTGCAGATCGCCCGCATTCTGTTCACCCGCGACCAGCATCTGAGCGCCGACCAGGTGCTCGAAATGGCCAACGCGGCCGGCGAGCGGGTCTCCAAGGCGACGGTCTACAACACCCTGGGCCTGTTCGCGCGCAAGAAAATCCTGCGCGAGGTCATCATCGATCCCAACCGTGTGTTCTACGACACCAACACCGGCAAGCACCACCACTTCTACAACGTCGCAACCGGCAAACTCTCGGACATCGACGCGCAGCAAATCCCGGTGGAGCAGCTCCCCGAGGCCCCCCCTGGCACGGTGGTGGACGGCGTCGAAGTCATCATCCGCCTGCGCCCCGACAACGCAAAATAGCCGCGCCCCCGGGGTGTAATTTGCGCGGATTAGCAGGTACCATTCGCGTTCCCGTTTCCATCCCAATGCCGGAATAGCTCAGTCGGTAGAGCAACTGATTCGTAATCAGTAGGTCGGAGGTTCGATTCCTCTTTCCGGCACCATAAAATCAAACGATTACGATATTTCTCTACCAGCCTCGAAAATTTAGTGTCCGCATAGTGACCGCTTTTCGAAGAAAAATACTACCGGGAATCCGGGGGCAGGGGTAGGGCTAGATTCACGATCAGCAAGGAGGCTGAATCATGTTGATACTCACCCGCCGTCCCGGCGAATCCATCGTTATCACCACGCCCACCGGTGATCGCATTCATATTGCCGTGCTCAGCCAGAAGGGCAA
>JAGFJP010000106.1 GCA_024102665.1 Thiogranum sp. | reverse complement strand
GGTCCTCGGTGGTCCGTTATGCGCGGCCCTGCCAAGGGGTCGGGTCTCCCTTGAAGCTTACCGGTGCGCCGCGTCCGCGTCGGCGGCAGGCGAGCGAGAAGGTGAAAATTTTTTACGCCGAATTTTGGCGAAACACAAGTGATTTTGCTACGCGGGACGCTTGAGAATTCGGTAATCCACGAATTAAGGACGGCGCGGGCCTATGGCTGACCGAGAGGGTAAATATTAGAAAAGACTAAACGACCGGGTTGCCTCTGGCGCTGCCGCTGGGTCCGCCACCTGGCTGAACATGCTGTCAAAGCTGCCGGGCTTTCGGCGAAGATACCGGAGGCTGGACTCGAACCACGCTGCTGTGATCCTCAGTCGTGATGAACGCCTCTCAATATGCCACTCACACTCAGATCTTCATCGATGTCCGGCCAGTGGATACCCCGACCATCGCCGAGCAGTTCCCAGTTCGCGCGCTCCTCTTCGCTTGCGGCTGCGAGCCGAGGGTACCAGGTGATGGGCACAGACACCTTGCGACCATCGACCAGGGAGACGATGAGTTCGTCAGCAGTGCATTCCACCCGTTCGGCCAACGGATTCACTTCAAGCGCCAAAGTACCCATTCCACGCCTCCAGCAAGTGAGCTTTGTTTTCTTCCACCAGCCGTCTCAAGGCGTTGAGTTCATGAGCGGGAAATCGCGTGGAACTCGCCAACTGGACCGGCTGAAGCCAGAATTTTGCCAACTTTCGCTCCGACTGGATATGAATATGGGGCGGCTCGCCCATTTCGTTGCTGTAGAAGAAGAACCGGTAACTTCCAATACGGAGGACGGTTGGCATGTGGGGATTATACACAGCGCCGGTGGTTTCCCCACAGATCGTCAGGCACGAAAAAAGGGTCGGAGGCTCGGCCTCCGACCCTTTTTGGTCTGCTTAAGATTGGTAGCGGGGGCAGGATTTGAACCTACGACCTTCGGGTTATGAGCCCGACGAGCTACCAGGCTGCTCCACCCCGCATCAGGAGGCGGCATTCTAATGGGTTAGGCCTGTCGCCGCAAGGGGTCAGGCACCTTCTTTTATGAAAATCAGCCAGATAATTTCACTTTCAGATTTTGCGCTTTTTTTCGGAGCGACTCATGACATCACCTGGTGGCACAGCGCCATCAGGCTGCCGGGGAACAGGCCGAGCAGCAGCACGGCGAGGCCGTTGGCGGTGAGGCCGAAGCGCAGATCGAAGTGCGGTTCCAGCGGTTCCTTGTCTTCGGCGTCGTCGAAGTACATGACCTTGACCAGGCGGATGTAGTAGAAGGCGCCGATCACGGCGAAAAACACCGCTACAGCAGCCAGCCACACCATGTCGACATTGATGACCGCCTGCAACACCGAGAGCTTGGCGTAGAAGCCCACGGTGGGCGGCACGCCGGCCATGGAGAACATCAGGATCAGCATCATCAGCGCGAACCAGGAGTTGCGCTGGTTGAGGCCCTTGAAGTCGCTGATTTCGTCGGCTTCGAAGCCGGCGCGGCTGAGCAGGATGATCATGCCGAAGGCGCCGGCCGCCATCAGTGCGTAGGTGATGACGTAGAACATGGCGGCGGCGTAGCCGGCCTGGGTTCCCGACAATACGCCCAGCAGCAGGAAGCCGATGTGCGAAATGGTCGAGTACGCCAGCATGCGTTTGAGGTTGGTCTGGGCGATGGCCACGACGTTACCGATGGCCAGCGACAGCACCGCCAGCACGATCAGCATGCCCTCCCACTGCGGCTGCAGGGAGCCCACCGATTCAACCAGCAGCCGCATCACCATGGCAAAGGCCGCGATCTTGGATGCACTGCTGATGTACAGCGTCACCGGTGTCGGCGCGCCCTGGTAGACATCGGGCAGCCACATGTGGAAGGGCACGGCGCCGAGCTTGAATGACACGCCCACAACGATAAAGGAAACGGCGAATACCAGGCCGACGTGGGTCTCCTGCTGCGCGAGGATCTGCCCCATCAGGTCGATGTCCAGCGTGCCCGTGAGTCCGTAGAGTATGGACATGCCGTACAGCAGCATGCCCGAGGACAGCGCGCCCAGCACAAAGTACTTCATGGCCGCTTCCGAGCAGCTGTAGGTGTCGCGGTTGAAAGCGACCAGCGCATACAGCGACAGCGACAGCAGTTCCAGTCCCAGGTAAACGGTCAGCAGGCTGTGCGCCGACACCAGCACCATGGTGCCGAGCATGGCGAACAGGCCGAGCACGTAGAACTCGCCCTTGAACAGGCCGCGCAGCGCCAGGTAATGCCGCGAATACAGGAACGCCAGGCCGACCACGATGTAGATGAACACCTTGAGGGCCGCGGCCATCGGGTCGGCGATGAAAGTGCCGAAGAACAGCAGTTCGGTCTCGCCGTTGCTGACCGCGATGGTGAGCACTGCCGCGATCACCACGGTGATCTGCGTCAGCCAGTAACTGATGACGCGCTCCTTCTTGCTGAGGAACAGGTCCACCACCAGGATCACGCACGCCATGGTGAGCACGAAGATCTCTGGCATAAGCAATACGAATTGACCGGGATCGAGCGTCATGCTGTGTCCTTATAACTTCGATATCGCGACGTGCGCGACCAGGTTCTCGATGCTGGCCTGCATCACTTCCACCAGCGGCGCCGGCCAGATGCCGAACAGCAGCACGACAAAGGCCAGCGAGCCCAGGATCACCAGTTCGCGGTTGTTGATGTCCTGCAGCTTTGCCACGTTGTGGTTGCCGATGTCGCCGAACACCACGCGCTTGACCAGCCACAGGCTGTAGGCCGCGCCCAGGATCAGCGTGGTGGCGGCGAGGAATGCGAACCAGACGTTGGCCTTGAACGAAGCCAGCACCACCAGGAATTCGCCGACAAACCCCGAGGTCCCCGGCAGGCCGGAGTTGGCCATGGCGAAAAACACCATCAGGCCGCCGAACACCGGCATGGTGTTGACCACGCCGCCGTAATCGGCGATCTGGCGGCTGTGCATGCGGTCATACAGCACGCCGACGCACAGGAACAGCGCGGCGGATATGAAACCGTGCGACACCATCTGCACCATGCCGCCCTCGATGCCCATCTGCGCGCCCGCGGTGCTGCCGTTGTTTTCCATCAGCGTGAACACCAGGAAAAAACCCAGCGTGACGAAACCCATGTGCGCAATCGACGAATAGGCGATGAGCTTTTTCATGTCCTGCTGCACCAGCGCCACGAAACCGATGTAGACCACCGCCACCAGCGACATCAGGATAATCAGCCAGTCGAGATGACTGCTGGCATCGGGCGTGATCGGCAGGCTGAAACGCAGGAAGCCGTAGCCGCCGATTTTCAGCATGATGGCGGCCAGCACCACCGAACCGCCGGTCGGCGCCTCGACGTGCGCGTCCGGCAACCAGGTGTGCACCGGCCACATCGGCACTTTCACGGCGAAGGCCAGCAGGAAGGCCAGGAAAATCAGGATCTGCTCGGTCAGGCCGAGTTTCAGCACGTGGAAATCCAGGATCGCGAAACTGCCCGACTGGGTATACATGTAGATCAGCGCCACCAGCATGAACACTGAGCCGAGGAAGGTATAGAGGAAGAACTTGATGGTCGCATATACGCGCTGCGGCCCGCCCCAGATGCCGATGATCAGGAACATCGGAATCAGCATGCCTTCCCAGAACACGTAGAACAGCACCGCATCGAGCGCGGCGAACACGCCGTTCATCAGGCCTTCCATGATCAGGAACGCGGCCAGGTACTGCGCCGGTTTGTTCTTGATCACTTCCCAGCCGGCCAGCACCACCAGCACCGTGGTAAAGGTGGTAAGGATGATCAGCGGCACTGAAATGCCGTCCACGCCGAGGTGATAGTAGACATTGAACGCACTGATCCAGGAACCCTTCTCCTGGAACTGCATCTCGGCGGTGGTGGTGTCGAAGCCGCTGTACAGCAACAGGCTCACCAGGAAAGTCACCATGGCGAACGCCAGCGCCAGCGGCCGCGGGTTGCTGTTCTCGCGCTGACTGTCGGCCAGCACCAGCAGACCGCCGACGATCGGCAACCAGATCACGAAACTGAGTATGGGCATCTCGGTCATGTGTTTTCCATTCTCTTCTTAACCGGCCGGCGACAGCCACAGGAACCAGCTCAGCAACAGCAGCAAGCCGATGATCATGCCGAACGCGTAGGTATACAGGTAGCCGGTCTGGATCCTGCGCACCACGCTGGATACCCAGCCCACCAGTCTGGCGCTGCCGTTGACCAGCAGGCCGTCGATCAGCAGCACGTCGCCGAGCTTCCACAGCGTCCAGCCTGTGCCGCGCGCGCCGCCGGCGAACACTTTCTGGTTGAAATCGTCGGCGTAGTATTTGTTGGTCAGCAGCTTGTAGACGGGCGCGAAGCGCTTCGCCGCCTGATCGGCGATGCCCGGGTTGACCATGTACACGTACCAGGCCACCGCCACGCCGGCCGCCGCCAGGTAGACAGCCGGTCCGGCCAGGGCGTGCACCACGAACGACACCGGGCCGTGATAGTGCGCAGCGATTTCCGCGAGCACGTCATGGCGCGGCAGCACCGGGATCACGCCCTCGAAATAATTGCCGAACACCACCGGGTCGATCAGGTAGCCGGAGAACACCGACGGAATCGCCAGCAGGATCAGCGGCACCGTCACCACCCAGGGCGATTCGCGCAAGTGCGAACGGGTGTGCTCATCCATGCGCGGCTTGCCGTGGAACACCATGAAGTACATGCGGAAGCTGTACAGCGCGGTGACGAACACGCCGAGCAGCACGGCCACATAGGCGAAGCCGGAGCCGGCCAGGTGCGAATGGCGCACTGCCTCGATTATCGTGTCCTTGGAATAGAAGCCGGAAAAGAACGGCGTTCCAATCAGCGCCAGCGAGCCGATCAGCGCCGTGATCCAGGTGATGGGCATGTACTTGCGCAGCCCGCCCATGTTGCGCATGTCCTGATCGTGGTGCATGGCAATAATCACCGAGCCCGCAGCCAGGAACAGCAGCGCCTTGAAAAAGGCGTGGGTCATGAGATGGAAAATACCGGCGGCGTAGGCCGAGGCGCCGAGCGCCACGGTCATGTACCCCAGCTGCGACAGCGTCGAGTAGGCGACCACGCGCTTGATGTCGTTCTGCACCAGGCCGAGGAAGCCCATGAACAGCGCGGTGATGGCGCCGATCACCATGACGAAGCTGAGCGCGGTTTCCGACAGCTCGAACAACGGCGACATGCGCGCCACCATGAAGATGCCGGCGGTGACCATGGTCGCCGCGTGGATCAGCGCCGAGATCGGCGTCGGGCCTTCCATGGAATCGGGCAGCCACACGTGCAGCGGCACTTGCGCGGACTTGCCCATGGCGCCGATGAACAGCAGGATGCAGATCACCGACATCGCCCACCAGGGCGTGCCGTCGAAAATCTCGATGGTTTCGCTGGCTTTCGAGGGCGCCAGGGCGAACACTTCGGCGTAGTCCAGGGTGCCGAACACCATGAGGATGGCGGCGATGCCGAGCAGGAAACCGAAGTCGCCGACGCGGTTGACCAGGAACGCCTTGAGGTTGGCGAATATCGCCGTCGGCCGTGTCGACCAGAAGCCGATCAGCAGGTACGACACCAGGCCTACCGCTTCCCAGCCGAAGAACAGCTGCAGGAAGTTGTTGGACATCACCAGCATCAGCATGGAGAAAGTGAACAGCGCGATATAGGCGAAAAAGCGCTGGTAGCTGTGGCGTCCGGCGAGGCTGGTCTTCGGCCAGTTCTCTTCGTCGTCGGCCATGTAGCCTATGGTATAGATGTGCACCATCAGCGAGACGAACGACACCACCATGATCATCAGCGTGGTCAGCTTGTCGACCAGGAAGCCGATCTGCATGTTGACGCCTTCCGACACCATCCAGGTGTAGACCGGGCCGTTGAAGGCGGGCGCGCCGTCGATGACGATGTGCTTGAACACCACCAGCGACAGGACGAAGGAGGTGCCCACGCCGAGAATGGCGACCCAGTGCGCGCCGCTGCGGCCGAGCTGACGCGGGAACAGGCCTGCGAGAATGGCGCCGATCAGCGGCGCGAGGACGATGGTGAGGTAAACATTCTCCACGGCGCTTATCCTTTCATGGTATCCAGGTCATCGACATTGATGGTGCGCCGGTTGCGGAACAGCACCACCAGGATGGCCAGGCCTATGGCGGCTTCGGCGGCGGCGACGGTGAGGATGAAGAACACGAACACCTGCCCTGCCGTATCACCGAGAAAGTGCGCAAAAGCGATGAAGTTCATGTTCACCGCCAGCAGCATCAGCTCGATGGCCATCATCAGGATGATCACGTTTTTGCGGTTGAGGAAAATGCCGGCCACGCTCAGGCCGAACAACACCGCACCCAGTATCAGAAAGTCTGCAAGCACCATTGTTGTTATCGCCGGGACCTTGTGTTCAGTCCTTCGGTTCCGCCTCCATTTTTACCAGCCGCACGCGGCTGTTGCGTTGCACCTTGACCTGCTCGGCGGGATTCTGGAAACGGGTCTCCGGCCGCTTGCGCATGGTCAGCGCGATGGCGGCGATAATCGCCACCAGCAGGATCACCGCGGCGATCTCGAAGGGATAGACGTAATCGGTGTAGAGCACGCCGCCCAGCTCGCGGGTGTTGCTGTAATCAGCGCCCTTTGGGACCGGCGCCGGCATGCGCTCGGCATCGAAGTACTTGCTCTGCACCACCAGGTACATTTCCAGGATCATCAGGCCGGCGACGGTGAGCCCCACCGGCAGATACTTTATGAAACCCTCGCGGATCGGCGCCGTGTTGATGTCCAGCATCATGACCACGAACAGGAACAGCACCATCACCGCGCCGACGTAGACCAGCACCAGGGTGATGGCGAGAAACTCCGCTTCCAGCAGAATCCACAGACCGGCCGAGGTGAAGAACGCCAGCACCAGGTGCAGCGCGGCGTGCACCGGGTTGCGCACGGTAATGACGCGCGTCGCCGCGTACACCAGGATGGCCGCGAACAGGTAGAAAACGATTTTCTCAAATGGCATGTTTTTCAGCTCTTCCTGTGCAACCGTTCACCGGTACGCCGCGTCCGCGGCGCGGTCCGCTGCGATCTGCGCTTCATACTTGTCGCCCATGGCCAGCAGCTGTTGCTTGGTCATGATGTTCTCGCCGCGGTTTTCGAAATGATATTCATACACACGCGTCTCGACGATGGAATCCACCGGGCAGGACTCTTCGCAGAACCCGCAGAAAATGCATTTGAACAGATCGATGTCGTAACGCGTGGTGCGGCGCGTGCCGTCCTCGCGCGGCTCGGCCTCGATGGTGATGGCCAGCGCCGGGCACACCGCTTCGCACAACTTGCAGGCGATACAGCGTTCTTCGCCGTTGGGATAGCGGCGCAGCGCGTGCAGGCCACGAAAGCGCGGCGACATCGGCGCCCTCTCCTCCGGGTACTGCACCGTGATCTTTTTCGCGAACAGGTATTTGCCCGTCAGCCGCATGCCCTTGAGCAGCTCCCAGAGCAGCAGGCTTTTCATCGTTTGCTTGAGTGCATGCATATTCGTGTACTCAGTCGAACCAGGGGCC
>JAGFJP010000102.1 GCA_024102665.1 Thiogranum sp. | reverse complement strand
CACGCGCCTGCATGTCTGCCCGGTGCGCCTCGCGCAGCGCCGCCCGTTCCTCGGGGCTGCGCGCCGCGCGCATGCCTGCGCGGTACGCCTCGCGCTCTGCGGGCGTCATGAGGTCGGCGCAGTAGATCAGTTCGCGCGGCTGGACGGCGGGCGACGTAGCGTTGTCCCCCGCCGCTGTCGCCGCATTGCAGAACGCGGCGATGGCCATGCCGCACAAGGCGCCAGAGAGTCTGTTCATCGATTACTCCCGTCTGTTTGCTGGGGTGAGAACATAATAGCCGCTTTCGGAAAATCCATGATAGCGACATGGGATCGTGATGTTCTGCAAGAAGCATTACCTCGTTTTTCCCACGGCGCGAACCTGCAGCAGTCCGGTGCTGTCTACTCCGGTGTCGGTTAAATGGATCAGTGAGGAAGTGAAAACTATGAAACAGAGAGCAAAGCTGTTACCGCTGACAGCCTGTCTGGCGCTCAGCGCGGCCAGTCTGCCAGCGTTCGGTGACCTTGCCTGCCCACCGAACCCCGGAGCCGTTACCGTCGACGACAATATCCAGGTGGCCGCGGCCTGCCGTCTTGACGGCACGACTGTCAAGGGCAATGTGCTGTTGTACGGCGGCGGATCTCTGGTCGCCCGCGATGCCCACATTGACGGCAATATACAGACGCAGAGCGCGGGCGCCTACTACGTCGACGTGGAAAGGACGCGGGTGATTGGCGACATTCAGCTCGACGGCATGGTCGGCGATCCCAGCCTCATCGTGAGCAATGATGTGGACGGCAACATTCAGCTCGACAGCAACAGTTCGCGCATGGAAGTGCGCAGTAACGAAGTGGGCGGCGATGTCCAGGCGTTCAGCAACTTCGGTGGCGTGGTTGTTACCGGAAACGTCATCGACGGCAACCTGCAGTGCAAGAGCAACATGCCGGCACCGGTCGGCGGCGACAATAGGGTTTCCGGCAACATCGAGGACCAGTGCGTCGCTATGCAGCCGGAGTCCTCGCTCGTGCCGGATCCGGCAACCGGGTCGGCGACGGGCTCGGAACCGCTGCAGGACTCGGGTGGCGGCGGCAACACCGGCGTCGCGGCGCTGCTCGCGATGTTGCTGGCGTTCGCCCTGCGCCCGGCGCGTCCCCGCATTGCCGATCCGCTGCGACGCTAGTCGCTGCCCGGCTTGCCTCGCGTATCGGCGTGGCGGCACACAGCCGCCAGCGGCAGGGATGCAAAACCCGCCACTACGCCGTAGACGTGCGCGTTGACGACAACAGCACCGCCGATCCATTCGGCGGCGTTGCCGTTCAGTCCATAAGCCAGTTCCCAGCCCACCTTGGCGACGATCCCGACCAGGAGCAGGCTGTGGAACAGTCGCGCCTGTGGCAACCCGGCCAGCGCCCCGAGCGTGAACAGACCGTGCAGCACGCCCGATAATCCGACATACCAGTCGATGCCCGTATCGCGCACATACAATCCGGCACTCACCACCAGGGCACAGCATGGCACGGCGACTGCCCAGCAGACTTCTCTCAGGGTGCGGCCGACGATCGCCCAGGTCAGCGCCAGTCCGGCAAGATTCAGCGCGAGATGAGTCCACCCGAGATGTATGAAATGCGCGCTGAGAAGCCGCCACGGCTCGGTCACAACGAGCGATCGCTCGAAGCGCAGCGCGTCGGCTCCCGTGAGTGCCTGCGCTGTCACGCAGAACAGCGCGATCCATCCCGGCAACCACCACGACAGTTGCACGCCGGACAGGCGCCGACGGTTGCTGTTAATGTCCTGGCGCATGGCCGGCCAGGTGCGCATCATCCGGTTTAAGATCGCGGCGTCGCGGCGTTGTGCCCAATGCCTGATCCATCAAAGCCTCCCCATTTATCGCAGCGTCCGCATGCGCCGGCCACACGCAGTGACGCAGCGGATTGCCTGCTCATCGCGCAGCCGCGCCTCGAGCCGGTTCATGACATGTTCGTCCGCCGTGCACTTGTTACATGACAGTGTTTCATAGTTGCTTGCGGATGAGAACGCCGCGAACGCGGCCAGGGCCGATGTAACGTCACAGGCGCGCGTGGCACAATGCCGGACGCGCAGCGATTCCGCCGTCTGACAGCCGGCAGCCGTAAATTTGCAAGCACTGCACCGGCGCCGGACAATGCATGCCGCGGGTCTCGGCACATAACAATGAGGAACAGCATGGACGGGTACTGGATCAGATGCCTGCGCGGGGTCGTGGCGTGTTTGGC
>JAGFJP010000100.1 GCA_024102665.1 Thiogranum sp. | reverse complement strand
GCCTGAATGTATCGAGGTCGGCAGCAGCGACAAAGGCGCCGCGAGTGGTCGCGGCAGCCGGGGTCGCCGTGGCAACGCCGGCTCAGACATTCCACGCGTGCCGTGTTACAAGGAAGCCGGATTGCATCGAACGCATCATTTCCAAGCGCCTGCCAGTCTCGGGGTACGATCCAGCACTTCGAAAGCGTCATGCCGCACATGATTGCGGGACATCTGGGAGCGGATCATATCCTCGCTGACGATGCCTTTCTCCAGGCACTCTTTCAACAAGCCAAAGAAAAACCGTTCCTGCGCGGGATCCGGATGCGGCTTGTAGCGACCCAGCAAGGCATATTCGCCGAACAGGTGCCGTCTCGCGCGCATCAACCAGCCTAGCGGCGGGAACAGACGGAATGTTTCCGCCGGTCTCCAGTCGATCGGCAGCCCGGCCTTCCAGGGCTGGGTCCGGCGTCGCGTGTTGTGGATCATCTTTGTCCTGTCGTCGAGCCTGTCGAAATCGTTCCATTCGTTCTCGAACAGGCCGATCGATTCACGCGGCTCGAGCTTGAGGCAGATCCATGGCTGGTAATCGCGCTCGAAACTGAACAATTCAGCGAACTGCTGCTCGACTTTCCAGTGCGTCAGCTGCGTGTTATCCAGCAACATGACACTGCTTGCCAGGCAACGGTCGATGACGCCTTTCGGCCCTGACCGCGGGCGGCACATGATCGCTTTTCCCTGCATATCCCGCGACAGCAGTTCCCAGACATCGCCGACCGCGAAGATGTCCGGATCGATTACCACGGAGCGTCCCTGGTACCCCATCAACTCGGGCGGCATGAAGCGCAGCGGCGTGAATGATTGCAGATCATCGTTAAACCAGGGCCGCTTTACACCGTCACGCAGATACAGCTGCCCTTCGCGTTCCTGAAAGAAAGGATAATTCCTGTGCTCGATAATCCGCACGTCGAATTTGTCATTGTTACGGGAATTGCGGCGCAATGCGTACTCCGCCACGAGCGCACCGACGATCTGCTTGTGGTTGGTGTGAATAAAAACGCAGTAATCCATCGTCTGTTCCCCGGAACTCAGGCGTGCGCCAGCGGCGGTGTGCGATCCAGCACTTCGAAAGCATCGTGCCGCACGTGGTTACTGGCCATTTGCTCGCGGATCATGTCTTCGCTGACGACACCCGCCTCGATACACTCCTTCAGCAAGCCGAAGAAGAACTGTTCCTGGCGGGGGTCGGGGTGTGGCCGATAATGCCCCATCAGCCCGTACTCTCCGAAAAGCGATCGCCGCGCGTGCTGCAACCAGCCGCGTGGCGGAAACCATCGGAACGTTTCCGGAGGTCTGAAGTCCACAGGCAGACCGGCTTTCCAGGGTTGCGTCTTGCGCTTGGTGTTGTGCAGCATTCGGGTTTGCTCATCGAGCCTGTCGAAACTGTTCCATTCGTGCTCCAGCAGGCCGATGGTGTCCCGCGGCTCGGTGCGAAGGCAGATCCAGTTCTTGTAGTCGCGCCTGAATTCGAACATTTCATCGAACTGCTTGCGGAACTGCCAGTGCGGCAATTTCGCGCAGTCCTGCAGCATGGCGCTGGAAGCCAGACACCCGGATGTCTCGCCGGGTTTGCTGGAACGGGTGCGACACATGAGTGCCTTGCCCGACATATCGCGCGTAAAAAGCTCCCATACGTCGCCGACCGCGAATACATCGGGATCGACCATCACGGCGCGGCCGGTGTAATTCATCAACTCGGGCGCCGTAAAGCGCAATGGCGTGAACGATTGCAGGTCATCGTTGAGCCAGCGACGCCTGGCACCATCCCGAAGGTACATCTGCCCTTCGCGCTCCTGCATGAAGGGGAAGTCCTTGTGCTGGACGATTCTGACGTCGAACCTGTCGGCATGCGCCGAGTTCCTGCGCATCGACCAGGCGGATACCAATGCACCCACGATCTGCTTGTGATTGGTATGAATAAAGACACAGTGCTGCATTGACTCTCTCCCCCTGTGCGGCGCTGCGGGCTCAGGCTGCGGGCGCAAGCGGCGGCGTACGGTCCAGTATTTCGAAAGCGTCGTGACGCACGTGATTCTGATTCATCTGTTCACGCACCATGGTTTCGGTGACGATGCCTTTTTCCACGCATTCCTTTAACAGGCCGAAGAAAAGCTTTTCCTGGTTGGGATCGGGATGCGGCCTGTAATGCCCGAGAAACGCGTATTCGCCGAACAGTTTGCGTCGTGCCTTCATCACCCACGCCAGGGGCGGGAAGAACGGATATTTTTCTCTCGGCCGGTGGTCGATGGGCAATCCGGTCTTCCAGGGCTGGGTTTTGCGTTTGGTGGTATGCAGCATGCGCGTTTGCGGCGTAAGGCGATCGAAATCGTTCCATTCGTTCTCGAACAGGCCGATGGTTTCGCGCGGCTCTGTCTTCAGGCAGATCCAGTTCATGTAGTCGCGCCGGAATTCAAACATCTCGCCGAAATTTTCCTCCACTTGCCAGTGCCTGAGTTTCGCGTTATCAAGCAGCATGACGCTGCTGGCGAGGCAGCGGTCGAAGCGTCCCTTGGTTCCGGTCCGTGGACGGCACATGATAGCCTTGCCCTGCATATCGCGATTCAGCAGGTCCCAGACATCGGATACGGCGAAAATGTCGGGATCGATCACCACCGCGCGACCCGCGTAGTTCATCAGTTCCGGCGGCATGAAACGCAGCGGCGTAAAGGACTGCAGATCGTTGTTCAGCCAGCGCCGCTTCATCCCGTCGCGCAGGTAAAGCTGGCCTTCGCGGGCGCTGAAGAAGGGGTAATCCTTGAGTTCGATGATTTTGACGTCGAATCTGTCATTGTGATGCGAGTATCTGCGCAGCGCGTATTGAGCAACATGGGCGCCGACGATCTGCTTGTGATTGGTGTGAATAAAAACGCAATGCTCCATACGCGAAGCCCTCCTCTGCAACTGCAGCCGCGCGCCGGATCGACGCACGGCCTGACCTGTCCCGCTCTATCCGGGTAGAGAAATGCGGCATTCGAACATGAGAGAAGCACCGGTTTCCTTGACGTGGATCAAGAAAGGGGAACAGGCAACCTTGCAGAAAACGCCCGCGCGAATCGTCGTGGCGGATCAGCGCGTTCGCGCGGCGGGGATGAACTCCGGCGACTCGCCGAGATCGCGGAATTTATGATAAATATTGTTCAGATGCGTTCTTAACGTGGCACGGGTGATAGACAGCTCTTTGCATATTTCGGTATTGGATACGCCACGGATCGTCAGGGAGACGACTTCCGTTTCGCGACTGGTGAGGCCTTTGTCGCGGTAGTAAGCCATTGCCATGTCGTACTTTTCTTCCAGCGGCTGCAGAAAGGTTATGATGGAATCCGTACTGCAAAGCAGTGTGACATCGAAAAATTTGCCGTGTATGTAGCTGTGTTTGTAGACCCGGCTCCCCCAGTCTTTCCATTGCTGGGCGTCATCGCTGGCATATAATTCCATACAGCCGCGCTCACAGGTTTCTCCCACGCATTCACCGCAAATGCGGCGGCATTGCTCATTTTGCATCAGGACGTTTTTATCGGCGTCCTTGACGCAGACCGCGACGTTGCCCGCACTTAACGATTCCTCGAGTATCCCGTTCATCAAGCCACCTCCAGTACGCATTTCTCACCGTCCTTCCACTGCGACGAACGGCGGTGAGAAATCCAGGCTGGCGACGATATCGCGCGCCTCGAGAGCATACTAAGCCCGGGGCGCGGAGAATATCAACATCGGGGGTGGAGCGCGTTGCCGGTCCGGCCTGCGGCACCACGCGACGCAGATCGGGGGGCAACTAGCCGAGATGGGCGATCACATGCGGAACATAGTGATCGACAAGCAGAAAGGCGAACAGGGCCATGAGGTAGACGATGGAGTATCCGAACGTTTTCATCGCCTGCTTGCCGCTTTCGTCGCGCATCAGCATCCAGGCATGATAGAGAAAGCCGCCGCCGAGACCGAGCGCGCCCGCCAGATACAGCCACCCGCTCATACGCGTCACAAACGGCAGCAGCGTCACCACCACCAGCAGAATCGTATAAAGCAGCACCTGCAACCGGGTAAAGTTGACGCCGTGCGTGACCGGCAGCATGGGAATATCAACCTTGGCATACTCGTTGCGACGGTGGATCGCCAGCGCCCAGAAATGCGGCGGCGTCCAGACAAAGATAATCAGAAACAGCAGCAGGGCATTGGGGTCGACAGTACCCGTTACAGCTGTCCAGCCCAGCACCGGTGGCGCGGCTCCGGCTGCTCCGCCAATGACGATATTTTGCGGTGTCGCGCGCTTCAGATACAGGGTGTATATCACTGCATAGCCGATGAGGGAAATAAAGGTGAGCAGCGCGGTCAGGGGATTGACAAACTGGACCAGGATCCACATCGCCGCGGCCCCCAGCAGCAGCGCGAAAGTCAGGCAGTTGCGCCCGGTAAGATGGCCGCTGGCTACCGGGCGATTGCGGGTGCGAGCCATGCGGGCATCCGCGTGCTGATCCACAACGTGGTTGATGGCGGCGGCCGATGCCGCGGCCATGCCGATACCCAGCGTACCGAAAATCAGCGCGGACCAGGGCACCATACCGGGCACAGAGAGAAACATTCCGACCAGCGCGGTGAATACGATCAAGGCAACGACTTTGAGCTTGCAAACACCGAGATAATCCCGCCACTGCCCTGCCACGCCGGCTGTCAGAGAATAACTCATGCTGATTTCCAACCCTCTCCGGCTCGCTGGCGCCGGTATTTATCGTCGCGGTATTTTAACCCAATCCCGACCATTTTAAGAGTTTTTCGAGGTCCTTGATAATGCCCGCCGGATCATCCCCGGGTTGCCAGAGCATCATCAGGTTGCCCAGCGGATCCACCAGGTAGGCACGCCGGGCAGTGAGAACGTCCGCGTCGTCCAGCGCGAAAACCTCGAGCAGCTGACTGTGTTCGGCGGCAGTCACCGGCGCTATGACCAGGCCGGGGTAATGTTGCTGGACGGTATCCGTGCCGCCGCCGGTTCCATCCCGTTCCGCCCACAGCATCAGGCGCTGCAGACGGTCGATGTTCTTGCCCTGTGCCAGGCGGACCTGTCGCAGCGTGAACAACTGCTGCATGCAGTCGTCATCGCAGGCGCCGCCTGACCAGTAAACCAGGGTCCATTTCCCGCGCAGGAACGTTTCGTCGATGGTGCCGTCGGCAACCGTCTCCAGCTCAAAGCCCGGCAGTGGACGCACGGGCTCCACCAGCTGACCATGATTGGTGGTGCCGGAGGGTTGCCATTCCGGGAACACATAGAATACCAGCCATGCCAGGATCACCGGCGCGGCGAATATCGCGAAGAGCAAAACGAGCGCCAGCCGGGAGCGGCCAACGGGCGCGGTATCGATTTCAGTCATAGATCAGGTCACTTTGCGGGTATTCACTACAAGGTAAATGATGAGCAGCACCAGCGCCAGGCCGAACCATTGGACGGCGTATCCGATATTGCGTTCAGGTCCATATCTGACCGGCCTCCACTCTCTTGCGAATCCGTCTTCCTGCTGCTCGTCCAGCAGCAGGACAACCGGCAGCAAGGGATACCCCAGCTCTCTTTCAAGATCGGAGATCCGGATGCGTTGTATGCGGTACGGCCACACCTCGCGCGGCTGTTCTGCACCGAGCATAAAGGTTTCGGTCGCTGGAAGCCTGAGTCGCCCTGAAACGCGGCGCGGCAATTCGCCGACTTCAGGATCAGGCAACTGCGCACGCGTCGCCCCGATGGGAATCCAGCCGCGATTTACCAGCACACCGACACCGGATCCGCGCAACCGCAATGGCGTCAGCACATGATAACCGACCCGCCCATTGTGAGTCATATTGTCCAGCAGGAACTGGTGATCGTTGTCATAGCTGCCGGATGCTTCCGCCCACTGGAACTGCAGCTCGCCGAACCCTGACAGGTGTGGTTCCAGCTGGATCACGGTCTGTGCCTTCTGACTGTACTTGCCGAGCAGAGCGCGCGTCTGCTCGGCGCGATCCAGCTGCCAGAAACCGAGCGAAGTCAAAAGCCCCAACAACAGCGCGGTTACGAGTGTCGGCCAACGGCCGGGAGTGAATTCCAGACTGCCAAAACGCATGCGCGCAGCCTACGCAGCGCATCCCGGCCTCGCAAGCGAAATCTGCTTACCCTATACTCGCAATATCGGATATCGGGCAGACTCCCAATGATTATCAAAGTTGTTGCCGTCGTTGTGCTGGCGCTGATCGTCCTGAGCCTCGCCAGCGGCATGTTTTACCTGGTGAGAGACAAGGGCAAAACGGACAGAACCGCCAGGGCGCTGACCGTGCGCATTGCCTTGTCGGTCTCGCTTTTTGCATTGCTGATGCTGGCAATCGCCACCGGCGAACTGAAACCGCATGGCATTTATCCCGCGCAGCACCCGGTCAATCAAAACCCCGCGACGGAGTGACGCTAAATCTCCCAATAAAAAAACGCCGCGGTGCGGCGTTTTTTTTTGCATCTCTGTGTTGCTACAACATATACACGAAGATAAAGAGTCCAAGCCACACCACGTCAACGAAATGCCAGTACCAGGCCACAGCCTCAAAGGCAAAGTGGCGATCCGCCGTGAAGTGACCCTTGATGCAACGCAGCATGATAATGGTCAGCATGATAGCGCCAATGGTCACATGCATGCCGTGAAAACCGGTCAGCATGAAGAACGTCGATCCATAGATGCCCGAACCCAGTGTCAAATTGAGTTCGTGGTAAGCATGGCCGTATTCGTACATCTGCAAACCGAGGAAGGTAAAACCGAGGATTACCGTCGCCAGCAGCCACAGCACCAGCGGGCCCCGATTGCCTTTCTTCAAGGCCCAGTGCGCGAAGGTCACGGTAACACCACTGGACAGCAGCAACAGGGTGTTGATCGCAGGAATACCCCAGGCACCCATTGTCTCGAATTCGCCGCCGATCTCACCGGGACCATTGGTCGGCCAGGCAGCCTCCCAGCCGTTCCAGAGAAATTCATTGGTGCTGACATCCGCACCACCAAGCCACGGTACGGACAGGATTCGGGCGTAGTACAGGGCTCCGAAGAAGGCAGCGAAGAACATGACCTCGGAGAAGATGAACCAGCTCATACCCCACCGGAACGATTTGTCCACCTGATCGTTATACAGGCCGCTTTCGCTTTCCCTGATCACCACGCCGAACCAGCCGAACATCATCAGCAGCACGATACCCAGGCCGACGGCCATTACGGGCATTCCGCTGCTCGATCCGTTCAGGTAGTTGGCAAACCCGACGACCAGCGTTGTCAGCCCGATGGATCCGACGATCGGCCAGGTGGTGCCGTGAGGTACATAATATCCACCGTGTGCTTCACTCATTCCAGCATCCTCATTTTTGGTGTATTAATTCAGATTCTTTTGCTTGTCGAAAAAGGTATAGGCCAGGGTCAGTACCTCGATATCCTCGGGTAGATCCGGATCAACCATGAACAGCAGCGGCATATCGCGTCCTTCGCGCGCCCCGAACTGCTGCTCGGTGAAGCAGAAACACTCGGTCTTTTTGAAGTGTCGCGCCGCCTGACCCGGTGTCACGCTCGGTATTGCCTGACCAACCATGGTTTCTTCGGTGCGATTCCTCGCATAAAAGCTCGTTCGGTACATCTGGCCAGGATGCACCTCCATACGCGTCACAGAGGGTTTAAAATCCCACGGCATGCTCTCGTTTACGCTTGCCACGAACTCGACCATCACTGTACGCGACAGAACCGGCTGAACCTCCGCGGCCACTGCCGGCTTGCCGGAGGTTTTGCCGTTCAGACCGGTGATGTCGCAGAAAACGTCGTAGAGAGGAACGAGGGCGAACACAAAACCGAACATCCCGACGACCAGAAACGCCAATCGCCGCAAAGTTCGCCTGTTGGCCGCCTGAAGCTCGGATGTGCTCATAAATGTCCGTTTGCCGTCATCCACATGAAGCCGAAGTACAGGCCCGCGGCGACCAGCGCCAGCAGCACTGCCATCAGGCGGGCGCGTTTCTTTTGTGTCATTGAACTGCTTACTCCACGTCCACAGCGAACGCCGCTGCTCACGGCGTTCGCTGCCTGGCGCTCTACTTCACTTCCGGCGCAGTTGTAAAGCTGTGATACGGGGGTGGTGAACTGAGCGTCCATTCAAGGCCATGCGCGCCTTCCCACACCTGGTCCGTTGCTTTCTCTCCGCCCTTGATCGTCTTGTAGACGATGTATACGAACAGCAGCTGCGTCAGGCCGAAAGCGAAACCGCCGATACTGGAGATCTGGTTGAACTCCGTAAACTGGACCGCGTAATCCGGGATGCGGCGCGGCATACCCGCCAGCCCCAGGAAGTGCTGCGGGAAAAACAGCACGTTGACAAAAATAGTCGACAGCCAGAAATGCAGTTTGCCGAGTCTTTCGTCATACATATTGCCCGTCCACTTCGGCATCCAGTAGTAGGCGGCGGCCATGATCGAGAAAACCGCGCCGGTTACCAGAACGTAATGGAAATGCGCCACCACGAAATAGGTGTCGTGATACTGGAAGTCCACCGGGGTGATCGCGAGCATGAGGCCGGAGAACCCGCCAATCGTGAACAGCACCACGAAGCCGATGGCGAACAGCATCGGTGTTTCGAAGGTCATGGAGCCCTTCCACATGGTAGACACCCAGTTGAAGACCTTGACTCCGGTTGGCACCGCGATGAGCATCGTTGCGTACATGAAGAACAGTTCACCGGTCAACGGCATGCCGACAGTGAACATGTGGTGCGCCCAGACGATGAACGACAGGAACGCGATAGACGCTGTGGCGTAAACCATCGAGCTGTATCCGAACAAAGGCTTGCGAGCGAAAGTCGGAATGATCTGCGACACGATGCCGAACGCGGGCAGAATCATGATGTACACCTCGGGGTGCCCGAAGAACCAGAAAATGTGCTGGAACATGACCGGATCACCACCACCCGCCGCGTTAAAGAACGATGTCTCGAAAAAGCGGTCCGTCAGCAGCATGGTCACCGAGCCCGCCAGCACCGGCATTACCGCGATCAAAAGGTAGGCGGTAATCAGCCAGGTCCAGACGAACAACGGCATTTTCATCAGATTCATTCCGGGAGCACGCATGTTGACGATCGTCACCACGATATTGATCGCGCCCATGATCGACGAGATGCCCATCAAGTGCACCGAAAAAATCAGGAACGGGAAGGCGTCCCCGGTCTGCAACACCAGCGGCGGATACATGGTCCAGCCGCTCGCCGGCGCGCCGCCCTCCATGAAAAGCGTGGAAAGCAGCATGGCGAAGGCAAAGGGGAGAATCCAGAAACTCCAGTTGTTCATCCTCGGCAGGGCCATGTCCGGCGCACCGATCATCATGGGAACCAGCCAGTTGGCGAGACCGACGAAGCCGGGCATGACGGCGCCGAAGATCATGATCAGCGCATGCATTGTGGTCATGGAATTGAAAAACTGCGGCTCCACGAACTGCAGACCGGGCTGAAACAGTTCAGCGCGGATAATCATCGCCATGGCGCCGCCCACCATGAACATCAACAGCGAGAACAACAGATAAAGTGTTCCGATATCCTTGTGGTTTGTCGTGAAGACCCAGCGCAGCAGGCCGCCCGGATGCTCTTCGTGATGTGCGTCGTGTGTTGTTGCTGTACTCATTACTATTCCTCCACGACCCTTAGCGGGCAGCTTTTACTTCGGAAGGTTGAACCATGTCACCGGTATTATTACCCCAGGCGTTGCGCTCGTAGGTCACAACCGCGGCCAGGTCAACATCGCTGAGTTGGCCGCCAAATGCCGCCATTGCAGTACCCGCCTTGCCGTTGATGACCAGGTTCAGGTGCTCGCTACTGGGTCCGGTTGTAATCTTGCCGCCCTTCAACGCCGGGAAAGCGCCGGGAACACCTTCCCCGTTCCCCTGGTGACATGCCGCGCAGTAGGTGGTGTAGGTCTTTTCGCCCCGCTCCATCAATTCCTGCATGGACCAATCGCGCTCTGCTGCCGCCGCTTCGGCATCCGAGGCGGTCTTTTGCGCCATCAGCCATTTGCCGTAGTCTTCGTCGTTCTTGGCTACCACCACAATGGGCATGAAGCCGTGGTCCTTCCCGCACAGTTCCGCGCATTGACCGCGGTATGTTCCCTCTTCCTCAACCTTGATCCACATTTCGTTGATGAAGCCCGGAATCGCATCTTTCTTCATTCCCAGTTCCGGAACCCACCATGAGTGTATGACGTCGTTTGCAGTCACCAGCAAGCGAACCTTCTTGTTGACGGGCACCACCAGCGGGTTGTCCACCTCAAGCAGGTAGTTTTCACCCTTGCTCTGCTGATCATAAATCTGTTCTTTGGGCGTAGAGAGCGAGCTGACGAAACTTATTCCGTCGTCGATGTAGTCATAACCCCATTTCCACTGGTAACCCGTAACCTTGATGCTCAGATCCGAATTACTGGTGTCTTCCATCGCCACCAGCGCCTTGGTGGCGGGAATCGCCATTCCGACCAGGATGAGAAATGGAACTATCGTCCAGACAATCTCGACAGCAGTGCTCTCATGAAACTGGGCCGGCTTGACCCCTTTCGACTTGCGATGCCTGACAATCGATATGAACATGGCGCCGAAAACCACCACGGCGATTGCCACACATACCCAGAACACCAGCATATGCATGTCATAGGCATCACGGCTGATGGGCGTAACACCGCGCGGCAGATTCAGCCCGTACTCGGCAGATACGGTGGCCGCATGCATTGACATCGCGCCCCCCAGAACCGCCACCAGCGTTTGCTTTGCTTTTGCTACCAACACACCGTCTCTCCTTCCGACTCCTGGATTCTTATAAATAAAGGGTCTGGCGTCATGCGAACGCAGACCGCACCGACCGGCCTTAGTCCTGCCAGCGTAGTGCCTCGCGCAGTTCCTGCGCCAGCCGTAGTTTTTCTGTTTCGTTAAGGTAACTGCCGATCTCCACCGCCTGTCCATGGGAACGAATCACAAGTCGCGCAGGATGCCCCTCAACAGGAGCCGGCTGCATATCAACCTGTGCCCAGGCACGCCGGAATGTCTGCTGTCGACCATTGCCCGAGCGCCCTTCGGCAATATCCACGCTATTACTTCTAATAGATATGGTCTGCCAACGGCATCCGCGCAGCGCCACGACATACAGCGCCGACCCGAGGGCGAGCATCTCGAGTCCAGCGAACGGAAGGATCATCCATGCACCGTGAAAGGCAAAAATCGAAGCAATTCCGACTGATACAAGAACCATACCGAAGTAGAACCGCTTGACCGCGCGCCACGGCATGGAACAGTTGGGTCGGATCATAAACCGACGGGAAGCGTCCAGACTATCAAACTGCGTTGCGACCACCCTGATACCTCTGAAAAAACCACTTGCCCACGCGGAAGAGCCACAGTATCGCGCGCTGGCGCGCATCTTAACCCCCCGGGTTGAGAGCGCGCAAAATAATTAAAAAATTATGGTCATAAATATTAGCTATATCAGTTAGTTGTAAAACATTAATTTAGTATATTCTAAAGTATGGATGTATTGAGTGAATAGCCAGCAATTCGGTCGGGCGTGGCAGTCTGGACAGCATCCATTACCGGATCGGCGCCAGCGCGCATTCAAGTCGCCGCATAACCGGCCGAAGTTCATTCGCATAATTAGGTGAAAAATGTCTGACAGGATTTTTCGGACTTCACGGACGAACAGGGAAACGGACATGAGACACTTGCTAGCCATCGTTTTGATCGCCATCACCACCACAGTCGTTACCGCGCAATGCTTTGCCGCGGGAGAAATCATGTTCGAGCGCAAGCTGGCTGCTGCGCAGGAAGGTGACATCGAAGCACAATATGATGTCGGTTACCGTTATGAAAAGGGGCGCGGAACCGATGCAGACGACGACCTCGCTCTGGAATGGTATCGCAAGGCGGCCGACCAGGGGCTGGACAAAGCGGAATACAAGCTGGGCCTTTTCTACCTTCAGGGCATCAGCGTGGAAAAGGACCCCGCCAAAGCCAGGGCGTGGCTGGAGAAAGCAGCCCAAAAGGGATACCCGCCTGCCCAGTACGAACTGGGTAAACTTTATGCCGATTCTGCCGGAAACGAGAACTACCAGCTCGCGATGGACTGGCTGCAAAAAGCCCAGGACAATGGCTACGAGCCGGCCACCATGGAAATCCGCAAGGTCAGGAAAAAGCTCAACTGACCAGCAACTGCCTGATATCAGGCTGTTCGAATCGCAAGGCAGGCAAGCCATTTTCAGTCATATAGGGAAAGTCACCGAGTAAAGGTGCGCCCAGTCTCTGGCGCAACGCCTGAACGTTTAGATCCTGCAGCTCACAGTTCGCGTCAACATGATTGGCAACCCAACCCGCCAGACGCGCACCCGAACGCCTGATTGCATCCGCCGTCAATAACGCGTGATTCAGGCAACCCAGGCGGATTCCGACCACCAGAATAATCGGAATATCCAGCGCCAGCGCCACGTCAGCCATTGTTTCGCTGTCGTTGATGGGCACGGACCATCCGCCAACGCCTTCGACAACGACACAGTCCCCCAGTGCCGCCAGTTGGGCGAACGCCGCTTTGATGGCCGGAATTTCGATCTCAACCCCGCCAGCTTCGGCTGCCAGATGAGGCGCTACGGGCGGTTCGAACGCATAGGGATTTACCAGCTCATAAGACGCAGCGTGCGAAGCTTGCACTCGCAGATGCTCTGCATCGCTATTGCGCATACCTGCTTCAGATGCAACGCAGCCGCTGGCCACCGGTTTCATCCCGAGCACGGAAACTCCCTGCGCCTGCAACGCCTGCATCAGTCCCAGGCTGACACAGGTCTTGCCGACCCCGGTATCGGTGCCTGTGACAAAAACCCCCCGAATCATCGCCTTCTTATACTCTCCAGGGGAACGCTCGTTTCGTTACTGACAGCCCAGGCATGACCATTGACGATTTCATAGCTGGCCGGCAACACGCCGTCGCGCCTGAATCGCTCGTAGGATTCGATCACCCTTTGCAGATGCGCCTTACCGGTCAATCCCCGCGGCCTGCCGCCGGTGACATTGTGCGCGCCGATCTGTTTCAGTTCCCGCATGAGCTGCAGAACGTCAGGATAGGTAAGTGTAAGTCGCTCGACATCCACTACGGCGTCGGTAAAGCGGGCGCGGACAAGCGCGTCCCCTACATCATGCATATCCACGAACGCATTCACGTGTGAAAACGCATCGACGCTCTGCCAGCTTTCGCGCAGCTCCTTAAGCGTGTCCGGGCCGAAGCTGGAAAACAGTAACAATCCGCCCGGACGGAGAATGCGCTGCAACTCCTGAAATGTCGATTGCAGATCAACGCACCATTGCAGCATCAAATTCGAGAACACCAGGTCAAAACTGTTATCGGTGAATGGCAACTTCTCGGCATCGGCGCATACGCAGCGCGGGCGACGCAGCCAGCGGCCTTTCTTGCGGGCATGCCCCAACATCGGCAACGCGATGTCCAGGGCCACGACTTGCGCTTTTGCGTAACGCTCGAACAAACCGGGGAGACATTGTCCGGTTCCGGCGCCAAGATCAAGCACGCGCAAAGGCTGCAGGTTCATAAGATCGAGACGCTCGAGGAGGCGCTGCCCCACTTCTTTCTGCAATACCGCAGCCTGATCGTATCCGGCTGCCGCATGTTCGAAGCTGCGGCGGGCCAGCGCCTTGTCCGGAATCTGGTCAGCCTGCTGCATATTCATTGCGCTCGTCGGTTGCCGTAAGCCACTGCTTTATCTGTTCGGTGCACTGTTGCGGATGGGACAGAAACGGCGCATGACCCGCGCCCTTTATCAGCCTGATGCCGTTGCCCGGCAGCAATGCGCTGAGCCGCCCGGGGACAAGCGTATCCCTCTCGCCGAAGATCCAGTACAACGGCTGGCCGGCATCAGCGAGCATATGACGCATGTCGGAATTTCTCAGAAACGCAAGGCCATTGCGTAATGCCTCCGGTTCCGCCTCAGGCCTTGCGTTCAGTGCCGCGCGCAGCTGACGCAACGTCTGACCACTGCGGTCGGAGTCCCTTACCTGGAGCGAAACGAACCTCAGCAAGGTCCTGCTCACATCATCCTGCAGATGCTGAGCGAACTGATCGAACACCTGCGCATCAACCGCCACCTGCCAGTCCGGCCCTGCGACGAATCTCGGTGTCGACGCCATGAACAATGCACCTCGAAGGTGGCCGGGTTTTCGCTGCGCCGCCTTCAAAGTCACGAGACCTCCGAGCGACCAGCCCAGCCACCAGGCCCCGGCGGGTATCACATCAAGCACTGCGTCGGCCCAGTCTCCGAGCTCCGTCAGTTCCGCGCCCGGGCTTTTGCCGTGGCCCGGCAGATCGACCACCGTGACCCGAAACGATGAAGCCAGTTCACGCGCCCATGGCGTCATTACGCCTGAATGCATTCCCCACCCATGCAACAGAACAAGATCCGGCCCCTCGCCAAAGACATCAACGTGCAACATCGAGAATCTCACTGAAACTGACGTTCAATTCTGCCAACAAACGGTCGACTTGCTGGGGCGCATGTCGCGCAGACAGAGTAATCCGCAGACGCGCTGTGCCCTCAGGCACTGTCGGCGGACGAATCGCGGTGACAAGAATCCCGCGCTCGCGCAATGCCTCACTGAGACGCAACGCGGCACCTGCATCACCCACGATTACCGGCTGTATAGGCGTATCGGATGGCATTAGCGGAATTCCAAGCTGCTCTGCGCCCTGGCGGAAACGCACAATCGAAGCGTGGAGATTGTCACGCAAATCATGACCCTCGCGCACCATCTGCAGTGCGGTACGCGTCGCCCATGCAACAGCGGGTGGTGGCGCTGTCGTATAGACAAAGGTTCTGGCGTGCTGTACGAGGGTTTCTATCAAGGCTTCAGACCCCGCGACAAATGCACCAAAGGTTCCGAAAGCCTTGCCAAGAGTGGCCATAAGTATGGCCTCATCGCCTGCATGCGCCAGCTGATCGAAAAACCAGCCCCTGCCATCCGGCCCCAGAACTCCGAATCCATGCGCATCGTCAACAAGCAACCAGGAACCGCCTTGCTCTGCGGCGGACGCGAGTTCGCGCAGAGGCGCGCGATCTCCGTCCATACTGAACACGCCGTCGCTGGCGATCAGGCATGCACCCGTTTCGATGGGTGACAACTTGCGGCGGAGACTGTTCATGTCGCTGTGCCGATAACGAACCAGCTGAGCACCGCTGAGACGCGCGGCATCGATGAGGGAGGCGTGGTTGAGACGGTCCTCGAGAACAACATCGCCACGACCAGCGAGTGCCGACACCACACCGAGATTGGCCATGTAACCCGTGGAAAACAGCAGCGCCCGTGGCCGCTCGACAAAATCCGCCAATTCTTCTTCGAGCGCCTGATGCGCATAACTGTGCCCGGTAATCAGGTGCGCCGCGCCACTGCCAACGCCGAAGCGATCGGCACCTTCCTTGAATGCGGTGATCAGTCGCGGGTGAGCGGCCAGGCCAAGGTAGTCATTACTGCAGAATGAGAGATATTCACGACCATCGACATGGATGACAACGTCCTGCGAACCTTCCAGCGTCTGCCGAGTTCTGTAGAGCTTTCGCTGCCTGCGTTCATTCAGCGATGTGACCAGGTCCTGCATCTGTTCCTCGTTACGCGGTCGGAATTCCCCACCGCCACGCTTTACCCGGGGTGCAGTCCCAGACGATCAAACAATTGCCGATCGTGATCCGCTCCGGGATTCGGCGTGGTCAGCAGTTTTTCGCCGTAGAAAATCGAATTCGCGCCAGCGTGAAAGCACAAAGCCTGCAGTTCATCGCTCATCTGCTCCCGCCCGGCCGACAGGCGCACGTGCGATTTCGGCATGAGAATCCGGGAAACCGCAATTGTGCGCACAAACTCGAAGGGATCGATCTGCCCACCCTGGGCGAGGGGCGTCCCTTCCACCCGCACCAGCATGTTGACCGGCACACTTTCCGGATGCGGCTCCTGGCTCGCAAGCTGCTGCATGAGCGACACACGATCTGCGCGGCTTTCGCCCATGCCGACAATGCCGCCGCAGCAAACATTGATTCCCGCATCGCGCACTCGACGCAGCGTGTCGAGCCGATCCTGGTAAGTTCGTGTAGTAATGATCTCTCCGTAAAACTCCGGCGACGTATCGAGATTATGATTGTAATAATCAAGACCGGATTCTTTCAGTCGCCGGGTTTGATCTTCGTCGAGCATGCCGAGCGTCATACAGGTTTCAAGGCCTTCTTTGCGGACGTGTTCCACCATTTCCAGAACCCGCTCGAAATTTCGACCGCGCGGATTGCGCCAGGCTGCTCCCATGCAAAACCGGGTGGCACCCGCCCGCCTCGCGGCTCGCGCGGCGTCCACCACCGCGTCCAGGTCCATCAGGCTTTCCGGCTCAACGCTGGTCTGGTGATGCACGCTCTGCGGACAATAGCCACAATCTTCCGGACAGCCACCCGTCTTGATGCTTAACAGGGTGCTTATCTGGATCGCATTGGGATCGAAGCGCTGCCTGTGCACCTGCTGCGCACGATACAGAAGATCGTTGAACGGCAGTTCGAACAAGGCTTCGATTTCGTGTTTATGCCAGTCATAACGCAGCGTCTGGGGGGCGTCGCAGAAATCATCAGTCTTTGCTGCTGTTTTCATATGTCTCCACCGGTAATTCCATATCTTCCCAGTCATCACGGCGAATGCGCACCAGATCAACGATTGACCAGGGAATCAGTACAAGGGCAGCCAGCGCCCAGGCCGCCAGGTAATAGTTCCAGCCGCCACCCGGAATGAAGGTTGCCGCGGCCACGAAAAAACCCGTTACGCCGTAAAAACGGTAAGCCGCCTGCTGAGTGTAGTGACCGACCTTCTCGTTGGGATGATGGCGATTCATGGCGTAAACCAGCATCGACATACCGAGCCACAACATTCCGAGCGGGATCGGCACGAGGATGGCGACGACATTCCCTATATTGAAGACGGACGCTGCCGCGCGCGCCTTGCGCCCGGGCAGCATGTGGACTCCAACGCCCACCGCTTCGGAAAATTCGGATTCGGTCATAGTCATCAATGAGATACACTACAGCTGGACGCTGAACTATGCGGGCAGGCGAGCCCGCTTGTCAACCAGGGAAGGTTGCTTATGGTTTACAAATGGCTAGAATCTATCCATTCGAAGTTGCTCCCCACGACCTGCCGGCTGTGCTGCGCCCCGGGTCTGCCGGACATGGAACTCTGCCGGCATTGTCGCGCGGACCTGCCCTGGCTGACCCACACCTGCCCGCGATGCGCCGTACCGATGCCCGCCGCGACGGGCGCAACAATCTGTCCCAAATGCCAGAACCGGTCAACACATCCGACCCTCGACAGCTGCCGGGCATTGTTCGAATACCGGAATCCGGTCGACGACTGGATATTGGCCATGAAGTTCCACCAGGATCTGGCCGTCGCCCGCCTGTTTGGGGCGCTGCTTCTCGAAACGTTTCCTGCCGATCCTGACGGGGCCATTGTGATACCGGTGCCGCTCCATCGGAAGCGCCTGGCTGAACGCGGCTACAACCAGGCGCTGGAGATCGCCAGACCCCTCCGTAAACGGGGCTTTCCGCTAGATCTGAATTGCTGTTATCGCAGACGATATACAATCGCCCAGTCCGCGCTGCCGGCAACCAGCCGAGGAGCAAACCTGCGCGGCGCATTCTCGACGAACGGCCTCCTCGACGGACGTCGATTCATTCTGATCGATGATGTGTTTACCACGGGCGCGACGCTGAACGAACTGGCCCGAACGCTGAAGCGCTCGGGCGCCGAGCGGGTCGAGGCATGGGTCGTTGCCAGAACAGTCTACAGAGACCGGAAAACTGACTAGCGCTTCAACGCCGCTATCCCGTACCCGTACCGGAACGACCCGGGGCGGTCGCAGCTCAGTCTATCCGCCGTGTGTTTCCGGAGGCTGCCGACCTAAACCAGGGGACCGAATGCGGTAAGGCTGTCCAGAAATGCGGGAGAAGGATTGTTGCCGAAGCCCGTGAATATGCCCGGGAAAAGACCAATATCTCCGTTGAGCGCCATGTAGTTCAAAATGACCGTTTCAACCAGAAGGTTGACGTTGTTCGCGGCCGGGCTGGAAGCGGTCTCTACGGAACCGTCGCTGCGAAAGTAACCGATTTGTTGCCGAATGGGCGTAACAGGACCATTGGGATTGTAAACCAGGAAAAACGAGGCTGCCGTCGAAGAGTTATCGCCTGTCCAGACCCCTTTACCGCGTCCGTCAACCGAGTTATCAATGGTACCGTTGCTTGCAACCGATCCATCGCTGAACACGTACAGCATCAACGGTTTGCCGCGCCGTGCGGCATACTCAAGGCAGGCGCCCATGCAACGACCCGCACGCAAGTCGCGCCGCTCTCCGGTTTCGCGGTCACCAGTATGGTAGTCGTACCCTCCTATCGCTATCGTCCCTGCCCCGGCATATCCGTCGATCACCATCTTCATTACGGCAGCGGTCTTACGGAACTCGCTGTCGCCGTCATATTCGGCCTGCGTGAAGATACCGGGCCTGGATTCATTGGGATCGACACCGTCAATGATATTGCCATCCTCGGCCGGATCGATACTGACATTGGCAAATTTTTCCGCGATGTCCGCTGCCTTGAGATAGCCGCAGCGAACCAAATTTTTGATATCGACGTCGTTGGCTAACCTGGTATCGATTCGATCCAGCTTGTTGTTACTCAATCGCACCATCGACTCCATCACCGCAGTCACGTCATCTTCGTCATTCAGCACGGCGGTAAGATTCCCGGTTTCCACCATGCCGGTAACGTCGCTGGCCCGGTCAACTTTGGTCGGGCGAATCTCGGGATCAATCATCATAGCTGGCGCCATGGAATTACCGCCGGAGTCGGAATTTCGTGAACCTATCAGCGTGACCACGCTTCCAGTCGCGCCTTCCGGCTGTCCGTTGGAATTGATCCCCGCTTTGGCAATACCATACATCGGGTTGTGCGGGTTGTTGCCGGTATCGTTCTCGCTGCGCGCCGGAATCACCGCGCCATTTATGTTTGGCGCAGTAGCGACGACATTGATTTTTTCCAGTATGCCTTTCAGGAAAGCGCTATCGGAATGAAACGGCAAACCCAGAGTGGTGTCGGTATGGTCGCCGTTACTGGTCGCCGTCGGATTGGTTTCAGGCACTCCGGGAATCATATCCCCCGGAAGACCGAGTTTGCTGTAGCCCGCCGTGGAGAGTGTATCGAGCGGCGTATTTCGACCCACCAGTACGTTGGACCCTGCGATGTTCGCGCCTCCAGCCAGATCAAAGCAGATGAAGGGAATCTTGCTGCCGCCCAGTCCACTGAGTTGACATTGGATCTGTTGCGCCAGCCCATTGCCACCGGGGTTGTCCAGGTCGAGCGACAAAGCGTGTGCCAGGCGCGGATTGGTGAACAGACCCAACAGCGACCCTCCGACAACCATGCCGGTTCCCGAAATGAATCCCTGGCGGAGAAAATCCCGCCGCGTGACAGGGCGCGAGTGATCCCGATGCAACAATGGCGCGTCTGGATGAAGAGAGATTCTGCGTTTAGCCATGAGTGTATTCCTCAAACTTGCTCTTGATCACTGTCGTCACGTTATTGCACCAGCATTGCAGCACTGCCCAGGACCGAGCCGCACATCGCTTTCACGATTGATCGCGTGCGAACGTCATTCGCCTGGCAGCCAGGGTCCAGGGCGCAGTTGCTCTCAAGACGATCGTACAGATTGTCCGGATAGTCGACCGAGGGGCCGATCAGTTCGTCCTTGATATCCGCCAGGCTGGGCGCGGTGGCGAGTGGATTGCCGGTGCCTGGAAGACCAGACATCTTTTCAAACAATGCGTTCACGATCTGGTTTTTGGCCATGGTGTCTCCCGCCCCGAAAGCGGTAGCCGCATTTGACCCGAAAAATGCGTCGGCACTCGCGACATCCGCGAAATCGAAGAAGTCCGCGCGCTTTGCGGGGTCCTCGACCAGCTGGTTGCAATAAGCCATACCCAGTTGCGCGATTGCCATCTGGTGCGCCGACAGGAAGCCTTCAATGGTCTCCACTGCCGGCAATTGTTGACGAATCACGTCGAACTCAGTCTTTACCAGCTGCGGGTCGACGGTCGTAATCGCTGCCATGGACGCATTCACTTCGTCGAAAGTCCGCAACCCGATATCCGAGGTCTGGGCCGGTTGCGGGACAGGCGGCGGAGTGGTAGACCAGGCTTCCACCACCACGTTGGTGCTGCCTCCCAGTCGTTCGAAAGTCAGGTAAAACTCATCAAGCTGCGGACCGTTTTCCAGCGGAATTATAGTGCCCAGATCTGAGAGCACCTGTCCCGTCGTGGGATCGTAGCTGCTTCCGTCGATGGCGGTATCCAGCGTTCTGTAGGCCTGTCCAACATCGACTTCATGCCCGTTGATACCGATGCTCATGCGCCTTAGCGGAATATTGCCTGGCACCGTATTCGGATCGAGGTTTATGAAGGTAGGCTTGTTGAACAGATAGCTGTAGCTGTCGTACTGGGCTACTTCGAACATGATGTAGCTCTGTGGCAGGTTGATGATGTCGCCGATACCGAACAGCAGGAAGAACTTCTCGCCAACTCCAACTTCAAAGTTCTGCGTGATCTGCTCCTGCGTCAAGGCGCGGTTGTGGATCGCAACCATGCGTATGGTTCCTGCCCATAGCCTGTCTCCCGACACTTCGTTGCCGAGCACAAAGGCGAAGCTGTCATCCCAGTCGTTGAGATTACCGGTCGGCACGGGATCGACGTCGTCGGTAAACACGCCGTTCACGTAAATGCGGCGTCCGCTGACCGGGTCGAACGTGACCACTACATGCTGCAGAGTCGCCTGCAGGTCCTCATCGGCATCCGCTGTCGACAGGGCGGCTTCACCGTTGGCGTCCGTCGTACTCGAACGATGCAGAAAATCGTAGTTGTACTGGGTCTGACCCAGTGTGAAGTTGCGTGCATTCGTGCCGGCAGAGTAGCTGACAATCCGGGCCGGACCTTCCTGGACGACATTGCCGGGCGCCACCCAGGCTTCAATCGAATACTCGCCCGTCGCAGTGATCAGATCGTGCAGCTTCTTGCTGTTGGCCGTCGAGCCCTGCGCTTTGCCATTGACTATCTCGATGCCCCAACCACCCACCCAGTTGACGTCACCACTCAATGTCAGGTTCAGTTCCGGAAGAACGCCGCTGGAATCCAGCGCGATATTCCCGCTTCCGGTCTTGAACTCATAGAGCGCGATAACATCCGCCTCGTGACGGCTTCCGCCAGAGGCAACAATGCCGTCAGGAAGTCGCATTGCCTTGCTGAACACCGTTGGAGCCTGAACCGGATCGGAGGTCACCGTCGGCGCAGCCGCCAGCAAGTTTATCGCAGCTTCCATTTCATCCGCGTCCGCGCCGCACTGGGTCCAGCAGTTGTGGAACTCGTCACGCAGACGGACAACAAGGCGGGATGAAGCCGGGTCGCTGAGGTTGATTTTCGACTTGACCGCCTCATACGCGTCATTGACGTTGGCGCTCGCAAAGAACGGCGTTTGCGGCGTGGCGGAGGAATCAACGTGACATCCGGCGCAGTTGTCCGTCAACAATGGCCATACGCCGCCCGGGTCGACAGAAAATTCCGGGGGAACGGCGCTCGGGAACGTCAACGTCGAACCCGGGTTGACCACGACCGGCGCCACCAGCTGAATCTGGCGCCCAGCACCGGAGGTACCGGCGACCCAGTCTTCAATATAGGAAGTGATTGCCGTGGCGCAGGCTGCGTTGCTGGATAGCCAGCAGTTGTGGCCGCCGGCCACTTTGGTGACCAGCCTGGAGCTTGCTGGTGCATCCAGATCAATCAACAGATTGGCCTCGGAATATGCCAGGTTCACGTCATCCTGACGCACGAACATGGGCGATTGCGACCCCTCGACGTGGCAAGCACCACAGCGACTGGAATCCTTGAGACGCTCCCAGACGTTGACCTGAAAGGCACGTATATCAGCGGTCGCGGCATTCGGGCCGCTGTAACTCGATGACGTGACGTTGGTGTTGCTACCGGTCGCCGGGTTGGTCTCTGTGGATGCGCCACCACCGCACGCCGCCAAAGACACCAGGGCAACCATAAGCATGGCGGTCGAGAAGGCGTTTACCGCCCGTTTTGCACAGAAGCCGCTGGCCAGAAGTTCGATGATTGAATTCATATGCCTTCCCCTAAACTTCTTGTTATCAGTTGCCCATGCACTGCGCGGCGGATGCGGCAAAAACCTGCTTGAGGCTGTAGCCGGCCTGTAAGGAAGCCACCAGAGTGTCAAGCTGGTTCTGGTCGGGATCACCCAGGCATACGTTCCTGAAAACCTTCGTCACCTGGCATCGTGCAAAGGCATCGCTGTTTGCAAGTTCCTGTCCCATCGACTTGGCGCCGGCTCCGGTGCCGGGAAGACCGGAATCCCAGCCCAGAGCAGCGTTGGGCCCGCTTCGCCAGTAATTGTCCCAGTGGTCGTCTGGCGTGATATAGCCGTACTTGAAGTTGTCCGCATTGATCAGGTATTTGGGCTGCACCTGCCCCGGTGTATACACAACCCGCCCCGATGTTTCATCGTAGTCGTAGTAGGCAAACGCCTGCGCCAGCGGGTCCATGCCGTTGTGACAACCTACGCAGCCGTTGAGAAACAGGCGGCTGTCGCCACCCGGGCTGCGGCTGACGTCCTGACGGATCCGGTCCGGCGGTCTGCTGGTGTCCTTGACCTGCTCCATGTCATTACACAAGTGATTGAGCATCGTGAAGCGGAACATCGCGCGGTTGGTTCCGGCGATAAAAAACGCTTCGGATGCCGCGCGCGTTGTCATCACGCCGGCCGTGGCGTTTGATGGAAGCGCATTTCTGGAAGACTGGGTTACCTGGATCAGGTTAGCGGGGTCGCTGAGATCAACGCCCTGACTTTCCAGATCGGCGTAATGCTGGTTGTTGCTTGCGGAATAGGCAGAGACTCCCGGTAACGCCCCAGCCCCGACATACAAAATATCCGCAGACAGCAACTGGTTAAAAGGAACATCATCACGAATCATTCCGATGACGGTCGCTGTATAGTCATTCAGCGGCTCGAACACCGACTGGTCGCGGTTGGTCCACGGCGTGGCAAAGTTTTTCAGAGTGACGTTGTAGAAATATTTTGAATTCGGGTTGTTGGGACCGTCGATGGCAATCATCGCGGCAGCTGCCGGATCGCCCGGCAACTCGGCTTCCATTCGGTCGAGTACGGCGGCAGTCGGGGGCGTGCCGGTGAGGCGATCGTGGATGCGCTTCGCCTGACGACGTTCCAGGTCGCCAGCAGTTCCCGCACCTGCCAGCGTCAGCGATACAATTCCCGCCAGGCAGGCGAGTACCAGCGTTTCACGGGTATTCTTTGTCCGACGGTCGTTTTGTGTCATGTACGTCATTCTCATGGGACGCCTCATTGCCTTTTCGTGTCACGCAAACCCCGGTTAGCAAAATGCGGTCCAGCCAGACTGCATCCTGCATTGGCTGAGAAGATAGGTCGCATCCAGTGTCCGTGCCGTGATCCAGTCGACAAATATCGGCACCCCCCGTTGATTATTAACTCTTTGACCCAAAGTAAGTTTTAGGAGAACTTGCAGCGTTTCATTCTGTGAGGGACTTAACGGAACGGCTACAGGGTCACGCCCTATAGTCGCTAGCGGAGCGCTTCGGCAATGGCGTATCCAAACACCGACACCGTCGGCAATCAGTAACAGAGGTTCGCAATTGCTTACCGGTCGCACCATATAAAAGGTGTCAGGCAGCTGGATAACCACCACGATTAATTGCGGCCCGATCCTTGCTTGCGTTAATGACCGGAAAAACTCGGCGCCATTAACCGAGCTGCGGCGGAACCGGGAGTGACCGATAAGGAGATGCTGTGGCCAACGTGAATTACCGATCCATGATGACAAACGCGACCCGTAATAAAGCCGCCCTGCTATTGGCCTTTATCGGTTTATTGCCGGCTTGTGGTGGCGGCGGCGGTGCGGGAACCAGCACCAGCGCGGGGCTGGATCCCCTGATTGAGGACTTCGGAATCGCTTATGTCAAGCAACCGGTGCCGGAGGTAGATACCTCCTCTATTCGAGAACCCACCGCTTTCAATGAAGGATCGGATTTGTTCTTCCGCGATCTGGCCTCACCGGGCGCCAATGAACGCAATATTACGTTGCCCGTGACCGGGGGTCTCGGCGATGTAAAGGATGTTGAAGCTTCCTTCGATGGCAGCAAGCTGGTATTTGCTTTACGCATGCCGGAGATCGAGGGCGCCGACCCTGAAGATCAACCGACCTGGAACATCTGGGAATATGAAATCGCCAGTCGAACGCTGCGTCGCGTGATCGCTTCGGACACTACTGCGGAGGCAGGTCAGGATATCGCGCCCCATTATCTTGCCGACGGCCGCATTATCTTCTCTTCTACCCGCCAGCGCACGTCAAAGGCATTGTTGCTGGACGAAGGCAAGACTCAGTTCTCCGCGCTTGACGAGGACCGGAACGAACCGGCGTTGATTCTGCACGTCATGAACGCTGATGGCTCAGATATACACCAGGTATCGTTCAACCAGAGTCATGATCTCGATCCGATTGTTCTACAGAATGGCGAGGTCGTGTTCTCGCGCTGGGACAACGCGGGTAATGCCCGCGGTGCCGGGATACATCTATACAAAATGTACCCGGATGGAACGAATCTGCAGTTGCTGTATGGTGCAAGAAGCCACGATACCGGTAGCGGCGGCGCTGCTGAGCCGGTCGAATTCGCGCAGCCACGCGAGATGCCAGGGGGAGCCATTTCCGCTTTACTGAAGCCTGATGCCGGCACCTTCGGAGGAGGCGACATCGTCACTATCGACGTGGACAACTACATCAACAACACCCAGGCTACCGCAGCGAACGCCGGCATTCTATCCGGACCCGCGCAGACATCCGCAGCGTTCGACATGGTCACGACCGATCTCCAGCCGTCGCCGGGCGGTCGCTTCAATTCGTTCTTTCCACTATGGGACGGCACCGATCGCGCCCTGATCAGCTGGAGCCAGTGCCGGCTGCTCGACAACAATCGCATTGTGCCATGCACGGAGCCTCTTTTGAGCGATCCCGATATCGTCGAGGCTCCGCCGCTATACGGCGTTTTCATCTATGATATGACGCGCCAGACGCAGGTGCCGATCTTTACCCCGACAGAAGGCATCTTGTATCGGGATGTCGTTGCCGCCCAGCCACGATCGCTGCCGACCATTCATTTCGATCAGGCCGGTTTGCCGACGGAAAGTTTCGATTTCGATGCCAGTCTGGCCAACGAGAATCTGGGGATTCTAAACATACGCAGTGTTTATGACTTCGACGGTGCCTACAATGCACTGGGAGCGGCGGCCCCCGATATTGCCACTCTGGCGGATCCGCAGCAAACGCTCGGAAGCGAACGTCCCGGGCGTTTCCTTCGCATTGTGAAACCGGTCAGCATCCCCGACGATAATCTCGTCGACCTGAACGGCGCCGATTTTGGTGTCAGCACACAACAGTCGATGCGCGAAATCATAGGCTACGCGCCTATCGAGCCCGACGGGTCTGTCCGGGTCAAGGTGCCGGCGAACATGCCCTTCGCCATCAGCGTATTGGACGAGGATGGCAAACGGATCACCGGCCGTCACCAGAACTGGCTGCAGCTCCGTCCCGGCGAGATAATTACCTGCAACGGCTGTCATGCCGCCAACAGCGGAACCTCGCATGGAAGGTTAGATGCGTTTGACAGGCTTTACGCGGGAGCGGCGTTCGACGGTTACATCTTCCCCAATACTGAAACCTGGTTCGCCAACTTCGGCGAAACCATGGCAGAAGCGCGCAGCCGCATGGACGCTACAGCAATGCAACTCAGCGTGGATGTCCGCTATCAGGATGTCTGGACGGACGAAGTGGCCGCCGCCCGACCTAAAGACGCCGCCTTCATTTATAGTTATGCCGATCTTGATCCTTCACTTACTGCTCCCGTCAGGGAGGCATGTGAGACCAGCTGGGACTCGCTGTGTCGAATCATCATTAACTATCCACAGCATATTCACCCCCTTTGGAGCCTGGATCGAGGTGCCGGAACATGCACCACATGTCATACCAATGCAGCCGGCGGTGTCTCCGTAGTGCCGGCAGGCCAGCTCGATCTTACCGACGGTGCGTCGGATCTCAATCCGGATCACCTGAAGTCCTATCGCGAACTCGTGTCGCAGGATCTTGAGGAAATCATTGACCTGGTGACAGGCAATCTCGTCATTCGCGAAGAGCCGGTTTTCGACCAGAACGGGCAACCGGTTTTTCTGACCGACGCAAACGGCGACCCGATTCTGGACTCCCTGGGCAACCCGGTTCAGGCGACACAGACTTTCCCTGTCCCGCCATCGATGCGTATCGCGGGGGCCGCTTCCAGCGGCCGGTTTTTCGACAGATTCTCCGATCCGGCCGATGGCGATCACTTCGGTCAGCTATCGCCAGCGGAATTAAAGCTGCTCGCTGAATGGCTCGATATCGGCGGCCAGTACTACAACAATCCGTTTGACGTACCCCAGTAATCAAACGCAAACTGCATTAAACGGATTTAGACGAATCAAAAAGGATAAAGACCCGGCCGTGACCCAGTTTGCACCTGAACTTGCCCGCGCATTACTGCTGTTGACGAGTATTTTTCTACTTGGCCAGAAAACTGCGAACGCCGAGATATTCTCCCGGTTTTTCGGTGACGACCAACCGATTCAGGTGGAGATTGCAGACCCTTACATTGAATTGCATTCCGGACCGGGCCCGGGATACCCGGTATTCCATGTTGAGGAACGCGGCGCCTGGATTGAAATTCTGAAGCGCAAAACCGACTGGTTCAAGATCAGAACGGACTCCGGGAAGGAGGGTTGGGTTCCCCGGCACCAGATAGAGCGCACCCTGACACCGTCCGGCGATCACACGGAAATCCGCGAGGCGACGTTGCAGGAGTTCGCTTTACGCCGATGGGAGGCGGGCATCATGGGCGGCGACTTCGAAGGTGCTGACGTAATGACCGCGTACGGAGGCTTTTCGTTCACCCCTAACCTGTCCGTCGAAGCGTCCGTTTCCAAAGTGTTTGCAGACTTTTCCGACGCCGACATGGCCGACCTGAGTATCGCAATTCACCCTTTCCCGACGTGGCGATTTTCACCCTTTTTCACAATCGGCACCGGCATTATACGCTCGGATCCGAAAACCACTCTGGTCCAGGAGCTGGACAGCACGGATCAGATTGCGCACGCGGGAGCCGGCATCCGGGTCTATCTCACCCGACGCTTTGTGTTCCGGGCGCAGTACAGGAACTATGTCATTTTTCAAAGTACCGACGACAATCAGGAGATTGACGAATGGAAAGCAGGCTTCTCCGTTTTTTTCTGAAAGCCGGGCTTGTCGTACCCGTCGTTGCGACCGGAATCGGTGTATCGACAACGCAGGCCGAGGAAATCGAACAGGTGGTACGCCCGGAAATCGAACGTCGCGAGGTAAGGGAAGCGGATATCGACACTGAGAACTTCGAGATCGGTGCATTTGCCGGGTTTATGAATGTCGAGGACTTTGGCACCAATGCTGTGTACGGCGCAAGACTGGGCTATCACGTCACTGAGTACGTCCTGGTCGAGGCTAGCTATGGAAGCACCGAGACCCAGGAAACCAGCGCAGAGCGATTCAGCGGATTCCAGATACTGGAGGATGAAGACCGCGCACTGGATTACTGGAACGTTTCATTTGCCTTCAATCTGTTGCCGGGAGAATCATTTGTCGGCAGCCGCTGGGCATTCACATCGGACTTCTTCCTCATCGGCGGCGTTGGCAGCACCGGCTTTGCAGGAGATGACATGTTTACGTGGAATTTCGGTTTCGGTTACAAGGTGCTGGCCAACGACTGGCTGGCGCTGCGGATTGACGCGCGAGACCATGTTTTCGAACTCGATCTGCTGGGTGAACGCCAGACCAATCACAACCTGGAATTTACAGCCGGCCTGTCGGTGTTTTTCTGATTTGCGAACCCGTTCCCCTTATTAACACTGTGTGTGCCAGAGAATTTACCGAGAGCGTCGTACGGCTGTGCGGAAACACTTAATGTGTTGTTTGCACGGCCGTTAAATCGTCCGATTCCGCCAACGGGAGAGCCAGGATGCACCTAATGTATCGTTTCCTTACAACTGCGATTAAAGCCGTCGGTGTCTCGTTGATGCTGGCTTCCGGTGTGACGTATGCAGACATCAAAGAGGGCGCTGCGCCGGATTTTACCTTGAGCAGCAACAGCGGACACAATCTCCGGCTCAGCGAGTTTCGGGGCGAAGTCGTGATGATCAATTTCTGGGCCTCATGGTGCGGTCCTTGCCGGCAGGAAATGCCGGTTCTGGACGAGTTGTACTCGCAATATCAGCCAATGGGATTTACCATCCTTGGCGTGAACGTGGAAGAGGATTCCAGCAAGGCGAAAGCACTGCTGGATGAAATCCCTGTAACATTTCCGGTGCTGTTCGACACGCAGAGCAAGGTCAGCAAACTGTATGATGTTGTTGCCATGCCGAGCACGATACTGGTCGACCGGGACGGCAACATTCGTTATCTGCATCATGGCTACAAGCCCGGTTATGAACAGGCATACCAGGAACAGGTCCGGACTCTGATCAGGGAATAGTGACGTGCCAAGAAAAGGACTTCCCGTGCTGTTTGTATTGGTGCTGCTTGGCGGCTGCAGCGGCATTGAGCCCTGGGTCAAACCCTACGAGCGAAGCAACCTGGCGGACCCGATCATGAGTTTCGCGCGTGATCCGGTTGCCGATGGCTACATGAGCCATGTCTATCAGGTCAGGGAAGGCGCCCGTGGCGCCGAGGGTGGCCATGGAGGCGGGTGTGGCTGCAACTAGCCATTTCTGCCGGTTCATTGCGGCTGCCCTGGGCACAGGTCTCTGCGCAGCCCACGCGGGAGTTCTCCCCGAAGACCGGGCAGACTCACTGTACCACTCCTACGACGGTGGTGGTGTCGAGGTCACAGGACCATCGATACTGATTCGCAAGGGCGACACCAAGAACTTCTCAGCGTCTGCAAACTACTACGTCGACAGCATAAGCAGCGCCTCAATCGATGTGGTCACCCAGGGCAGCCCTTACTCCGAACAGCGGACGCAGTGGTCGGCCAGTGTCGATTATCTCCACGCGGACACTGTCATGTCTGTTGGCTATGCGAACAGTGACGAAAGCGACTACAAGGCGGACACATACAACATCAGCTTGAGTCAAAGCATTTTCGGCGATCTGACAACGGTGACACTGGGCTACTCCCGCGGTTATGACGACGTATTCCGGAATCTGGACGACAATTTCAAGGAAACGGCGGATCACCAGAATTACCATGTATCGCTGTCCCAAGTACTGACCAGGAATCTGCTGCTGGGCATAAATTACGACGCAGTAACCGACGAGGGATATCTGCAAAACCCCTATCGCTCGTTCCGCTATTCCAGTGATCCGAATGACCCGGCCAGCGCGGCGCTGTTCGAGCCCGAGAGATACCCGAACACCCGAACAAGCAACGCCGTGTCCGCTAATGCGCTCTACTACCTGCCATATCGCGCGGCGATAAAGGGCAGCTATCGATACTATTCTGACGACTGGGACATCGAGGCCCACACTGTGGAGTTTGCCTATACCCATCCATTCGGGGACAGGTGGATATTTGATATCAACTACCGTTTTTATGTACAGTCCGCCGCGGATTTTTATGGCGATCTGTTCTCCAGGCCCGATGAACAGAACTTTCAGGCCCGTGACAAGGAACTCAGCAAGTTCAGGGATCACACACTTGGCTTTGGCATCAGCTACCATTTCCTTAGCAAGGGATGGAGCTTTGTCGACAAGGCTTCCCTGAACGCACGTTACAGCCATATCTGGTTCATGTATGACAACTTCAGCGACACGACCAAGGGAACCTCGCCGGTCGATGAACCTGACTACGAATTCAATGCAGATGTCCTGCAACTTTTCTTTTCCCTTTGGTACTGACGTTCTTGTTGGCGGAAAGCGTGTTATGCGCAATATCGTCGATCGGCTGAGTCTGGCAGCAGGCATACTTGCATTGCAGTTGCTTTTTGGCGCAGACGCCATCGCGGAGTGGTATAAGCACCAGGCCGATATCATGGGCACGCGCATTAGCGTAGAGTTGTTTCACCACGATGCGGCAGTGGCCCGCCAGGGAATCGAGGTTGTTATCGAAGAAATGCATCGCATTGATGCCGGGATGAGTCCCTACATTGCGAGCAGTGAACTGTCCCACCTGAACAGCGAGGCGAGCCGCAGGCCAATCAAGGTCAGCGCGGAACTGTTTTCACTTATCCGGCGTTCGATCGAGTTTTCCGAACTGACCCATGGCGCCTTCGATATCACGTTCGCGAGCGCGGGCTACCTCTACGATTACCGTCAGGCGAAACGTCCTACAGCCAGACAATTGCAGGAATCGATCGACCTCATCAACTACCATAACCTGGTCCTTGACCCCGCCAGCGGCACCATTCGTTATAGCAGGGAGGGTATACGCATTGATCTTGGCGGAATCGCCAAAGGCTATGCGGTTGATAATTGCATCGAACTCCTCCGTAAGCTCGGCATCAGGAGCGCGCTGGTGTCAGCGGGCGGCGACAGCCGGGTAATAGGTGATCGCTGGGGAAGACCCTGGACGATAGGCGTCCGCGACCCGCGCAAGGAGAACAACGTGGTTGCATTACTGCCGCTGGCCGATGTCGCTGTTTCCACATCCGGCGACTATGAACGCTATTTCGAGGAAGGCGGCATTCGCTATCACCATATCATCGATCCAAAGTCCGGTGACTCAGCTCGGGAACTGCAAAGCGTCACCATTATCGGCCCCGACGCGACAACCACCGACGCACTATCAACCAGTGTCTTTGTGCTCGGGCTCGCCAGGGGACTGCACCTGGTTAATCGCTTGCCGAACATCGACGCGATTCTGGTCGACCGCTTCGGCACCATGCACTATTCAGATGGTCTGGAATCCGCCAGAAATATGGACAGCAGCGTCAATCCTTCGGCAGAACCTGTCGTCAGGTGATGACGCCGGTCGCACGACTCCCCAGGGAGTCAACCTGCCCGGGCGGCGTGTCGCCGGATAAGAACATGATCACCCTGCTTTACGCTTGCCAATCCCTGTTTTGACCCACAGAACGCAGCTGGCACGGAGTTTGCTGCTCGTCTCTCAGCAATTTCATCGATAGGGCGTAAGCGTTGACACCGTTCACCCAGGCGTGACCGGGGTCACGCCGAAAGTGTGATCCGCAACGCGGAAGCCAAAGCGGAGCAGCGCAGATACTACGCCCGGATATCCGTGCAAACCCGGGCGCCGCGGAGGGCGTATGAAAAACTGGTTAAGGACAATCTGCAGCAGCTTGCTGCTCGTGCCGCTGCTGGTCGCCGCGGAAACACAACCCACCGGTTTGCAGGACGAAGTACAGAATCTTAAAAAGCAGGTGCTCGAACTCAATCGCGACCTGTTTCTTCTCGAGGAAGAACTGCTGTTTCCCTCCAACACCCAGGTCTCGGTGTTCGTATCCATGGATGTCGGGGAATTTTTCCAGCTCGACTCCGTGACGGTACAAATCGACGGCAAGGAAGTGGCGAATTATCTTTACACACAACAGGAAATAGACGCTCTGGTTCGTGGTGGCGTGCAGCGCATACATATCGGCAACTTGCGCAATGGCGAGCATGAGCTTGTTGCCTTTTTTACTGGCAAGGGTCCACACGGACGCGACTATCGTCGTGGAGCGACTACAGTGATCACAAAGGGCCTTGGACCCAAATACGTCGAACTCAAAATCGTTGACCAGACCAACAACCACCAGCCCGAATTTGACGTCAAGGAGTGGTGATTGTGAGGCGCGCGCTTCAAATCCTGTTGCTGGCAATCCCGCTGGCAGCGGCCGGCACAGTTATCGCTGCAGCGAAACAGCCGCAGCAGGTGCGCGACCTTCATTACGGTGAAGTTCTTTTCCATTTTTACCAGCGCGACTATTTCACGGCGATCACGCACTTGATGGCCGCACAAGAGCAGGAGCTGTTGCGGCACCATCATACAGAAGCGAATCTGTTGCTGGGGGGCCTGCAGCTCTCCTATGGTTTGCTGGATGAAGCTGACAGGCATTTCAGCACGCTTTTGACGCCTGACTCTGATCCGGAACTGTACGGCCGGGTCAGTTACTACCTGACCCGTATATCACACCAACGCGGCTTTCACGACAAAGCCTTCTCGACTCTGCAGAAGATCGGCAAGTCAGACGACAAAGCGATGCAGGCTGAAGTTGCGGTGCTGGGCGCCAACATCCGCATGGCACTCGGGCAGAACAAGGAAGCCGCTGACAGTCTCGAGGTCGTGAAGGCCCCGGAAGGATGGGAGGAATATCTTCGCATCAACCGCGGAATCGCACTGCTGCGCGCCGGAGAAATCGAGAAAGGGCGCGCGGTTCTGGACAACCTGGGAACAGCACGATCGGACAGCGATGAGATGAAGGCGTTACGCGATCGCGCCAACCTGGGATTGGGGTACGAGCTGTTACGCGCGGGAGACCCGGAAAAAGCCAGAGAATTCCTCAATCGTGTGCGATTGCGTGGACCATTCATGCAGGCCGCGCTTTTGGGTGCGGGATGGGCGGACGCCGAGCTGGGTAACTACGAAAACGCTCTCACACCGTGGCTGACGCTGATTCAGCTGGCCAGTTTCGATCCCCCGGTTCAGGAAGCGCATCTGGCGGTACCTTACGCCCTGACCAAACTCGGCGATCAGCAACGCGCCATTTATTACTACGACCACGCGATACGCTATTACGACAGCGAAGAGGCGGAACTCGCGCACGCCATCAGTTCCGTGGAGTCAGGCGCACTGCTTTCCATGCTCGGTCAGATCGATACCGGGGATTCCGGTGGCTGGTTGCGATCGAACAGCACCTTGGAAGAGGTTCCCGCGGGGCGTTACCTGATCGACGTGCTATCCGGTCACGATTTTCAGGAAGAACTCAAGAACTACCGCGACCTGGGTTTTCTGCAGAACGTGCTCGATGACTGGCTTGAAAACACGGAAATCTATTACGACATGGTGGACGCTCGCCGTCAGGCCTATGCACAACGTGCTCCTCTTGTGCGTCAACGCCTTCTTGAAGCCGACGCTGAAACTCTCGGAAGCCGTTGGCATCAACTTCAGGTCAGGTTGCAGGAGCAGACGACCCGGGGTGATCCGCTCGGCCTCGCCAGCAGCAGCGAAAAGCAGCAATGGGAAAAACTGGATTCCGTTCAGGCCAGACTTCGCGCATTACCTGCCGAACCACGCTTTCGGGACATGCTGGATCGGGCAACATGGCTGCGGGGTATCCTTTACTGGCAGATACAGTCTGATTACAGGGCTCGCCTGTGGGGCGCCCGTAAACAGCTGGATACACTCAAGCAGGCCGTCGACGAGGCCGCGTCCAGGCAACAACGGCTCGCCGGGCAACTGGAGACGGCGCGCGCCGGTTTCGACGGCTACGACGCCCGGATCAATGCATTGCGCGAGCGCATCCGAAAGCTTCTGCCGCAAATACAAACAGCGCGCAACAGCTCCAGCAACCGTATTCAGCGGCTCGCTCGACAGGAGCTCGAAAGCCGTAACCAGCGTCTCGTGAGCTACCGAAACCAGGCGCGCTACGCACTGGCTCGCGCCTACGACCAACTCGCCGGCAACCCGGAAGCCCGGCCATGAAGGCGCGTTCTCTGATTCTGCCTCTGATAGCATCCGCGAGTCTCGCTGGCTGCGGTGCGTTTTCCCCCGTCGGCCGTGACAGGGAGCCCGTCATCGGGGAACTCAGCAAACCCGTGTTGCCTCCGGTTCCGATGGCGCCTCTCGCTGAGAGCCGTAAATCGGCAATGCAGCATTACCAGGATTTTCTCGATGAGTCACCGAATAACGTTTTTGTTCCTGAGGCAATGCGGCGCCTCGCCGATCTGAATCTCCTCGAGGAACAAAACGCCTTTGTCGAAGGCGCACCCGTACCCCGTACAGGACAGTCGCGCGCGGCGCAGCTTTATGCGGAGCTGCTGCAACGCTTTCCTGCGCACCACCGCAACGACTCCGCGCTGTACCAGCTGGCCCGTGCCTACGAACAAAGCGGCGCGATCGAGCCGGCGATGGCTACCTTGACTGAATATACGCAACAGCACGCCGGTGGCAGCCAGTATGACGAAGCGCAGTTCAGGCGGGGTGAATACCTGTTCGTCCGCCGCGAATATCAGCAGGCGGAAGCGGCTTATCAAGCGGTTCTTGATCACGACAGGAACTCTTCCTTCCATCAACAGGCCCTTTACAAGATCGGCTGGGCACGCTTCAAGCAAAACGATTATGAAGCCGCGCTGAACGCACATATGCAGCTCTTGGATGAAAATATCGGCTCTCATGACAGTGCAGATTTGCCGGACCGAATGAAGCCCGCAGAACAAGAGCGCCTGGACGACACATTGCGTGCTGTGAGCCTGAGTTTCTCTTACATGGGCGATGCGGAGGAAGTCGCCGCATATTTCCAGCGACATGGATCGCGGGCGTATGAACCGCTGATATATGCCAAACTTGCGGCGCTGCATTTGTCAAAAGAGCGTTTTACAGACGCCGCTCACAGCTACCGCCTGTTTGCCGATCACCATCCCGATCACCACGAGGCACCGCTGTTCCGGTCTCGTGTGATTGACGTATTCAGGCAAGCGGGTTTTGGTACACAGGTCCTTCTGGAAAAGCAGGCGTTCGTGGAACGCTATCAACCGGAAAGCGACTACTGGCAGCGACACGATCCCGGGCAGGCCAGCGAAGTTCTGCAACAGGTGCAACGTCACTTGCAGGACGTTGCGCAACATTACCATGCACAGGCTCAGAATCAGAAAACGCCCGATGCCTTTGCGCAAGCCGGACGCTGGTACGAACTGTATCTGCGTGCGTTTCCCCACAGCGCGCAATCGCCGTACATGAACTTTCTCTACGCGGAGCTGCTGACAAGCGCAGGCGAACATGGAAAAGCAGCGACCCAGTACGAGCGCACTGCGTATAACCATGGCCGCCACGAAAAGGCTGCGGAAGCCGGTTACGCTGCGCTGCTCGCATACCAGAAACACGAGTCGATTCTCAACGGGAAAGCCAAAGCGGATTGGCACCTCGCCGCAATCGGAAGCGCATTAAGGTTCGCCGATGGTTTTCCGGATCACCCCCAGGCAGTACCGGTGCGCACACTTGCCGCTCAGCAGTTGTATGCGCTGAAGGACTTTGAGGCTGCCACCACGGCTGCCACTGCAGTGGTCTCACAGCCCGATGCCGCACCGGAACTTCAGCTTTCCGCCTGGACAGTAATCGCACACGCGCAGTTTGACCTGGAGGATTACCAGCGCGCCGAAGCGGCGTATCAGGAAGTGCTGTCGCGCATCCGATCCGGCGACGAACGGCGTCCGGGGCTTCTGGAGAAGCTGGCCGCGAGCATCTACAAGCAGGGTGAAAACGCCCGGTCGGCAGGAGATCTGGCTTCGGCGGCTGAGCATTTTCTGCGCATAAAGGCCGTGGTTCCCGGCTCCACGATAAATGTAGCCGCGCAGTATGATGCTGCCGCGGCTCATATCGCCTTGCAACAGTGGGCATCGGCCATCGCCATACTCGAAAACTGGCGACACAGTTACCCGGGGCATGAGCTGCAGCTTGACGCCACGAGAAAGCTCGCGGTTCTTTATCAGGAAAATCATCAGCCATTGCAGGCGGCCGCGGAGTTCACACGGATTGCCGATTCCGAGGCCGATCCACAGCTCAAACGTGAAGCGATCTGGACGGCCGCTTCGCTGTACCAGAACGCAGGCCAGGGTGCGGACGCTATTGCGGCGTACAAGCGGTTCGTCGAACAGTTTCCGCACCCTGCCGAGCAGGCCATGGAGGCTCGCCAGCAACTTGTGACGCTTTATGCGCACGCCAAAGACGGTGACAAACAACGCTACTGGTACAGAAAGATCATTGAAGCCGACAGGGCCGCCGGTCCGCAGCGCTCAGACAGAACGCGGTTTCTCGCGGCACACGCGCAGCTTGCGCTCGTTGAATCCGAACGCGCTGCCTATGAAGGAATTCAGCTGAAAGAGCCGCTGCAGAAGAATCTCGCCTTGAAGAAGAAGTTTATGCAGGTGGCCATCAAGGGCTACACGGATGCGGCCGCATACCATGTTTCCGAAGTCACCACACAGGCAACGTTCAGGATCGGGGAAATCTATTCCGATTTCGGCAAGGCCTTGATGGGCTCGGAACGACCCCGCAATCTCAATGACGAAGAACTCGAACAGTACGAGATCCTCCTCGAAGAGCAGGCATACCCGTTTGAGGAAAAGGCCATTGAGGTGCATGAAGCGAATGTCCAGCGTATCAGTGCCGGCCATTACGATCACTGGGTGAAGGAAAGCATGGCGGCGCTGGCAGAGTTCATGCCGGTGCGCTATGGCAAGGAAGAGAAAAGTGAGAAATTTGTTGCTGTTCTTCAGTAATCGGATTTTGGCCTGCCTGGCCGTGGCGGCGCTCCTCAACGGGTGTGGCAGCGTAGCCACGCGCGGGGAATCGCAGGATCGAGTCAATGAGCCGCCTTCGCTGCCGCGCGATTACGAAAACGCTCTCGCCCTGATGCAAAGCGGGAACTATCCGGCTGCAATAACCGCCCTGCGGGGATTCATCAGGAAACAGCCTGAGCTGGCAGGCCCCTGGTTGAACCTCGGTATCGCCTACGAGCGCAACGACGAACCGGATGCGGCGATGGAAGCATTGGCCACAGCCATTGAACTGAACCCGGACAATGCGGTGGCGCATCAGCAACTCGGGATCCTGTACCGCGCGCGTGGCGAGTTTGATGCAGCGCTCGACGCCTATGACCGGGCATTGAAACTGAATCCCGGATATGCCCTGGCGCACCGCAATATCGGCATCCTTTACGATTTGTACCTGCAGCAACCTGCGCTGGCTCTGGATCATTACAGGAAATATGTAGAGCTGACCGGGGACACCGATTCCGACGTAAACGCCTGGGTGGCTGATCTGGAGCGGCGTCTGGGCGACACGCAGGCGAGGATGAAACAATGAAACGGCGCCCTTTCATCTGCCCGTTACGCAACCATTGGTCTGGCGACCAGGTTACGCCGACGCAACCGCCTTGGTTCATGGCGCTGAAGTCCGTCTTTCCGGCGGTGCTTCTGGTCGTCGCCACCAGCTTGGCGGATGACGTTTCAGGCGAGCAGTCACTCGAAATGGATGGCATGGCAGTCATCGGCAACCGTGAATTGCCGAAAGCGCTGTTCATCGTCCCGTGGAAAGACCCCGAATCGGCAATGGCGCCGGATCGGCCCATAAACACACTGATCGACGAAGCCTTGCAACCCGTCGACCCGGATGTCTTCCGGCGCAAGCTGCAGTATTACGACCTGGTTCACAAAAAGGACTAAAGCCGCACTGCGACTTCCCCGAAAACAATAGGCCTACTATCAAGGAGTTCACCATGGATATCTACTCGGCACTTGTCACGTTTTTTCAGGCGGGCGGCCTGTTTATGTACCCGATTGTGGCGGTACTGGCACTCGGAGTGGCAATTGCCATCGAGCGCTACATATACCTCACCGCAGCCCGGGCTACCAACCAGCGCATCTGGAAGCAGGTTATGCCGCTGCTTATGGATGGCAATTACGGCCAGGCCGTAGCGGTGACGGAGAAATCCAGGGCGGCACTCGGTCGAATCCTGCGCTACGGCCTGGATCGCGCCAGCGGTGCCACGCGTCGCGACGACGTCGAGGTCGCCATGGAAGAGGGTCTTATGGAGACGGTACCGCGCCTGGAAAAGCGCACGCACTACCTGGCTACTTTTGCGAATATCGCCACCTTGCTCGGACTGCTGGGCACCATCATGGGTCTGATCCAGGCTTTTACGGCGGTGGCCAACGCCAACCCCGCCGAGAAAGCCGATATGCTGTCCGCCAGTATATCCGTCGCCATGAATACGACCGCTTTCGGATTGATGGCTGCGATTCCGCTACTGCTGATCTATACGGTATTGCAGACCAAGACCACCGAACTGGTGGATAGTCTGGAAATGGCTTCGGTGAAATTCCTCAACATCATCACCGAGCGTCGCGGAGCCACCGCGCAATGAAACGTCGCTGGCGCAAGAATCACCTTGGCGATCCCGCCGAGGTGAACATAACGGCGTTCATGAACCTGATGGTCATACTTGTTCCGTTCCTGCTGATTACAGCAGTGTTTTCGCGGATAACAATTCTGGATCTGAATCTGCCGGTCCCCGGCAGTTCCAGCCCCTCGTCGAAGCAGGACGATCAGGACTTTCACCTGGAAATTATCGTGCGCCGGCACAGTGTTGAAATCGGTGATCTGAAAAACGGCCTGCTGAGACGCATCGATGTTACCGACGACGCAAGCTATCTCGTGGAAATCAGCGAACTGCTGCAACAGATCAAGGCCCGCTATCCCGACAAGCAGGATGTGACGCTGCTTCTGGAGAAAGATATTTCCTATGAGCGCCTCGTTGCGATGATGGACACCTTGCGCGTGGTTCGTGTCGACAAGGAGGGGGCATCCGTCATGGCCGAACTTTTCCCAAATATTTCTATCGGTGACGCGCCAACGGCTGAACTGCGCACCGCCGAGAGGAGCGACTAACGTGAAACAGTCCCGTCGCGCGCGCCGCATGGAGCGCAGCCATCAGCGACACAGGCGAACGCCGGCGTTCAATCTCGTTTCGCTGATGGATATTTTCACGATTCTGGTGTTTTTTCTCCTGGTCAACTCTTCGGACGGCGAAGTTCTTCCAAGCACCAGAAGCGTTGAATTGCCTGAATCCGTCGCCGAACAGAAGCCGCGCCAGAACGTGGTGGTTATGATAACCGAGCGGGATATTCTGGTTCAGGGCAATGCAGTTGCGCGCGTATCCGATGTCGTGGGAAGCGCCGGCAGCAACATCAAGGCCCTGCAACAGGCTCTTGAGTCGCAGGACCACAGACGCCTGCTGCCGACCAGCTCCGAAGCGTCTCCAGCGCCCGAGGTGACTATCATGGGCAATAAGAATATTCCCTACGCGCTCCTGAAAAAAGTCATGACAACCTGCACAGACGCTGGTTACGGAAGAATTTCCCTGGCCGTCATGCAGAAGGCTGTCCAGGAGAGTTAGGAAATCCAGATGATCTACTCTCATTCACTTTCACTGCCGTGGTCGGTTTCCGCCGAGGACGAGCGCCGCTTCCGCAAGGTCACGACGATTGTTCTTGTCGTGACAATGGTCCTTGGCGTTGCGATCCCGATGCTCCCGGTGTTCAAGAATCCTGCACATCAGGAAGTTGAACTGCCGCCGCGGGTGGCCAAACTCATTTTCGAAAAGATGACCGAGCCCAAGCCCCGGGTAGAGCCTGTGCAGAAGCCGAAGCCGGAACCCAAACCTGAAATCAGGGAAAAGCCTGAACCGGAGAAAAAGCCGCAACCCAAATTGGAAAAGCAACCAGAAGTTGCGCCACCGAAAGCGGATCGGACCGAGCAGGCCCGTAAAAAAGCCGCGACAGCCGGTTTGCTGGCGATGCAGGATGCGCTGGCGGATCTACGCGGTCAATCGATTGACGACGTGAAAGGCGCAAGCCGGCTCACCAGCAACGGTTCGCAGGCGAAACAGACCGAACGCGCACTCATTACGTCGAAAGTCGGAAGCGGCAGTCAGGGAATCAATACCTCGCGACTCAGCCGCGACACAGGATCCACCAGGCTGGCGGGACGCACCGCTACCGAAGTACAGAGTACGATCACCAGTGAGTCGATCGACAGGACATCGCGGAAGGATGGCCGCAGCATCGCCCGCAGCATCGAGGAAATCCAGATCGTATTCGACCGAAACAAAAGCGCGATTTACAGCCTTTACAACCGGGCTTTGCGCAATGATCCAACATTGCAGGGAAAACTGGTCCTCAGTCTGACCATAGACCCATCGGGCAAGATAACGGACATTGAGCTCATTTCGAGCGAACTCCGCGAACCGGACCTGGAGCGCAAACTGGTCCAGCGGATAAAGATGTTCAATTTTGGCGCCAAACAGGTCGACGCCGTCACGATTACATACCCGATCGATTTTCTGCCCACCTGATATACGGGCAAGGTAATGGAGCTACTGCACATGGACGCGCAGAAACGATTCAAGGTACCGGTGACTGCAATCGCACTGGATATGGTGGGATGCCTGTTTATAGGTCTTGGCACCTTGAGCCTGTCGGGGTATGAGATCGCATTCCTTCCGATCGTCTCCGGTGACCACAATCATGGCTGGACTCTGGTGGTCTTCGGGGTGGTCTTCGTCACCGCCGCGACCATGCTTATCATCGGTGTCCTGCTGGCACGCCGCGCCACCGGCGAGCAGTCATCGAGTGCGGAGCGGCGGGATCGATAAAAGCGGTGCCTCGCTCTATGCAGACGCCAGATAATCCAGGGCGATACCGGAAAACACCGCAGCACCAAACCAGTTGTTGTTCAGAAACGCCTTGAAACACAAGCCGGGATTACGCTCGCGAATGAGGTATTGCTGGTAAAGAGCGAACCCGCCTGCCAGCAACACCCCGAAATAGTAATAGCCGCCCAGGCCGGCTGCGTGACCCGCCAACAGCAACGCGCCCAGCAAAAACAGCTGAATGACGGCGATTATCGCACGATCGGCATCGCCAAAAAGAATAGCCGTCGATTTCACGCCGATTTTCAGATCATCTTTCCGGTCCACCATACCGTACATCGTGTCGTACGCTGTTGCCCAAAGCACGTTGGCAACAAACAACAACCAGGCCACTTTCGGAACCGCCCCCGTCTGCGCCGCGAACGCCATTGGAATCGCCCAGCCGAACGCTGCGCCGAGATAGACCTGCGGAAGATAGGTATACCGTTTCATAAACGGGTAGCTTGCCGCCAGCAGCACAGCCACCACGGACAGGTAGATCGTCAGGCGGTTCATCAACAGCACAAGGCCGAATGCCAGCAGACAGAGAACTGCAAACAGAACCAACGCCTCTTGAGGCGTGACGCGACCCGCCGCGACCGGTCTGTCCCGGGTGCGCTCGACGTGCGGATCGAAATGCCTGTCTGCATAATCGTTGATCACACAGCCGGCAGACCGCATCAGCAACACTCCGGCGACGAAAACAAAGAGCACGAGCGGGTCCGGTCTGCCTTCGCTGGCAATCCAGATAGCCCACAACGTCGGCCACAGCAAAAGATAAAACCCCACCGGCCTGTGAAGCCGCATAAGGTAGGCGTATTGAAGCAGTCGCTCTTTCATGATGCCAGCGCAAGTCAAACGGTTTCGGATCCGGGCGGGACAATGCGTGCCCGACCGCCCCACGCGACTTATATTCTAACCGTGTTTCCGCGGATTTGTGGTAATTACCGGGGGCAGAAACACTTCTGTGACCAGCAAAGGTCTGCCGCCGAGCCTGAATACCGAGCGCCTTCCCCAAATCTCAGCGGGACAACGCTCGAGGCCGCGGACGGCTTCCGAGAACATCGAGTACCCGGCGCGCAACGGCGCGATTTCGACCGGACCCCGACGCATCCCGGGATCAGCGAACAGGAATGCGCCCAGGGGGCGGCTTCCCAGATGGGCGAGACGCCTCTGCGGACCCGTCAACGTCGTTGCAGGTATCACGGTCCGCGCGTACACCCATGGCTTGCCATCGCAAAGCAACTGCACCTGCCGCACCCAGGCAACCGTAGTCACGCGCACGCCGAGCGAAAGGCTCTCGTCACGGCGAGGCCGCTGCCAGCGCTCGCTGAGCACACGCACCTGAAAATGTCCATTGCACGCATTTCTCAACCGGTCGGTGAGCGAACCGGCGTCAAGCAGCCAGGACAAAAGTCCGTCAGGCACGCGGGTCCGTAACCAGCGCCGGTGCCTGGACCATGCAGGGGCGGCGTCAGTTTTTCTCGGCAAATTCACGACATCAGCATCCGGATGCAAAAAAGCGAATTATGACACAGATATTGTGCGGCGTTTTTCCCAAGCCGGTCACATACTGGAGCCTGCCAGTGTGAAATGCGTCTCTGAAATCAGCCGGATCCTGCGGCATGTTGTACGCAGATGTTCAGCGTTTGGAGTGTTCTCGTGAATCAGGCAACCGTAGGCGAACAGGTATCGGCGTGGCTGGAACCGGCGGGGAAGCGGCTCAAGCGAACCATCGCTCGTTCCGCGCAGCTGCGCATACTGCTGCTTGGACTCCTTAATATCGCCGGCTGTCTGATCATGCTGTCACCGCTTGTCATGGTCGTCGCCGCCACGACTGCAGCAGTTCATACCTATCATGATCTTCAAGGGCCACTGGACTGGTTTTTAATGGAGATACTGGGCACGCTCGCCATCGTATCGGGCGCTATCGTCTGTCAGCTTTTGGCGATTCGCCCATCCGCTCCAACCGGAGTCAATATCGTGCAACGTCAGCATGAGGCGTTTTTCGCTATCCTCGGGCGTCGCGTCAAACATTTCCAATCTCCGCCAATTGACGCGGTCCGGGTCACAATGGTCCCGGAACTTCGCGTCGCAGCAATTCCGAAGTGGGTAATCCCGCTTTGGCATACGCGCACCCTCTGCATTGGCGCACCCCTGACGTTCTTTGTTTCAGAAAGCCAGTTCCGGCTCGCGCTCGCCGGCGCTGTCGCCGCGGGCAGCCGGGCGGCAGGCGGCATGCGCGCATGGATTGTGCAGGCGTCACGGGATTGGCCGCACATCAGTCGTGCACTGGAACAGCGCCGGTCGCTGGCCACCAGGCTGCTGCTGCCTCCGGCGCGCTGGCTGACCGCGGCGAACCAGGCCTTGGGCATGGATTTTCTGGCAGAACAGCAACGCACTCAAAGCCGCTGGATCATGGAACAGGCCGGAGAACGTGCGGTAACGGAATATCTCGCAGCGCTGACCCTGAGCGATGCTTTTCTCGGCAAACAGTACTGGCCAATGACTTTCAAGGCAGCCGAGCGCTGCGCGGAACCGGTAGTTCACCCATTCAGCCATTTCGAACTTCTGTTAAGAAAATCATTGACGGCGGACATCGCGCGACGCTGGCTGTTACAGGCCCAGACCGGACGACATGCCTCGCGGCACGACTTCAGGGATTTACTCGCCGACCTGAACCTGGATCAATTGCACTGGGCCGGGCTCCCCGAACAAAGTGCCTTCGCCGCAATCTTCGGTGATACCACACTTTTGAAGCAACTGGACGACCTGTGGCGATCCATGGCAGCCACAGAGTGGGGGCAGCGCTACGCTCGTTTTCAACAACAGAGATCACGTTTCGAGCAGCTTCAGGAGAAATCCCGTCACCAGGTATTACGCGGCGACTCGGCAATCAATTATGTCAAACTCGCTGCGCGTTTTCTTGAACGTGCAGATGCGGTAACCGTTTACCGCAGGATGCAGGCAAATAATCTCGACAGCGCCGCGGTCTGCTTCGTGTGCGGAGTGCAGATGCTGGCGGCAGATCATATCGAGGAAGGCATCGATGCCTTGCAGCATGCCGCGGAACTCGATAACGCGCTGGCGAACCGGGTGCACGCAATGATCGACGCGCTCAGGCAGTCGAGTGTGCGCCAAACAACGGCACGACCCCGCATAGCGGAAATTGCCTGATCACGACCCGATCCAGGCCGACCCTCAGACTTCCCCGAATCGCGCCGAACGACCCAGCCAGCGACGGATGATCGGCTTGACATTGTCCTGGCAATGCTCGAGCAGATAGCCGGATGCCTGATCAATTTTGTCCAGCAGATCCTGGTCGCGTAACAGGTCTGCGATGCGGAACTGCACCATCCCGGTCTGCCGCGTTCCCAGGATCTCCCCTGGGCCCCGCAATTCCAGGTCGCGACGCGCTATCTCGAAACCATCACCGGTTTCGCGCAATACTGCAAGCCGCTTGCGTGCCATTGCGGAAAGCGGGCTTCGGTACATCAGCACACAATTGCTGACGGCTGTCCCGCGTCCCACGCGGCCTCGCAACTGGTGCAGCTGCGAGAGCCCCAGGCGTTCGGCGTTCTCGATGATCATCAACGACGCGTTTGGAACATCAACTCCTACCTCGATAACCGTCGTGGCAACCAGCACGTCAATATCGCCCTGCTTGAATGCTGCCATGCGTTGCGCCTTTTCCTGCTCTTTCAGGCGTCCGTGCACCATAGCCACCCTTAATCCAGGCAGAGCCTCGGCGAGCATTGCCGCGGTATCCTCGGCAGCCTCGCATTGCAGCGACTCTGACTCCTCGATAAGGGTACATACCCAGTAGGCCTGTCGGCCATTACGACACGCCTGCCGAACGCGCTGCACGACTTCCTCTCTGCGATTATCCGGCAGCACAACGGTCTGCACAGGCGTACGGCCAGGCGGGAGTTCGTCGATAACGGAAGAATCCAGATCCGCATAAAGCGCCATTGCAAGCGTTCTGGGAATAGGCGTGGCGGTCATGATGAGCTGGTGCGGTACTACACCGCGGTCGCGCCCCTTGTCGCGCAACGACAGGCGTTGATGTACGCCGAAGCGGTGCTGTTCATCGATGATCACCAGTCCCAGGCGCGCAAATGCGACATCGGCCTGAAACAGCGCATGGGTTCCGATAACCACCTGTATATCCCCCTGCGCCAATTCATCGAGCAGCCTGGCGCGGGTCTTGCCCTTCACCTTTCCCGACAGCCACCCGACGCGGATCCCGAGATCCTGGCACCAGTGCTCGAAATTGCCGAAATGCTGCTCGGCAAGCAGTTCCGTCGGCGCCATCACCGCGACCTGGCAGCCGGATTCGACAGCCTGGATTGCCGCCGCCGCGGCGACCACTGTTTTACCGGAACCGACATCCCCCTGCACCAGGCGCATCATCGGGTGAGGCATGGATAGATCACGAAGTATTATGTGAATCACCCGCTGCTGCGCGTCCGTCAGCTGAAACGGTAGCGCAGCCTTGAATCTCCGCAGCAGTTCCCCCTCACTGTCGAGTTGCTCCGCCCGCAGATGCCGGGCGCGTTCGCGGATTCGCTTGAGACTCAGTTGATGAGCGAGCATCTCCTCGAATGCCAGCCGCTGCTGGGCGGGGTGGGTACCGGCTTCAAGCGCGGCCTGATCGGCGTCGGGCGGGGGCCGGTGCACGTAACGCAAGGCTGCATGCAAGTCCGTAAGATGATGCTCACGACGCAGCGCCTCGGGCAGCCATTCGGGCAGACTCTCGCGCTCCAGCAGTTGCAGCGCCTGATCACTCAACTTGCGCAGTGTGAGTTGATGTACACCTTCGGTCGTCGGGTAAACCGCAGTCAGCCGGTCTTCGGTCGGCACGCTGTCCGCAGCCTCCAGGTGCTGGTACTCGGGGTGAACCATCTCCAGCATGGCCGGCCCCCTGCGCACTTCTCCGTAGATCCTCAGGCGCGCTCCACGCGCGAACCCTTGCTGCTGGGCCTTGCTGAAATGGAAAAATCTGAGCAGTAACGCACCGGTGCCGTCACTCACCCGCACGAGGAGACTGCGGCGTCTGCCGAAACGGATTTCAGCCAGGTCCACCTGCACGTCGATTACAGCGTGGTCGCCGGGGCGCAGACCGCCGACCTCGCGTACATGAGTGCGATCCTCGTAACGGCGCGGCAGGTGAAACAGGACATCCTGGACGGTCTCGATGCCGAACGCCGACAACCTGAGTGCTGATTTCGGGCCCACGCCACGCAGCGCGGAAACCGGAAGCGAGTCCAGCGTGGCCCGGGTATCTGACAACTAGCTCAGAACCAGAATGGCATCCATTTCCACCGCGGCATCTTTCGGCAATGCTGCCACGCCAACCGCGGCGCGGGCCGGGTATGGCTCCTGGAAATAATCGGCCATCACCTGGTTGACCAGCGGGAAATGGTTCAGATCGGTGAGAAAAATATTCAGTTTGACAATATCGTTCAGACTTCCGCCTGCCGCCGAAGCGACCGCAACGAGGTTATCGAATACTCGCCGAATCTGCATTTCCATGTTGCCCTCCACCAGTTCCATGGTCTCCGGCACCAGGGGTATCTGACCCGACAGGTAGACAGTGTTACCGGTCTGCACTGCCTGAGAGTAGGTGCCTATGGCTCTGGGTGCCTTATCCGTATGAACCACCTTGCGCTGCATAATCACTCCTTAGTGCTTGGTCCTGCTGATGCGCATCACAGCGGGGATTTTGCGAATGCAGCGCATCACCCTGGCCAGATGCCGGCGATCACGAACCGTAATTGTAAAATTCAGGGCAGTATCCAGACCATCGCGTTCTTCAATAGACACGTTCTCTATATTGGAACCGGTTTCGGATATCTCCGCCGCAATGGTCGCCAGCACGCCTTTCTGATTGCTGACATCGACGCGAATCTCGGCGGGAAATTCGCCTTCAATACCCGGCTGCCATGCCACATCAATCCATTTGTCCGGACGACTGCGGTATTCGCCGAGATTCTTGCAGGTTTCGGTGTGTATCACCAGACCACGGCCGGCACTGATGAAGCCGACAATGGCATCGCCGGGAATCGGCCGGCAACAGCGCGCGAAGTGCACGACCATGCCCTCCGAACCGCGGATTGCCAGCGGCTGACTGTGGCTCGCCTCAGGCCCGGCATCACTGCGTTCCTCTTCGGTGGGCACCAGGCGGCGCGCCACCAGCATCGCCATGCGATTACCCAGGCCAATGTCGGCGAACAGGACTTCCCTGCCCTTGAATCCGCATTCACTGATAACGCGGTCGAACTCTTCGGGCGGAATATCGGCAAGGCTGCTTTTGATGCTGTGCAATGCCTTGTCGAGCATTCTTTGTCCGAGCTCGATCGCTTCGTCGTTCTGCAGGTTCTTCAGATAGTGGCGGATATTGGAGCGGGCCTTGGCACTGGCGACGAAATTCAGCCAGGCGGGGTTCGGATGCGCGCCGGTCGCCGTAATGATTTCGACGGTCTGCCCGTTCAACAGCGGGATGCGCAGCGGCGACAGACGCCGGTCGATTTTTGCCGCGATGCAGGTGTTTCCGACATCAGTATGCACTGCGTATGCAAAATCCACAGCGGTAGCGCCGCGCGGCAGGTTCAATATATCGCCCGCGGGTGTGAATACGTACACCTCGTCCGGGAACAGATCGATTTTGACGTTTTCCAGGAACTCCAGCGAATTGCCTGCGTTGCGCTGCATCTCCAGCAGCTCGCGCAACCACTCGCGGGCCCGTGTCTGGGCGCCGTTGCCGCCGGGTTTGTCGCTGCTCTTGTACAGCCAGTGGGCAGCGATTCCCGACTCTGCGACCCGTTCCATGTCTTCGGTGCGAATCTGCACCTCGATCGGGACACCATAGGGACCAAACAACACGGTATGCAGGGACTGGTAGCCGTTGGCCTTCGGTATGGCAATATAGTCCTTGAATTTGCCGGGCACGGGCTTGTAGAGGTTATGCATCATGCCCAGCACGCGGTAGCAGGTATCCACGTCATCGACGATAATGCGAAACGCATATACGTCGAACACTTCGTTGAAAGATCCTACCCGGTCGCGGATTTTCTTGTACAGGCTGTACAGGTGTTTTTCGCGGCTCAACAGGCGGCAACGCAATTGTTCCTGGTCGAGCCGTTGCTGGATCGCCGACTCGATCTTGTTGAGAATTTCCTTGCGGTTGCCACGTGCCTTTTTCACTGCCTCCGACAGGACCCGGTAGCGCATCGGGTACAAGGCGGCGAACCCCAGGTCTTCAAGTTCCAGGCGTATCTGGTTCATGCCGAGCCGATTCGCGATCGGCGCATAGATGTCGAGCGTTTCACGCGCGATGCGGCGCCGTTTTTCGGCGCGCATGACACCCAGCGTGCGCATGTTGTGCAGTCGATCGGCGAGCTTGACCAGGATGACGCGTATATCGCGCACCATCGCCAGTATCATCTTGCGAAAGTTTTCCGCTCTCGCCTCCGCGAGGCTGTCGAACTTGATCTGGGTCAGCTTGCTGACGCCATCGACCAGCTCTGCGACTTCCTCGCCGAACTCGCGGGTAACGGTTTCCTTGAGTGTACCGGTGTCCTCGATGACATCATGCAGAATGGCCGCAATGATGCTCTGGTGGTCCATGTGCATCCCGGCGAGGATGTGGGCGACGGCGACCGGATGATAGATGTAGGGTTCGCCCGACATACGGTGCTGGCCTTCGTGAGCCTCGGCCCCGAACAGATAGGCCCGGTATATCTCCCTGACCTGCTGGGTATCCAGGTAGCTTTCCAGCACATCGCACAAATCGCTGATCAGAAAGCGCGATTCTTCAGATGCGGGAGCGGGTGCCGGCTTAGCCATGGGCATATCGTGGTTTAGCTGTAATCTGCGTTCAGATCATAGGCGGTATAGCAGGAAACCGCATGCTACCGCAAATGAAAAAGGCCGTGTCAGGCAGCCCTGATACGGCCTTGCGTGAGTCCGGCGCGCCGGATTCTGCTAGTCAGTCACCCGAGAAATCAGCGCCTGTCTGAGCCTCCGGTTCCCCATGAGGTGACACGAACGCGTCTTCCACCGACGTATCCCTGTCTTCCGGCCTTTCATCGAGAATCTTCGGGGTCACATAGTCTTCAGCGATTTCGCGCAGCGCCACTACCGTCGGCTTGTCGTTCTCCCAGTCCACGAAAGGCTGGGCGCCCTTGGCCAGCTGCCGGGCGCGTTTCGTCGCCACAAGCACCAGCTGAAAACGGTTATCAACCTTGTCGAGACAATCTTCTACAGTGACGCGCGCCATACTCGAAACTCACCAAAGCGGGACCAGGGGCGGCAAAGTCTACTCGAATCAGCCCTGTTGTTCCAGCAAACCCGCAAGAATGCCCCCACACCGCTGCTGCTGGGCATCGCGACGCAGCCGCCGCGCGACAAACAAGGATTGCAGTTCCGTCACGGCGCGATCGAATTCGTCATTGAAAATAAGGTAATCATACTCATGGTAATGGGACATCTCGTTCACCGCATCACGCATGCGACGATCGATCACCGTGACACTGTCCTGACCCCTCGATGTCAATCTCTCGCGCAGCGCCTCGAGGCTGGGTGGCAGGATAAATACACTGACCGCCCCTGATATGGCTTGCCTGACCTGATGGGCGCCTTGCCAGTCGATTTCCAGAATGACGTCGATTCCGGCATCGAGGCGCTCCAGAACACCGCCACGGCTGGTACCGTAGTAGTTGTCAAACACCTGTGCATACTCGAGAAATTCGCCCGCCTTTACCAGCGCCTCGAATGCTTCCTTGTCGATAAACCGGTAGTCACTGCCATCGCGTTCGCCGGGCCGTGGCTGGCGGGTGGTATGCGAAATCGACACTTCGACTCCGTCAGTCCGTTGCAGCAGCGCCTTGACGAGGCTGGTTTTGCCGGCTCCGGAAGGCGCGGATATTATAAAAAGTGTTCCCAGGGACATTTATCGGACACCTGCCAACGACCGCCTCGCGGCCTATTCCACATTCTGGACCTGCTCGCGCATCTGCTCGATCAGGACTTTCAATTCCACGGCAACCGCGGTGGTCTCACCGTCTGCCGACTTGGAGCCCAGCGTGTTCGCCTCGCGGTTGAACTCCTGCATCAGGAAATCGAGCCGCCGCCCCACCGGTTCGTCGCGCTCGAGTACCCGGCGCACCTCCTGCACATGGCCCTGCAGGCGGTCGAGCTCTTCGGCGACGTCCATCTTCTGCGCCAGATAGACAAGCTCCTGCTCCAGGCGATCCTGATCCGGTCGCGCCATGAGTTCTGCGAGCCGGGTTTCCAGTTTCTGGCGTATACCGGCCTGTACTTCCGGCAACCGCCCGCGCGCGACCGAGACCTGCTGCTCGATGCCGTCGAGACGAGCCAGCAAAAGCCGCCTGATCTGCTCGCCTTCCCGTTCTCGGGTGGCCACCAGCTCGTTCAGCGCCTGATCCAGCAGCGCCAATGCCTGTTCCTGCAACGGGCCGGTATCAGGCTCGGACTCCCGCACCACCCCGGGCCATCGCAGCAAATCCATCACCCCCGGCGCGGTCGCCTCTGAAGATCGGGTTTCGACTTCCCGGCAGGCACTCAACAGCGCCGTGAGACGGTCTTCGTCGAGTTGCACGGCTGCCGCCTGCTGTGGCGCCCAGCGGCAGCGCAGGGTGCATTCCAGCTTGCCGCGCCCGAGCCGCGCGCCGAGCTTCTCCCGAACCTGCGGCTCGATGGATCTGATTTCGTCCGGCAACCTGACGAACGATTCCAGGTAGCGATGGTTTACCGACCGCAGTTCCCACGTCAGCTCCGCATCGTCGGTCCGTCCGTCTACGCGGGCAAATGCCGTCATGCTGCGGATCATCTCAAGTCATCCTGTTTTCGTGCCGTTATGCGCATATCGCAACAACCTGTTTTTTGGAAGATTTCCTGAAATGGCAGCAAACCGCAGAAGCAGACTGTCCAAACCACAATCCTCGCCAGTGTCGGTCGCCAAACGATCCGACGGCCCGGCCGCATGCCGGTTGTGCGCGGCGCAGGTGCATACCCGCACAGGGGACACTATGTCGGGCACGCCGGCCGAGCGCAAGCCCGCAAGGGCGTGCCGTCTGGCCACTGCAGTCGAATGGCGATAAGAAATGCTGGGCTACGGGATCATGCGCAAAAAGCTTGACAGCCTTAAGCCCGGCACCCGGCTGGACGGCTATGAACTGCAAAAACCGCTTGGCGGCGGTGGCTTCAGCGTGGTCTACCTTGCCCGCCAGATTAACAGCGGCGAGCGCGTTGTTATCAAGGAGTACATCCCGGGCAAACTTGCCAGGCGCGATCGCAGCGGGCATGTGGTTGCGCGCAGCGAGAAAACGGAAAACCGGTTCAGCCGCGGTCGCAAACTGTTCTTCCAGGAGGCCAGTACGCTGGCCACGCTCAAACATCCCAATATTGTAGACGTGTTCAATTTCTTCCAGGAAAACGGAACCGTCTACATGGTGATGAAGTACCACGATGGCGAAAATCTCCAGCACTACCTTCAACATCGCGGGGGTGGTCTCAGCGAGATTTTCCTGCGCACCGTATTCCCGCCGCTGCTGGATGGCCTGGAACTGATCCATTCCAGTGATCTGCTGCACCTCGACATCAAGCCAGGCAACATTCATATACGGCGCGGCGGTCAACCTTTGTTGCTGGATTTCGGTGCAGTTCATGGATTCCCCCAGAGCCGCCAGGAGCAGCCCGGACAGGTAATAAGTCCGGGTTTCTCTCCAATAGAACAGTACGACAGCCGGGGTTACGTAGGGCCCTGGACCGATCTGTATGCCATTGGCGCCACCATGCGAGCCTGCATTGAGGGGCGCCCTCCGCTCAACGCAAGAAAGCGGCACGACCGTGATAGCTTGCGGCCGGCGCAGCAAGCGTTCCGCAACCGTTACTCCGACAATCTGCTGCGCGCCATCGACTGGGCGATGGAGGTCGATCCGTTGTTGCGGCCACAAAGCGTCGCCGCGTTTCGCGCGGCCCTCAGCGCCGCCACGGTGCCGGAACCGGAAAAACCCCGCTCCGCTCTTTCCCGGTTCACCTGCGCACTGCTGGGCAGGGACCTGTAATGAGATTCCTCAACGCCTATACCAACCGCCTGGGCAACCGTACCAGCAATCAGGATCGTTGCCTGGTGCTGGAACACAGCGACCGTGTGCTGCTCGTGGTCGCCGACGGCATGGGCGGCCATCCGCGCGGCGACCTCGCGGCCCAGGTGGCCGTGGAGACCCTGCGTCGCGCGTTCCTGAGTCAGCGCGGCGCCATCACCGAACCCGGCGTCTTTCTCAAGAACGCGTTCGCGTCGGCTCATCTGCAGGTGGTCGACACCGGACGCAGCCAGCAGCCCCCGATCGTCCCGCGCACCACCTGCGTGGCGTGCCTGGTTCAGGGCGAACAGGCCTGGTGGGCGCACGTTGGCGACAGCCGTTTGTATCTGCTGCGCGGTGGCAACACGGTGATTCGCACCCGCGATCACACGCCGGTGGAGGAACTGCTGCGCAGCGGCGCTATCGACGAAAACCAGTTGCGCACCCATCCGCTGCGCAACAGTGTCAGCCGCTGCCTGGGGGGCTCTATCCGGTTACCGGCCGTCAGTGTCGATCACGCCGAACTCAAACCCGACGACACACTGCTGCTGTGTTCAGACGGGTTCTGGTCTGCCATTGCGGAAGAAAAACTTGTCGGGATACCGCGTTATGGCGACCTTGAGCGGGCCGTCAACCAGCTTGCCGATGCCGCCGAAATGGCCAGTTATCCGCAGAGCGACAACATAAGCCTGGTGTGCATGCGCTGGCTTTCGGCGGATGGCTCCGCAAAGCGCACGAGCGCAACCGCCGACGCACCGCAGCCGCGGGAGCGCGTGGCCCCGCAATCGGATCCGCTTCAGCAGGCGATTGACGACATTCATCGCGCCATGCTCGAATACGCCGCGGAGATGAAAAAATAGCTACCGTCGACACCACGCCTGACCGCTTTTCAGCGCTGACCTGCCGCTGGCGAACCAGGTAATTCCCCGATAGACCCGCAATATCGCGAAACCCTCAGGTATAATCCCGGCCCCGACTTGAGGATCACCGAGGAAATTTCATGCGTCCCAGCGCCCGCAGCCCGGACCAGATGCGTCCCATCAAACTTACACGCCGTTACACCATGCATGCGGAAGGCTCGGTGCTGGTTGAATTCGGTCAGACCAGGGTGCTGTGCAACGCCAGCGTTGAAGATCGCGTACCGGGCTTCCTGCGCGGCAAGGGCCAGGGCTGGGTAACCGCGGAATACGGCATGCTGCCGCGCTCCACCTCGCAGCGCATGGGGCGTGAAGCCACGCACGGTCGACAAGGGGGGCGCACCATGGAGATTCAGCGTCTGATCGGCCGGTCGCTGCGCGCGGTCGTGGACATGAAAAAACTCGGCGAACGCACGGTCACCGTAGATTGCGACGTTATTCAGGCTGATGGCGGAACGCGCACCGCCAGCATCACCGGCGGCTATGTCGCCCTGGCCGACGCCATCCGCAAACTGATCGATGACGGGGTCCTCAAAGAGTCCCCGCTGACCGGCGCTGTGGCGTCGGTGTCGGTCGGCATTTTCCAGGGCACGCCGGTGCTGGATCTGGACTATGCGGAAGACTCGAATGCCGAAACCGATATGAATGTCGTGATGACCGACAGCGGCCAGTTCATCGAAGTCCAGGGAACAGCCGAGGGGCATCCTTTCAGTGAGCAGGAAATGAACCAGATGCTCGCCCTTGCCAGACAAGGCATCCGCTCCCTTTGCGAACAACAGGCAGCGGCCTTGTCGGAGTGAGTACGTCATGCGCGGAAACATCGTCTTGGCCAGCAACAACGCCGGCAAGGTCCGGGAGTTCAATCAGCTGCTGACAGGAACAGGCATCGAAGTACGGCCGCAGTCGGAGTACTCCGTTACGGAGATCCAGGAAACCGGTCTGACGTTCGTGGAAAACGCCATCCTCAAGGCGCGCAACGCAGCGGAACTGACCGGCCTTCCGGCGATCGCCGATGATTCAGGACTCGAAGTCGATGCGCTGGACGGCGCTCCCGGCATCTATTCAGCGCGCTATGCGGGCGCAGGCGCCAGCGATGCAGAAAATCTGCAGAAACTTCTCGATGCGCTCCAGGACACGGAAGACGATCGGCGCAGCGCTCGATTCCAGTGTCTGATGGTATATCTGCGTCATGCAAGGGACCCCGTGCCGCGCATATTCCAGGGCACATGGGAAGGCAGCATCCTGCGCCATCCCCGCGGCAGCAACGGTTTCGGTTACGACCCGGTATTTTTCGTTCCCGATCAGGGTTGTTCTGCGGCCGAACTGGCGCCCGAGGTAAAGAACCGTCTGAGTCACCGTGGCCAGGCGCTGACCCGGCTGATCGCGACATTGCGCGTTATCTGAGTTATCCGTGTTCCGGTTCCATGCAGCGCCTCCGCTTTCACTGTACATCCACTTTCCGTGGTGTGTGCGCAAATGCCCGTACTGCGATTTCAACTCTCACAGCCTCCGCGACGAGCTGCCTGAGGACGCATACGTCGATGCGCTTTTGCGTGATCTAGAGCTGGAACTGCCGGCCGTCTGGGGTCGACCAATACAGACGATCTTCATGGGAGGAGGCACGCCCAGCCTGTTTTCCGCGCAAGCCATCGATCGTTTGTTGAGCGGAATTCGTGCGCGCCTGCCGTTGCGCCCTGACCTGGAAGTCACCCTGGAGGCCAACCCCGGAACCGTGGAGCGGGAGCGTTTTGCGGCCTATCGGGAAGCCGGGGTCAATCGGCTGTCAATCGGAGTGCAGTCTCTCGACGATCGGCATCTGAATGCGCTGGGGCGTATCCATGATGCGGCACAGGCTGTCGAGGCGGCCCACGCGGCACGCGCGGCGGGTTTCGATAATTTCAACATGGACATGATGTTCGGGCTGCCTGAACAGAGTATCGATCAGGCGCTGCACGATCTGACGGCCGCAATCGAGCTGCGCCCGGACCACCTGTCCTGGTACCAGCTTACCCTGGAGCCGAACACGCTGTTTGCCGCACGCCCGCCGACCTTGCCCGACGATGACCAGAAGGGGGAAATGCAACAGCTTGGGCAATTGCTGTGCGCGCGATCCGGCTATACTCAATACGAAGTGTCTGCTTTCGCGCAGCCAGGAAAAGCCTGCCGTCATAACCGGAACTACTGGTGCTTCGGCGACTACATCGGCATCGGCGCAGGCGCGCACGGGAAAATCACCGACGCCGGCAGGGGCGTGATTCGCAGAATCTGGAAGAAGCGACAACCTGCGGCGTACCTGAAATCGGTGCATACCGGTGGCGCTATCGATGGACACAGGGTGCTCAGCGAATCCGAAGCAGTCTTCGAGTTCGCTCTCAACCGGTTCAGGCTCACCCAGCCTTTCACGCTGAATGATTTTGAAGCCGGTTGCGGCCTGGAGAGCGGCTGGATAACACCCGTGATCAGACGCGCGCAGGTGGACGGGCTGCTAAACTTCGATGGCGAGCGGGTAGAACATACGGCTCAGGGCTGGCTGTTTCTCAACGACCTGCTCGAAAGGTTTCTGCCTGAGGCTGCACAAAATGCTCGAGACCGCCAGCGTTGAATGCCCCTACTGCGGGGAACCCTTCGAAACCAGCGTAGACTGCTCTGCCGGCGCGCAGCAGTACATCGAGGATTGCCCGGTATGCTGCCAACCGATCGAAATGACCACGGACGTGGATCTGGACAGCAGACTGGTCGCTGTAACTGTCAGCCGCAACGATGACTGACTATACGCCAATCGATTGCGGCAGCTACAGCCAGTACGAACTCGCGATCCTGCGCGGCACAAGCATGCGCATTTCCTGGCGCGAACCCTCCGGCCAGCTACATATCGAAACGCTCACGCCATCGGATCTGGTCACCCGCGACCACGGGGAGTACCTGGTCGCCCAATCCGCTACGGGCGCGACGCTTGAGCTGCGCCTGGACTACATTTTTCGGACCGAGGCGCTCTGACGTCGGCTGCCCATCGCTTGCGGGCAGGCGCCCGCAGATCACAATGTGGGTAGCCGTACTAACCTCGGGCGTGCCGAGGCCATTCATGAACTCAGTCCCACCGTTCCCGGGGCCACCGCCACGGGACCGACGCTCCCGCGGGCAGGATCAACAACACCTTGAAAAGACAGCCGCTGGAATTTTGACGAAAATCCGGATTTCAGCGCCCGATTTGTAGGAAAATCGCCCAAGGTCGCTGTGAAACGCCTGCATTGCACGCAGATGCACGGCTGATTGTTAAGACAATTCAATGGGTTACAATGTCACATGGTAGTACTGAGGGGATTGTGGGAGTTCTGCCAGCTTATGATATTCTCAGGTGCAGACAATAAGAAAACAGCAGCACTGCTGCACACTGGCGTCGGAGGCCAATATGCCGGAATTAACAGCACAACAGGTTGATTTGCGCAGCCCATTCATCGACTTCGACCAGTGGTCCGAACTCGCCCGGCGCGACCCCGCAGCGTTTGAAGCCAGGCGCTCCGAGGTTATTGAGGAAATCATCGCCGCAATGCCCGCACACAAGCAACACCGCATGCGGTGCCTGCAGTGGAAAATCGACCAGGTCCGTAACCAGTGCGCTACACCCATGGCTGCGTGCATAAAACTCAGCGAGATGATGTGGGATTCGTTGATCGGTCCCGGTGGACTGAATGACACGCTGCAACAACTCCGCAGCGGCGATTATGAGCCGCCCGCGAGTGCCCGCGTTCTGGAATTCCGTTCAGTGCGCTGACCTTAAGCACAGTAGCCCGACGCCAGGGCTTGCCGGCACGGCGCCTTTCCCGTATTATTCGCGGCCTTTCGACAGGCGCGAACTATTGCACCCGCGCGCCGGGTATTTGAGGCACCACCCATGAAAGCAGACATACATCCTGCGTACGATGAAATCACCGTAACCTGCAGCTGTGGAGACAGTTTCAAGACGCGCTCCACTGTAGGCAAAGACCTGCATATAGAAGTCTGCGCCCGCTGCCACCCCTTCTACACGGGTAAGCAGAAAATGGTTGATACGGGCGGCCGCGTGGATCGCTTCCGCAAAAAGTACGGAATCAGCAAGTCCTGATGCCGAAAGCAAAGGCGGTCCCTGGAAAGGCGTCCCTGGTGGGCGCCTTTTTTGTGCTTGCCTGCTGGCAACAAAACATTTCAGCGGCAGACTGCTCGCCACCCGTGACTGCCGAGGCGGTACAGGTACGCTACATCCACGATGGCGACACGCTGGTGCTGGCGGACAACCGCAAGGTTCGTCTGATCGGCATCAATACACCGGAAGTCAGCCGCAACGGCGAACCTGCCCAGGCGTTGGCCATCAACGCGAGGGACCGTTTGCGGCAGCTGCTGTTTGAACAGTCCAACAAGGCACGAATCCTGTACGGGCAGCAAAAAGTGGATGACCACGGCAGGAGCCTGGCTCATCTCTGGTCCCCGGACGGCACTAATCTGGCCGCGGTACTGCTGCGCGAGGGGCTGGGCTGGGCCGTGGCTATTCCCCCGAATGTGCGTCTTCTCGAGTGTTACCTTGAGTCCGAACGGCAGGCGCTGGAAGCATCAAGGGGCGTCTGGGATCGCCCGGACTATCACGCCATTGCGTCCAACCAGCTAAGTTTACGCGACGAAGGCTTCATGCGGGTGAAGGGTCGGGTGACGCGCGTAAACCATGGCGGCGGCGCAACCTGGATCAATCTCGAAGGGCGCTTCGCGGTTCGCATCCCCGACCAGGATTTGCAGTGGTTTGCCAACCGGCCCGACACAACGTGGCTGGGCCGGGAACTGGAGGTGCGCGGCTGGCTCTACGTCACCAAAGGCGAGTCGCGCATCACTGTGAATCATCCGGCGGCAATCACGATGGTCCGCGACCGCTGAAGTGTCCTGCCGGGATCCCGGGACGGCGCCTCTGAATCGCAGGCTGGCAGGACGAACAGAGTTAATTGTCCAGCAAGCGCGTCGCAAGCTTGATATGATTGCATCGCCATCCAACCTGCGTTTACAACTGGAATCTGTATGTTCGACGATCTCAAAAAGGAAGCGCTTGCCTACCACGAATTGCCCGCGCCGGGGAAAATTGCCACGCAGGTTACCAAGGCCTGTTCTACACAAGCGGAGCTGTCGCTGGCGTATACACCCGGGGTGGCGGAACCGGTTCGGGCCATTGCGGCGAATCCGGACGATGCTTTCCGCTATACCAGCAAAGGCAACCTGGTGGCCGTGATAACGGACGGCACCGCAGTGTTGGGGTTGGGGAATGTCGGTCCCCTGGCGGGAAAACCGGTCATGGAGGGCAAAGCCGTACTGTTCAAGCGCTTCGCCGGTATCGATGTCTTCGACATCGAAGTGGATGCTGCGGATTCAGCGGAATTCGTTGACACTGTGGCGAGAATTGCCGGCGGGTTCGGCGGCATCAATCTGGAAGATATTGCAGCTCCGCGCTGTTTCGAGATAGAGCGCACCTTGATTGAGCGACTGGATATTCCGGTATTTCATGATGACCAGCACGGTACCGCGATTATCATCTGCGCGGGCCTGCTTAACGCGCTGGAAATCAACGGCAAGGCAATTGGAGATGTGCGCATCGTCTGCCTTGGCGCGGGTGCGGCAGGCATCGCATCGATGAAGCTGCTGTTGAAACTTGGCGCAGATCCAGAAAATGTTCTGATGGTCGACCGCCAGGGGGTCATTCGCAGCGAGCGCACGGATCTGAATGAGTACAAACGAGAATTCGCCCTGGCAACCGATCGCGTCACACTAGCGGATGCGATGCGTGGCGCGGACGTTTTCATCGGGGTCTCCGGACCGGATCTCGTCACCGAGCAGATGCTCGCCAGCATGGCAGAGCAACCCATCGTTTTCGCCCTCTCGAATCCGGACCCGGAAATCAGCCCGACACGCGCGCAGCAAGTCCGCAACGACCTCATCATGGCGACGGGACGCAGTGATTTCCCCAACCAGGTAAACAACGTATTGGGATTTCCGTTCATTTTCCGCGGCGCGCTGGATGTGCGGGCGCGAACAATCAATAGCGAGATGCAGATTGCCGCAGTACAGGCCTTAAGAGTTCTGGCCCATGAACCGGTGCTGCCGGAAATTCTGCAGGTCTACGGGCTGTCGCAGCTGGAATTCGGACCGGATTACATTATCCCCAAACCGTTCGATCCGCGACTGATGGACTTCGTACCGCCGGCTGTCGCCAGGGCGGCTGTCGACTCGGGTGTTGCACGCACCGGCTTCCCCCCACACTACAAGCCCGTACCGAAGAACTAGCCGTATTTATTGCCTGGCAGTTCGAACCCGGCTGGCAACTTCCCTCGCCCGAATGCGCGCGTCTTCGACGTCATCACCATAGGCAAGGGCCACGCCCATTCGACGCCTGGCAAAAGCTTCCGGCTTGCCGAAAAGGCGCAGCTCACTTTGTGGAACACTCAATGCGAAGTCGACGTCGTCAAAAACAATGCCTGCTGCGTCATGGCCTCCGTAGATGACTGCACTTGCGCCGGGATTGCGTAGCACCGTTGAGACGGGCAGACCCAGGATGGCCCGCGCATGCAACTCGAACTCGTTCTGCCATTGGGTGACCATAGTCACCATGCCGGTGTCATGAGGCCGGGGACTGACTTCGCTGAACCAGACGTCATCGCCTGCAACAAACAATTCCACACCGAACAGACCGCAACCACCCAGGCCGTCTGTGACAGTACGGGCAATATCCTGCGCCTTTTCAAGCGCGGTGCCGGACATGGGTTGCGGCTGCCAGCTCTCCACATAATCGCCTTTCTCCTGTCTGTGGCCGACAGGAGCACAGAACCAGGTTCCAATGCCACCTCCTTCCTCCCGCGCACGGACTGTAAGCAAGGTGATTTCGTAATCAAAGCGGATGACTTCTTCGACGATCACCCTGCCGCGGTCGACTCGCCCGCCACTTCTGGCATAGTTCCAGGCTTGCGCAAGGTCCGCGGAAGTTTCTATCAGCGATTGCCCCTTGCCTGAAGACGACATTACCGGCTTGATGATACACGGGTAGCCAATGCCGTCATCGATGGCGGCGCGGAGCTGTTCGACGCTCTCGGCGAAAGCATATCTGGAGGTTGGAATACCAAGTTCTTCAGCTGCAAGACGACGAATTCCTTCCCTGTTCATCGTCAGCTGCGCCGCGCGCGCCACCGGAACCACAACCGCGAGACCATCGTGTTCGATTTCCGCCAGCGTATCGGTGGCGATCGCCTCGATCTCGGGCACAATGATGTGCGGCTTTTCCTTTTCCACCAGGGCGCGCAAAGCCGCCCCGTCGGTCATGTCGATTACATGACAACGATGAGCAACCTGATGTCCGGGCGCGTTGGCATAGCGATCGACCGCGATTACCTCAACCCCGAACCGCTGCAGTGCGATAACGACCTCTTTGCCAAGTTCGCCGCTACCCAGCAACATGACCCGCGTGGCTGCATGTGAAAGCGGGGTACCTATTTTCATGAAGGAAAAATCCTCTAAGGCATCAGCCAGCCTGACACCGGTGGGTTCAAGCGGGAATCGAAAGCACTAATTCAGCAATGCCTCGACCTCTTCGATTGCGGCGCGATGCATGGGACGGCCGTCAACAGGACTGCGTGGCGATTCCCTGCGACCTTCGCGCGGGAAAACAACCAGCTCAACGGAATGATCGCCGGCGAGAAATTCGAAAGAAGGAAATTCCTGCCATTCCTCGCGACCGAGGCGCATTCGTTTTTGCGATGCGTGGAAAGGAATATTGAGCTCCATCAGAAAGAAGCCTATTTCCTCCGGTGTGTCCGCAAACAGGTGAAGATTGATATGCGCGTGCCGCCCTGCTGTGCCGCTGAGGACAGGTCCAACCAGGCGGGGGCAAAACTCCTCCAGAAAGCGCATCGCTTTCGCCGCGCTTTCTCGCAGCTCTCGAAGATAACCGGGTTGTTCGTCGCTCTGGAAAAGCCGTTGATATGCCTCCAGCGCCGCTTCTATTTCCTGATTACGCGGCATGTTCCTGGTATCCGGCGCACCCAGATGTTGCGCCGCCTTCCGCTTGGCGGCATAGAAATCCTGGATACCCTGTTCCGCCATGAGGCGCGCCGCCTCCTGGGCAATTCGCACTCTCATCTGCTGATCCCGACTCGAACTTTTGGCCATAATTCTAGAATAATTGCTCTAACGAATCACCAGATGAAGCGCCATCCTGCTGCAGTTCCGCCGGATCACTGTATTGCTTCGGTACGGTTTCGGATCGAAATACTTCGAACAGGCCGCCATCCTGGCCCGGCGGCAAACGCAAGCCGGTTTTCGGATCGATGCGTACCGTTACCAGACCCGGCGGCTGCGGCAACTGAATCTCGGGGACTCCCTCCAGCGCATCGCGCATGTAATCAATCCACATTGGCAACGCCGCGTGCCCCCCCGTTTCACCAACGCCGAGCGGATGAGCGCGGTCGAAGCCCACCCAGACCGTTGTGACCAGGCTCAAGTTAAAGCCGCAAAACCAGGCATCTCGTTGATCATTCGTGGTCCCGGTCTTACCGGCCAGGTCGTTGCGCCCCAGCGTCATGGCCCGCCGTCCGGTTCCGCGCTTGATGACATCCTGCATCATCGAGTTCATCAGATAAACCGTCTCTGCATCCACCACCCGTGGGGCATAAACAGGTGCGGGTAAAGTATCATCCGCAGGCGGGGTAACACCGCTTTCCGCCACAGGCACCTGAATTTGCTGTTCAGTCGCGGGCGCGCCTTCGGCCTGTTCGCATCCCGCGCACGCCACCGGAGGGTTAGCCTCGAACAGAACGTTATCATCGGCATCGCGCACCTCCTGGACAAAATAGGGCTTCGTATCAAATCCTCCGTTGGCCCAGACACTGTATGCCCGCGCCATTTCCATCGGCGTTGCCAGGCCGCTACCCAGGGCCAATGACAGATCCCTGGGAATCTGATCATCCCGGAATCCAAAACGCTGCACGTAACGGGCGGCATAGCCAGGCCCGATCGCCCGCAGAAGCCGGATCGAAACCAGGTTGCGTGAATGCGTCAACGCCTCGCGCATTCGAGTAGGCCCGTAGAACTTGCCGCTATAGTTTTCAGGGCGCCATGTTGTTTCCAGCGAGGGATCATCGAACACAACCGGCGCATCATTGAACAGGCTGGCAACGGTGTAACCTTTTGCCAGGGCAGCGGCGTATATGAACGGTTTGAAACTCGAACCGGGTTGCCGTTGAGCCTGAACAGCCCGGTTGAATTTGCTTCCAAAGAAGTCGAAACCGCCGACCAGCGCCTCCACGGCACCGTCCTTCGGTCGGATGGAAACCAGGGCTCCTGAAACTATCGGCTCCTGTGCCAGGCGCCAGCCTGCATCGGCCAGGCGCTCAACATAGACAACATCACCGCGCTGCAGAATCTGCCGTGCAGATTCCGGCTCAGGGCCACGGGAGTTAACCGAATCATAGCGACGTGCCCAGTTCAGCCCTTCCCAACCGATCTCAGCGATCCCCTCATTCTTGACGTAGACGTTTGCCGATAACTCCTGCACTTCGGTCACCAATCCCGGCAGCAGCCCGCCCACCGACCTGATATCCGAAAGCATGTTTTCAAGATCCTCCTCTGCGGCAGTGTCGACTACGTCAATATTGCGTATAGCCCCGCGATAACCATGGCGGCGCTCGTAAGCGAGCAGTGCGGACCGCAGTGCCTCGTTCGCAGCCTTCTGCCGCTTGCCATCCACCGTAGTAATTACCTGATAACCCGCTATGTAGGCATCTTCTCCATATTCGGCGACCATGTAGCTGCGCGCCATTTCGGCGACATAAGGTGCTTCGACTGCAATCGTTGCCTTGTGCAGGCTTGCCGAATCCTTTTCATCGAGGGCATCCTTATACTGTTGCGCGTCGATAAAGCCGAGCGCATACATGCGTCCCAGGACATAGTTGCGGCGTTCCATCGCCCGTTTCGGGTTACTTATCGGGTTGTTGCTCGATGGAGCCTTGGGCAAGCCCGAAATCATGGCAATCTGCGCCACGGTCAATTGATCGATCGGGATCCCGTAGTAGACGCGGGCAGCGGCAGCGACACCGTACGCACGATGCCCGAAGTAAATCTTGTTCAAATACAGCTCGAGTATTTCCTGTTTACTGAGATCACGTTCGATTTTCAGCGCCAGGAATATCTCGATGAGCTTGCGAAGGTAGGTCTTCTCTGTGCTCAGAAAGAAATTTCGCGCCACCTGCATGGTGATGGTACTTCCACCCTGGCGTTTCTCACCGGTGCGGATAAGCTCCACTACGGCACGCATCAACCCCTGGTAATCAACACCTGGATGCTGGAAAAACCGGTCATCTTCTGTCGCCAGGATGCCGTCGATCACCATTTGAGGCAGATCTTCGTACTTCACCGGCTCACGGTGTTGTTCACCGAATTCCGCGATCAATTCTCCGTCGCGAGTGAAAATCCGTAATGGCACCTGCAGCTGAACATTCTTCAGCTGCTCAACGTCTGGCAGCTGCGGAGCGATATAAAGCCAGGCTGCCGCGAAGGCGATTACACCCGCGGTAATCGCCGCGAATCCGATAGCCAGGATGAATCGGAGAGCCCTAAAAAGTAGTGTCATAAAATTGGCGGGATGTGATCAGCTTCAAATTAAAAAACAAAGACGTTCCTAAACTTCAGTATAAAGCGTCCGATACATGGAATCGAACCAATCAGGATTAAAGAGCTCTTTATTGACAAGCATTTGTTGTTGCTCTCTAATCTATAACAGTATCAATACGCTGCAATTTGTAGCGAATTAAAGGGAAATTACGGTGCAAATCGCCCAACTGTTTACACGGAACAAGCCACCTGTCGTCGGGCTGGATATCAGCTCCTCCGCGGTCAAACTACTCGAACTCAGTCGCAATGGAAACCGCTTCCGGGTTGAAAGTTACGCTGTCGAACCGCTGCCACCCAATTCCGTTGTCGAAAAAAACATAACCGACGTGGAAGCGGTCGGAGAAGCCGTGCGACGCGCGGTGAAACGGTCCGGTGCTCGCACCAGGAATGCCGCAGTCGCAGTTGCCGGTTCGTCCGTTATCACCAAGGTCGTTCCGATGCCAAACACTTTATCTGAAGACGAGTTGCACAGCCAGATAGAGCTCGAGGCCGATCAGTACGTTCCCTACCCGCTGGAAGAAGTCAGCCTGGATTTTGAGGTGCTTGGACCAAGCAGCAACAATCCGGACACAGTCGATGTACTCCTTGCCGCATGCCGCACTGAAACAGTCGACATGCGTACCGCCGCAGTCGAAAGCGGCGGACTGGATACCAAGGTGGTGGATGTCGAAGCCTATGCGACCGAAAACGCGTTCCAGCTCTTGCTGAGCCAGGTGCCCGATCAGGGCATGGAAAAAACGGTGGCTGTCATCGATATTGGTGCAACCATGACGACGCTGAACGTACTTCATGATACACGGCTGATTTATACCCGTGACCAGGTATTCGGCGGCAAGCAGCTCACAGAAGAAATCATGCGCCGCTACGGCCTTTCCTATGAAGAAGCCGGTATGGCAAAACGCCAGGGCGGCTTGCCGGAAAATTACGAGCCCGAAGTGCTGGAACCTTTCCGCGAGGCGATGTGCCAGCAGGTAAGTCGGTCGCTGCAGTTTTTCTTCGGTTCCAGCCAATACAACAGTGTCGATCAGGTTATCCTGGCGGGCGGAAGCGCTTCCGTACCCATGGTTACTGAAATGATTCAGGATCGGTTGGGCATCGAAACCCTGATCGCCAATCCCTTTGCGTCAATGTCACTGTCTTCCCGGGTCAAACCCCAGTCATTGAGTAACGATGCCCCTGCCCTGTTGATTGCCTGCGGCCTGGCTTTGAGGAGTTTCGACTGATGGCACATATCAACCTATTGCCCTGGCGCGAGGAACTGCGCAAGCAGAGACAACAGCAATTCGCGGTCGTTGCCGCGGGTACGGCGGTCCTCGGCGCGCTGCTGGTTCTGCTGGTCCATATGCAGATGGAAGGGCTGATCGAAAACCAGAACGGCCGCAACAAGTTTCTCGAGACCGAGATTGCCGAACTCGATAAGAAAATTGAAAAAATCAAAGATCTGGAAAAGACTAAAACCGCTCTCCTGGCGCGAATGGACATCATCCAGCAGCTGCAGCGCAGTCGCCCGCAAAGTGTACACCTGATGGATGAACTGGTTTACACGCTTCCAGACGGCGTTTATCTGGAGAAAATCTCCCAGACAGGATCGTCTCTGACAGTCAATGGCGTAGCGCAATCCAACGCCCGCGTATCAGCTTACATGCGCAATATCGATACCTCAGGCTGGCTGGGACAACCGAAACTCGATGTTATCGAAACCAAGGATGGCGATCGCCGCCGTACTTCCGAGTTTGTACTTCGCGCCACGCAGGTTACGCCTGCCGAGTCGGCGGCAGAGGAGCAAAGCTGATGGATCTGTCACAACTCAATGAACTGGACCTCAGCAATATCGCAAACTGGCCCCTGCCTGCGCGAGTTGTTGTCATTGCGATCATCTTTGCCGCCGTCCTCGGTTTAGGATACTGGCTGGACATCAAAGATCAGGGCTTGCGTCTAGAAAAAGCGGAAACCCAGGAGGGTGAATTGCGCCAGACCTTCGAGGCCAAGGCGCGCAAAGCCGCCAACCTGCAAGCCTACGAACAACAGCTGGCGGAAATGAAGGAAACTTTTGGCGCCATGCTCCGCCAGCTTCCCAACAGGACCGAAGTCGCTGAACTTCTGGTCGACATTTCACAAACCGGACTGGCAAGTGGCCTGGAGTTCGAACTTTTCAAACCGCAGACCGAGCTGCCAAAAGAATTCTATGCTGAACTCCCGATCAGTATTCGCGTAAAAGGCGACTATCACGAGTTTGGTAACTTTATCAGCGGCGTGGCGGCGCTGCCCCGAATTGTAACCATACATGACGTGAATATCACTCGCGACAAGGAAAGCGGTCTTACTATGGATATTCTCGCCAAGACCTACCGCTATATGGATGAAGGGGAAGGGGGTACTCAATGATTTGCCTTCGCAAAACGGTTCCGGCTGTAAAAATGCTCGTGCTGGCCTTTAGCATAACCGCCTGCAGTAGCAATAACACAGAGGATTTGCGCACGTATGTCGAGGACATAAAATCACGTCAGCAGGCACACGTAGAGCCGTTGCCGGAATTTGCGCCATACGAGACTCACTTGTACCAGGCGAGCGGAGTTCGCGATCCGTTCTCCCCCCCTGTTTCGTCCGCACCGCGATCGCATGTTGCACAAACGGCCAATAATGGCATTTCGCCTGACTTTAATCGGCCACGCGAACCGCTCGAGTCCGAACCGCTGGACAGTTTACGCATGGTAGGAACACTGGAACGTGACGGGAGCGCGTGGGCGCTCGTGCGAATGAGCGACACCACGATTCACCGCGTCAAGCCAGGCAATTACGTAGGTGAAAATCACGGAAAAATAGTCCAGATCACGGAATCAGAAGTGGAACTGACCGAGATTGTGCCCGATGGCCTCGGGGGATGGATGGAACGCCAGGCTGCACTGGCACTCAGTGAGTAATTGGAGACAAAAACGATGAACTCGAATCTGACGACCTGGAACTCGGCGGTACAAGGCACGTGGTCCCTGAAACGGCTGGTAGCCATAGGGATCCTGACCACACTTTGGCTGCTGGGTAACTGGCAGAATGTTCGTGCCGAGGCGCCCCCGCTGAATGCGCTGGAAGCAATCAATTTCGCGGGACTCCCGGGAAACCAGGTTCAGATCACCTTCGAGCTCAGCCAGCCTGCGACGAATCCGGCCAGTTTCACGATAGACAACCCCGCCCGGATAGCCTTCGATCTCCCGGCCACGAAAAGCGCCCTGCAAAAGCGTGCCCAGACTATCGGCGTTGGACCCGCGAAAAGTGTGACCGCAGTTGAAGTAAAGGGACGCACCCGGGTCGTTTTGAACCTGTTGGAAATGGTTCCCTACGAGACGCGAACCGAAGGGAACAAAATCATCGTAGTGCTGGGCTCGGGTGCCGGCGCAGTTGCCGCCGCCCCACCGTCTGCCGGCGCCACCCAGTCGGCGGCGTCAGAATCGGCCGTGACCGGTGTTGATTTTCGGCGCGGAGACCAGGGTGAAGGTCGCGTTGTAATCAACTTGTCGAATCCAGCGGTTCCTGTCGATATGCGCCAGGAAGCCGGTAAGGTTGTCCTCGACTTCAAGGGCGCCAGCCTGCCTTCCGAACTGGAGCGGCGTCTCGATGTCACCGATTTCGCCACGCCGGTGAAGCTCATCGATACGCAGGCCGGCCGCGACGGCGTACGGATGCAGATCACTTCCCTGGGTGAATACGAACACCTGGCTTATCAATCTGACAACCAGTTCACCGTTGAAATCCGGAAAACCACCAAGGAAGAACAAGAAGAGCGCAAGAAGTCGGAGTTCGGCTACACTGGCGAGCGCCTGTCACTCAACTTCCAGGACATCGAGGTTCGCTCTGTTCTGCAGTTGCTGGCGGACTTCACGGGCACTAACATCGTAGTCAGCGATACCGTTACCGGCAGCCTCACGCTGCGCATGCAGAACGTGCCATGGGACCAGGCGCTGGATATCGTCCTGAAGACCAAGGGCCTCGCCAAGCGTGAAAGCGGCAATGTCATGTTGATCGCTCCCAGCGAGGAAATCGCTGCACGTGAGAAGCTGGAGCTGGAATCACAGAAGCAGATTGAAGAGCTTTCACCCCTGTATTCCGACTTCATCCAGGTGAACTATGCCAAGGCTACCGATCTGGCGACACTGCTGCAGGGTGGCGAAGGCGGTGATACCTCACTGATGTCTGAGCGCGGCAAGGTTACTGTCGATGAGAGAACCAATACACTACTGGTCCAGGATACAGCAGAAAAACTGGAACAGATCCGTCGTATGGTGGCCCGCCTCGACATTCCGGTTCGCCAGGTGCTGATTGAATCCCGTATTGTACTGGCAAACAACGACTTCGCTCGCGATCTTGGCGTCAAGTTCGGCACCAGTCATTCCAGCTCCGACAACAACAAGTTCATTACCATTGGCGGCACCCAGCCCGGTAGCACCAACTTCAGTCAGACCACGGCGTTCGAGGTGCCTGCCTCTGACGAGACCAACATCGAAGGCCTGTTGGTAGATCTGGCGGCCTCCAATCCTTCTGGCGCAATCGGTCTGGCACTTGGCAAGCTTGGCAGTAACCTGCTGCAGCTGGAACTGAGCGCGATGCAACTCGAGGATCGCGGTGAAGTCATCTCCAGCCCGAGGGTAATCACGTCCAACCAGCACGAAGCGATCATCCAGCAGGGCGTGGAGATCCCCTACCAGGAGGCCTCCTCCAGCGGCGCGACCTCGGTCAGCTTCAAGGAGGCAGTGTTGCAGCTGAAGGTGACCCCACAGATTACGCCCGATGACCGCATCATCATGGATCTTCAGGTCAACAAGGACAGCGTCGGCCAGTTATTCAACGACGTCCCCAGCGTTGATACAAGGAACGTGTCGACGCGGGTGCTGGTAGACAACGGCGAAACCCTGGTCCTGGGCGGTATCTATGAGCAGGAACGCGGCAAGGAAGCGGAACGGGTTCCCTTCTTTGGAGACCTGCCCGGCGTAGGCTGGTTGTTCAGAACTGAACGTACGGTAAATGAAAAGAGCGAAATGCTGATTTTCGTAACGCCCAAGATCATCAAGCAGGGCATTACTATTCAGTAGGCCGACTTGTACAGCATATAAATTTCTGGCATATCTGCCCGGCATGAAAAAGCCGGGCAGTTTTTTTTTGGTCGGCCCCATGGGGGCGGGCAAATCAACCATCGGGCGCCAGATGGCGCGCGCCCTGAACCTGAAATTCTATGACAGCGACCGGGAAATAGAGCGTCGAACAGGCGCTGATATCTCATTAATCTTTGAATTGGAAGGCGAATCAGGGTTTCGAAAAAGAGAGCAGGAAGTCATCGAGGCGTTTTCCAGGAAACCCGGCATCGTGCTTGCCACCGGAGGTGGCGCGATTCTGGACCCGGCCAACCGGCGCAACCTGTCGTCCCGCGGCTACGTCATTTACCTCCAGACGTCGGTGGAACAACAGTTGCTGCGAACCAGCCATGACCGCAGTCGCCCTCTATTGCAGACCGAAAATCCGGAACAGAAGCTCCGCGAACTCATGGCGGCCCGCGACCCTCTTTACCGGGAAATTGCCGATTGGACGATCGAAACCGACGGCTGCCGCGCCCGCGAGGTCGTGCAAAAAATTATTCAGCATATTGAGGAAATCTAAGTAAACTTTCCGTATCGTGTCCGAAATGAACAAAACGCTGTCTCTCGATCTTGGCGAACGCAGCTATCCGATCCATATCGGAACGGGGCTGCTATCCCGAGCAGAACTTTATCGACCGCATATTCGCGGCCGTCAGGTCATGGTTGTGAGCAACGAGACGGTTGCCCCGTTGTACATGGCAACAGTGCGCGGCGCGCTTTCCGACTATGAGGTTGAGCAGGTCATTCTGCCGGACGGCGAACAATTCAAGACACTGGAGGTATTGAACCTCATCTACACCGCGTTGCTCGAAAAGCGCTTCAATCGGACCTGCAGCCTGGTGGCACTCGGCGGCGGGGTAGTCGGAGACATGGCCGGGTTCGCGGCAGCCACCTATCAACGCGGGGTTGATTTTATCCAGGTGCCCACCACGCTGCTTGCACAGGTCGATTCATCGGTCGGCGGCAAGACAGGGGTCAATCACCCGCTCGGCAAAAACATGATAGGGGCTTTCCACCAGCCACGCTGTGTGCTGGCAGACATCTCCACGTTGGACACACTTGACGACCGGCAACTCTCTGCCGGTATCGCCGAAGTCATCAAGTACGGTCTGATCCGGGACGAACGATTCTTCGCATGGCTGGAACAGAACATCGACCAACTGCTGGCGCGCGATACCACAGCCATGAGCTACGCGATCGAGCGTTCATGTCAATGCAAGGCGGAAATTGTCGCAGCAGATGAGCGCGAGAGCGGCCAGCGGGCCCTGCTGAATCTGGGCCACACATTTGGTCACGCCATAGAAACAGGCACAGGTTATGGCACCTGGCTGCATGGCGAAGCCGTGGCTGCCGGCATGGCGATGGCAGCAGATCTCTCCGCGAGGCACGGCTGGCTTGACAGCGCCACGACCAGGCGGATCCGGGAACTGCTCAAACGCGCCCGCCTGCCTGTGGACCCGCCTGACGAAATGAGCAAGGAGCGGTTCCTGGAGCTGATGGCGGTCGACAAAAAGGTCGACGGCAGCGGCCTGCGCCTGATTCTCCTCGACTCCATCGGCAAGGCCAAAGTATGCAGTGACTACGATGCGCGGCTTCTGGATCAGACGCTGGAACACGAGCTACCGCTGACCGGTTCATGAATAGCCCGCCTTCCGCGTTGACAGCCAACCTGGCCCTGGCACCTTACGCGGTGACCGACGCGGTTTCGGCCGGACGCCGTTTCGACGAACCCGCGCCCAACTACCGCAGCGAATTCCAGCGCGATCGCGACAGGATTATCCATTCCGCGGCGTTCCGCCGGCTTGAGTACAAGACCCAGGTATTCGTCAACCATGAAGGCGATTTGTTCCGGACGCGCCTGACCCACTCCATCGAAGTCGCGCAGATAGCCCGCTCGATTGCGCGCGCACTCAATCTGAACGAGGACCTCACTGAAGCGGTCGCACTCGCCCACGATCTCGGTCATACGCCTTTCGGGCACGCCGGCCAGGACGCGCTCAACGAGTGCATGAAAGAGTACGGAGGCTTCGAACACAACTTGCAGTCCTTGCGGGTCGTCGATGAGTTGGAAGAAAAATATGCGGATTTTCCGGGGTTGAACCTGACCTTCGAAACCCGGGAGGGCATCCTCAAGCATTGCTCAAGAAAAAACGCCGCCGAGCTTGGCGCCGTTGGCGAACGCATCCTGCGCAAACGGCAACCCAGCCTGGAAGCACAACTGACCAATCTCGCGGATGAAATTGCCTATAACAGCCATGACGTCGACGATGGTCTGCGCGCCGGCCTGATCGACGTCGACCAGCTCACGGAAATCCCCCTGTTCCGGCAGCAGTACGACGACGTCATCAAACGCTATGCGGGTCTCTCGCAGCGACGGGTTATTCATGAAGTGGTTCGCAGACTGATAAACTGCCAGGTCGTGGATCTGGTCCAGCACAGCCAGAGCCAGCTGAACAGAGTCAGACCGCAGAATCTCGAGGATGTGCGCAGCTCTGCGCAGCCCCTTGTATCGTTCAGTGACGAAATGCGGGAAAGGAACCTGGAATTGAAACGCTTTCTGCGAGATCACCTGTACCGGCACTACCGGGTGCATCGCATGAGCGCCAAGGCCGCGCGCGTTATCCAGGGGCTGTTCAACGCGTTCAACAACGACCCGCGACTGATGCCGGATGAGGCACGGCGCAAAACCGCGATTCTCCGCGATCAGTCCGGCGATGCCGGACAGGCTCGCGCGGTGGCTGACTACGTCGCAGGAATGACCGACCGTTATGCCATCAAGGAGCACGCGCGGGTTTATAATCCGGGCGAGTTGACCTGATGCCCGGCCGTGTTCCGGGAAGCCTGTTATGCGCATCTACATGCAAATACCGCCCAGTGACGCCGGCCCGCCGAAATTCTATCACCTGCACCTCCAGGAGGATCTGCTGGAAGGCTGGACGCTGGTTCGCGAGTGGGGTTTCCAGGGCGCACGTGGCCGCATGGTCCGGGATCATTACCCTGACAGGGAAAGCGCCGAGCAGGCAATGCTGGCAGTAAGAGATACGCAACTCAAAAAAGGCTATCAGGTCGTGTTTATGCACGCGCAATCATGAACAACGTCGAATCACTGCAAATGGAGGCACCCGATTACCGGGAAACCTTCTCGCTTGATCGCTCGCCTTTCGAGAATCTCGGTGATCCGAAGTTTTTCTATGCAAGCACGGCGTTGATTCAGCGCCTGGATCTGCTCACCCATCTGACGCAGTTCGGCGAATCGGTCATCCTGGTCACAGGCCCGACCGGCAGCGGCAAAACGACGCTGCTCGACAGCTTTTCTGCCCAGGCCAACAGCCGTTGGCAGCTTTGTGTTCTTCATGGCGGCACATCGCAACAGCTGGCGGAAGGCCTGAAAGCTGCACTCGGCGCCGCCGCTGACACCCGCCTGGAGGATGCGCTTACCCACTGGGATGCCACGACCGACACATCCCGGTTGCTGGTCATCGTCATCGATAACGCCGAGCAGCTCGATCAAACGGATTGCGAGAACCTCTGCAAAATGCTGGCGTTACCGCAAGGTGAGCGTATACGTCTCATTCTGTTCGGAACCGGCGAAGCGCAGCCCCTGGTAAAGCAGGCGCTGCAAAAGCAGGGGTCCCCCCAATCATTGCAGGTACTGGAAGTCCCCAGGCTATCGGAGGAGGACACCGCTTCCTACCTGATGTACCGGCTCGCCGTCGCAGGATACAGCGGGGAAAGCCCGTTCACGGCAACAGAAGTGCGGGCGATGTGCAAAGCCGCTGATGGCCGGCCCGCGGCGGTTAACGTGCTCGCCCACCAGACCCTGACGGAGCACAGCATGCGTGCGAACAGCAAGCGACAATACTCGCTACCATCGACAGCCGGAAACCGCAGGACACTGTGGATCACAGCGACAGCGGGCGTTCTGGTGCTGGTTGCCTATGTGGCCTGGCAGCGTTTTGCAGACACTGATACCCCTGAGCAGCAGGCGCCACAGCTGGCCCAGGCACCGTCGTGGGAAGAAGTTCCATTGACCATTCCCGAGTCCATTCCGCCAGTGCCGCCGGCATCAGGCGCGCAGCCCCGGGCGTCAGATGAAACGCCTGTTGCGGACAGCCGCGCAGAAGAGGATACGATTCCGGCAGTGCCGGAACCGTTATCAGAACCAAAGGCTGAAGAAATTCCGGCGCCTGGCTTGGCCCAGGCACCCTCGCCCGCAATCGTCGATGCACCGGCAAGCGCAGACCAGGAAAGTGCTCGCCCGCACGAACCGGAAGCGCCCGTGACGCCTGAACGCGCTGTCGCACCTGCCGCGAAGCCCGATACTGACGAGACGTCCGCAACGGCGCACAAGAAGGAGCCGACTGAGCCATTGGCCGCTCGCCCGCCGACGGCCTCCGCCTCGTCCGACCCGGACAGCTATCCGCACCGCGAGCCCTGGCTGCTGCAGCAATCCGCAGACCGCTACAGCCTCCAGTTGCTGGGCTCACGCAGCGAGCAATCCATCAACCGTTTCATCGCCGAGCACAAGCTCGATGTGAGCAAGACCGCGTATTACCGTGGCCGGTATAAAGAAGCCGACTGGTATGTGTTGATGTATGGGGTCTATCCCTCGCGGGAGGTGGCGTTGCAGCAGGCGCAAACGCTCCCCGCCGCCATTCGCAAGGAACGGCCCTGGCCCCGCGACATGAAATCCGTTCACCTGGCAATCCGGGAAGCCGGGGAATAGCCTGCCGGCGCATGCCGCCTGATGCCGGCAGCTCCCCCGTAAAAGTCAGGGTTTGCAGCCTAAAACACTGGCGAAAAAGCCGCTTCTCCATTATTCTGTCGGGCCCAATTTTCAGCTGACGGGTTCCACCACCCCTCATTGGGAGGGCGTGGTTTTCGTGCGCGTCTAACGCGCAACTCCCCGATAAAACAGAAGTTTACAGAGGTCGGATATGAGTCACGGGGCTTTTCCGGAAAAGCATGGGCTGTATGATCCCCAGAACGAGCACGATGCCTGCGGCGTCGGCTTCGTTGCGCATATCAAAGGCCGGAAGAGCCACGCCATTATCCGTCAGGGGTTGCAGGTTCTCGAAAATCTGACTCATCGCGGCGCGGTAGGCGCCGATCCGCTGGCGGGTGACGGCGCCGGCATACTGATCCAGATTCCGGACACTTTCCTGCGCGAGGAATGCGCGACGCATGGGGTCACCCTGCCGGCACCGGGCCGTTACGCCGTCGGCATGCTGTTCCTGCCACGCCACAACCAGACGCGGGTTGAAATCGAGGCGCTGATCGAACGCACTATCGACGACGAAGGCCAGATACTGCTGGGATGGCGGGACGTTCCAACCAACAACACCGGTCTCGGCGAAAGTGTCATGGCGGTTGAACCCGTGGTGCGCCAGCTGTTTATCAGTTGCAACGAAACCTGCACCACGCAGGAAGATTTCGAACGCAAACTGTTTATCATCCGCAAGGTTATCGAGAACACAGTGCGCGCCTCGGACTGGGAAGGCCGCGAAAACTTCTATGTTCCCTCGCTGTCCAGCCGCACCCTGCTGTACAAAGGCATGCTGCTCGCCAACCAGGTCGACAGCTACTACAAGGACCTGAAAGACGAGCGCATGGTGTCGGCGCTGGCGTTGGTGCATCAGCGCTTCTCGACCAACACTTTCCCGTCCTGGGACCTGGCGCACCCGTTCCGCATGATCGCTCACAACGGTGAAATCAACACCGTGCGCGGCAACGTCAACTGGATGCGCGCGCGCCGCAGTTCGATGGCCTCGGAACTTTTCGGGGCCGATCTGGAAAAGGTCTGGCCGCTGGTCCCCGAAGGCCAGTCCGATTCGGCCTATTTCGACAACGCACTCGAACTGCTGGTGGCTGGCGGCTATTCTCTCGCGCACGCGATGATGATGCTGATTCCGGAAGCCTGGGCCGGCAATCCTCTGATGAACGAAAAGCGCCGCGCCTTCTACGAATATCATGCTGCGCTCATGGAGCCCTGGGACGGACCCGCGGCAGTCGCCTTTAGCGACGGCCGGCAGATCGGCGCAACGCTGGATCGTAACGGCCTGCGCCCGGCCCGTTACCTGATAACCGACGATGACCTGGTGGTCATGGCGTCGGAAATGGGCGTGTTGCCCATCCCCAGCCACAAGATCGTCAAGAAGTGGCGCCTGCAGCCGGGAAAGATGTTTCTGATCGACACGGAACAGGGTCGCATTATCGACGACGAGGAACTCAAGGCACACCTGGCGGACAGCCACCCTTACCAGGAATGGCTGAAAAAAACCCAGATCCATTTAAAGGACCTGCCTGGCGACGTTGCGGTCAACAATGATGACCCATCAACGCTGCTGGATCGCCAGCAGGCGTTCGGTTACACGCAGGAGGACCTGAAACTGCTGATGATCCCGATGGCGGTCGCGGGCCAGGAAGCGATCGGTTCGATGGGCGCCGACAACCCCGTCGCGGTACTGTCCAACAAGCCCAAGCCGCTGTTCAACTATTTTCAGCAGAACTTCGCCCAGGTCACCAACCCGCCCATCGACCCGATCCGCGAAGAACTGGTGATGTCGCTGGTGTCGCTGATCGGACCGCGCCCGAACCTGCTGGGACTGCATTCCGGCGGCGAACACATGCGCCTGGAAGTCAATCAGCCGATCCTGACCAACAAGGACCTGGAGCGTATCCGCAATATCGAGAAAACCACCGCTGGCGCGTTTCGCACCCGCACCATTGATATCTGCTACGACGCTGATACCGGCGCCGCCGGCATGACGGCAGCGCTCGATACGGTGTGCAACGAGTCCGAGGCCGCGGTGCGCGAGGGACACAACATACTGATCCTGTCCGACCGCAGCGTATCGGCGCAACGCATCCCGATTCCGGCGCTGCTGGCAACTTCTGCTGTCCACCATCACCTGGTGCGCGCCGGGCTGCGCACCGAAGCCGGGCTGGTGGTTGAAACCGGCGCGGCTCGCGAAGTCCACCATTTCGCGGTGCTGGCCGGTTATGGCGCGGAAGCGATAAACCCGTACCTGGCTTTCGAAACACTCGCATCCATCAGGGAAGACCTGCCCGAAGACCTCGACCAGACGGAAATCAACAAGCGTTACATCAAGGCCGTCGGTAAGGGTTTGCTGAAGGTCTTCTCCAAAATGGGCATTTCGACATACCAGTCGTACTGTGGCGCCCAGATCTTCGATGCAGTCGGGCTCAAGAGTGGGTTCGTCGACAAGTATTTCACAGGCACCGCCACCACCATCGAGGGCGCGGGCATCGACGAGATTGCCGAAGAAGCCGTAAAGTGGCACCGCGACGCCTACGGCAACAATCCGATTTACCGCAACGCCCTGGATGTGGGCGGCGACTATGCTTTCCGCGTGCGCGGCGAAGATCACGTCTGGACACCGGATACCATCGCCAAGCTGCAGCACGCGGTGCGCGGCAACGATGCGCGCACCTACGAAGAATACTCACGGCTGATCAACGAACATAACGGACGTCTCAAGACGCTGCGCAGCCTGTTTGACCTCAAGCTCAGCCAGCAGCCGGTTCCGCTCGAGGAAGTCGAGCCCGCCAAGGAAATTGTCAAACGTTTCGCCACCGGCGCCATGTCCTTCGGCTCCATCTCCTGGGAAGCCCACACCACGCTGGCGATCGCGATGAACCGCATCGGCGGTAAATCCAATACCGGCGAAGGCGGCGAGGAACGCACACGATTCAAACCGATGGAAGACGGCGACTCCATGCGCTCGGCCATCAAACAGGTGGCCTCCGGACGATTCGGCGTCACCACCGAATACCTGGTCAACGCCGATGACATCCAGATCAAGATGGCGCAGGGCGCCAAGCCCGGCGAGGGCGGACAGCTGCCGGGACACAAGGTCAGCGAGTGGATCGCCAGGGTGCGACACTCCACGCCCGGCGTCGGCCTGATTTCACCGCCGCCCCACCACGACATTTACTCCATCGAGGATCTGGCGCAGCTGATTCACGATCTCAAGAACGTCAATCCGCAGGCGCGCATCAGCGTAAAACTGGTATCCGAAGTCGGTGTCGGCACCGTGGCGGCCGGCGTATCCAAGGCACACGCTGATCATGTGACCATCGCCGGATTCGACGGCGGCACCGGCGCTTCGCCGCTGACTTCGCTCAAGCATGCAGGCAGCCCCTGGGAAATCGGACTCGCGGAAACGCACCAGACACTGGTGCTGAACAAACTGCGCGGCCGTATCGCGGTGCAGGTGGACGGCGGTATGCGCACCGGTCGCGACGTGGTGATCGGCGCGCTGCTGGGCGCCGATGAATTCGGCTTCGCGACTGCACCCCTCATCGCCGAAGGCTGCATCATGATGCGCAAATGTCACCTCAACACCTGTCCGGTGGGTGTCGCCACCCAGGACGAACAGCTGCGCAAGCGCTTCACCGGCAAGCCGGAACACGTGGTGAACTATTTCTTCTTCGTCGCCGAAGAAATCCGTCGACTGATGTCGCAGCTCGGTTTCCGCTCGTTCAACGAAATGATCGGTCGCACCGACCGGCTCGACATGCGCAAGGCCATCGACCACTGGAAAGCCAAAGGCCTAGATTACTCGCGCATCCTGCATATGCCTGCAGCGGCGCCGGACGTCGCCGTGTATAACTGCGAGCGCCAGGATCATGGTCTCGACAAGGCGCTCGACAACAAGCTGATCGAACAGGCCAGACCGGCGCTGGAACGTGGCGAGCCGGTAAGCATCGAAACCGCCGTCAACAATGTCAACCGCTCGGTCGGCGCCATGCTTTCCGGGCGCATCGCGGAACGCTACGGCCACACAGGGTTGCCTCACGACACCATTCACGTCAAATTGAAGGGCGTCGCGGGTCAAAGCTTCGGCGCCTGGCTGGCACACGGCGTCACGCTGGAACTGGAAGGCGAAGGCAACGACTACGTCGGCAAGGGGCTGTCCGGCGGACGTATCCTGGTCTATCCGCCGAAAGACTGCCCCATCGTTCCGGAACAGAACATCATCGTTGGCAACACCGTGCTGTATGGTGCGATATCCGGCGAATGCTTCTTCCGCGGCGTGGCGGGCGAGCGCTTCGCGGTTCGCAACTCCGGGGCAACCGCGGTCATCGAGGGCGTCGGCGACCACGGCTGCGAGTACATGACCGGCGGCATTGTCGTGGTGCTGGGCGACACGGGCCGCAATTTCGCTGCAGGCATGAGCGGCGGCATCGCCTACGTGCTCGACCACGACGGCACGTTCAGCAAGCGCTGCAATCTCGCCATGGTGGAACTCGAGCCGATCCCCGAAGAAGACGAAGCGCTCGAAGAACTGGAGCACCAGGGCGGTGATCTCGAAACCCACGGCAAGGTCGACATCAGTTCGGACATGACCCGCTACGATGCCCTGCGCCTGCGCCGTTTGATCGAGAAACATCTGCATTACACTGACAGCGCAGTCGCGAAGAAAATACTCGATGACTGGAGCACCTGGCTACCCAGGTTCGTGAAAGTGATGCCGGTGGATTACCGTCACGCGCTGGAGCAGATAAAGCAAACCCAAAACAATGCCGCGCAACTGGCCGCGGCTGCCGGAGGAAAGTAGTCGATGGGCAAACCCACCGGATTCCTGGAATTCCCGCGGCGGGACCGCGGCTACAAACCTGTCGAAGAACGCATCATGCACTTCAGGGAGTTCGTTGTTCCATTGAGCGAGCAGGAACTGGCCAGGCAGGGCGCGCGCTGCATGGACTGCGGCATCCCGTTCTGCCACCAGGGCTGCCCGGTGAACAACATCATTCCCGACTGGAACGACCTGGTGTTCAAGGGCGAGTGGGAGCGCGCCATCGAGGTGCTGCATTCGACCAACAACTTCCCGGAATTCACCGGGCGCATTTGCCCGGCGCCCTGCCAGGAGTCCTGCACGCTCAACATCACCGACGAACCGGTAACCATCAAGACCATTGAATGCGCCATTATCGACAAGGCCTGGGAAAACGGCTGGGTCACGCCGCAACCGGCGGAACACAAGAGCGGCAAGACCGTCGCCGTAGTCGGCTCCGGACCGGCCGGCATGGCCTGTGCCCAGCAGCTGGCCCGCGCCGGCCACGCGGTTACGGTTTTCGAAAAAACCGACCGCATCGGCGGTCTGCTGCGCTACGGCATCCCCGACTTCAAGATGGAGAAGCGCTTCATCGACCGGCGTGTAGAACAAATGCAAGCGGAAGGTGTCACGTTCCGCGCCAATACCCACGTCGGTATCGATGTCCCGGCCGCACAGTTACTGACCGAATTCGACGCCGTCGCCTTGACCGGCGGATCCGAGCAGGCCCGCGACCTGCCGGTGCCGGGACGCGATCTGCAGGGCATTTATTTCGCCATGCAGTTCCTGCCGCAGCAGAACCGCCGTGAAGCCGGCGACACGCTGCCGGAAAATGAGCAGATCCTGGCGACCGGCAAGCACGTCATCGTCATCGGCGGCGGCGATACCGGTTCCGACTGCATCGGCACCTCCATTCGCCAGGGTTGCAAATCCGTCACGCAGCTGGAGATCCTGCCGCGACCGCCGGAAAAGGAAAACAAGGACCTGGTGTGGCCGGACTGGCCGAACAAGATGCGCACCTCCTCTTCACAGGAAGAAGGCGCACACCGCGAGTGGTCGGTGGCGACCAGGGAATTCATCGGTGACAACGGCGTCGTCAGCAAAATACGCTGTGTGCGTGTTGACTGGGAAAAAGATGACCGCGGCGTGTGGCAGATGCGCGAAATCGAGGGCAGCGAATTCGAACTCGATGCCGACCTGGTCCTGCTGGCAATGGGTTTCGTGCACCCGGTTCAGGAAGGACTGCTCAACGACCTCGGTGTTGCCTATGACAGCCGCGGCAACGTGCAGGGCGACACCGAGGGCGAGAACGCCTACAGGACATCCATCGAGAAAGTCTTCGCGGCGGGCGACATGCGGCGCGGTCAGTCGCTGGTAGTCTGGGCGATTCGCGAGGGGCGTCAGTGCGCGCGGGCGATCGATGAGTTTCTGATGGGGTCTTCGGATTTACCGCGGTAGATTTTCCTCAGGCGTATGTGCGATACGCGGCGCGGGCGACCGGGTCCGGGTTGTCAACCGGCTGTTCCGTAGGCGCAGCCGAGCATCGCAGGCGTTTTGCGAAATAAGCGAGCGTCTGTCTGAGCGAATCGGAGATTCGCGAGTTCAGCGAGCGCGCAAAATGCCGAGAAGCGCAGGGAACCCGCGTAGCGGGCAAGTCTCAGGAACAGCCGGTTGATAATCCGGGCCACCCCTGTCTCCAGCCTGACGAAAACCGAAAAAACCACTTGGTTCCACCCCGCCCCACAGGTTCTAATACAGCGCATGACTGAACTGAAAAACGACCGCTTTATCCGCGCCCTGCTCCGCCAACCCGTCGATGTAACCCCTGTCTGGATGATGCGGCAGGCCGGCCGTTACCTGCCGGAATACCGCGAAACGCGCGAGAAAGCGGGCAGCTTCATGCAGTTGTGCACGACGCCTGAGCTTGCCTGCGAAGTCACGCTGCAGCCGCTGGAACGCTTCCCTCTGGATGCGGCGATCCTGTTTTCCGACATCCTCACTGTGCCCGACGCCATGGGCCTGGGCCTGTATTTCGCCGAGGGCGAAGGCCCGCGCTTCGAACGCCCGGTTCGCACCGAGCAGCAGGTCAGGTCGCTGGCGGTACCGGACCCGGAGGTCGAATTGCGCTACGTGATGGACGCGGTGCGGCTGATCCGTCGCGAACTGAACGGCCGCGTGCCCCTGATCGGTTTTGCCGGCAGCCCCTGGACGCTGGCGACGTACATGGTCGAGGGCGGTTCCAGCAAGGATTTCCGCACCATCAAGGCGATGCTGTTCGAGCGCCCCGAACTGCTCGACGAGCTGCTGGAGACTGTCGGCAAGTCGGTCGCCCTGTACCTGAATGCGCAGATCGCCGCCGGCGCGCAGACGGTGATGATTTTCGACACCTGGGGCGGCGCATTGACCCCGAGCGATTACTGCCGCTTTTCCCTGAAACCGATGGAACGGATTATCGCCTCCCTGACGCGCGAACATGAAGGCAAACGCGTTCCCGTGATCCTTTTCACCAAGAACGGCGGACAATGGCTGGAGGCCATGACGGATACCGGCGCCGACGCGCTGGGGCTGGACTGGACCACTGATCTTGCCGATGCGCGCCGGCGCGTCGGCAACCAGGTGGCGTTGCAGGGTAACCTCGATCCTTCCGTTCTGTACGCCTCGCCCGTGCACATTCGCGAGCAGGTTGCCAAGGTGCTGGCGAGCTTCGGCAAGGGCAGCGGTCATGTATTCAACCTCGGGCACGGCATCCACCCGGGAATACCGCCGGAGCACGTGGCGGCCATGATCGATGCGGTGCACGAACTGAGTCTGCCGTATCACCAGTGAGCGCACTGACCCGAACCTGAATTCGCAGCAAACCGAGCGCTTTCGCCGTCTGGTCCGGGTATGGTAGCCTGACTTGTCGACCGTTCATAAATGCTAAAAACGAACATGTCAGGGTTCAGCCATGACGATTCCGGTTCTGATTTGTGATGATTCCAGCATGGCCAGAAAGCAGATGGCGCGCGCCCTGCCGCGCGACTGGGATGTCAGGCTGAGCTATGCCAGCAACGGCCGGGAAGGCCTCGACGGCATCAGGGCGGGCCATGGCGAAGTGCTGTTTCTGGATCTGAACATGCCGATCATGGACGGCTATCAGGTATTGCAGGCCATTCGTGCCGAAGATCTCCCCACCATGGTTATCGTTGTCTCCGGCGACATCCAGCCCGAAGCCTATCAACGCGTCATGCAGCTCGGTGCGCTGGCCTTTCTCAAGAAACCGGTTGCCGCAGATCAGATCGAAGCCATTCTGGAGCAATACGGCATTCGCGGCGAAAGCCGCGGCGACATTGGCGAGATCGATGTCGAATTCGATGCTCTCGACAGCTACCGTGAACTCGCCAACGTCGCCATGGGGCGTGCCGCCGATCTGCTGGCGAGGCTGTTGAACGTTTTCGTGCTGCTGCCCATACCCAACGTCAGCATGCTCGAGATCAGCGAACTGCGGATGGCGCTGAACCAGGTTGCGGACGACGACAAGCTCTCCGCAGTTTGCCAGGGCTTCATCGGCGCCGGTATTGCCGGCGAGGCCCTGCTGATGTTCAACGACTCGAGCTTCGCCGATATCGCCGAGCTGATGCAGTATTCCGGTGAGATAGACGATACAGCCCAGCTCGAGCTGCTCATGGATATCGCCAGTGTTCTGCTCGGCGCCTGCCTGACCGGGATCGCCGACCAGCTCGATATCAGTTTCAGCCAGAGTCATCCGGTGGTGCTCGGACGTCATGTCAAGGTCCGCGATCTTCTCTCCAATCCCGCGGCGCGCTGGCAGAAGACGCTGGCAATAGAAATTTCCTACGGCATCGAGCAACGTCGCATTCACTGTGACCTGTTGCTGCTGTTCACCGAAGACTCGCTGCCGGCACTGGACAGGCAGCTGCGCTACGCCATGGACTGAGACATCGTGAAACAAGGCGCCGAACTCAAGGAATTCCACTGGCTCATGAACATGATCCAGACCATTGACGTCGGTCTGGTGGTGCTGGATCGCGACTATTCAGTACGGGTGTGGAACGGCTTCATGGCAAACCACAGCGGCAGATCGCCCCACGATGTCATCGGTAAAAAGCTGTTCGATCTGTTCGACGATATTCCCGAAAAGTGGTTTCGTCACAAGGCGGAGTCGGTATTTCTGCTCAAGAACCGTGCTTTCACCACCTGGGAACAGCGACCCTGGCTGTTCAGGTTCAGGAATTACCGACCCATTACCGGAACCGCTGAATTCATGTACCAGAACATCACGCTGATTCCGCTGATGTCGGTCGACGGCTCGGTGAAACAGATCGGCATTATTATCTACGATGTCACCGATATGGCAGTGGGCAAAATCCAGCTCGAACAGGTAAACAGCCAGCTGGAATCGCTGAGCCGCACCGACCGGCTGACAGAACTCAACAATCGCGGCTACTGGGAAGAGTGCCTGATCACGGAATTCCAGCGTGTGCATCGTACCGGAGTGCCCTGCACGCTGGTGATGTTCGACATCGATCACTTCAAGAAGGTCAACGATACCTACGGGCACCAGGCCGGCGATGAAGTCATCCGCACCACCGCCCGGCTGCTGCGCGAATGCAAACGTACCACGGATATCGCGGGACGTTATGGCGGGGAAGAGTTCGGCGTGATGCTGATCGACACCAATGCCGAGGGCGGGCGCCTGTTTGCCGAGCGCCTGCGAGAAAAAGTCGCCGCGCATGCGGTGAATCATGAAGGCCGGCGAATCGCCTGGACCATCAGCCTGGGCATCGCCGAATGCGGCGAACAGATGCGCGATCACCAGCAGTGGATCGAATGCAGCGACCGGGCGCTGTACGAAGCCAAGGAATCCGGCAGGAACCGGTCCGTCATCTATTCGGGCTAGCGCGTTTCGCTCAACAGCCTGTCGATCATACCCTGCGCCTGCGACTGGTAACCGCCGCCGAACAGGTTGAAGTGGTTGAGGATGTGGTACAGGTTGTAGAGCACCTTGCGCACGTCGTAACCGGAATCCAGTGGCCAGGCGTTACGATAGGCGGCGTAGAAGCGCTGACCGAAACCGCCGAACAGCTCGGTCATCGCCAGGTCGGTTTCCCGGTCGCCGTAATAGACCGCCGGATCGAAAATCGCCGGTTCGCCGGCCTGCGTAAAACTGTAGTTGCCCGACCACAGAT
>JAGFJP010000087.1 GCA_024102665.1 Thiogranum sp. | reverse complement strand
GACGGTGACGGCGTGTCCGATGCCGACGAAGGCATTGCCGATAGCGACGGCGATCGCATACCCGATTATCTGGATGATCTGCCCAATACCAACATGCTGCGCATGTCGGGCGATGGCCGCGTGCTGGAAACGGATACCGGGTTAAAGCTGCGGCTGGGGCACACAGTGTTCCAGGATGCTGGTTTTTACTGCACGCTTGCCGAAGCGGCGCTCGCGGAAGAAGCGGATTATGGTTACCCCGACGGCGTGGTTGATTTCGAGATCGAGGGTCTCGAGCCGGGAGCCGGTGCGCAGGTGGTTGTTCCGTTGCGACGGCCCTTGCCGGCCAACAGCCGGTATCGCAAGTACGCGAACGGCGGCTGGCGCGATTTTGTCGTCGATGACCGCAACGCGTTGTATTCAGCGCCGGGTGAACAGGGCGCCTGCCCGCCGCCCGGCAGCGGCCAATACGAGACCGGGTTGACGACCGGGCACGGCTGCATTCAACTCACCGTGGAAGACGGTGGCCCCAACGACGCCGATAACGAGGCCAATGGCAGCATTCAGGATCCGGGCGGTCTGGCGGTGCCCGTCGGTGTAAACCTGACGCAGTTGAGCGCGGCGGATCAGAGCGTGACTGTCGGCAGTGAGACGGTCGTCATGCGTCTGCGTTTGAGCAGCGAGTCGGGCGACGTCGAGTTGACATCGCTGACATTGCAGGCCTCCGGCAGCGGCGATGACAGGGCCGTCGAGAACATCAGGTTGATCGTCGACGCAAATGCCAACGGCCTTGTGGATGATGCCGAGGAAACCATAGCGGCGGGCCGGTTCAACCGGGACGATGGAACCCTGCAACTGGAGATGCTGCAGCCGTACGCGATTCCTGCGGGCGATACGGACCTGCTGGTGACTATGCAATTATGAAGGCGTGGATGAATGTTTAGGTACACGAGATATGCATTACTGATGCTGGTCGCGACGCTCGCCGCCTGTGGTGGCGGCGACAACTCCGCGCAGCCGCAGTATTCGATCAGCCTCACGGATATCGCCCTCAACAAGAAGGGCAGCGCTGAAGCACTGGCGGTGAATGGTTTGCCGGCGCAAAGCGCGACGTTGACAGGAACCGGCAGCGTCCGGCCAAAGCGCCGCTAGACTTCGCAGGCCGCTTGAGATCGGCGGTCAATATTGCCCCGTCACTGCGATGCCTTGACCCGAAGGGCAAGGTACCCGGAGAAAATCGGGGTGGAGAAAATCGGGGTCTGACCCCGTTTCCTCCCGGCAATCATCCGTCAGGATGCGCAGACCCATCCTGCAGTGCCAGCCTTGCTGTGCTATAGGTATTAATTCAGCCTGCTTTGACAGCGGCTCCGCCGGGCGCCTGAAAATAAGCATTTTCTAAATCAGCAATTGCTAAAACGGTCCCGACGCAAAACAAAAACCAACACTTGAAACGCAGGAGGAGTCATCATGCATGAATTACCTCTCGACGTCAGAAGCGTTGCGCTCATCGCGTTTATGATCCTGGCGACTTTCCTGGGCGCAGGTCGTGCCGGGGCCGCAACGGTTACCGTGACCAATTCAGCCACTATCACTATTCCCGGCCTGGGGGACTCCGGCATTGCCAGTCCATTCCCTTCGACGATCTCCGTCTCCGGTGTCAGCGGCGTCACCGATGTCGATGTCATCTTGCACGGCCTCAGCCACACCTATCCGCTGGACCTCGATATCGCCCTCGAAGGTCCCCTCGGCCAGAAAGTCATACTGATGGACGAGCGCGGAAATGCAAGTTCGGACTGGCTCAACAACACCGTGACGTTCAGCGACGGCGGCATACAACTCTCCCCCGGTTCGTCAACGACCCCGGGCGCCGATGGCACCTATGCGCCCTCGGGCCTGGTGAACTGCCCGCTGCTGGCCTGCACGGGCGGTGGATCACTGCTTTCCGTCTACAACGGACTGGATCCGACCGGCACCTGGAAGCTGAGCATCTACGACGACCAGCAGGACGATGCCGGAAGCATCGCCAACGGCTGGTCGCTGCAGTTCACATCGGCGGTCACGGTGGTGCCGTTGCCGCCCGCCGCGTTGCTGTTTGCCTGTGGTCTGCTGGGTTTGATTGCGATAGCCCGAAGGCAGCAACCGCACTGAAGCCGGTGGCGGCCGTGCTGGCGCGTGGTCGGA
>JAGFJP010000052.1 GCA_024102665.1 Thiogranum sp. | reverse complement strand
GGCATCCGCGGTGATACCGTTGAAAGCCATGATCTCGGCCGGCGAAGCCGTGGTTTCGCCGCGCTTCCAGCAAACGGTATCGCGCCTCGGGGCGCGGGTGCGCAGCAGCACCGGTTCCAGCGGCGCGCTCGGGCCGCCGCTCACCGCGAGCAGCACATCGCCGTCGAACAGGGCGTTGAAGCGGTCATCGTCCATGAAGCGGTTGTCCGGCTCGGCGACCGTGTCCCAGGCGATATCGATTGGCCGGTACAGGCGGCGCGGGTTGATCACCGCGACAATGCGCACCCGGTAACCGTCCGCTTCCAGTTTGTCCCTGGCTTCGAACACCGGCAGCAGAACCATGTCTCCGGTAACTGCGAACACCACCGTGCCCTTGTCACCGTTCTTCGACTCGTACAGGGTCGCGGCGCCGTCTTCAACAGCGTGACGCGCCTCGTCGAGCGACAGGTACACCGGCAGCGGACTCTTGGAGGCAATGATCACCATGCCCTTGTTGAAGCTGTTGGTGGCGTATTCGTAGGCTACCTGGATGCTGTTCGCGTCACAGGGGAACAGCGGATACACATTGCCGTTGCGCATCATGGCCGCGAAATAGTTCTCGATTTCCGGACGCTGGTGGGTCCAGCCGTTGCGGCCCTGTTCCAGCGCGCCGGCGGTGAACATGGTGACGATGGACGGTGTTCTGCGGCGCAGCTCCGCCATCGCCTGTGTCACTGTCTGCACAATCGGCCAGCCGTTGATGGCGAACGATTCATACGACAGCCACAGGGCGCGCGAACCGAACAGCGCCAGGCCGGCGGCAAAGCCGGCGCAGGCATCTTCGTTGAGCGGCTCGTAAACCTGGCCCTCGGGCGACTGGTTGTACAGCGGGTCGTGCGTCGGGTGGCGCACTTTCAGCGCGTCGTTGATGTTCTTCATGGCCGAAGCTTCGTTGCCGTCGGCGTTGGTCACCACGAAGCGCGGATCGGCACGGCCGACCTGGGCGACCAGCGCGCCCATGGCGGTGGACGGCACGGCTTTCGCGTCTTTGTCGAACTCCTGCATGTCGAGCTTCGGCAGCGCAGTAATTTCGAGTTCCGATTCTGTAACCACGGTCTTCACCGCGGGTCCGCCGCCGGCGCGGCTGAAGTTGTCGCGCACGATCTGCCAGGCTTCGGCGGGCAGGGCGCTGCGCTGCAGGCCATCGATAATGTGCTCGGCGTCCAGCGTGTCGGCGGGATAGAGGTTGTGCGACTTGGCGCCCACGGTGTGCACGCCGGCGCCCTTGAGCTGCTTGATAATGAACACCGTCAGCTTGCCGGACAGCGCCGAGCGCGCGGCCTGATCGACACCGCGCAGCACCGCCCCGGCAAACGCCATACGCCCGGCGAAGGAGAAACGCGTGCTGTCGACAAAGGCGCCGGTCTGCTCGCTGTCGTTGAACTCGCTGGCGTCGACCAGCACCACCTCGTCGAAGCCGTGACCTTTCCAGTAAGCGATCATCTGCGCATTGCTGTGCAGCGACACCATGGAGTGATGCTCCTGCGAGTAACCGTTCCACACCAGCACCGGCAAGAAGTTGGTCACATCGGGATACGCAGTGTGAAAGTGCATCATGGCGTTCAGCACATAGGGCTCGCCCATGCCGCCGTCGCCGATGGTCACCGGAAACAGTTTGTCGCGGTGCAGCCAGGCGCCGGCCATGGCGAAGTGCTGGCCCTGGCCGAGCGGCCCGGCGGGCGACAGCAGGCCCGGTATGGCGCCGGACAAATGGCCGAGCAGGCCGTGCTTTTCGCGAAAGCGCTGCATCATGTCATTCATGGTGTGAATGCCCATGGCTTCCAGCGAGCCGTCGAGGAACATCGAGGCATAGAAACCGGGCGCGTGGTGGCCGACTTCGGTCACGATGTTGGTGTGGCCGAGCATCATCAGTGCGGCGTGTGCCTCGGCGCTGGAGGCAAAACCGCCCGGGTGACCCGAGCCCTTCGAGCCGCACACCTGCAAGGTGACGTAACGCAGTGCGTCAGCGCCCAGCAGTGTCTGGTACACCGTTTTCGGGTCGGTTGCGTCGGCGACAGCCGTCGCGCCTTCCGCGATCACCGCGCCGTCGGTAAACCGGTGGAAATCCGGCCAGGGCTCTCCGACGAAGCGGATGCCGTCGCAGAAGTCCGGGGTGCTGGCGATTCGTTCGGCGGTATTGCGGGTGCTCATGGCGTCGTCCTCTGGATCGTGCATTTCGTGTGAAACAAACGTTTTCACATTGTGAAAAATCGGTTACCATCGCAAAGCGGTGCGAGTGCCACCGCTGAACGGGAAATCCGGGTCAGGTGTAACCATAGCCCGGGATTCGAAATTGCGCAATACATAATCGTTTTCATAATGTGAAATTTATGAGCAAGAATCCGACATCCATCCAGGTCATTGACCGTTCCGCGCAACTCCTCGATGCCGTTGCCGCCTGCGAGGGACCGGCGACGCTGAAAATTCTCGCCGCTGAAACCGGGCTGCACCCGTCAACCGCGTTTCGCATTCTCGCGGCGCTGGGCGGTGTCGGCCTGGTGGAACGCGATGCGTCCGGACACTACATCCTCGGTCGCAAGATCCTGCAACTGGCCGGCCGTGTGCAGCGCGGCGTGGATATCCGCCACGAAGCGCTGCCGGTCATGCAGTCGCTGCGCGACCAGGTCGGCGAAACCGTCAACCTGACGGTGCGCGAAGGCGACCAGGTGGTTTATATCGAACGCGTCACGCCGCAACGCATGATGCG
>JAGFJP010000047.1 GCA_024102665.1 Thiogranum sp. | reverse complement strand
TATCGCGCGACAATCTGGATGAGACGCGCGCGACAATCTGGGTGAGATTCTACGTCGCGGTGTCGGTGACGGTATCAGCCTGATTGTCGCTGGCAAGGGCGTTATCGCTTTTTGATTGACGCTCCGCGACAATCTGGGGTGTATTGTTGATTGTTGCGAATGCAGCTGGCCGGCCCCGGGATCGCTTTGCCTCCATCGCGGCGCGTCGTCGGTAGCTTTCGACGTTCATCTCGAAGATGGTCGCATGATGAACGAGCCTGTCGACGGCGGCGAGCGTCATGGCCGGGTCCGGGAAGACCCTGTTCCATTCGCCGAAGGGCTGGTTTGCGGTGATCAGGATGGATCGGCGCTCATAGCGAGCGGAGATCAGTTCGAACAGCACGCTGGTTTCGGCCTGGTCCTTGGTGACGTAGGCGAGGTCATCCAGGATAAGCAGGTCGAACTTGTCGAGCTTTGCGATGGCGGCCTCGAGCTGCAATTCGCGGCGCGCGACCTGGAGCTTCTGGACCAGATCGGTCGTTCTGGTGAAGAGAACGCGCCAGCCGTTCTCGATCAGCGCCAGGCCGATAGCCGCTGCGAGATGGCTTTTGCCGCCGCCCGGTGGGCCGAACATCAGCACGTTGGCACCCTTGGCCAGCCAACTGTCCCCGGCGGCCATGGCCATGACCTGTGCTTTCGAGATCATGGGCACCGCCTCGAAGGCGAAGCTGTCGAGGGTCTTTCCCGGCGGCAGATGTGCCTCAGCCAGGTGGCGTTCGATCCTGCGGTTGGCGCGCTCGGCCAGTTCATGCTCCGCGATGGCCGCCAGGAAGCGCGCGGCGGGCCAGCCCTCCCGATCGGCCGTTTCGGCGAACCGGGGCCAAAGGGTCTTGATGGTGGGCAGGCGCAGCTCGTTCAGCAAGATGCCAAGACGGGCCTCGTCGATGGGATGCGCGGTCTTCATGCGACCTCTCCCACGCAAGCGTTGGCAACCAGCGCGTCATAACTGTCGAGGGAGACCGGCAGCACCGAGATGCTGGGCAAATCGGCAGGGTCCGGACCGAACAGGCGACGCAGGGCCACCGGATCAGGCCGACTGCCCGTGTCCAGTACCCTGTCCACTTCCTCGGCCAGGTCACGCTCGCAGCCACGATCATGGGCAAGGGCCAAAAGGTCGACGGTGATCTTGCAGGCCATCTTCTCGGGCAGTTGGGCTGACAGGGCCTCGAAGGCACGTCGATAGGCCGGGCGCGGGAAGAGCTTGTCACGGTAGACCAGGTTCAGGAGCGCCATCGGCTTCTTGCGCAGGGCATGGATGACATGCCGGTAATTGACCACCTGATCATGTCGCTCGTCCGAATGGGGGCGCCCCCGGGGCAACGTCAGCAGATGGGTGCCGCCCATGAAGACCTCAAGCCGGTCGTCATGAAGGCGCACCCGCAGACGGTGGCCGATCAGGCGGGATGGCACGGTGTAGAAGACCTTGCGCAGGGTGAAGCCCCCGGTGCTCGAGACCGTGACGATCACCTCTTCGAAGTCGGTCGTGCGGTTTGCCGGCAAAGGCTGAAGACAGGCCCGTTCCGCCGCGATCCGCTTGGCCCGCGCCGCGTTCCTGCGTCCTACGATCTCGTCGACGAAAGCCCGATAACCCGTCAGATCCGGGAAGTCAGGCGTGCCCCGCATCAGCAGCGCGTCGCGGATCGCCGCCTTCAGGTGACCATGTGCGCTTTCGATTGACCCGTTCTCATGGGCGACGCCCCGGTTGTTGCGCGTCGGCGCCATCCGGTAATGGGCGCAGAGCGCTTCATAACGCTTGGTCAGATCCGCCTCGGTGGCCGCATCGAGGTTGCGGAATGCGGCCGACAGACTGTCTGTGCGGTGCTGATACGGCGCGCCACCTGCCGACCAGAGGGCATTCTGCAGCCCCTCGGCCAAGGCGATATGGCTTTCCCCGCCCAGGATGACATGGGCATGTTCGAAGCCCGACCACGGCAGACGGAAGTGGAACAGCATGTGCGCCAAGGGCCGCCCATCGACCGTGACCCCGAGGGCAGACAGGTCGGTGAAGTCCGATAGCCCCATCCGGCCGGGCTCATGAACCTGCCGGAAGATGACGTCCTGTTCCGCGCCATGCCGGGCGCGCCAGGATCGGATCCGCCGTTCCAGCGTGCGCCGGACACCGGGGGAAAGTTCAGGGTGGCGGCGCAAAATCTCCTCGAAGATCGCCACGGGACGAAGCCCCGGCGCTTCCTTGAGCAGCGGCACAACCTCCGTGTCGAAAATCGCCTCGAGCGGGTCCGGACGCCGCCGCTCACGCGGCTGCGACTTTTGCGATGGGAGCCGCGGATCCTGCGCAATCCGGTAGCCCGTGGCACGGCTGACATCCGCCTTCGCAGCGGCCACCTCAATCGGGTGGGTCTGTCGGAGCTTCATGAAAAGCCTCGTCTGTTGATCGGTTACGTGGCGACCCGGCACAAAGGTGGTTCTCCCTTCCAGAAAACCCCCAGCTTACCGGGCCAACCGCAAACGCAGACCCTTGTTCGAGGCGCACGCGGTGGTGGGACTGCTCCTACAGTCGGGCTACGCCCTCCTTCCGTCACAGCCCCACCACCGCGTCTCACCCAGATTGACGCGGAATCTCATCCTGTTTGTCGCGCGGCATTCTGGACCGGCTGCTCGCGGGCCGCGATCCGAACGAGGTATTTTCGCGAGACGGCTTGCTCGACGATCTGAAGAAGGCGCTTTCGGAGCGTATTCTGAACGCCGAGCTTGACGAGCACCTCGACGA
>JAGFJP010000038.1 GCA_024102665.1 Thiogranum sp. | reverse complement strand
CCTTCGTAGCGCTGGAAAACCAGCGATGCGTTGGTGCCGCCGAAACCGAAGCTGTTCGACATCACGGTGCGCAGCCCTGCGTTGTCCTTGCGTTCGAGCTGGATCGGGAAGCCTTCGGCGGCCGGGTCCAGTTGCTGGATATTCGCCGATGCGCAGATGAAATCGTTCTTGAGCATCAACAGGGAATAAACGGCTTCCTGCACGCCTGCCGCACCGAGCGAGTGGCCGGTCAGCGATTTGGTGGAACTGACTGGTGGAATCTGGTCGCCGAAGACAGCCTTGATGGCTTCCAGTTCGCGCACGTCGCCGACCGGAGTGCTGGTGCCGTGGGCGTTGATGTAATCGATCGGCCCTTCGACGGTTGCCATGGCCTGCTGCATGCAGCGCACCGCCCCTTCACCGGAAGGCTGGACCATGTCGTAACCATCGGAGGTTGCGCCGTAGCCGACGATCTCGGCATAGATTTTGGCGCCGCGCGCCCTGGCATGCTCCAGTTCTTCAAGCACCAGCATGCCGCCGCCGCCGGCGATAACGAAACCGTCTCGCGTTGCATCGTAGGCGCGCGAGGCGGTTTCGGGCGTGTCATTGTATTTCGACGATAGCGCGCCCATGGCGTCGAACAGCAGGGTGAGAGTCCAGTGCAGCTCCTCGCCGCCGCCGGCGAATACCAGGTCCTGTTTGCCGAACTGGATCAGCTCGCAGGCGTTGCCGATGCAGTGTGCGCTGGTCGAGCACGCCGAGCTGATGGAGTAGTTGACCCCTTTGATCTTGTAGGCCGTGCACAGGCACGCGGAGTTGGTGCTGCCCATGGTGCGCGGCACCATGAAGGGACCGACTTTCCTGGCGCCTTTCTCGCGCAACAGATCGACAGCCAGCGTCACGTTCTCCGTAGACGTGCCGCCCGAGCCCGCGATCAGACCGGTGCGCGGATTGGAGATTTCCGCCTCGGTCAACCCGGCATCCTCGATGGCTTCCTTCATGGCGATATAATTGTAGGCAGCGCTGTCGCCCATGAAGCGTCTCAGCTTGCGATCGATCAGGCTGTCGAGATCAAGATCAACAGCACCGTGAATATGGCTGCGAAATCCCAGCTCGCGGTATTTCTCGCAGAACACGATGCCGGATTTCCCCTGTTGCAGGGATTCCAGTACCTGTTGCTGGTTGGTTCCAATGCTGGAGGTAACGCCCAGCCCGGTGACTACTACACGCCGCATGTCTTCTGGTTCCTAAAAGTTGTCAGTCGAAGTAAACAGGCCGACTCTAAGGCTGCTGGCATGGTAGATCTCCTTGCCATCCACCTTCATCACGCCGTCGCCGATGCCCATATACAGCTTGCGCTGGATGACGCGTTTGATGTCTATCTGATAGGTCACCAGCTTGTTGGCCGGCGTCACCTGTCCGGAATATTTCACTTCGCCGGCGCCCAGCGCGCGCCCGCGCCCGGGACCGCCCAGCCAGCCAAGATGAAAACCGATCAGCTGCCACATGGCGTCGAGTCCCAGGCAGCCCGGCATCACAGGATCGGATTCGAAATGGCATTCGAAGAACCAGAGATCCGGCCGGATATCGAGTTCCGCGATGATCTGGCCTTTGCCGTTGCCGCCGCCTTCTGCGCTGATGTGCGTAATCCGGTCGAACATCAACATCGGTGGCAAAGGCAGACGCGCATTGCCCGGGCCGAACAGTTCGCCGTGACCGCACTTGATAAGCTCTTCGTAGGAAAACCGGTTTTGAGTTAGTTGAGCCAAAGCCTGAGTCGCTTTATCTGGTAGCCGGCGCAGGGCCCGCTGTTTGTCGGAGGCGCGTATTCTAGCCGTTTAGCCGGCAATTTTCATGGTGCCGGGGCGAAAAAAGCCCGAAGCCTGATCTGGATCAAAGGCTTGTGGAGAATCAGGCCTTTAATCGCGGAAATTGAGGAACTGGAAGGGCAGATCGAAGTCTGCCCCGCGGAGCAGGGAAATCACGCTTTGCAGGTCATCACGGTTTTTCCCGGTAACGCGCACTTTGTCGCCCTGAATGCTGGCCTGCACTTTCAGCCTGGCGTCCTTGACCAGTTTGACGATCTTGCGCGCGATTTCCGGCGGGATGCCTTGCCGGATGGTCAGCGTCTGGCGCACCTGGCGATTGCCTTCCTCGATCTTGCCCGCTTCGATCGCCTTCAGATCGACGCCGCGTTTGGCCAGTTTGAGATGCAGGATGTCCTTGACCTGGTCGAGCTGGAACTCGCTGTCGGCGAGCAGTGTCAGTTCGGCTCCCGACTGGTTGACGCGGGCGCAGGAACCCTTGAAGTCGTAGCGCGTGCCGACTTCGCGATTGGCCTGGTCAACGGCGTTTGTCACTTCCTGCAGATCAACCTCGGAGACGGTGTCAAATGAAGGCATGGTAGCCGGTTCCTCGAGTGTCGGTAGCCACTTTGCGAACGGTGCTATAGTACGTCACAAACAAAGCACTGATCCACAATGCCTTCCAATATCCTGAAACTGTTGCGGCGCGCCCGCTTTCTTTCGACCCGGCACAGAATCGAGTGGTATCCGCCGTTCTGGCTGATGGGTGTGAAAGTCGTCGAACTCGAGGAGAACTGGGATCGTGTACGGTTGCGATTGCCGCTGACGGCCTTGTCGAGGAACCTGGGCGACAGCATGTTCGGCGGCTACCAGGCCGCAGTTGCCGATCCTGTCGCCGCTATCGCCTGCGCAAAGCAGTTCCCGGGATATTCAGTGTGGACGCGATCCCTGAGCCTGGACTTCCAGCACCCGGGCAGCAGTGATCTGGAACTGCGATTCGAGTTCGATGCAGGGGTCAAGGAAGCTATCCGCATCGATCTCGAGAAGAAGGGCCGCAGCACGCCGGAATTCGAATACGGCTTGTTTCGCAGTGACGGTGTGCGGTGCACCCGGGTGCACTGCCGGGTCGCGATCCGGCCGCGCGGTTATCGCAAGGCCTGAACGCGGGCGGGAACTCCGGGTCAGGCGGGTTCGGGATTTGACTCAGCGGGTACCTCGGCAGCCGGTGCCTGGCTGCGGGTGGTATCCAGCACCGCGTTTAGTTGCGCGAGAAGTGCGCTGTGAGCGCCGTTATGCGCGCGGTTCCAGCACTCGAGAACAGGGATCACTGCTCGCACCAGTGCGTCTGTATCCTGAGCGGGATGATTCCCGCTGGCGAGCTGTTCCAGCGCCTGCGCGACATCAGCGGCGGAAAGCGGCGCGTCCGTGGTGATGTCTTGCGCCGGGGCTGTTACTGCTTCAGACGCATCAAATGCCATCGGCGTCGACGCTTCCGCGGCCGACGCGACGGGCTCGACAGAAGGTTCCGCGGCAGCGGGCGCGGGCGGCAGCGGTTGCGTGGCAAGCGCCTGCGCGGGTTCGGGTGAAGGTATTGCGGGCGTGGATTGCGGAGGGATGCCGATAGCGCCGTTCGCGTCATTCTCCAGCGCCTGGACCGCCTCCTCCAGCAACGCATCGGCTTTGCTGTCAGGACGGATATCGCCGCTGGAAACACCAATGCTCACGCTGACCTGTACGGGGTCCCCGTCAATGCTGAAATCCTGTTGTCCAATCGCCGTGCGCAGCTGCTGCGCAACGCGGTTGGCGCCCGGCGGATTGGCCGATGGCAGGAGAATGCCGAATGTGTCCATGCCGATCCTGGCCACGGTGTCTTCCCGCCGCCGATCCGCCGTCAGTACGCCGGCGAGGCGACGCAGCGTCTCTTCGGCGGCGGGTTTGCCGCGGCGCAGGAACATGACCTTGTACTTTTCGACCCGCACCAGAAGAACGGTGAGTTCGGTACGGTGCCGGATTGCATAGGAAAGGTCTTCCTCAATGTGGCTGATAAAGGCGCGCCGGTTGGCGAGGCCGGTCAGTTGATCGATCTGACTCTGCTGTTCCAGCTGCTGGTGACTCGCCTGAGTGCTCTGCAAGGCCTGTTGAGTATGCTGCTGCCTGGCCTGCGCCTTGGCGCGCGCCAGCAGCTGTACGGATTCGAACGGCTTGGTTATGAAATCGCTGGCACCCGCGGCAAGTGCTGTTTTCTTCGATCCGTCGTCGTCTTCGGCTCCGGTGACAATGATGACCGGCAGATCCTGCAGGTGCGCGTGCGACGACTCGCGGATTTTTTTTAGGAGACCGAGACCGTCGAGGTTCGGCATCGACAGGTCGGACATCACCAGTGTCACCTCTTGTGCCTCCTGCAGCTTGTCCCATGCAACTTCTCCATCCTCGGCTTCCAGGATTTCGAAATCATCCCTCAATATCTTTCGTGCAGCCACGCGCATCAGCCGTGAATCATCGACTACGAGTATCGTGGGTTTGGTTGCGGTCGCCTCAGTCATCCGGTTCACCTGGCCGTGCTGAAAGATAGGAAACCTTTCGGCGAGCAATTGTGAATCTTTAACAATCAGATATTTGGATGCGGTTTCGATGTTCGTTAATGGCACTGCAGCGCTATCGTGGAACGCACCCGTGTTTCTGCGCGCGCAACGGTGTTCACCGTTCTCTCTCCCCGACCCAGGGTCCGGGGGCCTGGATATGCCTATATATAAGGTTGTGTGATGCCGCGCCGTCGTACGGCGCAAAACGGGCAGGTGGTCATTGCGATTAAAAAGTTAAATAAAACATATAGTTATATATTTCTCTCGGACAAAAAAAGGCCTGCCGAAGCAGGCCTTTAGACGCTGGAAAAGCTGCTCAGCGACGTGCTGTCTTCTTCTTGGCAGTTTTCTTCTTCGCGGTCTTTTTCTTCGCAGTCTTTTTCTTGGCTGCCTTCTTCTTCGCTACTTTTTTCTTCGCCACTTTTTTCTTGGCGACTTTCTTCTTCGCTACTTTTTTCTTTGCAGCTTTTTTCTTCGCCACTTTTTTCTTGGCGACTTTCTTCTTCGCTACCGGACGTTTTTTCTTCGGTGCGGCTTTCTTCTTCGCAACCACCTTCTTCTTGGCGGCTGTCTTACGCTTCACTGTTTTCTTTCTTACTGCCATGAGGATATCTCCTTCTCAGTACATGGTTCGCGCAACGTAACGGCGTTTACAATTCAAACTTTAACGAAAAAAGAATAAATTACAACACCTAGGTGACATTTCGCTCTATCATTCTCCTGTAACTTTGTTCCTCGCGGTGCGCACGACAGGCGTTGCTAAGTCATTCGTTTTATTGAAAGGAATTTCTGCGACGTGCATTTCGTAAGTAAATAACAGTGTTTTGGTGCATATCGGTGGATTTGCGCGGACCTCGTGCTACAGCTTGCACGGCGCCCGCGACCGGTTCGGGGCGGGCGTTCAGGGCGGGAAAAAATTTTTTCGGAAGGCGAGAAATTTTTCCTTCGAGCGGAAAAAAAACGTTAGGATCGTTGTATAGGCGCAACAATTGACGGAGGCAGTCCGGCTATGAGTAACCAGCTTCAGCAACTGTACGAGCGGTCTGCAGGATGGTTATGGTCAGACAAATTGCGCAACGCTTCGCGCGTGCGGCACTCGCTTGTGATGACATTACGCATCGTGTTTGTTCTGGTTCGGCAACTCATGCAAGGACAACTCAATCTGCGCGCCATGAGTCTCGTGTACACCACCTTGCTGTCGCTGGTGCCGTTACTCGCCTTCAGCTTTTCGGTGCTCAAAGGTTTCGGTGTTCACAACCAGCTCGAGCCTGCGTTGCTGGGATTCTTCGAACCTCTGGGACCGGAAGGCGCGGAACTCACACAACGGATCATCGGCTTCGTAGACCGGGTGGACGTCGGGGTGCTGGGCTCTCTCGGTCTCGGGTTTCTTCTCTATACCGTTGTTTCGCTTACACAAAAAGTCGAGGAATCATTCAACTTCGTGTGGCAGGTCGATCGCTTGCGGAGTTTTGCGGAGCGCTTTTCCAGTTACCTGAGCGTCATCATGATTGGACCGGTTCTGGTGTTCACTGCACTGGGCGTAACCGCTACGGTAATGAATACCAGCCTGGTGCAGGAACTCATGGAAGTGGAACCGTTCGGGCACCTCATCGTGCTGGCCAGCAAACTCATCCCCTATGTTCTGGTGATCGCCGCATTCACGTTTGTCTACATGTTCGTCCCCAATACCCGGGTGAAGTTAGCGCCGGCGGCGATCGGCGGTCTGGTTGCCGGTGTGTTGTGGCAGGCGAGTGGCTGGGGCTTTGCGGCGTTCATAGCCTCGTCTTCGAAGTATGCGGCCATCTATTCAGGGTTCGCCATTCTGATCCTGATGTTGATCTGGCTCTATATTGGCTGGCTGATTTTGTTGCTGGGCGCGCAGGTGGCATTTTATGTCCAGCACAGCGAGTATGTGACCAGGGAACCGGTGCAACTGCGCCTGAGCAACCGCCTGCAGGAACACCTGGTGCTGCAGATCATGTTCCTGGTGGCGGACAACTACATAAAACAGCGCGATCCCTGGACCCTGGATGAACTCGTGCAGCACCTCGGACTTCCGATGCAGCCGATACACCGGGTATTGCGCCTGCTGGTTGATTCCGGCGTGCTATCCGAGACCGGCGGCGAACCGCCTGCCTATCTGCCGCGACGCGATATCGACACTATCACTGTTGCCGCCTTGCTCGATGTGGCGCGCAGTGCCGGTGAAACGCGTATGCTCGCCAAGGCGACCCTGCCATACCAGGCGCAGGTCGCTGGCACCATGGAAACCATCAGGAAGGCCGTGGAAGCGGAACTGGGTGAGCAGACGTTGCGCGATCTTGTCACGCAGAGCCACGCTGCGGATAGTGATTGACAGCGGCTGGATGGCCGCCCGGTCGAATCATGTCCGGCCCGTCGAGGAGCATCAACGGCGACGGCCGTGCCAACTATGCACGCGCACCCGGAACTTCGCATGACTGAACACGCAACAACGAGTCCCGACAGGCGGCAACGGCGCCGTGTGCTGCGATGGTTATTGCAGGGATCTATATTAATAGGTGTCTATCTGGCACTGCATGCCTGGCAGACCCGTGGTCTGGCAAGCGGACCAGCGCCGGAGTTTCAGGGACGTCTGCTCGACGGCAACCAGGTTTCATTGAGCCAGTTCCGCGGGCGACCGGTGTTGCTGCAGTTCTGGGCGACCTGGTGCCCGGTGTGCAAACTGGAGCTGGCGGGCATCGATCGCATTGCGCAAGACCATGCGGTGCTGAGCGTGGCGCTGGATGACGGCACCGATGACGCGCTGCGACAGTGGATGACGAACCGGTCCGTGGCGTTTCCGGTAGTGCCGGATCCCGCAGGAGAAATCGCCGCCCGCTTCGGGGTGCGTGGCGTTCCGACCAGCCTGGTGATCGACGCCGCAGGCCGTATCCGCTTCGTCGAAGTCGGTTATACCACTGAAACGGGCTTGCGGCTGCGGCTGTGGTGGGTGGGGCTATGACAGATCTTGAACCCGAAATCGAAACGGCGATCGACGCTATCTGCCTGCTGGGTTGCGACGTCGTCAGCGCGTATATCAGCGCCCTGCAAAACGGCGAAACGCGCCCGCAGTACCAGGCGCTCGACGCAGCTCAGCGCAACAGGCTGCTGCGCGAGCTGCAGTCCATAATGGACGTTTACGAGAATCGTTGAGCCGTTTTCCTGCCGCAGATCCAGCGGCAGAAGTGCGGGGGGGAATGCGGGCTAGCTGGCACGGGCAGCGCGCTTGCGTTCGTGTTCCAGCAGCATTTTCTTGCGCAGCCGGATGCTTTTCGGCGTCACTTCGACCAGTTCGTCTTCATCGATAAATTCAAGTGCCTGCTCAAGCGACATGCGGATCGGCGGTGTGAGCAGGATCGCTTCGTCGGTGCCCGATGCGCGAACGTTGGTGAGCTGCTTGGCCTTGAGCGGGTTCACCACCAGATCGTTGCTGCGGGTGTGTATGCCCACCAGCATGCCTTCGTAAACCGCCTGGCCGGGCTCTATGAACATGCGTCCGCGTTCCTGCAGATTGAAGATCGCATAGCCAAGTGCCTTGCCCGCGCCGTTGGCGATCAGGACGCCGTTATTGCGCTTGCCGAAATCGCCTTTCTTGATCGGCGCGTAATGGTCGAAGACGTGGTAGAGCAGGCCGCTGCCCTGGGTCGCCGTCATGAATTCGGTGCGAAAACCGATCAGGCCGCGGGAAGGAATCATGAAATCCAGCCGTACCCGACCCTTGCCATCGGGGACCATGTTCTGCAGGTCGCCGCCACGCTCGCCGAGTTTTTCCATCACCGAACCCTGGTGCTTTTCCTCGACATCCACCGTCAGCTGCTCGCACGGTTCCTGCAGTACGCCGTCGATTTCGCGATTGATGACCTCGGGGCGCGAGACACCCAGCTCGTATCCCTCGCGGCGCATGTTCTCGATCAGTATCGACAGATGCAGTTCACCGCGCCCGGAAACCCTGAACTTGTCCGGATCGCTGGTATCGTCGACGCGCAGCGCGACGTTGTGCACCAGTTCCCGCTGCAGGCGTTCGCGGATCTGGCGTGACGTAACGAACTTGCCTTCCTGGCCCGCGAACGGCGAATTGTTGACCTGGAATGTCATGCTGACGGTGGGTTCGTCGATGGTCAGCGGAGGCAGTGCTTCCACCTGTGCCGGGCTGCACAGCGTATCGGAAATGCCCAGGTTGTCGATGCCGGTAAAGGCAATGATGTCACCCGCCTGCGCCTGGGGGACCTCGATACGTTCGAGACCCAGGAAGCCGAAAATCTGCAGCATGCGTCCGTTGCGTTTCTGCCCTTCGAAATCGACGACGGTTACCGGCGAATTGCTGCTGATGCGGCCACGATTGATGCGACCGATGCCGATGACACCGACGTAACTGTTGTAGTCGAGAGAACTCACCTGCATCTGGAAGGGGCCATCAGCGTCGACCGACGGTGGCGGCACCTTGTCGACGATCAGCTCGAACAAGGGCGTCATGTCTCCGGCGCGGGCATCGACGTCGTTGCTGGCGAAGCCCTGCAATCCGGATGCGTAAATCACGGAAAAATCCAGCTGGGCGTCGGTCGCCCCGAGCCGGTCGAACAGGTCGAATGTCTGGTCGAGCACCCAGTCCGGCCGCGCGCCGGGCCGGTCGATTTTGTTGATGACGACGATCGGATGGAGTCCGCGCGCAAGCGCTTTCTGGGTCACAAAACGGGTCTGCGGCATCGGACCCTCCACGGCATCCACCAGCAGCAGAACCGAGTCGACCATGGACAGCACGCGCTCCACCTCGCCGCCGAAATCGGCGTGCCCGGGAGTGTCGACGATATTGATTCGATAGTCGCCCCAGTTGATCGCTGTGTTCTTGGACAGAATCGTGATGCCGCGCTCCCGCTCCAGGTCATTGGAATCCATGATTCTTTCGGGTGCTGCCGCGCGGTCGCCGAGGGTTCCCGACTGCGACAGCAACTGGTCGACGAGGGTGGTTTTCCCATGGTCAACGTGGGCGATAATGGCGATATTGCGCAGGCGTTCGATCACGACGGTGTACCTTGATTAAGCGGCCGCGCATTATAGCGGAAACACGCACATAAAGGGCAGATAAATGGTTTACCAGGCGACTTTCCAGGTGCAGACGCGCGGCCGGGGCAGCTACGACATCAGTGATGAAATCACCGGCGCCATGGAGAAATCACCGATCCGGACCGGTATCTGTATGGTGTTCGTTCACCATACCAGCGCATCCCTGATGCTGTGCGAGAACGCAGATCCGCAAGTGCGCAGCGACCTGGAACGGTTCATGGCGAGACTGGTTCCCGATGGCGATGCGCTGTTTCGGCACCGGGACGAAGGTCCCGATGATATGCCTGCCCACGTGCGCAGTGTTCTGACCTCGAACTCGCTCAGTGTGCCGGTTTCCAACGGACGTTGCGATCTCGGTGTATGGCAGGGGATTTACCTTTGGGAACACCGGATCGCAGCGCACCGCAGGCGTGTCACGGTTACGGTCGTTGGTGAGTGACCCCGGGGTCGATCTCCCCGGTGTCCAGTTTCGGCACGTTAGGCGAATCGCCCAGGTAATTATCCGAATCGGCGTCGCTCAGGGTGTCGACTTCGGCGTCGGAGTATTCTTCGGCGGCGCTGCGGCGCGTGCCGCCCTCGCGCTGTTCATCGAGTCCGGGTGCGTCCGGAATGTCCAGGCGCGGTGTGCTCACCGGGTTCTGACACAAGGCCTGTGATCCGCTGGCCAGATGTTCGTACACTTCGCGATAGCTGTCGGTCATTTTCTGCACCAGTTCGGAGGTGCGCAAAAAGTGCTTGCCGACCTGGTTGCGGTAATCATCGAACTGCTGTTGCAGCGTCTCCATTTCCGCGCGCAGCTCCCGGGTGCGCCGGTTGCTGCCGAAAAAAACGTAGGCGATACCGACACCGACCGCGATACCGAAGGCGAACGCGATCAGCCCAATGGCCCAGATCCAGCTCATATCGATACCACTCTCCATCAAGAGACTCCCTGCTTGCTGCGACTGCTTACTGAAGTATAACGGGGATAGAGTTCTGCGGGAACGCGGCCGGCCTTTCGTGGACCGAAAATACTGGACTATACTTTTTTCAGTTGGCAATGCGTCCGCAGTGCATTGTTGCCGCGTGGCGGGGCGCGGTCCGGAACGCCATCACCTCGCTTGCCAAATGGAGAGGTTCTGATCCGGCGTCACCGGGTCAGCAGGAGAACGGAGGACAACAATGAAATCAATCTACGTCGGCAACATTTCATTCGATACCACGCCGGAACAGCTGCACGAGCTGTTTGCCGCGCATGGCGAGGTGAAGTCGGTCAAGCTGGTCAACGACCGGTATACCGGGAAACCGCGCGGGTTCGCATTCGTCGAAATGGACGACGAATCTGCCGATTCAGCGATCAGCGCGACCAACGGCGTCGAGTTCGAAGGTCGTAACCTGATTGTCAATATGGCGAAACCGAGAGGTGTCTGGCGCATGCGGCGCCCGCGTCAGTGAGTTGACGGAAAAGGCTTTGTGGTCGAACGGCATTCAGCGCACCCTGTTGCGGGGCTGTGCCTGCAGAAAGGCTTCGATATTGGCGGCAATCTCGGCGACAAGGCGTTGACGTGCGGCGCGGCTGGCCCAGGCAATGTGCGGCGTGACGATAAGTCGCGGTGACCGGTATTGCAGCAAGGGGCTGGCAGCCCGGGGTGGTTCCTGAGCCAGAACGTCGATGCCCGCAGCGGCGATCCAGCCGCGTTCCAGGGCTGTGACCAGGGCGGATTCATCGACAATTCCGCCGCGCGCCGTGTTGATCAGTACGGCGTTGCGTTTCATGCCTTTTAGTTGTGATTCGCCGATCAATCCGCGGGTTTGCTGTGTCAGCGGACAGTGCAGGCTGATGATGTCGGATGTCGCCAGCAGTTCATCGAGCGGTGTGCGGTCGGCCAAAGGGGCGCCGTGAAGACGCTGCGCGACCTTTACCTTCATGGAAAAGGCGCGCGCCAGCTGCGCCACTGCCTGGCCCAGCACGCCAAAGCCAATAATGCCGAGGGTTTTCCCCGCCAGTTCCTCGATCGGCGCATCGAACAGGCAGAAATAAGGGCTGTGGGCCCAGTCTCCCGCAGTGACCCGCGCGCGGTAGGCGTCGAGTTGCCGGACCAGTGCCAGCATCAGCAGGAACACATGCTCGACCACGGATGCAGTCGCATAGCCGCGCGCGTTGCTGACCACGATCCTGGCGTCGCCCGCGGCATCCAGGTCGATATTGTTGACGCCCGTCGCGGCGACGCAGATCAACTTCAACCGCGGCGCTGCCTGAATCACGGCACGGCCGAGCGGTACCTTGTTGGTCACCACGACGTCGGCATTCCCGATGCGCTGCACGATCGCGTCGTCAGCGGTGTGGTCATGCAGTTGCCAATTGACGGCGCAGGCATGCAAGGGCGTCAGATCGAGGTCCGAGGGATTGAGGCTTTGCAGATCGAGAAATGCAGCTTGGATCATGTTGTCGCTTACGGGCTGTTGTGTCGCGGTTTGCCGGGCCCGCGAAACCGTCCGCATGGAGGACCTGCCGGGCGTGCAGCAACGACAGGCGCAGACTAATATAAAAGGCGCAACCAGACCAGATTTTCAGGATACGGGTCTGCGCATGAAATGCTTTCATCCTGATGCGGGGAGCAGGGGATACGATGCCAGCGGCGTATAGCGAAACACATCCGGATGCGCTGCGGCAACAGATACGGGAAAGTTACCGGATGGATGAGCGCCAGTGCCTGACACAGTTGCTGGCGCAGGCCCGTCTGGATGCACAGCGCGAGCAGCGCATACAGGAAACCGCGCGGGTGTTGGCGGAGGCGGTCCGCCGGCACGGCAGGCAGCAATCGGGTGTCGAAGCCTTTCTCCATGAATACGACCTGTCTTCGCGCGAAGGCGTGTTGCTCATGTGCATCGCCGAGGCCCTGCTGCGAATCCCGGATGCCGATACGGCGGATCGCCTGATCCGCGATCGCCTTTCCCGGGGACAATGGGATGAACATCTGGGCGCAAGCGATTCCCTGCTGGTCAACGCCTCGACATGGGGGCTGCTGCTGACCGGGCAATTGTTCGGAGCAGACGTTGACAGCGGTCAGGGCGCACAGCAGTTGCTCAGCCGGCTGGTGTCTCGTGCCGGTGAGCCGATTGTCCGCAAGGCCATGCAGCAGGCCATGCGTATCCTCGCGCGCCAGTTCGTGATGGGGCGCGATATTTCAGACGCGCTGCAACGCACCGCGAGTGATCAGCCCGGCTTGCTTTATTCCTATGATTGTCTCGGTGAAGCCGCGCACACTGCGGCCGATGTCGAGCGCTATCATGCTGCCTACCGGTCGGCCATCGACGCCGTTGGACGTGCGGCGCCGCCCGCGGCGACGGTGTTCGAGCGCCCGGGAGTCTCGATTAAATTATCCGCCTTGCACCCGCGCTACGAGTTTGCGCAGCGGGAGCGGGTACTCGCGGAACTGCTGCCGCGCCTCGTGCAGTTGACGGAGCAGGCTGCGTCGGCCGGTATCGGGCTGACCCTCGATGCCGAAGAGGCGGACCGCCTGGAGCTGTCGCTGGATGTGTTCGAACGCCTGGCGGCGCATGTGCATGGCGTTGCCTGGGACGGGCTCGGGATGGCGGTGCAGGCCTATCAGAAACGGGCCTGGCCGCTCCTGCACTGGTTGCGTCGTATCGCGCAACTGCAGCAACGGCGCATTCCGGTGCGCCTGGTGAAGGGCGCCTATTGGGACAGCGAAATAAAACGGGCGCAGGTGCTGGGTCTGGACGGCTACCCCGTGTTTACCCGCAAGACCGCGACCGACGTTTGCTTCCTCGCGTGCGCGAAGTTCCTGATGGAAAACACGGACTGTCTGTATCCCCAGCTGGCCAGCCACAATGCGCTGACTGTCGCCTGGGTGCACGAGATCGGGCGTGACGAAAGCTGGGAACTGCAGCGCCTGCACGGCATGGGTGAAGGGCTTTATGCCCTGCTCGATGAACACCTGGACGCTCCGCCGCCGGTGCGCATCTATGCGCCGGTGGGCGGGCACGAGGAACTGCTGCCTTACCTGGTGCGGCGCCTGCTGGAGAATGGTGCCAACAGCTCGTTCATCAATCGCCTGCACGATGCCCGCACCAGTATCGATGAACTGGTAACCAATCCCTGCGCGCACATCGCCTCGGTGCAGTGCCGCCCGCACCCGCACATACCGCTTCCCGCCGACATCTATGCAACGCAACGGCGCAACTCCCGGGGTCCTGATTTGAGTGATCCCCTGGTGGTCAACGCACTGGAAAAGCAACTGCAGGCCTGCGCGCGGGAAACCTGGAATGCAGCCGCCAGGATCGGCGGCAAAGAACTCGAGGGCGAACGCCGCCCGGTGACCAATCCGGCTTCCGGAGCGGTTATCGGCCAGGTGGTCGAGGCGGATCGGCAGGCTGTCGAACATGCGCTGCGACTGGCGGCTGATGCGTCACCGGTATGGGACCGGATGGGAGGCCGCAAACGCGCCGCCTGCCTTTGGCAGGCAGCCGAGCTTTTCGAGCAGGAGGCGGACCGGCTGATCGCGCGGGTGGTTCGCGAGGGCGGGCGCACCATTGCGGATGCCATCGGCGAAGTGCGGGAGGCTGTCGATTACTGCCGTTACTATGCAAGGCAGGCCGAGACCGAGTTCGAAGAGCCCGTTGTGCTGCCGGGGCCCACCGGCGAAAGCAACGAACTGGAACTCCATGGACGCGGGGTTTTTGCCTGCATCAGCCCCTGGAATTTCCCCCTGGCCATTTTTGTCGGGCAGATTGCCGGCGCGTTGGCGGCCGGCAACGCCGTGCTGGCGAAACCGGCGCGCCAGACACCGCTTACCGGGCACCTGGCGATTGCGCTCATGCAGCAGGCGGGTGTGCCCGAAGATGTTCTGCATTTTTTGCCGGGCAGCGGTTCCGCGATCGGCGGCCAGTTGTGCGCGGATGCGCGTGTCAACGGGGTTGCTTTCACCGGATCTACAGACACAGCCTGGACCATTCAGCGTGCGCTTGCCGAGCGGCGCGATGCCATCCCGGCGCTGATCGCCGAGACCGGGGGACAGAACGTCATGATCGCCGACAGCTCTGCCCTGCCCGAACAGCTCGTGGTGGATGTGTTGCAGTCGGCCTTCAACAGTGCAGGACAGCGGTGCTCGGCGTTGCGTGTACTGTTTCTGCAGCAGGAAATCGCCGACCGAACCATTGATCTTCTGACCGGCGCCATGGAGGAACTGCGCGTCGACGACCCGATGCTGCTGGCCACCGACGTGGGACCGGTCATCGATCATCGGGCGATTGAAGATCTGCAGTCGCACGTAGTGCGGATGGAACGGGAAGCCCGGTTGTTAAACCGTGTCGCTGTCGCCCGACACTCCGCGCAAGGGAGTTATTTCCCGCCCCAGGCTTTTGAGCTGTCGTCGTTGAGTCTGCTGGACCGCGAAGTGTTTGGCCCGATTCTGCACGTTGTTCGCTATCGCGGTGATCAGCTCGACGCCGTGATCCAGGCGGTCAACGCCACGGGCTACGGTTTGACAATGGGCGTCCACAGTCGCATCGAGGAAACATGGCAGCGGGTTTGCGCCTCTGCCAGGGTCGGCAATCTTTACCTTAACCGCAATATGATTGGCGCCGTGGTCGGTGCGCAACCGTTTGGCGGGGAGGGGCTTTCGGGAACCGGGCCGAAAGCGGGCGGTCCTTATTATATGCACCGGTTCGCCACTGAACGAACCCGCAGCGTAAATACCGCCGCAGTAGGGGGTAACACGGGCCTGCTGACGTTGCCGGAAGACTGAGCATGCCATGTCATGTTCACATTAAAGTAATGCAACCGTGTGACGATAGAGCCGGATTGGAAAACTGCCGAAGTAACGGGAGGATAAGAAATGGAACACCGCTGCAGTGTTCGCAAGCCCATCAAGTTTCAGGTCCTGTTATACAAACACGGTATCCCGGTGCAGGCTGGCATATGCCGCAACCTGGGCCTTGGAGGCATGTTTGTGGAGTCGGCGGGCTATGAATGGCGCAAAAACGAACGTCTGGAGATCGAACTGCTTGGCGCCGATCGCAGATCCGCAATGCGACTGCCGGGCGTCGTCGTGCATCATTCCGCGCAGGGTGCGGGAGTCATGTTTGATGTCATCAGCAATGAGCAGCGCCGTGCGCTGCGCGTCCTGCTGGCCAGACTGGTCAAGTCGGAGGAAGCGGTAGAGGCTGACAGCGCGGAACGGGCGCCGCGTGCCGTTGCGTAAACGGTTTCCTCCCGTCCGTCAGCCCTTGCGGGCGGGATGTTTGATGATTTCCCCTCTTTGCAACGGAAAGCCGTTGCCACTGCGCAAGTCGCGAAAATAACGCAGCAAAGTCTCCTTCACGACCGGGAACGCAAGATGGTCCCAGGGGATATCCTTTTCGACGAATAACTCACATTCCAGGCTTTCATGGCCCGGCTGGTACTGGCCGTTGACCAGCTCCCCGCGAAACAGCATATAAACCTGGCTGATATGAGGGATGCTGAACAGCCCGTAAAGACTTTTGATTTCAACCTGCGCGCAGGCTTCCTCCCAGGTTTCGCGCATTGCTGCCTGTTCCGTGGTTTCGCCGTTCTCCATAAATCCTGCCGGAACGGTCCACAATCCGTAACGCGGCTCTATGGCGCGTCTGCACAGAAGTATCCGACCATCCCATTCAGGAATGCATCCCGATACGATTTTCGGATTCTGGTAATGAATGGTCTGGCAGTCGTCGCATACATAGCGTTCACGGTTGTCGCCTTCGGGAATGCGCAACGCCACTGTCGCACCGCAGCTACTGCAATATTTCACCCTGACTCCTGCTCCGGTCTGCCGAAGATTGACTCACGCTGATATTTTACCGCATCGCGCTGGGACAGTGGCGCCTGGCTGGTGTCTACAGCAGATGACTCGCCAGGCACAATCCGATCATGGTTTTGCCATCCACGATGTCGCCGTTGCGGAGCCACTCAAGCGCTTGCGGGACGTCGATCCAGTGGACTTCGATCACTTCATCGGGATGGTGTGTCGCCGCAACCTCGTGCAGTGCGCGCGCCAGGTAAAGGTGGATGCGTTCATCACAAAAGCCGGGCGTGCTGAGAAAACTGCCGAGGTGCTGCCAGCTGCGCGCGGTCAGCCCGGCTTCTTCCTGAAGTTCACGCTGCGCGGTTTGCGCCGGTTCTTCTGGCGGATCGATCTTCCCGGCGGGCAGCTCCCATAACCAGCCGCCCCCGGCGTGGCGGAACTGCCGCAACAGGCAGACACGGTGCTTGTCGTCAATTGCGACTACCGCGGCGCCGCCCGGGTGTCGTACCACTTCCAGTTCCAGTGTCTGCCGGTTCGGCAGCGTTACCGTTTCGAGCCCGAGATCGACAAGCTTGCCCCGATACAGTGATTTTCGCTTTTCCATCCGGCGAGTCTTATTGACCGTAAACCGCAAACGTCTGACCGGCGCCGGCCGGCGCCGCAGGATCGAAATACATGGCTTTCAACGGCATGCTGCGGGCCGGTTCGAGTTCCGAGCCCCGCACGAAGGTATCGAAGCGGGTGCCGCCGAGCAGGCAATGTGCCGTCGTATGGTACAGGCGATCCAGCGCATTTCCCTGCGCCAGTGTATGCAGTACAGCGGGTCCGGCGATGGCATACACGTTGCGGTAACCACGAGCGGCGAGCTCTGTGCGCAACAGCGCAGCGTCGACATGCCCTTGCGTACCGCAGGTGATGATTTCCGCGTGTGACCCTGTGGTCAGACGCCGTAGATCACTATCATCGGCCCTGGCACCGGTGATGATATAAAGTCTGCGATCGGAGTATTCCCTGATCGCAGTGATCGGGATGTCGAGGCTGGCACTGAAAACCGCGATATCAGGTTGCGGCGCAAGTCCATGGCTGGCGCGCCATTCGCGCAGGTCATCGAACTCCGCCGACTGGCCTACCGGCAGTTCCGCCTGTGCTTCCTGCGCGGCGGTCTGGCGGAAATAACGCCCGCTGGTGATCAGCAGGTCGGCCTGGGCGGCAAGCTCCTGGAACAGCCGCCAGTCGCGGCTGTTGGCAATTGCGGGGGGGACCTGATGACTGCTGCGTCCGGGGCCGGGCAAGGCGATCCGGCCGTCCAGACTGGAAATGAAATTGCTGTAGATGAAAGGCTTGACTTGCGATGCACCCGCAGGAGGTACCTGGTTCAGGTACAGACCTCGCAAGCGGTGCCGGGCGCCGCTGGCAGGGTAGAGTTCGAGGATCTCCTGGTCCATGAAGTCATCCTAACCTGTTATGCCGGGCATAAAAAAGGCCACCGCTGCAACGGTGGCCCTGATCCGGGTTTGAAGTCGTTGTCGTTCAGGCAACTTCGTCGCGCTGATTCTTCTGCTTGTAGTCGGTGATCGCTGCCTTGATGGCATCTTCGGCGAGAACAGAACAATGGATCTTGACCGGCGGCAACGCAAGCTCTTCTGCAATCTGGCTGTTCTTGATGGAGCTGGCCTCTTCCAGGGTCTTGCCCTTTACCCACTCGGTCAGCAGCGAACTGGAAGCGATGGCTGACCCGCAACCATAGGTCTTGAAACGCGCATCTTCGATAACGCCGTTACTGTTGACCTTGATCTGCAGTTTCATGACGTCACCGCAGGCCGGCGCACCGACCATGCCCGTGCCGACACTGGTGTCGCCCTTCTCAAAAGAGCCCACGTTGCGAGGGTTTTCGTAATGATCCAGAACTTTCTCACTGTACGCCATTACCTTGATTCTCCGATAATCGTAAACACTAACCTAGGCGGCCGACTGATGAAATCCGGAACGGAACCGGCTGCGGTCCTGTTCTTCATCCTTCGAGGGCTCGCTGTCCTGCGCAGTGGCGTCGGCGAGCGTCAACCCGTCAAGGTAATCGTAGATGCGAGAACTCAGGCGGTTCCACATAATCACGCTCTGCGGCCATTCTTCACCCGGGATACGTTCACGGCGCGCCGGCATGGCATCGTCGACGGCACTGAGAATCTCCGCAATGGTGATTTCACTGGCCGGACGGCGCAGGCAGTAACCGCCGCCGGGACCACGCATGCCCGTCACCAGGCCGTGATTGCGCAGCCGCGCGAACAGCTGTTCCAGGTAAGACACGGAGATGGATTGCTCGACCGAGATATCCGCGAGCGTGACCGGACCCTGGCTATCACGCAGAGCCAGTTCCATCATGGCTGTAATGGCATGACGACCTTTCGTAGATAATTTCATGATTCGCCTCATTTGCTGTACAGGCGCAGCACGTCTGTGCGCGTCTCCATTTCATCAACTGTGGTTAATAATAGTAATACTTGACTCTTTTAGTCAAGAATAATTCCCGAGGAAAATAAAGACTGCCGCCAGCGTGGAACGCTGGCGAGCATTGAAATGGATGTTTGTCAGCGGGTTATCAAACCACAGTATTGTCGTGGTTGTCAAGCTGCCAGGCGACGCGCGAGGTCATACAGATCGTCTTTGTTTTCCAGCAGCCGGGCCGTGGCATCGAGCACCTGTTGCTCGCCAAGCCCGAGCATTTCGAGAGAAAAGGCGGGAATTCCCGCACGATCGGTCTCACCAAGGCCATACTCGGCGAGAGCGCGGTTGGCGATCAGTACAAGTTGGGGATACGTCGCGTGCTTGTCCCAGTAGCCTTCATCATGATGGTATCGCACTGCCACCACCAGTTCTTCGGGCAAACCCCAGGTTTCCATCAGCCAGGCACCGATCTGATCATGCGTGACACCCAGAACATGCTTTTCCAGATCGCAGGTGTGCATTTCGGGATTGGCTTCGGCAAAGCGATTGAGGATAAAGAATTCCGGTTGAAAGGTGTGGCCGAGCACCAGTCTGCCCAGGTTCTGCAGCAGTCCTGCCAGATAGGCGGTACCGCGCGGCGGTCTTTGGCGGACCGGCAGATACTGGGCCAGTGTTTCGACAAGGCGTGCACTGCAGACCGAATGTTGCCAGAATGCATCGAGACCGAACGGGCCGTCCTGCGGAATGCGCAACGCCTTGCCGATCGAAAAGCCGAGCGCCAGGTTCAGAACGAATTCGAATCCAAGCACGCGCGCGATAGCGGTTTGCAGGTTGTTGATGCTGCCGGCATAGCCGTAAAGCGACGAATTCGCGTACCGCAACACCTGCGCCGCGAGCCCCGGATCCTGCTCAATGATATCGGCGAGCTGGCGGGCATTGGCCATGGGGTCCGCGGCGAGCTGGAGAATCTGCGCTGCGGTCGCCGGCAGCGCAGGCAACTCGTGAAATTCTTCGATGTCGCGCTTTACCCGGGCCGGCGTGAATTGTTCGACGACGTCCAGAAGACCAAGGCGGTCGTTGCGTAAAGTGACACTGGGTGTGGAGAACCGGCCGCTGACTACGTCTCCCAGCAAGTCGTAGTAGTGCTCTCGCGACATCTGTATCAGTGAGGTGTGGGTTCCCGGTTCGAACGTGATTACCTCCATGTCGTCCAGAGCGCTGTCGACCACCACGTCCAGACCGTAGGCGCGTGCCAGGGGCGGATAGGATCCCGGCTCGCAGTCATCGAATATCGCTGCCAGCTGACTGCCGGGCACCAGCTCCAGGTTGCGGTGCAGCAGGCTGCACAGCGCATCGAAGTCCAGAACATGGCCAGCCGGAAGCACCGCCATCAGCAGGCCCTGTCCGTCGACCAGTATTACCGCCCGTACCAGTCGGTTCAGCGGCATTTCACAGGCCTCGGCGGCCTGGGTAAGCGTGGTTGTCCTGCGGTGCGCGAGCACCTGGTAGTCTGACTGCCGGCGGTCGAGATAGGCGCGGATCTGAACTGGTATTCCCATCCTGGATTCCCCAATAAGGTGGCTGTTCGGCTGGATCGAAAGCAAGAACTGCACCATCGTTGAAAATTTTATCAATTTCAGTATTCTGAGCGTTGCTTCAATGAATCAGGGCGGCGTCTGTGACAAAACATCGACGCCTGGGGGATGCGGGCCGCAACAATTTGTTAGAATCGGCCCGTCATAACAACGTCAAAGGTAATCTGGAGTCACTCAATGGCAACTCAATTAGACGCCGGTAGCGATCGGCGAGGACGTTCCCGCGAGAAGCTGGCAACGCTGGTCAGAACACGCAGCGAAACGCTTTCCCTCTACGCGGAACTGGCAAACCAGAGGCCATTTGAGCCCGATGAAGTTATCAATGAAGCGCTGCAGGAATTCTGCCAGGCGTTGATCGATTACGCGGCGAGCGCGCACTTCCAGCTCTACCGCTTTATTTCCGACAAGCTCGAACGTCGTACACCGGTACTGGAAGTTGCCGACAGGGTCTATCCCAAGATCGTCCAGACCACCGACCTCATCCTGCGATTCAATGACAAGTATGAGGACGTCGACCTTACCAACGGTGGCACCGAGCTGTTGATGCTGCTCGATTCGGATCTGTCGAATCTTGGCGAAACGCTCGCCGAACGCATTCAACTCGAAGACCAGGTCATAAGCGCGATTACCGGCCAGGTGCACTGACGGTCGGAACCCGGCGCTGGTCAGTTTTTCCTGGGTGTTTCCGAACCCCGGCCTGCGGATCTGCCGTAGCTCATCAAGCGCTCGGCTTCGCGCCTGGAAAGGTACCGCCAGGGCAGTGGTATCATTGCCGGCACGCGCCGCTGGTAATCGCGGTACTGTTCACCGTAGATACCCACCAGTTTCCTTTCTTCCAGCCTCGACCCGATGAACAGGTACAGCGTCAGGACCACGGCGCTGACCAGCAGGGCAGCGTTCATTTCGCGCGTCCAGATGATCACCAGGCCCAGGAAATACCAGGGATGTCGAACAAAACGATGGGCCCAGGAAACGCTCATCGGTGCCTGGTCGTCGAGTGTTGCAGGCGCTTTGCGTAGTTGACTGGTGCCGAGAAACTCGCCGGTATTGTAGATTTTGTATGTCGCGGCGAATCCGGCGATCGCCGCAAGCGCCGCGGCGTCGGCCAGCCATCCCCAAATTCCCGGCCAGCGCCACAACGGGTCGCCCGGATAACTGAACAGCAGCGCCAGCGGGACTGACAGCAGCAGCAGGGCAGCCAGATTGAAGGTCAGGCGGTAAGCCCTGAATCCCGTCGGAAAACGCTTTTTCACCCACGCCTTGCAGGCGTGGCCAGCCAGAAAAGAATGGACCAGCCCGTACAGGACCCAGGCCGCGGCGAGCAGCATCAGGTGCGCGGCGGACGACATAAACGGATTGTAGCCGAAGCTTGCGGCATGAAATATAAGTATATTCGAATAAACATATGTTTGTGCTAAGATAGCCGGATTTTGCGCTTCCTGGTGTGTCAGGCCAGGCGAGATAAAGAATCCAGACCTAGACAAGAGGTGGCAGAACAATGGAACACGGAACGACTCTGACCCAGTTCATTATCGAAGAGCAGCGCCGGATTCCGGGCGCGACCGGCGACTTCACTTCATTGCTGAACGATATTCTCACGGCATGCAAAAAGATCTCCTGCGCCGTGAACCGTGGTGGCCTGATCGGCGTGCTTGGTTCTGCGGAAACCGAAAACGTGCAGGGTGAAACCCAGAAAAAGCTCGACATCATCAGCAATGAAGTGATGATCGATGCGCTTGAATGGACCGGGCACCTGGCTGGCATGGCCTCCGAGGAAATGGAAGATCCCTTGCCGATACCGAAACACTATCCGAAGGGCAAGTACCTGATCCTCTTCGATCCGCTGGACGGTTCGTCCAATATCGACGTTAATCTGTCGGTCGGCACGATTTTCTCGATTCTGCGCTGCCCGGACGGTGTGGAGCATCCCGCCGTTGAAGACTTTCTCCAGCCGGGCAGCAAACAGGTTTGCGCCGGTTACGCGCTGTACGGGCCGTCCACCATGCTGGTGCTGACCACGGGTCACGGCGTCAACGGCTTTACCCTGGATCGCAGTATCGGCGAGTTCATCCTCAGTCACCCGGATATGAAAGTGCCAGCAGAAACGCGCGAGTTCGCGATCAATATGTCGAACCAGCGCTACTGGAACGCACCCGTTTCCCGCTATGTCGAAGAATGCCTGAAAGGCGCGGAGGGAGCGCGCGAGAAGGACTTCAACATGCGCTGGGTGGCATCGATGGTCGCCGAAGTGCACCGTATCCTGACGCGCGGCGGGATTTTCATGTACCCCGGTGACAGCCGGAAGGGCGCTGAAAACGGCAAGCTGCGCCTGATGTACGAAGCCAATCCCATGAGTTTCATCATCGAGCAGGCGGGTGGCGCCAGCAGCACCGGGCGTCAGCGGATTCTCGATGTGCAACCGCAAGGTCTGCACCAGCGCGTGCCGGTTATCCTCGGTTCTCGCGAGGAAGTGCAGCGGGTGGTGAGTTACCACAACGACACCGATGGTGACGGCAGCCGCCAGGTCGCCTGATATTCTCCAGAGGTTGGTTGCAGCGGCCGGACAGGGTGTATGCTCTGTCCGGCTTTTTCTTGCGAGGTGAATCCATGACACCCGACGAAACCGATTCCCTGAAGGCGTTGCACGAATTGCTGGAGATCATGGTTCGCCTGCGCGACCCGCGCGAGGGGTGCCCCTGGGATGTGCAGCAGGATTTTTCCAGCATAGCGCCCTATACGCTCGAGGAGGCATACGAGGTTGCCGACGCCATCCAGCGCAACGACCCCGAAGATCTTTGCGAAGAACTCGGCGACCTGCTTTTCCAGGTTGTATTCCACGCGCAGATGGCGTCCGAAAAGGGCTGGTTCGATTTTGCGGATGTGGTTGCCGCGATCAATCGCAAGCTGGTGCGCCGCCACCCTCACGTTTTCGGGGACGAGGAGATCTCGGACGCCAGAGCGCAGACGGAAGCCTGGGAACAGCACAAGGCGCGCGAGCGAGAGGCGAAAGGCGACGCAGGTGCGGGCGCATTGACCGGCGTGCCGGTCGCGCTGCCGGCGCTGGTGAGAGCACAGAAGATTCAGCGGCGCGCCGCGCGGGTCGGGTTCGACTGGACGGATACCAATGATGTCGTCGGCAAACTCGACGAGGAGCTGGACGAACTCAGACAGGCGCTGGCCGCAAAGGAAAGTTCTGAACGGCTGCAGGAAGAACTCGGCGACCTGCTGTTCAGCTGCGTGAACCTTGCCCGCTTCCTGGATGCCGATGCAGAGAGCCTGCTGCGCGACGCCAACCACAAATTCGAATCGCGCTTTCGCATCGTCGAGTCGCTGGCTCAACAACAGCAGCGTGATATGCGTGAATGCACCCTGGAAGAGCTGGAGGCATTCTGGCAGCGGGCGAAGGCGAAATCAGGGTAAAGCGCGCTTTGCGTAAGAAAGCCAGGCAAGAAATGGCCGCTCGACCAGGCGAAAGAATCGTTGCCCGGCGCACGGATCCCGGTCCAGCGCATGGCGTCCCGTGACTCCGCAAACGCGGTTGATGAACTGGCGCGCGCGTCGCGCGTCGATTTCATCCTCGAATGCGATGAGATTGATCTCCTGCAGGTAATTCCAGAACTGCGGGTCCTTGGCAAGGATGTTGGCATTGTGACTCGCAGCGCCTCCCGACAAGCCTTCCTTCAGGCGCAGTCGCTGCGTTGGCGTCAGCCGGACGCCCGGTGCAGCCACCGGTAACAGATAGCACAGGCGCTGATGCCGCGCATCATAGAAAAGCGGCCCGTCCACGACCGTCAGTTCGGCAACCTGCCCGTCGTCATCCGCATCGCCCTGGATATCCTTGACCGGCTGGCCCATGCTGACCTCCTGTCTCCGCCGCTCGGTAAAACGACGCGTCCCTGCGTCAGAATCCCGTCCATTAGGGAAAGGGGTTGCATCAGGCGTGCCAGCTTCGGGACGCATCCCCCGACAGCAGGGCATGTGCTCACAGATTGATAAATCACCGAAAGTCATTAAGGTATACGCCCTTGAGCTATACCGGTGTGTTCCCATCCCTACCCGCGAGGAAGAAAAATGGATAATTATCAGGCTGGCAGCGACGTGCTGTTCATTTTGCTGGGGGCCATCATGGTGCTGGCCATGCATTCCGGTTTCGCATTTCTCGAGGTCGGAACGGTGCGGGCCAAGAACCAGGTCAACGCGCTGGTGAAAATCATTACTGATTTCGCCATGTCGACCATCGCTTATTTCTTCATCGGTTTCAGCATTGCCTACGGCGTGGACTTTTTCTCCGGCGCCGAGGTGCTCAGCCAGAAACACGGCTACGAACTGGTCAAGTTCTTTTTTCTGTTGACGTTCGCAGCCGCAATTCCGGCAATTATCTCGGGCGGCATCGCCGAGCGCGCCCGCTTCAACGCCCAGTTGCTGGCGACTTTCGTGCTGGTCGCTGCGGTGTACCCGTTCTTCGAAGGCATGGTTTGGAACGGCAACTACGGGGTGCAGGACTGGATCGAAGCCACTTTCGGCGCTCCTTTTCACGATTTCGCCGGTTCGATCGTGGTTCATGCGATGGGCGGATGGATCGCTCTGACCGCCGTGTTGTTGCTGGGTCCGCGCCACGGCCGCTACAGCAAGGATGGCGTCATGACCGCGCACCCGCCGTCCAGCATTCCCTTCCTCGCGCTGGGTGCATGGATTCTCTCGGTAGGCTGGTTCGGTTTCAACGTCATGTCCGCCCAGACCATCGACGCGGTGAGTGGTTTGGTGGCTGCCAATTCGCTGATGGCAATGGTGGGTGGCATTCTCGCAGCATTGTTCGTTGGCAAGAACGATCCGGGTTTCGTTCATAACGGTCCGCTGGCAGGGCTGGTCGCGGTGTGCGCCGGATCCGATGTCATGCATCCGCTCGGCGCGCTCGCCACCGGAGCGGTCGCCGGCGCGCTGTTTGTGTGGCTGTTCACCCTCACCCAGAACCGCTGGAGGATCGACGATGTGCTGGGCGTCTGGCCGCTGCACGGTCTGTGCGGTGCTTGGGGCGGGATCGCCTGCGGCATTTTCGGCAGCACCGCGCTCGGCGGACTCGGTGGCGTCTCGCTGCCGGCGCAGCTTGCGGGCACTGCTCTGGGCATCGGCATCGCGCTGGCGGGCGGATTTCTGGTCTATGGCGTCATCAAGGCGATGATCGGCCTGCGTCTCGACCAGGAGCAGGAATTCCGCGGCGCCGATCTCAGCATCCATAATATTGCTGCCTCACCGGAATACGACCGGCAGTAGCACCCGGCTCGCGGCTGCGCGAGCTGCGAAGCCCGACATGGCCGGCCGTACGCACGCGCCGGTGTCGGGTTTCGCGCGCCTGGCGCAAACAAACGAGCACGCGCCCCGCCTGATTTCCAATCTTGTTGACTGGGGTTTTCCGCTGGCATAAAGTTGCGCGCCATTCACCAGGTGCTTTCAGCGCATTCCGCGCGAAAGTGAAACGGGAAGCCGGTGCGCTGATCATTCAGCAATTCCGGCGCTGCCCCCGCAACGGTAAGCGAGAAAAGATGGGTCTTCATGCCACTGCGCGCATTGCGCGGGAAGGCGGCTCATCAGGCGTTCGCCCTCGCAAGCCCGGAGACCGGCCTCGTGTGATGACAACCTGTCGCGTGGGGCGGTCAAGGTGTCGGTGAAAACCAGCATGGCCGGAAACCTGCGCAACTGAAATACCGGCTTCCTCGTCTCACCCGCAGCTCTCGACTCCGATCCCGCGCCAACCGTAACGCTGCACGGGCGGTGTGGCCTGAACTGGAGTCTGCTGTGAGTTCACAACATCAATATCATCCTTTTTTGTTTTCGATTGCCGGATGCGTTGTCCTGGTGGTTTCAGGGTTCCTGATCGTTCCGGCATCCGCCGCGGAAAATGTCTCGCGCGATACCATCGTAGTGACCGCTACCCGGGTTCCTACCCCGGCCGATGAAATCGGCAGTTCCGTCACCCTGATCAGCGCCGAGCAGATCGAGCAGCGTCAGTATCGCAGCCTGGCGGAAGCGCTGCGCGGAGTGCCCGGTTTGAGAGTGGTCCAGAGCGGCGGTCCGGGGCAGCAGGCGTCGGTGTTTATCCGTGGCGCCAGTTCCTCGCACACGCTGGTGCTGATCGATGGTGTCGACGTGTCGGATCCCGGCAATCCGAGTCGTGCAGTCGACTTTGCCAACCTGCCGGTCGATAACGTCGACCGCATCGAGATCGTGCGCGGTCCGCAAAGCACGCTGTACGGATCCAATGCCATCGGCGGTGTCATCAACGTGATTACCAAACGCGGCAGTGGCGATACCCGGGCGTCATTGGCAATGGAAGCCGGCAGCAACAGCACCGCCAACCAGTATCTGACCGCGCAGGGTGGCGCTGACCGCGCCGGCTATTCGCTCAGCCTCTCGCACCAGAAAACCCATAGCGACTCCATGACGCCCGAACGCTTGCGCGAAGGGCAGCCGGAGGAAGCCGATCGCTACCGCAATTACAGTCTCTCGTCGCGTTTCGACGTTGAACTCAGCGACACTGTGCAACTGAACCTTTCCGGTCGTTTCATCGATGGAACCTCCGGCTTCGATCCCGAGGTCGGTCCCTTCGATCCCGGCAGTTTCAGTTTCGCCACGGCTGAGGATCCGGATGCGCAGCTCGACTCGACGCAGTACTTTCTGCGCGCGGAAACCGGCGTCATGCTGCTGGACGGGCGCTGGGACATGACGCTGGCGGCTTCCTACACCCACTATGAGCGCCGCACCGATAATGATCGCGACGATCCGGCGCGCACCCTGGAGAAAGTCAGCTTCTTCGGCGAGAACCTCGATTTCAGCATCAACAACGATTTCTATCTGAACGAAAGCCACACGCTGACACTCGGCGCCGGCACCGAAAAGGAAGACATCGATGCCAGCGGTTTCAGGGAGTTTCCCGCGCCGCCGTTCCCGCCGTTCGTGATCTCCGAGGATACGGAAGCCGATGCGCGCACCAATTACGCCTATCTGCAGGATCAGGTCGTATTCGGATCGCGGGTATTCGGTACGCTCGGTGTGCGCCTGGATGACCACGAGGATTTCGATCGCGAAACCACCTGGCGCGCAACCGGTGTGTACAAGCTCCTGGAAACAGAGACCCGCATCACTGCCAGTGTCGGAACCGGATTCAGGGCGCCCTCGCTGTTCGAGCTGCACGGATTGTCGCCCAACAATTTCGGCTCCGCCTACCGCGGCAATCCGGACCTGGATCCGGAAACCAGTTTCGGATGGGATCTCGGTTTCGAGCAGCCGCTGCTGCAGGACAGGCTGATGGTTGGCGCAACGTATTTCCGCAACCGCATCGATGATCTCATTCAGCTGGTCACCGATCCCGTCACATTCGACCAGACATCCGAAAACGTCGACGAAGTCGACATAAAAGGCGTCGAGGTGTTTGCCAGTGCCGCCCCGATCAAATCGCTCAAGGTGCAGTTAAGCTACACCTGGCAGACGATCGACCAGCAGGACGACAGCAGCGACACGGAAGTGGTGCGGCGGCCGAAAGACAAGGCCAACCTGGATATCGATTACCAGCTCACGAAGCATGTCGATCTGTATCTCGGCATCGACCACGTCGGCCAGCGCAAGGATATCATTCGCGCCTTCGATTCGGCCGACACCATCCGGCTCAACAGCTACACCACGGCCAATGCCACGGTGTCGTACCGGCCGGCCGAAGACTGGCGTTTGTTCGGGCGCATCGAGAACCTGACCGACGAGCATTACGAGCCGGCCGACGGATTCGAGGCGCCCGGGCGCTGGTACGTCGTGGGTGTGCAACTGGATATTTAGTCTGTCATTGCGAGCGCAGCGCTCTTCGCGACGACTAAACCGGCTTAACGTCGCGCGAAGTTGGATTACAATAGCGCCTTCATTCAAGATGCGCGTCTGGAACTATGCAAAGATTCGTAGAAAAACGTGCTATACACCAGCACGCAGCGGCCGGGGCCGGATTGCCTCGGTCTCAGCGCCGGCCTGTTCCTGCCGCGCGGTCGGCGATCGGCATGGCGTACGTAGACAGGATGAACCGGCACGAATGACGCAGGCGATTCGCTGGCAGTGTTTTTCCGACCCGCAAGCCGTGGCCGGAGAAGCCGTGCAGCGGATCCTGACAGCCGCGCGGCAGGCCATCGCGCAACGCGGCGCCTTCAAAATCGTGCTTGCCGGTGGCAGCACGCCCCTGCAAGCCTACCGGCAACTGGCGGATTGCGAGGCGGACTGGGCGCGCTGGTTTGTTTATCTCGGCGACGAACGCTGTCTGCCCGTCGACCATCCGGAGCGCAACAGCCGCATGATCGCCGAAGCCTGGCTCGCGCAGAGCAGGATTCCCGCAGAGAATATCGCCTGGATTCCCGCGGAACTCGGCGCGCAGCAGGGCGCCGCGGCTTATGGAGACCTGGTGCGCGCTGCGGTTCCCTTTGACCTGGTGTTGCTGGGGATGGGCGAGGACGGGCACACCGCGAGTCTTTTTCCCGGACAGGTGCACGACAGCGAAACCCTGGTCGTGCCTGTATCCGACGCACCCAAACCGCCGCCCGATCGCATCAGCCTGAACTACCCGGCCTTGGCCGATACGCGCGCGCTGATGGTGCTGGTGACGGGAGCGGGGAAACGGGAAGCCGTGCGCGGCTGGCAACAGGGCGCGGCGTTGCCGGTTGCGAAACTGGAATGCGCGGCGGGCATCGATGTGCTGCTGGATGAGGCTGCGAATCCCGGCACAGGACCGGGATGATGCGGCTTCCGGCGCGGTGGCCGGAGACCTGCAACGGGATTTACGGGTAATGATCGACCGAATTGGTCGGGGCGAGAGGATTTGAACCTCCGACCCCTTCGTCCCGAACGAAGTGCGCTACCAGGCTGCGCTACGCCCCGAAATCAGTAATCGCGGTTGACCGAAAATTCGGCCAGTCCATACAAGGCCTCTTTATAAGGACTGGCGGGAAGGTCGACCAGCGCCTCGATGGCAAGATCGGCCTCTTGCTGAGCGGATTGCGAAGTGTACGCGATGGCGTTGGTCGATTCAATGGCTTCCAGGACCAGGTCAATGTGCTCCAGGCCGCCGTTCTGTATGGCCTCGCGGATCACCCGGACCTGTTCGGGAGTGCCGTTGCGCATGGCGTGAATCAGCGGCAGCGTGGGTTTGCCTTCGGCAAGATCATCACCGATATTCTTGCCTATGTTGTTGCCGGAAGAACCATAGTCCAGCGCGTCGTCGATGAGCTGAAAGGCCGTGCCCAGATGCATGCCGTAACGCGCCATGGCCTGTTCAATGGCCGGAGGCTGTTTGCCGAGCACCGCGCCGAGCTGGGACGACGCTTCGAACAGCTTCGCAGTCTTGTAGCGGATGACGTCGCGATAGCGATCTTCGCTGGTATCGGGATCGTGACAATTAAGCAGCTGCAGCACTTCGCCTTCCGCAATCACGTTTGTGGTGCGCGCAAGGATCTCCATGACGCGCATGTTGCCGACGCTGACCATCATTTCGAACGCGCGTGAATAGAGGAAGTCGCCCACCAGTACCGCGGCTTCGTTGCCCCAGATGGCGTTGGCGGTCTGGTTGCTGCGGCGCAGCTCGGAGGCGTCCACCACATCATCGTGCAGCAGTGTGGCGGTATGGATGAACTCGATGACAGCCGCCAGTTCCAGGTGATGTTCGCCCTGGTAACCGCAGGCGCGCGCGGCCAGCAACACCAGCAACGGGCGCAGCCGCTTACCGCCACTGTTGACGATATAACGGCCCAGCTCGTTGATCAGCGCGACTTCCGAGCTGAGACGTTTGAGAATCAGCTGGTCGACCACCGCCGCATCGCTGCGTATCAACGCGCGGATGTCGTCGATATCCAGGCTTACCCTCTGTTTTTGAAGAATTTCCTGCATGGGACCAAGGCAGCTGCGTGGTTTCTGATCCGGTGATTATCAATAGCTTAGTCTAACCGCGAGGCGCGTATCGTACCAGAAAGCAAAGGGTTTGACGCAACCTGGCAGAATCTATAGAATTGCGCGTCTTTCACAGGCGCTAGATTCTGGAGATTCAGCCATGTATGCGGTAATCGTTACCGGCGGTAAACAGTACCGTGTCAGTCAGGGCGACAAGCTTCGCGTAGAAAAACTCGACGTTGAAGAAGGCGGTTCGGTCGAACTCGATCGCGTGCTGATGGTCGTCGATGGCGATGATGTCAAGATCGGTGCGCCGACGCTGTCGGGCAGCAAGGTTACCGCTCAAGTCAAGGCGCACGGCCGCGGCGACAAAGTGGAAATCATCAAGTTCCGCCGTCGCAAACATCATATGAAGCGCCAGGGCCATCGCCAGGCGTACACAGAACTGGAAATTACAGGCATCAGTGCCTGATTCGAGGTAAGAAGCAATGGCACATAAAAAAGCCGGTGGCAGTACCCGCAACGGGCGTGATTCGGAATCCAAACGACTGGGTGTGAAGTGCTTCGGCGGCGAAACCGTTACCGCCGGCAACATCATCGTGCGTCAGCGCGGCACGCATTTCCACCCCGGCGTGAATGTCGGATGCGGCAAGGACCACACCCTGTTCGCCAAGGCAGACGGCGCTGTCAGGTTCGTGACCCGCGGCCCGAAGAATCGCAAATTCGTGGACGTGGTTTCCTCCTGACCGCCAGCCGGTCTCGATGAAAAGCCCCGTCCTGGAACGGGGCTTTTTTATGCGCGACGGTGCAGACATACTGTGTGCCGGGACCGAGTGATCTATGAAATTCGTCGACGAAGCAACCATAGAAGTGAAAGCCGGTGACGGAGGCAATGGTGCGGTCAGCTTCCGGCGCGAGAAATTCATTCCTTTCGGCGGTCCGGACGGCGGTGATGGCGGTGACGGCGGCAGCGTTTACCTGGTCGCCGATGCCAATCTGAATACCCTGGCCGATTTTCGCTACGACCGCCGCTTCCGTGCCCAGCGCGGCGAGAACGGCCGTGGCCGCAACTGCACCGGCAGCAAGGGTGACGACTGCGAAATTCGCGTACCGGTCGGAACGCTGGTGTACGAAGAAGACACCGACGAACTGATGGGCGACCTGGTGGCTGACGGACAGCGTCTGCTGGTGGCCCGCGGTGGTTTCCACGGACTCGGCAACGTGCGCTACAAGAGTTCCACGAATCGCGCACCGCGCCAGTCCAAACCCGGTACACCCGGCGAGCAGCGCAACCTGCGGCTGGAGCTGAAACTGCTCGCGGATGTCGGCTTGCTGGGCAAACCCAATGCCGGCAAGTCCACCCTGATCCGCGCCATTTCCGCGGCGCGCCCGAAGGTCGCCGACTATCCGTTCACCACGCTGTATCCGAATCTCGGCGTGGTGCGCGTCGAGGCGCATCGCAGTTTCGTTGTCGCGGACATCCCGGGCCTGATCGAAGGGGCTGCCGAAGGCGCGGGGCTCGGAGTACAGTTTCTTAAACACCTGTCGCGTACCGGCCTGCTGCTGCACCTTGTCGATGTGGCGCCGCTCGATGGCAGTGACCCGGTGGAGGATGTGCGCGCCATTGTGCGTGAACTGGAGAAATTCAGCGCTGAACTCGGCGAGCGCGAACGCTGGCTGGTGCTCAACAAGATCGACCTGCTGCCGGAGGACGAACGCGACCGGCATTGCAGCGATATTGTTGAACGCCTGCAGTGGCAGGGACCGGTATTTGCAATCGCGGCGGTCTCGGGGCAGGGCACGCGACGCCTGGTGCAGGCCATCATGGATTACATCGAAACCCGACAACGTACATCGACTGAAACATCATGAGCGCGACACGAACCCGTCAACAGGTTGGCAAGGCGCGGCGCTGGGTCATCAAGGTCGGCAGCGCGCTGCTGACCAATAACGGCCGCGGGCTGGATATGCAGGCAATGCACGCCTGGGTGGAACAAATGACCGCCCTGCGCCGCGAAGGACGCGAAATCGTACTGGTGTCTTCCGGCGCGGTCGCCGAGGGCATGAGCCGGCTTGGCTGGAAGAAGCGGCCGCACGAACTGGTCTCCCTGCAGGCCGCGGCGGCGGTGGGGCAAATGGGACTGGTGCAGTCCTATGAATCGCATTTCCAGAAGCACGGCCTGCATACCGCGCAGGTTTTGCTCACGCACGATGATCTTGTGAATCGCACGCGTTATCTCAACGCGCGCAGCACGCTCAGGAAACTGATCAGTCTGGGCGTGATCCCGGTGGTGAACGAGAACGATACCGTGGCGTTCGAAGAGCTGCGCTTCGGCGACAACGACACGCTGGCCGCGCTGGTCGCCAACCTGGTGGAAGCCGAGTTGCTGGTGATACTCACCGACCAGGCCGGGATTTACGATTGCGATCCGCGCCAGCGCAGCGATGCCTGTCTGATCCAGGATGCGCAGGCTGGCGATCCGCGTCTCTACGAAGTTGCCGGCGCCACCAGCGGCAGCGGCCTGGGCCAGGGAGGCATGGCGTCGAAAGTCCGGGCGGCGGAACTCGCCGCGCGTTCCGGTACCATGACCTGGATCGCATCCGGGCGCGAGGAGGGCGTGTTGCTGAAAATGGCGGCCGGCGAAGCCATCGGTACCCTGGTGCATCCGGCCAGGGGACCGCTGGCGTCACGCAAGCAATGGCTCGCCGGCCAGCTGCAGGTCAGGGGCCGCATCACCCTGGACGAGGGCGCGGTGCGCGTGCTCAAAGAATCGGGGCGCAGCCTGCTCGCGGTCGGTGTCACCGCGGTCGAGGGGCAGTTCAAGCGCGGCGAACTGGTCAGCTGCCACAGTCCGGAAGGCGCGGCCATTGCCCGGGGCCTGGTCAACTACGGAATAGAAGATGCGCGCAAGATCATCGGTCAGCCCAGCGAGAAAATCGAACAATTGCTCGGCTACGTCGATGAACCCGAGCTGATCCATCGCGACAATCTGGTATTGCTGTGATGCCAAGGAAACCGGGCATGCTGGCAACAAAAAAGCCGGTCAGTGACCGGCTTTCTGTGGAACCCCGAAGTGTGTCGCGATCAGCTCTGCAGCGCGCGTACGTGCTGCCCGAGACGGCTCTTGTGGCGGGCAGCCTTGTTCTTGTGAATCAGGCCCTTGCCGGCGGATTTGTCAATCACCGGAACAGCCTTCTGATAGGCGGCCTGGGCGGCTTCCGCATCGCCGCTGGCAATCGCTTTGACCACATTCTTGATATGGGTGCGCAGCATGGAGCGCTGACTGCTGTTGCGCTGACGACTGGCTTCCGCCTGACGGGCGCGTTTTCGGGCTTGGGCCGAGTTTGCCAAAATCTTTCTCCTGATCCGGGTTCCAAAGAGCGCGGTACTATGCGGATTTTCGGCCCGATTGTCAATAACAGGGCAGGGCGGAGCGGGCTGCATTGAGCGGAAAACTGGTCAAAAGCACCGCCACCGTCGGCGGCATGACCCTGATTTCCCGGGTGCTCGGCCTGTTGCGCGACATGGTGTTCGCGCGCTTCGGCGTCGATGCCGGCATGGACGCGTTCTTCGTCGCCTTCAAGATTCCCAATTTCATGCGCCGCCTGTTCGCCGAGGGGGCGTTTTCCCAGGCCTTCGTGCCGGTGCTGTCGGAATACAAGACGCAACGCTCCCATGAAGAGGTCAAGGCGCTGGTCGACCGGGTGGCCGGTACGCTGGCGGGCCTGCTGGGCCTGCTGGTGCTGGTGGGTGCGCTCGCCAGTCCGGTGGTGGTGACGGTTTTCGCGCCCGGCTTCTGGAACGACCCGGTCAAGTTCGATCTTACTGCCCAGATGCTGCGGTTTACCTTTCCCTACCTGCTGTTCATGGCGCTGGTGGCGTTTGCCGCGGGCATTCTCAACAGCTATAACCGCTTCGGCGCGGCGGCCTTTGCGCCGGTCTGGCTGAACGTGATCCTGATCGCCATGGCGCTGCTGGTCGCGCCGCGCCTCGATCAGCCCATGCTGGCGCTCGCCTGGGGCGTGCTGGCGGCCGGTTTCGTGCAACTGTTCTTCCTGCTGCCGATGCTGGCGCGCATCAGGCTGTTGCCGCGACCGCGCTGGGGTTTGCGTGATCCCGGTGTGCGCAAGGTTCTGAAGTTGATGGTGCCGGGCATTATCGGGTCCTCGGTGAGCCAGATAAACCTGCTGTTCGACACGCTGCTGGCGTCTTTCCTGGTCACCGGCAGCATCAGCTGGCTGTATTACGCCGACCGGCTGGTGGAGTTTCCGCTGGGGATTTTCGGGATTGCGCTGGCTACCGTGATTCTGCCGATGCTGTCGCGCGCGCATGCGGGGAATTCGACCGGCGAGTTCTCGCACATTCTGGATTCAGGCCTGCGCTGGGTGCTGCTGATCGGCCTGCCCGCGGCCGTCGGCCTGATCCTGCTGGCCAGGCCGGTGCTGGCGGCGTTGTTCCAGTATGATGACTTCGCCGCCCTGGATGTCGACATGGCGGGCCTGGCGTTGATGGCGTATGGCAGCGGTCTGCCGGCGTTTATGCTGGTGAAGGTACTCGCGCCGGCGTTCTATTCGCGGCAGGATACACGCACACCGGTGAAAGTCGCGATCCGCGCCATGATTGCGAACATGGTGTTGAACGTGCTGTTCGTGGTGCCGCTGCTGCTGCTGGAAATTCCCGGCGCGCACGCGGGTCTGGCGCTGGCGACGGCGCTGGCCGCCTATATCAACGCCGGCATGCTGTTCCACTATCTGCACAAGGATGGCGTATATCGCCCGGATGCCGGCTGGTCCCGACTGCTGTTGCAGATCGGCTTTGCCCTGGCCGTGATGACGACGGTGATCCTGTGGGGCGCGCCCGATGCCGTTGCGCTGGCCGTTCTGTCGGGCACGCAGCGTGTATGGGAACTCAGCCTGTGGATTGCCGCCGGGGTGTTAAGTTACCTTGTGGCGCTGCGTCTGGCGGGGATGCGCCTGTCGATGTTCTGGGCGCCTGCCGCGGAATCCCGGGGCGAATGACACAGCCGCAATTTTAATTATAATTCAATGTTTTCGACAGACCGATGCGACTGATACGCGGACTCCACAATTTGCGGCTTTCCCACCGCGGCGGCGCGGTGACCATCGGCAACTTCGACGGCCTGCACCGCGGGCACCAGGCGGTCCTGGAGCAGCTGAAAAAGCGCGCCGCGCAAAAGCAGCTGGCGACAACGGTGATGACTTTCGAGCCGACACCGCAGGAATACTTCTCGCCGCAGACCGCGCCGCCGCGATTGCAGCGCCTGCGCGACAAACTGGCTATGCTGCAGGAACTGGGCGTCGATCAGGTGCTGTGTCTGCGCTTCGGACGCCAGCTTGCGGAACTGAGCGCTGACGAATTCGTTTCCAGGATTCTGGTCGACGGGTTGCACGTGCGCTACCTGGTGGTCGGCGATGACTTCCGCTTCGGCAAGGATCGCACCGGCGACTTCGCTTACCTGCAACGCGTCGGCAGGGAGCGGGATTTCGAAGTGGTCAGCACCCGGACTTTTGTCGACAGCAACGCGCGGGTCAGCAGCACGCGCGTCCGGCAGGCGCTGGAGGCCGGCGACCTGGCGACAGCCAACCAGCTGCTGGGGCACAGCTTCCGGATCTGCGGGCGCGTAGCACACGGCCAGAAGCGCGGGCGCAGCATCGGTTTTCCGACCGCCAATATACGCCTGCACCGCGCAGCGACGCCGGTCAAGGGCGTGTTCGCGGTGCGGGTGCACGGTCTGGGCCCGCAGCCCGTTGCCGGCGTCGCCAATGTCGGCACGCGACCAACGGTGGACGGCAGTCACTGGGTGCTGGAAGTGCACCTGTTCGATTTCGATGCGGACATCTATGGCAGATATGTGGATGTCGAATTTCGCAAGAAACTTCGCGATGAAAAGAAGTTCGAATCGTTTGAGGCGCTGAAACAGCAGATACAACTGGATGCCGGACAGGCGCGGCAATTTCTGGCAAGCGAGAGTGTGAGTGAGCAACTATAAAGATACCTTGAATCTGCCCAGCACGGCGTTCCCCATGAAGGCCAACCTGGCCGGCCGGGAACCGGAAATCCTGCAGCACTGGGAGGAGATCGGGCTGTACGCGAAGCTGCGCGAAATCGGGCAGGCGCGTCCGAAGTTCGTCCTGCACGACGGACCGCCCTACGCCAACGGCGACATTCACATCGGCCACGCGGTCAACAAGATTCTCAAGGACATTATCGTCAAGAGCAAAACGCTCAGCGGTTACGATGCGCCCTATATCCCCGGCTGGGACTGTCACGGTCTGCCCATCGAGCTGAACGTGGAAAAGAAAGTCGGCAAGGTGGGGCACAAGGTCGACGCGAAGACGTTCCGCGCCAGCTGCCGCGACTATGCCGGCAAGCAGGTGGAAGGTCAGCGCAAGGACTTCATCCGTCTTGGTGTCAGCGGAGACTGGGAGCATCCCTATCTGACCATGGACTATGCGTACGAAGCCGACATCATTCGCGCGCTGGGCCGCATCATTGCCAATGGCCATGTGAGCAAGGGCTACAAACCGGTGCACTGGTGCACCGACTGTGGCTCGGCGCTCGCGGAGGCGGAGGTCGAGTACGAAGACAAGACCTCGCCGGCCATCGACGTGCGTTTCCGGGTGCTGGATGACGAAGCGCTGCTGGCGCGTTGTCATCATCCCGAGGGCCACAAGGGCGAGGGTCCCCTGTCGGTGGTCATCTGGACGACCACGCCCTGGACCCTGCCGGCGAACCGCGCGGTGTCGCTGAACCCGGAACTGGATTACGCCGTAGTGCAGGCCGATCTCGGCGCCGGCAAGGAACGGCTGGTGCTCGCCGAGGCGCTGCTGAAGGACGCGATGCTGCGCTACGGCTGCGACAAATACCAGGTCGTGGCCTATTGCAAGGGACAGGATCTCGAACATCTCAAGCTCGCGCATCCTTTCTACAACCGTGAAGTGCCGATTATCCTCGGTGACCATGTGACCACCGAGGCAGGTACCGGCGCCGTGCACACAGCGCCCGGCCACGGCCAGGACGATTATGTGGTCGGTCAGCGCTACGGTATTGCTGTCGACAACCCGGTGGGCGCCAACGGCGTGTTTGTCGAGGGCACCGAGCTGTTCGCCGGCAAGCACGTGTTTGCGGCCAACAGCGACGTCGTCGAAGTGCTGCGGGCGAAGGGCGCGCTGGTGCACGACGAGGCGTTGCGGCACAGCTATCCGCATTGCTGGCGCCACAAGACACCGATCATTTTCCGCGCCACGCCACAGTGGTTCATCAGCATGGACAAACAGGGTCTGCGCAGCTCCGCACTGGCGGCGATCCGGGATGTGCGCTGGGTGCCGGGCTGGGGGCAGGCGCGCATCGAAGGTATGGTCGAAGGCCGCCCCGACTGGTGTATCTCGCGCCAGCGCACCTGGGGCGTGCCGATAGCGCTGTTCGTGCACCGCAAAACCGGTGAGCTGCATCCCGATACCGCGCGTCTTATCGAGGAAATCGCATTGCGCGTCGAGCGCCACGGCATCGATGCCTGGTTCGAACTCGATGCGACGGA
>JAGFJP010000032.1 GCA_024102665.1 Thiogranum sp. | reverse complement strand
TGTCTGCTGGGCTAATTTTCGCTTTGCTGTGCGCAGGTATTGCCCTGGCGTATGGCGCCATCTCTGTGAAATGGATTTTGAGCAAACCCACCGGCACCGCGCGCATGGTGGAAATCTCCAACGCCATACAGGAAGGTGCCAGCGCCTATCTCAATCGCCAGTACACGACCATCGGTATCGCCGGCATCGTGCTGCTGGTGCTGGTGGGAATTTTCATCGGCTGGTCAACCGCCATCGGCTTTGCCATCGGCGCGGTATTTTCCGGTCTGGCCGGCTATATCGGCATGAACATCTCGGTGCGCGCCAACGTGCGCACCGCCCAGGCCGCCAATGACGGCCTCAACGCGGCGATGCAGATCGCCTTCCGCGGCGGCGCCATCACCGGCATGCTGGTAGTGGGCCTGGGTCTGCTGGGGGTGGCGGGCTACTACGCCATCCTGGTGCAGATGGGCGTGGAAGACCCCATCCATCCGCTGGTCGGCCTGGCCTTCGGCGGCTCGCTGATCTCCATTTTCGCGCGACTCGGCGGCGGCATTTTCACCAAGGGCGCGGACGTCGGCGCTGACATCGTCGGCAAGGTCGAAGCCGGAATCCCCGAGGACGATCCCCGCAACCCCGCGGTTATCGCCGACAACGTCGGTGACAACGTCGGCGACTGCGCCGGCATGGCGGCCGACCTGTTCGAGACCTACGCAGTGACGGTTATAGCCACCATGCTGCTCGGCGGCCTGCTGCTGAAAGACGTCGGCACTTCCGCCGCCATCTACCCGCTGGTGCTGGGCGGCGTGTCGATCATCGCTTCTATTATCGGCACCTACTTCGTCAAGGCGCGCGAAGGCGGCAAAATCATGAACGCCCTGTACCGCGGCCTGATCGTGGCCGGCGTGCTGGCCGCAATCGCCTTCTACCCGGTAACCACCTGGATGATGGGTGACAATATCAGCATCGACGGCGAAACCATTTCCAGCCTGAACCTGTACTTCACCGCACTGATCGGCCTGGCGCTGACCGCGGCGATGGTGGTGATCACGGAGTACTACACGGCAACCGAGTTCTCGCCGGTGCGCCATATCGCCCAGGCCTCCACCACCGGTGACGGCACCAACGTCATCGCCGGTCTCGGCGTATCCATGAAAGCCACTGCCGCACCGGTGCTCGCCGTGTGCGCCAGCATCTGGGGCTCCTATGAGCTGGCCGGACTTTACGGCATCGCCATCGCGGCGACGTCCATGTTGTCCATGACCGGTATCATCGTGGCGCTTGACGCCTACGGACCGATCACCGACAACGCCGGCGGCATCGCCGAAATGGCGGACCTGGATGAAAAGATCCGCAATATCACCGATCCGCTGGATGCTGTGGGCAACACCACCAAGGCAGTCACCAAGGGCTACGCTATCGGTTCGGCCGGCCTGGCGGCGCTGGTGCTGTTCGCCGACTACACCCACGGCCTGGCGGAGCAGGGCATGCACCTGAAGTTTGAGTTGTCCGATCACATGGTCATCATTGGCCTGTTCATCGGTGGTCTGATTCCCTACCTGTTCGGCGCCATGGCGATGGAAGCGGTAGGTCGTGCCGCCGGCGGCATCGTCAATGAAGTGCGTCGCCAGTTCCGGGAGATGCCCGGCATCATGACCCACACCCAGAAGCCGGACTACTCGAAGGCGGTGGACATGCTGACCAAGGCGGCCATCAAGGAAATGATCATTCCGTCACTGCTGCCGGTGCTGGTCCCGGTGGTCGTCGGACTGGTGCTCGGTCCGGTGGCGCTGGGCGGCGTGCTGCTGGGCACCATTATCACCGGTCTGTTCGTGGCCATTTCCATGACCACCGGCGGCGGCGCCTGGGACAATGCCAAGAAATACATCGAAGACGGTCATCACGGCGGCAAAGGGTCCGATGCCCACAAGGCAGCGGTCACCGGTGACACCGTCGGCGACCCCTACAAGGACACTGCCGGCCCGGCCATCAACCCGTTGATCAAGATCATCAACATCGTGGCACTGTTGATCGTTCCGCTGCTCGCATAGCCGATCAGAGGTTGCAGCCCCGGCAACGGGGCCGATTTCAAAGCCCGCCCTGCGCGGGCTTTTTTTGTTGATGCGCCACGTTAGCGGAAAAGAGCATGCGGACGCTCAGGCAGTTCTTATCCGCCCCGGGAGCGCTTCGCGATGCGCAGCCGCGGTTTCTGTGGTAAATTAGCGCCCACTAATGCAACGCCGGTGACACGACCGGCTTTTTTGTTTTTGAAGGACTACTACCATGAACCTCGATCGCGTCAGTTCCGGCCAGGACGTGCCCAACGATGTCAACGTTATAGTTGAGATTCCGGCCCACTCGGACCCGGTGAAATACGAGGTCGATAAAGACACCGGCGCCATGTTCGTGGATCGCTTCATGACCACGGCAATGCATTACCCGTGCAATTACGGCTACATTCCCCACACCTTGTCCGACGACGGCGACCCGGTTGATGTCCTGGTTCTTACCCCGGTACCGCTAATCAGCGGCTCGGTGGTGCGTTGCCGGGTGATCGGCGTACTGAAAATGACCGACGAATCCGGCGATGACGCCAAAGTGCTGGCAGTGCCGATCGACAAGCTCTGCAAGGAATACCGGCGGGTACAGGATTTCCGTGACCTGCCGCCGATGATCCTCGAACAGATCGCGCATTTTTTCGAACACTACAAGGATCTCGATGAAGGCAAGTGGGTGCGCGTCGAAGGCTGGGCCGGTGTCGATGAGGCGAAGCAGGAAATCCTCAACAGCGTGGAGATGTACAGAAATGCGCCGGAAAAACCCAATTTCTGATTCTGCAAGGTAACTGCTTAATGAAAGTCTGCATCGTATCCGACAGCCACGATAACCGGCCGCTGCTCGAAGCGGCGGTACGCGCTGCCAGACAGGAAGGCGCGGAAGCGGTGCTGCACTGCGGCGACGTGGTGGCGCCCAGTACGCTGAGCGTGCTCAAGCCGTTCGGCTTGCCGATACACGTCATCCACGGCAACAACCACGGCGATCTGTACATGATGGCGCGCATCGCCAACATGCCCAGCAGCCTGGTGACCTTTTACGGCCAGGACGCCGGCATTGAACTCGGTGGTCGCAGGATTTTCCTGGTCCACTACCCGCACTACGCCAGAGCGCTGGCGACCACCGGCGACTGGGACCTGGTGTGCTGCGGCCACGACCACGAAGCCAGAATCGAGACAGTGCGCAACATCAAGGGCGGCGAAACCCGCATGGTCAATCCGGGCACCGTGGGCGGTGTCGCTGCGCCCGCCACCTGGGTGCTCGGCGACCTGGAGACCATGGAATTCGCGCTGCGCGAGGTGCAGCTCGAGGCTAAAGAAAGTACCGAGGAAGTTCCTTCCTGAAAACTTCGGTAAAGCGCTGCCGATCTGCGCTCAACCGGATGTGTTGTGTTCCACCCAGCGACTGCTGTTCTCAAGCTGCTCTTTCTTCCAGAACGGCGCTTTTGATTTGAGTTCTTCCATCAGGTAACGGCTGGCGTCGAACGCCGCCTTGCGGTGCGCCGACCAGACGGCCACCAGCACAATAGGCTGACCGGGCGACAACTCGCCGACGCGGTGCACGATCAGGCAATCGGTCAGCGTCCAGCGCCGCATCGCCTCATCGATGATTTTCTGCAGATAGTTTTCCGTCATGCCCGGATAATGTTCCAGGAACATGCTCGCGACGGCATCGCCCTCGTTGAAATCCCGCATGCTTCCTACAAACACCGCGGTGGCGCCGAACTGGCCGTCCGCTGCGCTCGCGGGCCGGTATTGCCCCAGCACCGACCAGGGATCGAATGCCGTGTCGAGGATCCGGACGGTCATCTGCAGCCTCCCGTAACCGGCGGGAAAAAGGCGATCTCGTCGCCGTCCTCGACGATTCTGCCGGGTTCGACATATTCCATGTTGCATGCCATCAACACATTCTCCGGCAGGGGCTCGCCGGGAACCAGCAACGACCACAGTTGCGCAACAGGCGTTCCGGCGGGCACCTCGATTTCGCGCCCGGCAATCCCCAGGCGCTCGCGCAGACCGGCAAAAAAACGAACATGTACGCGCATTGACAGGCTCCGATTGCACCGCTCGCCGCAGCCACCTATAGTAAGCCGCAGTGTATCACGCGCATTCAGCTGCAAGTTTATTTCCGGAGTCGCGACATGGGTGAACTCACGCATTTCAATAGTGCCGGGGAAGCGCATATGGTGGATGTCGGCGACAAGGCCGAGACGGCGCGACGCGCTGTCGCCGAAGGACGCATCTGCATGCGCGATGAAACATTGCAGCACATACGCGAAGGCAGCCATCGCAAGGGCGACGTGCTTGGCGTCGCACGCGTCGCCGGCATCATGGCCGCGAAGAAAACCGCCGGGCTGATCCCCCTGTGTCACCCGCTTGCGCTCACCCGCGTCGAAATCGAATTCGAAACCGAACCGGCCCCTGCCGCTGTCTACTGCCGCGCCAGCGTGGAAACCCGCGGCCAAACCGGAGTGGAAATGGAGGCGCTGACCGCGGTACAGATTGCCCTGCTGACTGTCTATGACATGTGCAAGGCAGTCGACCGCGGCATGAGCATAGAGCGCGTGCAACTGGTGGAAAAAAGCGGCGGCAAGTCCGGTCACTGGCGCCGCGGTGAATAACGGCCATCATATCCG
>JAGFJP010000044.1 GCA_024102665.1 Thiogranum sp. | reverse complement strand
CGCGCGTCGGCGCGCTGCGCGGCGGCGAGCGCCGCGTCGGCGGTGACAGTGATCACGCTGTTGAGTTTGCCGTCCAGACGTTCGATGCGATCGAGAAAGGCGCGCGTCAGCTCTTCGCTGGAAAACTCGCCGGCGCGCAATCCCGCGGCCAGTTCGGCAATCGTCTTCTGGTGCATCAGGATTTCCGTTGCGTGTTATTCGATCACTTTCGGGACCAGGTACAGACCGGCTTCGACCCTGGGCGCGATTTTCTGGAACCGTTCGCGCTGATCCGCTTCGGTGACTTCATCGGCCCGCAAGCGCTGGCTGGCTTCCACCGGGTGCGCCATCGGTTCAACACCCCGGGTGTCGACAGCGTTGAGCTGTTCGACAAATGACAGAATATCGGACAGGTTGCGCGCGTAACTCTGATATTCGCCGCTGTCCACACCCAGACGGGCGAGGTGAGCGATCTTTCTGACTGCGTCGGTATCCAGCGACATGCTAGGGCCTGCGATTGCCGGTCGATTAAAAACCGAAAGGTAGCACACTTAATCGCTTGCCGAAAATGACGCCCGTTGTTAGATTACATCCCTTTAATATAGCTAGGGATTCAGCCCTCCATGTTCAAAAGCCTGCTGGGGATGTTCTCCAACGATCTGTCGATCGATCTGGGTACCGCCAATACGTTGATTTATGTGCGTGGCCAGGGGGTGGTGCTCGACGAACCCTCGGTAGTCGCGATTCGCCAGGATCGAGGTCCGGGAGGGCCCAAGAGCATCGCCGCGGTGGGCGCCGAGGCCAAGGCCATGCTCGGTCGCACACCCGGCAACATCACCGCGATCCGGCCGTTGAAAGAAGGCGTTATCGCCGACTTCACCGTCACCGAGAAAATGCTCCAGCACTTCATTCACAAGGTGCACGAGGCGCGCTTTTTCCGCCCCAGTCCGCGCGTGCTGATCTGCGTGCCCTGCGGCTCCACGCAGGTGGAACGCCGCGCCATCAAGGAATCGGCAGCAGGCGCCGGCGCGCGCGAAGTGTATCTGATCGAAGAGCCCATGGCCGCGGCCATCGGCGCCGGCATGCCGGTGGACGAAGCGCGCGGTTCGATGGTGCTGGATATCGGCGGCGGCACTTCCGAAGTCGCGGTCATTTCACTGAACGGCATTGTCTATTCGGCCTCGGTACGCATCGGCGGCGACCGTTTCGACGACGCCATTGTCAATTACGTGCGCCGCAACTACGGCACACTGATCGGCGAAGCCACCGCCGAACGCATCAAAAAGGAAATCGGATCTGCCTATCCCGGCGCCGAAATGCGGGAACTCGAAGTCAAGGGACGCAACCTCGCCCAGGGCGTGCCGCGCAGCTTCACGCTCAACAGCAATGAAATCCTCGAAGCGCTGCAGGAGCCGCTGGCCGGCATCGTCGGCGCGGTCAAGACGGCGCTGGAACAGACACCGCCGGAACTCGGCGCCGATGTCGCCGAGCGCGGCATCGTGATCACCGGCGGCGGCGCGCTGCTGCGCGATCTCGATCGACTGCTGATGGAGGAAACCGGTCTGCCGGTGGTGATCGCCGATGATCCCCTGACCTGCGTGGCGCGCGGCGGCGGAAGAGCGCTGGAACTGCTCGACGAACGTGGCGGTGATCTGTTCGCGCTTGAATAGGGATCGGGCATGCGCCCGGCCGCCGGGGTTTTCCCTGCAGGCAGCCGGATGTATGAAACAGTACACTCGAGGTTGAGTTATCAAGCAGATTTTTACAGCAGGCCCGCCCCTGTTCGCCCGCCTGGTGGGACTGGTGCTGCTTTCCATCGTATTGATGACGCTTGACCACCGCCAGCACCATCTCGACAGTATGAGAGCCGCGCTGTCGGTACTGGTCTACCCCCTGCAACTCATCGTCGATCTGCCGGGTTCGGCCAGCGAGTGGTTTCGCGAGTCACTGGCGACCCGTCGCGCGCTGCAGGAAGAAAACGCCAGCCTGCGCACCAAGCACATGGTGCTCAGCACCCAGCTGCAGAAACTGGAATCGCTGGAAGCGGAGAACCGGCGCCTGCGCGCGCTGCTCGACTCGTCTTTCCAGGTCGGCAAGCGGCCGATGCTGATCGCCACCCTGCTGTCCGTGGACATGGATCCCTGGCGCCACCAGATCGAAATCAACAAGGGCAGCCTGGACCGGCTGTTCGCCGGCCAGCCGCTGCTCGACAGCCAGGGCGTGATGGGGCAACTGGTGCATGTCGGGCCTTTCACCTCGACCGCCATGCTGATCACCGATCCCAGCCACGCGATACCCGTGCAGATCAACCGCACCGGCCTGCGCACCATCGCGCTGGGCACCGGATCCATCGATCGCCTGGAACTGCCGCACATTCCCAACAATGCCGACATCCAGGTCGGTGACCTGCTGGTCAGTTCTGGACTGGGCGGACGCTTTCCGCCGGGCTACCCGGTTGCCGAGGTCATCGAGGTGGAACAGGATGCGGGGCGCGCCTTTTCGCACGTCATGGCGCGGCCGCGGGCGCTGCTGGACCGCAGCCGCGACGTGCTGCTGGTCTGGCCGCCGGACATGCAGCAACCGCAAGCGCCGGCCTCGAGCACCGGCGCCGCGCCGGCAGATGCGTCATGACGCTGGTCCGGCACCAGGGCGGCATCATCATCCTGCTGACCTTCGCCACGGCGATGCTGCTCACCATTGTTCCGCTGCCCGATGCGCTGCGCGCCCTGCGTCCGGACTGGGTGGGGCTGACGCTGATTTTCTGGTGCCTGGTGCTGCCCTACCGAGTCAGTGTCGGTTCCGGCTTCATCGCCGGGCTGCTGCTCGATGTGCTGACCGGCACGCTGCTTGGTGAACACGCCCTGGCCCTGAGCCTGGTGGCCTACGTCTGCGTGCGCCTGCATCAGCGCATTCGCGCCTATCCTGTGTGGCAGCAGGCGCTGACGGTGCTGACCCTGCTGATCCTGCACCAGTTGATCACGTTGTGGGTCGACAGCACCATCGGCCGTCCGGCGCGACCGCTGAGCTACTGGTTGCCGTCCGTGATCGGGATGTTGCTATGGCCCTTTGCCTACCGGTTCCTGAGCGCCCTGCGGCTGAACTTTTCGGTGCAGTAGTCCATGGCTGGACGCGTCACCATAAAGGACTATCTGTCGGAGAGCCGGCTGTTCATGCAGCGTTCGTTTCAGGCGCTGGGCTTTGCCGCGATCCTGATCGCGGTACTGGTCGGCCGCCTGATCTACCTGCAGGTGCTGGCGCACGAGCATTTCATCACGCTGTCCGATGACAACCGCATCAAGATCCTGCCGCTGCCGCCCAACCGCGGGCTGATATTCGATCGCAACGGCCTGATACTGGCCGACAACCTGCCGTCGTACCGGCTGGAAATCACGCCCGAACAGATTCACGACATGGACGACACGCTGAGCCGTCTGTCGCAGCTGGTGAACATTCGCGATGTCGATCTCAAACGGTTCACGCGCCTGCGCAACAGCACACCGGTGTTCAAGCCTGTGCCGCTGCGCTTCCATCTCAGCGATGAAGAGGTCGCGCGTTTTGCCATTAACCGCCATCTTTTCCCGGGCGTGGACATCGTTGCCGGTCTGTCCCGGCACTATCCGCACGGGCCGCTGGCGGCGCACGCGCTCGGCTACGTCGGCCGCATCGACGAACGCGACCTGCAGCAGATCGATGTTGCGCAGTACAGCGGCACCACCCATATCGGCAAGGTCGGCATCGAAAAAACCTATGAACAGACCCTGCATGGACGCGTCGGTTACAGCCAGGTGGAAACCAACGCCGAGGGCCGGGTGCTGCGCACCCTGGTGCGCACGCCGCCGGTGCCCGGCGAAAATCTCTACCTGACGCTCGACGCGGAACTGCAGAATGTCGCCGAGCAGGCGTTCGGCGACAATTCCGGTGCCGCGGTGGTTATCGATCCCGACAACGGCGGCGTCCTGGCATTCGTCAGTCTCCCCACCTATGATCCGAACCTGTTCGTCAACGGCATCGACACCGCGACCTATGAGTCGCTGCGTGACGATAGCGAACAACCGTTGTTCAACCGCGCTCTGCGCGGTCAGTACCCGCCGGGCTCGACCCTCAAGCCCTTCGTCGGGCTCGGCGGGCTGGAACGCGGCGTCACCCACGGCGGCGCGAAAACCTTCTGCCCCGGCTATTACCAGTTACCGGGCAAGGACCGCAGGTACCGGGACTGGAAACGCAGCGGACATGGCAGCGTCGATCTGAAAAGCGCGATCGCTGAATCCTGCGACGTGTATTTCTACGATCTCGCCCTGTCCATGGGTATCGATATGATGCACGAGTATCTGGGCCAGTTCGGCTTCGGCGCCCGCACCGGAATCGACATCAGCGGTGAGCTGGCGGGGCTGCTTCCCTCACGCGAGTGGAAACGCGGCGCGCGTGGTCAGGCCTGGTATCCGGGCGAAACGCTGATCACCGGTATCGGTCAGGGCTTTGTCCTGACCACGCCGATCCAGCTGGCCAGCGCCACCGCAACGCTGGCCAGGTTCGGCCAGCGCATGAAGCCGCATATCGTCGCCTCCACGCAGATCTATGACGATCCCGGCCTGACGCCGTTGCAGGTTGACGCGGTAACGGCGGTGCCGGTGGTGGAACGGCCTCACTGGGCCGAGGTGATCGACGCCATGCGTGAAGTCATGCACGGACGGCACGGTACCGCACGCAAGGTGGGGCTCGACGCCGGCTACGAAATCGCCGGCAAAACCGGCACCGCCCAGGTTTTCGGCCTGCAGCCGGAAGAGGAATACGAGGCCGACACACTGGACAGGAAGCTCCACGATCACTCGCTGTTCGTCGCCTTTGCGCCGGTGCAGCGGCCGCGCGTGGCCATTGCCGTGGTGGTCGAGCACGGTGGCAGCGGCAGCGCGGTGGCGGCGCCGATTGCGCGAACCATTCTCGACCAGTACCTGTCGAAGGCCAGACCATGAGCACATTACTCGACCAAAGCCGCGAAGACGCCAGCCGGCGCGACTGGCAGCATATTCTCCACATCGACGCCGTGCTGCTGGTGAGCCTGTTTGCCCTGTCGGCGCTGGGGCTGTTCGTTCTGTACAGCGCCGCCGGACAGGAGCAAACAGTGTTGATACGCCAGTTGGTGCGCCTGAGTATCGCCTTCGGCGCCATGGCGCTGGTGGCGCAGTTCAGACCCCAATGGCTGCAGCGCTGGACACCGTGGCTTTACGGACTCGGGGTGGTGCTGCTGATCGCGGTGCTCGTGGTCGGCGACATCGGCAAGGGCGCGCAGCGCTGGCTGGATTTCGGTTTCGTGCGTTTCCAGCCCTCGGAAATGATGAAACTTGCGGTACCGATGATGGTCGCCTGGTACCTGGCCGACAAGCGGCTGCCGCCGGACCGGCTGCAGCTGCTGGTTGCCGGCGTCCTGATCGTGGTGCCGGTCCTGCTGATCGCCAAACAACCCGATCTCGGCACTTCGCTGCTGATCGGCAGCGCCGGTTTTTTCGCCCTGTTCCTGGCCGGACTGTCGTGGCGCCTGCTGGGCGGACTGGGATTGCTGGGCGCGGCCGGCGCGCCGGTGCTGTGGCATTTCATGCACGACTACCAGCGTCAGCGCGTCATCACCTTTCTCGATCCCGCGCAGGATCCGCTGGGCGCCGGCTACCACATTATCCAGTCGAAAATCGCCATCGGTTCGGGCGGCGTGTTCGGCAAGGGCTGGCTGAACGGCACCCAGGCGCACCTGGAGTTTCTGCCGGAACGTTCCACTGACTTTATTTTCGCCGTGCTGGGCGAGGAGTTCGGGCTGGTGGGCATTTCGGTGCTGCTGGTGATCTATGCCCTGATCATCATCCGCAGCCTGCACATCGCCACCCAGGCCCAGGACACCTACGGGCGTCTGCTGGGCGGCAGCCTGGCGATGACCTTCTTCATCTATATTATCGTCAACACCGGGATGGTGACCGGACTGTTGCCGGTGGTGGGATTGCCGTTGCCACTGGTGAGTTACGGTGGCACATCGATGGTGACCTTGATGGCCGGATTCGGTATCCTGATGTCGATCCAGACCCATCGAAAACTGCTGACAACGTAAGGACAGGCTGTGCGCCCAGGGAAATTGTTATTCATTATTGCAGGACTGCTGGCTGGCTTGGCGCCTGGCGTGCCGATTGCCGGAAGTTTCGAGCAGCATCCTGAAACCCTGTCCTTTATCAACGAAATGGTGGAGCGTCACCAGTTCGACCGAAAGGAACTGCAAGCGATTTTCGCCGAAACCGAGAAGCGCGACGATATCCTCGAGGCCATCGCCCGGCCGGCGGAAAGCAAGCCCTGGTACCAGTACCGCCCGATTTTTCTCACCAGCAGCCGCATCGAGGGTGGTGTCGATTTCTGGAACCGGCATGCCGACATCCTGCAACGCGCGGAACAGACCTACGGTGTCGACGCTGCAATCATTGTTGCGATTATCGGCGTGGAAACCCGCTATGGCGCCAACACCGGCTCCTATCGCGTCATCGACGCCCTGTCGACGCTGGCGTTCGAGTATCCGCCGCGCAGCAAGTTCTTCCGCTCGGAACTGGAACAGTTCCTGATCCTGTCGCGCGAGGAGGATGTGGATCTGCGCGAGGCGAAGGGCTCCTACGCCGGCGCCATGGGCTATGGCCAGTTCATCCCCTCGAGCTACCGCAACTACGCGGTTGATTTCGACAACGACGGCAAGCGGGATCTCTGGACAAGCATGGAAGACATCATCGGCAGCGTTGCCAACTATTTCCGGCGCCATGGCTGGGAACGCGGCCAACCTGTCGCCAGCAAAGTGAAATCACGTCAACCGATACCGGAATCGCTGGTTTCGAAACAGCGCAAACCGGAAAAAACCGTCGGCGATTATGCGCGCGCCGGCATCGTCAGCAATCCGCAATTGCCGGACAGCCAGCCGGTTTCGCTGCTGGAACTGGAACAGGAACAGGGTCGGGAATACTGGCTGACCACCAACAACTTTTATGTCATCACGCGTTACAATCGCAGTCCGCTGTACTCGATGGCGGTGTATCAACTGAGTGAAGCGATACGGGATGCCTATCACAACAGTGAATCCGGATTCTAGGGTGACAGAGATGCAGGCCAGGCGGATCTGGACATTATGCCTTGCAGGACTTTGCGCCGGCGCCCTGTTCAGCGGCTGCTCGACCACCACCACCGAAAGCCGCTATTCACAGAAGCACGACAGCGCCCCCCGACAGGCTGTAGACGCGGCGAAGTTCAAGGACGTGGAACCGCGCGTCGAACCGCGCAGCCGCTACGGGAATCCGGTCAGCTACGTGGTCGCGGGCAAGCGTTACTACACCGTGTCTTCCAGCCAGGGTTACAGGGAGCGCGGCATCGCTTCCTGGTACGGCACCAAGTTCCACGGCCACCGCACCTCCAGCGGCGAGCCCTACGACATGTACGGCATGTCGGCAGCGCACAAGTCACTGCCGTTGCCGACCTATGCGCGGGTGACCAATCTGCAGAACGGCAAATCGGTGATTGTGAAGATCAACGATCGCGGGCCTTTCCACGACAACCGCCTCATCGATCTCTCCTACGCGGCCGCAGCCCGGCTGGATATTCTCGGCAAGGGCACGGGAATGGTCGAAGTCGAGGCGATCGACGCCGCGCAGTACGTCAGCAATCAACAGAAACCGGCGATCGCGGCCAGCAAGCCGAAGATCGCGGCACCCGCCGCCGCGCCTGCCACAGCAGCGGCGCCGGCCGCGGTCAGAGATCCTTCGATGTACCTGCAGCTCGGCGCTTTCAGCGACCGCGACAACGCCGAACGCCTGCGCACCCGGCTGGCCAGCGTCGAACTGCCCGGCAAGATCCACATCAGCGAGGGCTACGCCAGCCAGAAACGTGTGTACCGCGTGCGTATCGGTCCATTGCCGACAGTCGAATCCGCCGATACTGTCGCGCAGATTCTCGCCGGACAGGGAATGCCGCCGCCAAGGGTGGTCATCGACTGACCGGCACCCGCGTTGTAAAACCTTTTTCAGGCGCCCACAATGTGCCGCTTGAGCAGACTACAGGTAAGTGAATGAATCAACACCCGCTGTTTCCCCGACTGTTTCTTGTTTTTTTTCTATGGACCGGGCTGGCCCAGGCAGCCACGCCAGTACCCAAAGAGCCCGCGGTAGGCGCCAAAGGCTACCTGGTTGAAGATTTTCTGAGCGGTCAGGCGATTGCCGAAAAGAACGCCGATGAGCCTCTTGAACCGGCGAGCATCACCAAGCTGATGACGGCCTATGTCGTATTCCAGGAAATCCGCGGCGGCACGCTTTCCCTGGAGGACAAGGTGCGCATCAGCGAGAAAGCCTGGCGTACGCCGGGTTCGCGCATGTTCGTCGAAGTGAACACGCAGGTAAGCGTTGCGGACCTGTTGAAAGGCGTCATCATCCAGTCCGGCAACGACGCCACGGTGGCGTTGGCGGAACAGGTCGCCGGCACCGAAGAAGGTTTCGCCAGCCTGATGAATCACCACGCCAAACGGCTGGGCATGACGCGCAGTCATTTCGTCAACAGCACCGGCCTTCCGGACAAGGAACACTACACCACTGCGCGCGACATCGCGCGCATCGCGCGTGCCATGATCGAAGAGTTCCCCGAGTACTACCGCTGGTACTCGGAGCGCAAGTTCACCTACAACGACATCACCCAGTACAACCGCAACAAGCTGTTGTGGCGGGACGAATCCGTCGACGGTCTCAAGACAGGCCACACGGATTCGGCCGGCTACTGCCTAGTGACATCGGCGGAGCGCGACGGCATGCGCCTGATCAGCGTAGTGCTGGGGACCAAAAGCGAAGAGGCCCGCGCCGATGCCAGCCAGGCGCTGCTGAACTACGGTTTCCGCTTCTTCGAAACCCACAAGCTGTACGATTCGGGCAGCAAACTGACCTCTGCGCGCATCTGGAAGGGAACCACTGATTCCGTCGACCTGGGCTTGAATGACACGCTGTACGTCACCATACCGCGCGGCGAATACGACAACCTGGACGCTGCCATGCAGCTGCAGGACCAGATCATTGCGCCGGTGGCGCAGGATCAGCCGCTGGGCCGCGTCGTGGTGCGCCTCGCCGACCGCCTGGTGGCCGAAAAGGACCTGGTCGCGCTGCAGGCGGTCGACGAAGGCAGCTTCTGGCAGCGCATCGTCGACGAAGCCCTGCTGTATTTCGAATAGGTTTTCCGGTCACCGTCATTGCGACAAACATGACTACGACTGTGTATCTCAACGGCAGCTTTGTGCCGATTGAAGAAGCCCGGGTGTCGGTCACCGACCGCGGCTTTCTGTTCGGTGACGGCGTTTATGAAGTGATACCCGCTTACGGCGGCCGCTTGCTGCGCCTGCCGCACCATTTGCGGCGCCTGCAGGACAGCCTCGACGGCATCCGCCTGGGCAATCCCCTGAGCGACCACGAGTGGGAAAACATTTTCAACGAACTGCTGACGCGCAATCGCGACCGCGCTGGCGCCGACAATGACCAGTCCATCTATCTGCAGGTGACGCGCGGCACGGCGCTGAAGCGCGACCACAGCTTCCCGGAGCAGATCGAACCCACCGTGTACGCCGCCGCCAATCCGATCCCTGCTCCGGATCCCGACATCGCCATACGCGGCGTGGCGGCGGTCACGCTGCAGGACATCCGCTGGCAATGGTGCGACATCAAGGCCATCACCCTGCTGGCCAACGTCCTGATGCGCCAGCAGGCTGTCGACCAGAGCGCCGCGGAAGCCTTGCTGGTCCGCGACGGACTGGTCATCGAGGGTTCGTCCAGCAATGTCTTCGTGGTCAACGACGGCGTCATCCAGACACCGCCGAAAAGCCCGTTGATGCTGCCCGGCATCACCCGCGACCTGGCACTGGAACTCGCTGCATTGCACAATCTGCCGTATCGCGAAACCGATATCAGCGAAGCCGCGCTGCACGACGCAGACGAAATCTGGATCAGCAGTTCCACCCGCGAAATCGTGCCGGTGACACGCCTCGACGGCAAGCCGGTCGGCGGCGGGGAACCGGGTCCGGTATGGAAAACCATGGCCCGGCACTACCGCGCCTACAAGGATGACGTGCGCAGCGGCCGCGCCGATTGAGCGGAAATCCCTCATGAACAGGCAACTGCAGTACCTGCCGGTTTCGTTATTTTCCACCGTGATGGGACTGAGCGGTTTGGCCATCGCCTTGCAGCAGGCGGACATTCTGTTCGCCGGCCTGCACGGGATTGGCACCGCGACGGCGCTGGCGAGTGCCGGCGTCTTTATCGTGCTCTGTGTTCTGTATGCCGCCAAATTGCTGCGCCATCCGGCCTCGGTGCGCGAGGAACTGAGCCATCCGGTAAAAATGAGCTTCGGCGCCACCTTCACGGTCAGCCTGGTGCTGCTCAGCATCGCTCTGTATGAACGCAACCCCGCGCTCTCCTGGTGGCTGTGGGCTGCGGGTTCCGGCCTGCACCTGGCATTCACGCTCTACGTGCTCAATGCCTGGATCTATCAACCCCATTTCGAGATCCACCACATCAGCCCGGCGTGGTTCATCCCGGTAGTCGGCAACATCCTGGTGCCGGTGGCCGGCGTGACGCACGGCGCGCTGCAAATCAGCTGGTTCTACTTCAGCATCGGCCTGCTGTTCTGGCTGGTGCTGTTCACCATCATCGTGTATCGCATGATTTTCCATAATCCGCTGCCCGATAAACTGCTGCCGACGCTGTTCATCCTCATCGCGCCGCCGGCGGTGGGATTCATCGCCTATTTCAAGCTTGCGGGCAGTATCGATGCGTTCGCCCACATCCTCTATTACAGCGCACTGTTTCTGACCCTGCTGCTGTTCATGCAGCTGCCGCGTTTCCTGCGTCTGCCGTTCTACCTGTCCTGGTGGGCCTATTCCTTCCCGCTCGCCGCCATGACCATCGCCACCCTGATCATGGACAGGCACACCGGCCACGCTTTCTTCGCAGGCCTGGCAGCGCTGCTGCTTGCCGTGCTCGGGCTGATCATCCTGGGCCTGATCGCGCGCACCGCGCTGGCAGTCAAGCGCGGGGAGATCTGCGTGGAAGGGCACTGAGCAGCCGCACCAATATCGCTGCCCCCCGGCACAACCCAAACCAGGTGCCATACTGAAACGCAGTGCGCTGCGCATCACCGTCGCCAGGCAAACCCGGGGAGAACCATCATGTCGATCGACCGCATTGCCGAGGCACGGCCGTGGCGGTGCCACGGCGGACGAGACCGCCCATGAGCAACATCTCGGAAAAGGGCGGCGGCAGCTTTCACGGCATCAAGCTGCTGCTGTGCGAAAACCCGCTGCCGCCGCTCGATGAGGCCGTCGCCGCGGCGCGGGCCGAAGTCCCGCGCAGCAACTACTACACCGAACCCTGGTCGGCGCCGCTGCGCCGGCTCATCAGTGAACGGCTCGGTGTCCCCGAACGGCTGATTCACATCAACGCCGGTTCCGAACTCATCCTGCGCCAGCTGTTCGACCGCTTCGGGCAGCAGGTCCACCTCCTGACGCCGACCTACGCACTGTTCCCCGAAATCGCGCAACGCTACACGGAAACCCTTCTGCTCCCGGAACAGGACTTCAGGTTCGATCTTGCCGAACTGGCGATTCCCGAAGACACCACGCTCGCTGTCATCGTGAATCCCAACAACCCCAACGGCGGGAGTTTCGACATGACGCCGTTGCCGGAGCTGCTGCGCCGCTATCCGGACACGCGCTTTCTGGTCGATGAGGCATTCATCGGACTGGCCGGGGAGTCGGTAGCGCACCGGGTGCCCGAGCACCCCAACCTGCTCGTCACCCGCACGCTGTCCAAGGCCCACAGCCTCGCCGGCTTCCGGGTCGGCTACGCCATCCTGCCGGAGGCGATCGCCGACGATCTCAATGCGCACAACGACGCCTACCCGCTGGCGCGGCCGAGCCAGGCCGCGGCCATCGCCACCTTGCAGAACGAAGACAGGATCCGTACCCGCGCAGCGCAGTTGCATGGCTGGACCGAGGCGCTCGCAGGTCAGTTGCGCGAACTCGGGGTGCGCACCTATCCGACCGAGACTTACTTTTTTCTGGCCGATTTCGCGCCGCATGATGCGGGAACGCTCGCCGAACGTCTGCGCGAGCGCGACATCCTGGTCAAACCGCTCAA
>JAGFJP010000041.1 GCA_024102665.1 Thiogranum sp. | reverse complement strand
GCGCTGCCCGCGTCCCAGTCCGTGACGACCCGCTACCCTGAAAGGAATCCCGAACACCTTGAAGCTGGAACCTGTGAAGCGCCCGCCGCTGTGACCGGCAGCCTGGGCCAGGCGTCGCATCAGGTCGACGGTTCCGCGCGTGATGTGGACCTCCCGGCCCGAACGAAGGGACAGGGGATTGAGTCCGGGCCGGCCATGGAGATCGGGACGCGAACGCGAGGCACGCCCATAGCGCACGAAACTCGATGCCATGGACACCAGCGCGACCTTTCCCTTGGGGTGAGTGAAGTAGGCCGGCGCGCGCGCCTCCTGCAGGTCCTTGCCCGAACCGGCCAGCACGAGGCCGGCGCGGCGCGCATTGTCGTGCGTCTCGAGCACGCCGATGGAACCATAGTCAAAGGTGTGATTGTTCGCGTGCGGCATGAGATCGATGCCGGCCCAGGCCAGCTCGTCTGCAATTTCCGGCGCCGCCCGCAGCCAGGTGCCGCCGGACTCCGCCTGGGCATAGCCCTTGTAGTCATGGATCAGCTGCTCCAGGTTGGTGATGGTCACATCGGCGGCGCGCATCTCCTCGATCATGCGCAGGAAACGGACATCCTTGATGTGCGACCAGGGCTGCGACAGGATGGTGTCGCCGGCGACGAACAGGGAAATCTCGTCCTGTTCCAGGGGCAAGGTGAGGTAACGCCCGCCGGACTCGACGACCGGCCCTTCGTAGGTAGCGGCTTCGACGCCCGGCCGCCTGTCATCGGGTTGCCGAAACCAGAGCAGGACGGCCATCGCGAGCAGCAGAAAGCCGCCGGACAGGAACCACCAACGTTTAAGGAAAGCAGGGCGTCTCATATTGGATGAGCGGATATGTCTGTCGGGCGCTCACCACCGGGCGATGATAAGAACGTGAATCTTTCCGCTGCAACTCCATAACAGCCCCCAGGCAAACACGATACACTTTTCGCGCACTTTCACGCCGCCAAACGTCAGCGCCAAGCGGCGGCGAAGCCGTCCGGCCTGGGCGCCTGGTTATGCCGCAATCCCTTCAACGGTCAGATGACTCACGTCCGTGCGTTGACTTGCATGCTCGAAAGTAATCGCGCAGACGTTTCCATCTGCGTCTACGTCAAGCACTGTGTTTTCATCGAGGTCTTTTGACTCAGTAATGCCGTTCTTATTGAACTCGATATACAGCGTATCGGTGTCATCAAAATACTTAACTATCATGGCTTGTGCCCTCGATCGAAAAACGCATTGTGGACGGTTTCGCCATCCGCCAGCAAGATCACCCGCAAATATCTTCCTTCCATGTCTTCAATTCTTGCCCAGCGCCGAATTCGGCCATCTGCCTGAATGTGTTCGCGCTCCGGGCGATCTATTACGTATTGAATCCATCCATCTTTGATCATTGCCCGGTCTGGGCGGCTACGGATGGATTCAAAATAATTTGTCGATTTCACTGCGCGCACTCCTTTGCAGCATAACAGTGTATATCTGTGCCATTAAACTGTTCTAACGCGCGAAACTCCGAC
>JAGFJP010000169.1 GCA_024102665.1 Thiogranum sp. | reverse complement strand
GGCATGGAAGGTCCGGGCGGCTACCAGTTCGTCGGGCGCACGGTGCAGATGTGGAACCGCTACCGGCAGACCGCCGATTTCACTGACGGCAGGAAATGGCTGCTGCGGTTCTTCGACCAGATCCGTTTCTATCCGGTTTCCACTGAAGAGCTGGCGCAGACGCGCAAGGATTTCATCCAGGGAACATTCAACCTGGAGATCGAGGAAACCACGCTGCGCCTGCGCGACTACAACCGCTTTCTGAACGAGAGCGCGGACGATATCAGCCGCTTCAAGCAACGCCAGCAGGCCGCGTTCGATGCCGAGCGCGAGCGCTGGGAACAGAGCGGACAGGCGCAGGTCGACAGCGCGTTGCCCGACGAAGTGTCCAGCTCCGACGCGCCGTTCGAGGTCCCGCACGGCTGCATCGCCATCGCTTCCCCCGTGACCGGCAGCGTCTGGTCCATTGCCGTGCGCCCCGGCGATCGCGTGCAGATCGGCGACGATCTGGTGATTGTCGAAGCCATGAAAATGGAAATCGCCATCGAGTCCGACGAAACCGGGATCGTGAAAGAAGTGCTATGCGCGCAGGGCGACCCGGTCAAGGCGGGTCAGGCCATGGTCATTCTGGAAATCGAGGAGTATTAAGTGCAGCATGCGGTGCAAAGCCTGGACATCCGGGCGCTGTTGAACGGTTACCGCGACGGCCGCTTCACGCCACGCGATATCGTCGATCTTGTTGTAACGCGCGCGGCGCAAGCGCCGCAGCGCAATGTCTGGATCACGCGCCTTTCGCGGCAGCAGTTGCAGCCGTACCTGGATGCGCTGGACGGGCATTCGCCGGAGGACATGCCGTTGTACGGCATCCCCTTCGCCATCAAGGACAACATCGATCTCGCCAATGTGCCGACCACCGCGGCCTGTCCCGGCTATGCGTACACACCGCAACAGCACGCTTTCGTGGTGCAACGGCTCATCGATGCCGGCGCGATTCCCGTCGGCAAGACCAACCTGGATCAGTTCGCCACCGGGCTGGTGGGCACGCGTTCACCGTACGGCGCCTGTCGCAACAGCTTTGACCCGGAATATATCTCCGGCGGATCGAGCGCCGGCTCGGCGGTCGCTGTTGCCACCGGTCTTGCGAGTTTCTCACTGGGCACGGATACCGCCGGCTCCGGTCGCGTGCCGGCGGCGTTCAATAATCTCATCGGCATCAAGCCGACGCGTGGCCTGCTGAGCACGCGTGGCGTGGTGCCGGCCTGCCGCTCGCTCGATTGTGTGTCGATTTTCGCACTGAGCGCGGAAGATGCCGGCCGCGTGCTGGACCTGTGCGAGGCCTTCGATGCGCAGGATGCATACGCCCGCGCGGTGCCTGTCGCCGTCCCCGCGCTCAACCCGCGCCGCTTCCGCTTCGGCGTGCCGCGCGCCGACCAGCTCGAGTTTTTCGGTAATGACGAGGCGGCGCGCTTGTTCGCGCAGGCAGTTGAACGCCTGGAGGCGCTCGGCGGCGAATGCGTCACAATCGATTTCGCGCCTTTTCTGTCCACTGCGCGCTTGTTGTACGAAGGACCCTGGGTCAGCGAGCGCTACCTGGCGATCGAGGCGTTCATCGAAGCGCAAGCCGATGCCCTGCACCCCGTCACCCGCCGCATTATCGAACCTGGCAAACAGTCCACGGCTGTGGATGCGTTCCGGGCGCAATACCGGCTGGCGGAACTCACACGCCGGAGCGAAGTGATCTGGGAGGACGTCGACCTGGTGATAACGCCGACCGCAGGCACCATCTATCGCATCGATGAGGTGGCAGCGGATCCTGTCACGCTCAACAGCAACCTCGGTTATTACACCAACTTCATGAACCTGCTCGATCTGAGCGCTGTCGCCGTGCCCGCCGGGTTCCAGTCGAACGGTTTGCCTTTCGGCATCACGCTTTTCGCCCGCGCATTCGCCGACCGCGCATTGAGCGCGCTGGCCGATCGGCTGCACCGGACCGCGGGTGTCGCCATGGGTGCCGGCGCAGAGCCTTTGCCGCCGCCAGTGCCCGTCGAAGACGCTGTTGCCGGTTGCGTGCCGATCGCCGTATGCGGGGCGCACCTGTCGGGCCTGCC
>JAGFJP010000035.1 GCA_024102665.1 Thiogranum sp. | reverse complement strand
TCGCTGCCCTCGAGTTCACCGCCCAGGTTGGCGATCAGGCAACCGCCGACATAGCCGGCCGCCTCGAAATCCGCCATCAGCGTCTCGAAGAAATTGCGCAGCCCGGTCAGCGGATCCGGCGCCTCGGCCAGCGCCTGCTTCATCTTTGCGCCAAAGCACTCGGCGTAATGGCGAATCGCCGCGGCCGCGAAGTCTTCCTTGCTCTCGAAATAGTTGTAAAACGAGCCCTTGGGCACCTGCACCCGATCGAGCACTTCTTTCAGACCGGTGCCGTGATAACCCTGCTCCAGGAACGCGGCGACCCCTTCGTCGAGCAGACGCTTCCGGGTAGTTTCGCTTTGCCTCGGTTTTGCCATGCGCGAGACAATACGACCGGTCGGTCGTACTTGTCAACCCTTCGGGATGTGGTTGAACCGGGTCCTTTCGTGGTCCCGATGACGTTTGACATGCCGGGTTTGCCTTCTAGGCTTTTTCGTATGCCTCGTCCTCGCCTTGTCGAAGGAGGTGTGTATGTCAAGCAAAGCCTGGTTCACGTTCCCTCTTGCACTGAGTCTGGTTGGCACGGCCGGCGCCGGTTCGTATCAGGCCCCTGAGGATGTTCTGCAGGGGGTCATCGAAAAAGTCGAATCGGATTATCTTACCCAGAGCGAGCAGAACCTGATGATGATGGCCGACAATCCGGCCAACTGGGTTGCGGAGGAAGGCAAAGCGCTGTTCCTCGAGAAACGCGGTCCCGAAAACGTCTCGCTGGAAGGCTGTGATTTCGGCAAGGGTCCCGGTGTGGTCGACGGAGCCTATGCAGAGATGCCGCGTTACTTCGAGGATGCCGGCAAAGTCATGGACCTTGAAACGCGCCTGGTGCACTGCATGACGACGCTGCAGGGATTTTCCGCTGACGATCCAGCGGTCAAGGAGCGTCACGGTTCGTCGTCAGACATGATGCGGCTGCAGAGCTACATAGCGAGCAAGTCCAGCGGCTATAAATGGAACCCACCGCTGGATCATCCCCTGGAAAAGGCGATGCGCGACGCTGGCAACGTGATGTTCTACCGCCGCGCCGGCAGCCTGGATTTCAGCTGCGACACCTGCCACGGCGAGACCGGCAAGCGGATCCGCGCCTCGGTGCTGCCAAACATGAAAGTCCCAGAAGAATGGACCAAGGCGGTGTCCTGGCCGGCCTACCGGGTGGGCCACCAGGAAGTGCGCAGCAGCCAGCATCGCGTGCGTGGTTGCTACTGGCAGATGCGCCAGGGTCAGATCGTCGCAGGTTCCGACGCTTCGATCGCGCTGATTTCCTTCTGGACTGACGCGGCCCGTGGCCAGCCCGCCATCCTGCCCGACATGAAGCGCTGATTGCGGATGCGCAAGGAGGTTTCTCATGTCCTGTTACAAGATCCCCAAAGTGGCAGCGTTTGCCACACTCGCACTGTCACTCGCCCTCGGTGGCGCAAACACCGTCGCCGAAACTTCCGCGGACAAGGTCGACTACACGGCCATGAGCGCGGAGCAACTGGCTGACTACCTGATCTTCGATGCCAGGGGCTTCAAGCTCGATGTCGCGACGCAGGAAGGCGGCACGGTGCGTCAGCGCCTGGAGCAGGACGAACTCCAGCGAACCTGCTCCGCCTTGCAGGGCGCCAGGGCTGAGGGTGACACCGCGACGCAGGTGATGGCGATGGCGCGCAAAGCGATCACGTACCCGGAAGGCGAGATCAAACTGGGCGACTGGAAGAAAGGTGAGGAACTGGCGCGTTCGGGTTTCGGCTTCCGTGTCGGCCACAACACGGATGATCACAGCGAGCGCGAACCGGGCGGTAACTGTTACGCCTGCCATCAGCTGGATCCCGACGAGATCGCCTACGGCACGCTGGGTCCGAGCCTCAAGGGATACGGCAAGGCGCGCGGAACCGCTGAAGCGATGCTCAAGTACACCTACGAGATGATCTACAATCCGCACGCCTGGTTTCCCTGCACGAAGATGCCGCGTTTCGGCGCTAACGGCTTCCTGACCCATCAGCAGATCGCCGATATCATGGCCTACGTGATGCATCCGGAATCGCCCGTCAACAAGTGACAGCAGGTTCGAAGGCGCGTCTGCTCCCGTGCTGGCGAGAGTCAGGTTTTTCATGAGCGCAGTGTCGCAATCTCGCGGGGCGTTTTCTCCCACAGCACGCCGCCTGTTTTCATCAGTTGCACAATAACCAGCGGCAGCAGGGAAAACGACAGACTCAGCAGCCAGCCCGCGGCGCCGGGCACGTGCACGGAGAGCACTTCGGCCATCAGCGGGATGTGGGCGGCGGCGAGCAACAGGGCGACGCCGATCACCAGCGAGACCCAGACAAAGGCATTGCCGGTCACGTCGTTGACAAGCACGCCTGACGCGCTGCTGCGCATGTTGAACACATGCCACAGGCGCGCGAAGCCGAAGGTGAGAAAGGAAACCGTGACGGCGTGCGCCGTGTCCATCTGCAGCCAGAGCAGCGCGATGGCGAATGCACCGAGCGCCGACGCCGCGATCAGCGCCCCGTAACCGAAAATCGCCGCCCAGTGTCGACGCAACAGAATGGGTTCCCCTGAGTCGCGCGGCGGCTGGCGCATGACACCGGCTTCGCTGCGGCTCAGGCCCAGCGCCAGCGCCGGCATGACATCGGACACGAAGTTGATATAGAGGATCTGCAGCGGCAGCATGGGCAGCGGCGCCGCGACCAGCGCCGCGGCCGAGATGGCCATGATTTCGCCGAGATTCCCCGACAGAAGATAAATGATGAAACGGCGGATGTTGCGGAAAATGGTACGGCCCTGTTCGACGGCGGCGACGATGGTGGCGAAGGCGTCGTCCTTCAGCACGATGTCGGCCGCCTCGCGCGCCACCTCGGTGCCGCGCCTGCCCATGGCGATGCCGATGTCCGCTTTCTTCAGCGCCGGGGCGTCGTTGACACCGTCACCGGTCATGCCGACCACCCAGCCGCTGTCCTGGTAGAGACTGATCAGGTTCAGTTTCTGTTCAGGGCTGATGCGGGCGAACACCGCATTGCCGAGGAGTTCACGGCGCGCTTTGTCATCGAGGGCGTCGAGGTCCTTCAGCTGCGCCGCCTCCACGGGTTTGGCGTCCGCATCCTCCAGTCCGATTTCCGTGGCGATAGCGCGGGCGGTGGCGGCGTGGTCGCCGGTGCCCATCACGACACGTATGCCGGCCTGCTGGCAGGCGGCGATGCTGTCCTCGATGCCGGCGCGGGGCGGATCGTAGAGTCCGGCGAGGCCCAGCAAAGTGAGATCTGCGTAGGGTTTGGCCTGTTCATCGTCGACGGTTTTCTGTGCGAGCACCAGCATGCGCAGGCCCTCGGCGGCGAGCGCGTCGCTGCGTTCATGCCAGCGCCGGCGCGCCGCGTCGTCGAGCGCCTGTTCGCCCTCGGCTGTCAATTCCCGGGCGCAGGCGTCGATGACGGCTTCCGGCGCGCCCTTGACCGCAACCCGGTAACCACTGTCCTGCCGGTGGTAGGTCGCCATCATTTTCACGTCCGGGTCGAAGCTCACTTCACGGACTTCGGGGTATGCATCGAGCAGGGCGTTGCGCGTCATGTCCACGGCGGCGGCCGCTTCGAGGAATGCAACTTCGGTGGGATCGCCCACGGCGCCGTCTTTCTCGAGGCTGGCGTTGTTGCACAGTGCGCCGACTTCCAGCGCCGCGCGCAGGTCGGGTGTGGCGGAAGGCTCGAGCGGTTCACCATCGAGCATGAAGCGGGTGTCGCCGTCGGTATCGATTTCCAGCGTTCCGCGCGCCAGCGCGAGGCGCGCGAGCGTCATGTGATTCTCGGTCAGCGTGCCGGTCTTGTCGGTGAATATCAGGTTGGTGGCGCCGAGCGCCTCAACCGCCGAGAGCCGCTTGACCACCGCGTTGCGCCGCGCCATGCGACGCATGCCCTGGGCCAGCGCCAGCGTCGCCACCACCGGCAGCCCCTCGGGAACAGCGGCGATGGCGAGCGCGATCGCCGTCTCCAACATGACCACCATATCCTTGCCGGCGACGAACCCTGCGCCGGCCACCACGGCGGCGATCGCCAGCGTCAGCCAGACCAGGCGCCGGCCAAGTCTGTCCAGGCGTTTTTCCAGCGGCGTAATGCCCTGTTCGGCTTTTTCCACGAGATCGGAGATGTGACCGAGTTCGGTATCCATGCCGGTGCCCGTTACCACGCCCGCTCCGGAACCCTGGGTCACGGCAGTGCCCTTGTAGGCCATGTTGATGCGGTCTGCCAGCGGTGTGTCTGATGCTTCGATTGCTTGCGTAGACTTGTCGACCGCAACCGATTCGCCGGTCAGCGCCGTTTCATCACACTGCAGGCGATTGGCTTCGATGAGGCGCAGATCGGCGGCGATCATGTCGCCGGCATCCAGCACCACAATGTCCCCGGGCACCAGCGCATCCGCCGCAATCTCTTTTATTGAACCTTCACGCCGCACGCGGACCGTCGTTTTCCCCATGCGCCGCAGCGCTTCCATCGCCCGCGTGGCGTGCAACTCCATGGTAAAACCGATCAGGGTGTTGACCAGGATGGCGGCGCCGATGGCCAGCGCCTCGATGATGCGCCCGAATGCCGCCGCCGCGATGGTCGCGCTCAGCAACAGAATGATGACGATACTCGCGAGCTGATCGATGAGAATCCGCCAGGCCGGACGGCTTGCGGCCTGGCGCAGGCGGTTGACGCCGTAGCGCTGGCGCCGGCGGCGCACTTCGGCTTGCGAAAGCCCGGATTCCGCGGAACTCTTCTGCTGTTCGAGGGCCTGTTCGATGGTCTGTTGCCAGGGTTCGGTCACGTTACCGGAACTCGCGGACTTCGCCGGGCTTGAGGGGGTAGACCTGGTCCTTGATGCCGATGTGGATCGGCGCTTCATCCGAAGGCTCGGTGCTGATGTGTACCGAGGTCGGTGTCATGCGCAGCCCCAGCACATGCTGGCGGTAACGGATGTTGAGGGTCAGGCACTTCAGCCCCGCGGGCAGACTTGGATTCAGCCACAGGACATCGCCGCGCGTCTCGATGCCGGTGAAGCAACGCTGAATGAGGTCAACCGTGCCGGCCATGGCGCCGGCGTGAATGCCTTCCGGTGTCGTGCCGCCCTGGATATCGTTCACGTCGCTTTCCAGCGCCTGCATGAACAGCGGCCAGCCACCCGGACGGTTGGCGCGCGCCAGCACCCAGGAACTGACCACGCGGCTCAGCGTCGAGCCGTGCGAGGTGCGTTGCATGTAATAGTCGATGTTGCGCGGAATGGTTTCGTATTCGAAGGGGTAGCCGAGACGCTCGAACAGTTCGCACAGTTCCTCGGAGGAGAACAGGTAGAACAGCATCAGCACATCGGCCTGCTTGGAGACCTTGTAGCGGTTCGGCGTGTCGCCTTCCGCTTCCAGGATGCGGTCCAGGCGCTGGATGTCGCCGTATTTTTCACGGTAGCTGTCCCAGTCGAATTCTTCCAGCGTCGCGTAGCCCGAGAACTGGCTGATGATGCCGTCATCGTGAAAGGGGACCAGCATTTTGCGGCTGATGTCGTCCCAGTGTTCGAACTCCTCTTTTGGCAGGTTGAGTATCTGGCACAACTCGGTGAAGCGCTGGCCGGGCAGGATGTCGCGCAACTCCAGCGCGCGCACCAGCACCCAGACCGCCATGAGATTGGTATAAGCGTTGTTGTCGAGGCCCGGCTGTTCGGCGCCGGGGCAGGCGTCATGGTATTCGTCCGGTCCCATCACCCTGAGAATTTCGTAGCGCTGCAGCGTGTCATTCCACGTTGCCGTGCTGGCCCAGAAGCGCGCGATCTCCAGCAGCATCTCGGCCCCGTAAAAGGAAAGGAACTCCATGTCGCGGGTGACCTGGTAATACTGCCGGACGTTGTAGGCCACGGCGGCGCTGATATGGCGCTGCAGGCGCGAGTTGTCCGCTATCCAGTTTCCCGACCTGGGGTTGAGGTGCAGACTCTGGCTTTCCTCGCGGCCATCGCTGCCGCTCTGCCAGGGGTACATGGCGCCGCAATAGCCGGCGGCGCGCGCGGCGCGGCGCGCCTCGCCCAGACGACGGTAACGGTAGCGCAGCAGCGCGCGGGTGATCTCCGGCATGCGCAGGTTGAACAACGGAAACACGAACAACTCGTCCCAGAAAATGTGACCTCGATAGGCCTCGCCGTGCAGGCCGCGCGCGGGCACGCCGACATCGAGATCCATGACATGAGGCGAGGTGGTCTGGATAAGGTGCAGGATGTGCAGCCGCAGGATGCGCTCGGCGTGTTCTTCCTGGTCGGCATCCTCGTGTTCGATGTCGAAGTCGAAGCGTCTCCACAATTGCTGCCAGATCAGCGCGTGGCGTTTCGCCAGCGTATCGAAACACGCCGCGTCAGCGACCGCCTTGCGCGCCTCCAGTCCGGGCTCGCTGATGGCCTTGTCGCGCGATGTATACAGGGCGGCGATTTTCTCGACGCGCAACGGCTGCTGCGTGTTGACCGACGTTGTATAGCGATGCGCGATATAACCTTCGGCGCTGTCCACCCGCGGCGCAAGGTCGAGGCGCCGCGCGTCGCACCACAACCGGGTGACAGCCGCTTCGGCGATGTGGATATGCGACTGGCTGGTGGCGACTTCCAGCCATAGCGTATCGTCGGCAACGGATTCGGCGGTCAGTGGCTCGAGATGGCGGTTGTTCAGCTCGCGGTAACGCTCGACGCCGGCGTTCACGACACGGCCGTCCAGCGCACTGCGTATTTCGATTGCGCCTGACCAGTCCTCGGCATGGATGAGGGTTTCGAGCGCGGCGAGGTGCTGTTGTTCGATCGATACCAGGCGCCGTTGCTCGATGCGTGTATGGCGGCCCGCCGGATCACGAAAGCGGATGGAGCGTTTCAGCAGCGCGTGCCGGATATCCAGTTCCTGGTTAAAGGACAGCACATTGACAGCACTGACGTCGAACCAGTCGCCGTCTTCGATACGCAGGTCAAGCGTCAGCCAGTTCGGCGCATTGACCAGGCACTCGTTCTCGATGACCTCGCCGGCGATTTCGGTCTGCAGGCGGTTATAGCAGCCGGCGATGTACGTGCCCGGGTAGTGAATGTCATCGGCCGTCGCTTCCGGCGCGGCGCCGCGGCTGGCGAAATAGCCGTTGCCGAGCGTGCACAGGGCCTCGCGCAGCGCCTCCTGCCGGGCGTCGAAATTGTCATAGACCAGTTTCCAGCCGTTCAAGGCGCGCTCCCCTGCAGCCTGTCGGCGAGCCGGTCGAGGAAGCGCTGCACCGCATCGGGGGTTTCCAGACGATAGATTGCCTGCGTTGGCTGATCGTTCTGTGCCACCAGGATGCCGACACCGTCGCGCCTGAGTTCCCGGAACGCATCTTCGTCGGTGACGTCATCGCCGATATAGACGGCAATGAACCGTGTCATGTCCAGTTCCAGTTTCTGTATCAGCCAGCGCAGGGCCTTGCCCTTGTCCCAGTCTATATCCGGTTGCAGCTCGAAAATCTTCTTGCCGGTTGTCAGGCGCAATCCGGCATGCGCGCTGTGCACCGTATCAACGGCCTGTTTGATGCGGGCCACCTGGTCCAGCGCCACCTGGCGGTAGTGGACGGCGATGGAAAAGCGCTTGCGTTCCACCAGGCAGCCCGGAACTGTCGCCAGGGTCTCGCGTAACGTGGCTTCCGCGGCATCGAGCGCCGGCAGATGCTCGCGCCCTTCCTGGAATTGGCCGCGTTCGCCCTCCGGGCCCGCGATGTCAAAGCCGTGGCTGCCTGCATACCAGATATCGTTGATACCGACACGTTCGCGCACATCTTCGAGATCGCGTCCGCTGACGATTGCGACTTCGCACAACGCGGCGAGGCGGCGCAGGGTGGTGCGCATGTCGTCGCTCAATATCGCGTCATCCGGGTGCGCCACGATGGGTGTCAGGGTACCGTCGTAGTCGAGGAACACCACCGGCATGCGCGCAGCGTCGGGGAAGATCCTGTCCAGACAGTCGAGCGCCGAAGGGAGCTGGCGAGCGGATGACGCAGCCTCATCAGCGGTGATGACACGCAGTTCACCCAGATCAGCAACGACGATGTCCGCGCCGTGGTCGTACAGCGCCTGGGCCTGGTTGCCGCGATCGACGCCGATGACACAGCCGTAGCCGGCGCCCTTCGCGGCCTGCACGCCTGCCGTGGCGTCCTCGATGCCGATACTGCGCTGCGGATCGCTGCCAAGGCGGCGGCACGCCTCGATAAACATGTCCGGCGCGGGTTTGCCCGCCAGATCGAGTTGCTGCAGTTCCACGCCGTCGACGCGCGCGTCGAACAGCCCGGCGATACCGGCAGCCTCCAGCACTTCGCGGCAGTTGCGGCTGGAAGATACCACCGCTGTGCGCATGCCGGCTCGACGCAACTGTTTGATCAGCGCGATGCTGGACGCGTAAACCTCGACGCCGTCGGCGCGCAGCTTTTCCCGGAACAGTCGGTTCTTGCGATTGCCGAGCGCGCAGATCGTCTCGCGGTCAGATGGATCATCCGGCTTGCCGTAAGGCAGGTCGATGCCGCGTGACTCGAGGAAACTGCGCACCCCGTCATAACGAGGTTTGCCGTCCACGTATTTCCGGTAATCGGTCGCGATATCGAACGCTTCGAAGGCTTCGCCTGGCGCCGCGTGCCGCGCCAGGTAATCATCGAACATCGCCTTCCAGGCGGCGGCATGCACCCTGGCGGTTTGTGTAATCACACCATCGAGATCGAGGACCACGGCATCGAAGCGATCCGGTGACAGGGTTGTTTCGGCAGCGGCGGTATTCATCGGGCTTCCGGCCGGACCATGCGCCTGCCAACGGGTCGGCAGGCGCTTTGCGGGTTACTTGAACTTTGCTTTTGCGCGCTCGATGGCGTTCTCCAGGTCCTGCCAGGCCGATTCCACGCCTGATTTGACTTCTTCCCAGGCGCCTTCACCGGCCGCGCGCAATTCATCCAGTCTGGCGCGCATTTGCTGCTGTTTTGCGCGCAGTGACTCTATTTCCTCGTGGTACCTGATCTTCTGTTCGGCCTGAGCCTGGTCGGCTTTGGCCTTCAGCACGTCGATTTTCGCCTGCCATTCCTGCAGCCGTGCTTTCATTTTGTCCTGGTAGGCCTGTCTGGATTCCATCGGGACATCTCCTCTGTCGTTGTTGCAAGCTTAGGCTTCAGGGCAACGCTGTCACTGACATTTCTCAATGCGCCCTGATCGCGGAGCCCGTAGCGTGGGCGCAGACCGCGACGCGGTTCGCGTCAAGGAAAAACAGGCTGTCCTGTTTACGGGTGCCCCACCTCCGGGGACCAGTTTGCAGGTTGCGGTAATGTCTATACTTCGGTGATACGCCATGGCGTCGGCTGCTGCGCGCCTGGCAAAGGGTCTGAATGGTTGGGTTCAGGCTCGATATCCAGGCAAAGGAGGAGGCAACATGAGGAAATCATTGTTATTCAGCATGATAACCATGCTGGCGGCGGGCATCCCCGCGGTCGCCGGCGCGGAGGTTTCGCGCGGGGCGATTCTCGCCAGCACCTGCTTCAGCTGTCACGGCACCGACGGCAAAAGCCCGGGCGACATGCCCAGCATCTATGGTGTGCCCGCCGAGTCGCTGGTGAAGACGCTGCAGGACTTCAAGAGCGGCATGCGGCCGGCGACGGTCATGGACCGCCACGCCAAGGGATACAGCGACGACGAGATCCACGAGATCGCCGACTACCTCAGCAAGATCAAGTAGGAGACTGCCATGAACACACTGACACGCAGAAGATTCATGCAATGGATGGGGTCGGGTGCGCTTACGGCGATTTCGACTCGCGCCGCTCTGGCGCAAACCGGGTCGGGCGGCAAGTCCGGTAAACATATCGTCGTGGTGGGCGGCGGTTTCGGCGGCGCCACCTGCGCGAAATACCTGCGCCGTTACGACAGCACGCTGGAAGTGACGCTCATCGAAAAAAAACCCGAGTTCATCACCTGTCCGGCGAGCAACTGGGTGCTGGGCGGTCTGCGCGGCATGGACAAGATCACCCATAGCTACGACAAGCTGCAGAGCAGGTACGGGATCAAGGTGGTGCATGACAAGGTTACGGCAGTCGACCCTGCAGCGCGCAAAATCACGCTCAAGGACGGCGCGCCGATCGAGTACGACCGGCTGGTCATGTCGCCGGGTATCGATTTTCAGTGGAACGCCATCGAGGGCTACGACAAGGCCGTGAGCGAAACCATACCGCATGCGTACAAGGCAGGACCGCAGACGGTGCTGTTGCGCAAGCAGCTCGAAGCCATGAAGGACGGCGGCACGGTGATTATCAGCGCGCCCGGCAATCCGTTCCGCTGCCCGCCCGGACCGTACGAGCGCGCCAGCATGATCGCGTACTACCTGAAACAGCATAAACCGAAATCGAAAGTGATCATCCTCGACACCAAGGACAAGTTCTCCAAGCAGGGCCTGTTCATGGAAGGCTGGGAGAAGCTCTATCCCGGCATGATCGAATGGGTGGCCGGTTCCGAAGGCGGCAAGGTCGAAGGCGTGGACGTCAAGGGAATGACCCTTGTCACGCAAAGCGGACTGGTCAAGCACAAGGGCGACGTCATCAACATCATTCCGCCACAGAAAGCCGGCTGGATCGCGCAGGAATCGGGCCTGACCAATGATCAGGGATGGTGCCCGGTCAACCAGAAAACATTCGAATCGACGCTGCACAAGGATGTCTACGTCATCGGTGATTCGAGTATCGCCGGCGCGATGCCGAAATCCGGCCACTCCGCCAACAATCAGGGCAAGATGTGCGCTGCCGCCATTGTGACATCGCTGTACGATCTGCCGTTGCCGGAGCCTTCGCACGTCAACACCTGCTACAGTCTGCTGAGCGACGATTACGGCATCACGGTGGCCGCGGTGTATCACCTCAAGGATGACACGATCGCGGGTGTCGAGGGCGCCGGCGGCGTCAGCCCCAGTGATGCTCCTGCCATGACGCGCAAGCGCGAGGCCGTCTACGCCGGCGGCTGGTACGACAGCATCACAGCGGACTCATTCGGCTGATCGAAAGAATGGATCGCTATTGAACGGCGCTTACTGAAGGCAGGAGTCTGTTTTTGCGTCATTCCGGCGCATGCCGGGATCCATGTATTCACCGCGGACGCGGCTTCTGGATCCCGGCATGCGCCGGGATGACGATGTTCTATGCTTGAGTAAGCTGCAAGCGCCATTCGGGTCAGCACACTTTTCGCGCGCACTTGCCGGTAATTGACAAGGAGAATCGGACAATGCCGTTTAATGCCAGGTTTCGACGCAATGCTACCGCAATTGTCCTGCTGCTGGCGCAGTTGCTGTTGCCGTTGACGTCCGGGGCGACGCCGGTGTTCGCGCGCAAGTACGATATGAGTTGCAGCGGCTGCCATTCCGCTTTTCCGCGACTCAACGAGTTCGGCGAATATTTCCGCGACAACAACATGAAGCTGCCGAACTGGCGCGACGATACCGCGCCGACCGGTGACGAGCGCCTGGCGCTGCCGGCTACAGCGCCTCTGGCCATCAGGGCGCAGGCCTATGCGCAGGCCAGGGAAGGAAAGTCAATCGATCCGGTAACGGGTGAAACCGAACAGGCAAGCTCGGATTTCCAGTCCCCGTACCTGGTCAAGCTGCTCTCGAGCGCGCCTCTCAGCGAAAACCTCACCTATTACTTTTACGGCATCTTCGCCGAGAAGGGCGGTAATGGGGAGACACTTATCGAAGATGCCTGGTTCCGGCACGCTGACCTGTTCGATTCCGGCATTGGCATGCAACTCGGCCAGTTCCAGATATCCGACCTGATGTTCCCGCGCGAAACGCGCTTGCCGTTCCAGGACTTCATGGTCTACCGCATGGCCGGTATCACCTATGACCGCGGCGTGTTGTTTGACCGCGGCCTGGGGGCGTTCGACCTGGGGCTCGGTCTGGTCAACGGCAACGGCATCACCGACAACCTGAATATCAACAGCCCGGGATACCGGCGACCGGACAGGATGTTCGACAATAACAGCGACAAGAGCGTCTTCGGACGCATCGGAACCGATGTCGGGCCGGTGTCCGTCGGCCTGTTCGGACTGGCGGGTGAGCAGGCGAACGCAACCGGCCCCGCCGGGCTGGACAGCGGAACCCGGGACACCGACAAGCGCATCGTGGGGCTGGATGTTTCCGGCGACGTGCAGGGCAGGGCGTACTGGTACGCCCAGCTGTTGTGGAATTCCTGGGATGAGTTTCTGGATGAAGACAAGGATTACAACTGGTGGGGCGGGTTTCTCGGCGTCGACTACATAGCGAATGATTTCTGGGCATATTCGCTGCTGTATAACTATGCGGATGCCGATGACCTGAGCGACACGGATACGATCTACGAAGGCATCGATATCAACAGCCTGTCGTTGACCGCCTCTTACTATTTCATGCGCAACGTCAAAGGCGTTGCCGAAGTCAACGTCGATTTTCTTGACCAGGATTCCCCCGAGGGAACGTTTTTCACCGGGCACCTGACCAACGAGCACTACATTCTGTTCGGGTTCGACGCCGCTTTCTAGCCCGCCCCTTTTTTCTCGTCAATTGATAATTATCAATGCACGCCATTGTTTACATTGAAAGAATGCAGAAACCAGCTAGTCTTTAACTATAAGGATGTATCGGGTTCGCCGGGCAGCACGCGCGTGGAATGAGTGTGTTGCTGCCGGGCGCCATCACAGGTTTTCTTGTCCGGAGGTAACAAAGAATGAAACAGATAATTCAGTCTCTTGTATTGGCTGGTGTGACCGTTGCAACGGGATCGGCTTTCGCGGCAAGCGGCTACGTCGATGCGCCCGGCGCAGGCGTCGTACGTACGGGCTATGGTGACTGTCTGCACACGGCGCGCTGGTCCGAGGCCAACGCCATCGCCGAATGCGATCCGGAAATCGTGGCGGCACGCGACAAGCCGACCGAGGTTGCTGCAATCGAGGTCGTCACAGTCAAGGAACTCAAGCCGATCAGTCTGGAAGCTGACGCGCTGTTTGCCTTTGACAGCGCGGAGCTGACGGCCGATGGTCGAGCCCGCCTTGATGAAGTGGCTGGTGCGCTGGACAGGAAAGCGATCCAGAATACGCAGATCGAGGTCACAGGCTATACCGATCGCATCGGACCCGACCGTTATAACCAGGCGCTTTCCGAGCGCAGGGCCCAGGCGGTTCGTGACTACCTGGTCTCCGCAGGGCTGCCGGCGGATGCCATCAGCACCCAGGGACTCGGATCGGCCAAACCGGTGGTCGACTGTGAAGGCAAGAGCGGCGCCGGCCTGATCGAGTGCCTGGCGCCGAACCGGCGTACCGAAATCGAGTTCTCGGCAATGGAAGTGATCGAAGTCGAGAAAGAGATTCAGAAGACCGTTCCTGCTCAATAACGGCAGCCGCTCATCTGCCGCGCTGAAAAGCGCGGCAGTACGCGGGGCGTTGGCGCTGACTGCCCGCCCGCTTGCTGCGTTGCGTTGACACACACTTTGCCCGGATGACGGGGAAGTGTGTGTCATTCATGAACGGCTCAGGCTAGCCGTCCAGCTCCGCGTAACGCCGGAAAATCCCGTCCTCGTTGAACGCCAGGCGCCGCTCGGAGGCGAGATACGCAGCAATGTTCGGTCGCTGCGCGACACGTTCATGCAGCGCCACCAGGCCGGGAATCCGCGTTTCCAGCCGCACCATCATATTCGGAAAAGCGTAGCGCAGCCCATCGACGATCTGGAACATCGACAGGTCGATATAGCTGAGGCTGCGCCCGATCATGTAGCCGCGCCGGCCGCGGTTGCGCTGCAGCACATTCTCGAAATAACCGAGCAATTCGGGCGCGCGCTCAGCGGTGAAAAACTTCGCGCGGCGTTTTGCTTCGGGCTTCTGGTCCTTGTAGTAAAGACTCATGGCGATGGGGTGATGGGTGTCATGAACGTCCACGACCAGGTCCTCCACGGTGAGTTGCAACTGGTGCGCCCATAGCCGGGCGGCGTCGGCCTTCGGCACCAGTCCCAGGCGCGGTCCCAGGAAATGCAGCACATTCGCAGTCTGTCCGATGATCTGTTTTCCGGCGCGCAGAAAGGGCGGGGCGAACGGTGGACGCTCCAGCTCAGGTTCCTCCATCAGGCGCAGCATGGCGTCGACCCCAAGCCCGCGTCCCTGCTCCCGCGCCACGTCCACATAGTCGGCGTCCGCCGCCTCCAGCGCCAGCCGCACGAATTCGCCGCGCCCCTGGATGGATGGCCAGTAAAAGA
>JAGFJP010000028.1 GCA_024102665.1 Thiogranum sp. | reverse complement strand
CCGCTGGCGAACAGCCAGACGGTTTCGGGAACCGGCACTGCGGCGGGCGCTGCGCTGATGTAGCTTTCGCTGAAACCGCCGTCGAATCCCTGCACGTGAACGCCCAGGCGCAACTCGCCGCTGGCCAGCGCGCTGCGCAGGGATGCGAAGTCGTAACCGGACAGGAAATTCACGGCCAGGCTTTCCAGATCGCTCCCGGTGCCGTTGTTAATGCCGTTCCTGGGAGCGGGCTTGCCGGCGCCCAGACTGAAGTGCGCCTGAAAACCCGCAGCGGGAGCGCGCCCGCCCGGCAGATTCGACGGCCTGGCACCCGGCGCGAAATCCACGTGACCATGGCTGCCCGCGGACAGGGAAGAGATGCCTTGCAGCAGACCCTTCGGGTCTTCGAAATAGAGTTGCCCGATCACCGAGGCCCGGTGACCGACATTGGTGAAGGTGAAGGTTACGATGCTGGCCGCGGTCTGGTCGAGAGTCACCCGCAGCTGTTGCTCGCCGGCGGCGCAACTGGCAACGCTGTTGTGACTGATGCAAACGAAGTCCAGCCCGACGGTCGCGGCCGGGGAAGCAGGGGCAAAGCACAACAGCCCGAGCGCGAGCAGATAAGCCGGGCTGGTGTAGTTGCGGAACGCGGTAGTGAACAAACGCCTTGTCATGATGGTCTCGTTGTTTATTGGTGTCGTGATACGTGGCAAATGGCCCTTCAGTAAGCAATCGAGAGGCCAATATCACTAATTGGTTGTTTGCTAATCAGATATCCGCGGTGCATCGTCAAAAAAACAGCGCCGGGATTAAAAAACGTAAAACAATCCGACTAACGCAGTTGCACCTTGCTAGTGCAGAAAACAAAAGAAATGTCTTAATGGTATCGAAAACAATAAGAAAACAGTTTTATTTAGACATTCGCAAAAGAGTTGTTACAGAAATATTGGATTGTAAAACTGTAAATAACTTCGACTTATCCTGGCGACCACGGATTTGATCAACACTTCTTCCCCGTTCCCTGTTGCTTGCCGGTGAATATCGCGAACCGGTTCTAGCTGCTGGATTTAAAAGTTTTTCTGCGGGAACTATTTGTTCTGGCAAGTGCGTCTAACGAGGTTAATATGCTCGCTGGTTCCGATGTCTACTGATTGTGGTATTCGCTTGAAAAAGATCCCTGATTTCCCGCGCATGCGCACCGGCCGCGTGCGGCTGTGGACACCACTGCTTGTGCTGCTGGGTCTGACGGCGATAGCCGGCTGCGAACGGCAGGCAGCGCCCCCCAAGGCGAAGAGCGAACGTCCCCACCTGGTCGAGACCGCGCCGGTGGTCAGCGACAGCCTCAACGTGGTACGCACCCGCACCGGGACATTGCGGGCGCGGCGCGAGGTGAAAATCTATGCCCAGGAAGAAGGCCGCGTCACGGCGCTGCCGTTCTATGAAGGCGACCGCGTCAGCGAGGGCGATGTTGTCGTGCGACTCGACGACACGCTGTTGCGTGTGCAGCTGGCGCGCGCCACCGCGACGCGCAAACAGGCGCAACAGGACCTGCAACGCCTCAAGGAGCTGCGCGCCCGCAAGCTGGTTTCCGAGGACGAATATGCCCGCGCGCTCACCCAGCTGGAAGTGGCGGAGGCCGACGAGCAGGTGCTGCAGACGCGTCATGGCTATACCACCATCAGCACTCCGATCGACGGCCTGGTGATCGAGCGCCTGTCAGAGCCCGGCAGCCTGGTGCAACGGTTGCAGCATGTGTTGACCATCGCCGATCCTTCGTCCCTGATGACGGAGTTGCCGGTCTCCGAGTTGATTCTGCCTGACCTGCGTGTCGGCGACGCTGCGCGGGTGCGCATCGACGCGCTGGGAGACCAGGTGTTTGAAGGACGCATCACGCGTATTCATCCCAGCCTGGATCCCGTGACCCGGCGCGGCACCATCGAGGTCGAGCTCAACCCCGTCCCCGAAGGCGCGGTGCCGGGCCAGTTGTGCCGGGTCGAGCTCACCACGCACGCCAGCCGGCGCAAGGTCATTCCGTTCGTGGCTTTGCGGCGCGATGAAACCAGCGAGTACGTTTACATCCTGGACGAGGAAAGCAGGGCGCAAAGGGTGAACGTCAACAGCGGTCTGCGTCTCGCCGAACTGATCGAGATCACCGAAGGCCTGGAAGAAGGCCAGCAGGTGATCACCAAGGGTTTCCTGGATCTAATGCCCGGCATGCCGGTGAAACCGGTGAACCTGGTGTCACCACCGGCATGACTGCGCCGGCTTCCAGAAGCGGCGGCCTCGCCGCCTGGTCCATCCGCCATCCGGTCGGCGTGTCCATGATCGCGCTGGCGGTCATCGTGCTCGGCCTGTTCGCGTTTTCGCGGCTGGCGATCGATCTGCACCCGCACCTGATCTATCCCGAGGTGCGGGTGCGCATTCTCAGTCCCGGTATTCCGGCGACAGTGATGGAAGACCAGTTCACCCGCCAGCTCGAGGAACAGCTGGCGATTACCGAGGATGCCATCGGCGTGCAGTCGCGCACCACGGAAGGCGCCGTTTCGGTGGACCTGTCGTTCGAATACGGCAAGGACATCGATATCGCGCTGCGCGACGCCAGCACCCGGCTCGATCGCGCCAAGCGCTTTTTGCCCGACACACCCGATCCGCCCATCATTTACAAACGCGACCCGTCGCAGATCCCGGTGCTCGAGTTCGTGGTGAGTTCGCCGCTGCGCGACCCGGTGGAACTGCGCACATGGGTGGACGACGTGTTCAGCAAATGGTTCATCACGCTCCCCGGCGTGGCGGCTGCCGAAGTCGGCGGCGGACTGGTTCGTGAAATCCAGGTTTTACCCGACCAGCAGCGCCTCGCCGGTCTCGGCCTGGACATGCAGGACCTTATCGACGCGCTGCAGGAAGGCAACCGCGAGGATCCCGCCGGACGCCTGCGAATGTCCCGCCAGGAGCTGTCGGGACGTATCAGCGGACGTTTCACCAGCGTGCAGCAGATCGCCGAATTGCCGTTGCAGCTGGCCGGCGGCGGCGTCATCAATCTGCAGGAAGTGGCCGAGGTCATCGACACTCACGAAGACGAACGCATTCGCGTGCGCGTCAACGGCATTCCCGGCATCAAGATGTCGATCCAGAAACAGCCGACCGCCAATACCGTTGCTGTGGTCGACGTTGTCGAACAGCGCATGGACTGGCTGCGGCAACAGGGGCTGCTCCCCGATGACATCGAAATACGCGCGGTCGAGGACCAGTCCGTCTATATCCGTCACGCCCTGACCAATTCCGGCATGGCAGCCATCAGCGGGGCGCTGCTGGCAATGCTGGTGGTCTACCTGTTTCTCGGCAACCTGCGCCGCACGCTCATCATCGGCAGCGCCATCCCGATCGCCATCATGGTCACCTTCGTGATCATGGGCATGGGCGGCCTGACCCTGAACATCATGACCCTCGGCGGCCTGGCGCTGGGCGTCGGTCTGATCGTGGACAACACCATTGTCATGCTGGAGAACATCTACCGGCACCAGTGCCAGGGAGAGGGCGATCTCGAGGCCGGGCGGCATGCCGCCGAAGAGGTCAACAGCGCCATTGTCGCCTCCACCAGCACCAACCTGGCGGCGGTGCTGCCGTTCCTGTTCATCGGCGGTCTCACCGGGCTGCTGTTCCGCGAACTGATATTCACTATCTCCGCCGCCATTCTGTCATCGCTGGTGATCGCGCTGACGCTGGTGCCGGCGCTGGCCGCGAAAGTGCGCGGCCGCGAGCGCGGGCGGCTGCGCAACGGCGTCGATGCGGTGGTGCGCTGGCTGCAGGAGCGCTACGTGCGCTTCGTCACGCGGGTGCTGCAGGCGCCGGCGGCGGTGATCGCGCTGTTCCTTGTCATGCTGTTTTTCGCCGTGCAGGCATTCTTCGGCAAGGCCGAGATTTTTCTTCCCTCCATGGATGACGGCCGTATCCGCATGAATATCGCCACCGATCCCGGCGATACCCTGGATGATATGGATGTCAACGTGCGCCGTATCGAAAAGCTGCTGCAGGAACAGCCCGAGGTGCAGCACGTGTTCTCCCTGGTGGGCGGCTCCATTTTCGGGCGCACCGAGCGCGAGACGCCGAATCGCAGCACCCTCAATGTGCAGCTGGTGCCGCTGGCGCAGCGCGATGTCAGCAGTGAGGACTGGATCGATCGCATGAAACAGTTGATCGCCGATGCGCGGCTCGCCGGGGTCAAGGTCAACATGCACACCCAGGGCATCCGCGGCATCCGCACCAGTCGCGGCGATGACGATATCAGTCTGCGCATCCAGGGGCCCGAGCAGCGGATGCTGGAATCCATCGCCGACCAGATCGTGCTGCGCGTGAAACCCATCGAGGGTCTGCGCAATGTGCAGCATTCGTCCGAAGAGGTGCACCACGAAATCACCATCGACATCGATCGCGAGCGTGCCAGCATTCTCGGCCTGAACGTCGAAGACGTCGGCCACGCCATGCGCATCGCGCTGGAAGGCCAGGTGGTGACGGATTTCATCGACCGGGATCGCGGTTACGATGTGCGCCTGCGGTTGCCGCGCATCGAGGCTGCGCACCCGCAGGATCTGCAGTCGGTGCTGTTGTTCCCGGCGCAGGAAGGGCGCAAGGCGATCTACCTCGGCGATGTCGCGCGCATCAATCTCATGCAGTCAGCGGCGGAGATCATGCGCGACAATCAGCAGCGAATTGTCGAAATCAGCGCGTCGGTCGGATCCGAAACCACGCTGGGCGACGCGCTCGACGCCATCGATGCCGCGCTCGCGGACCTGGAGATTCCCGCCGGTTATACGCTGTACGACGGCGGCGCCAGGCAGGCGTTGCAGGAAGGGCGGGATCTGACGACGACGCTGCTGGCGCTGGCGCTGTTCCTGGTGTTCGTGGTGATGGCTATCCAGTATGAATCGTTGCGCAACCCGGTCATCATTCTGTTGAGCGTGCCGTTCGCGGTGATCGGCGTGGCGCTGGGCATAACGTTCACCGACCTGCCGCTGTCGATGCCGCTGTGGCTGGGCATGATCATGCTGGCGGGCATTGTCGTGAACAACGCCATCGTGCTGGTGGAGTACATCGAAATCATGCGCGAGCGCGGCAGCGCGATTCGTGACGCCATACTCGAGGCCGCGCGTCTGCGGCTGCGGCCGATCCTGATGACCACGCTGACGACGGTGGCCGGCATGCTGCCGCTGGCGATCGGACTCGGGGAAGGCTCGGAAATGCTCAAGCCGCTGGCGGTAACCATTGTTGCGGGCCTGACGTTTTCGATGCTGGTCAGCCTGGTGCTGGTGCCGGTTCTGTACGAACTGACGCACATGCGCGAGTGGCGAAAGAAAGCGGCGCTGGAGGCTTCGGGCTAGAGGCTAGAGCCCGATGCCGACACCGATGCCGAAATGCACGTTGCCGCCGCGATCGTAGCCCTGGTCTTTCTCCCACAGGTGCAGTTGCTGCGAAGTGATAATGGGGTACTGGTAATCGGTCTCGCCGACCTTGCCGGTGACCTCGCCGTGCACCGTGCCCACCACGGTGACCATGCGGCCTTCGGCATAGGTGGCCGGTTCCAGGTATTCCGCATGCTGGATCAGGAAGCGCCCCAGCGGGTCGCTGTCGCGCAGCGGCCGCTTGCTGTCGTCCAGCGGGTAGGCGAGAACCTCGATCCGGGTGCCTGATTTCAGATTGGTGGTGGCCAGAATCACGCCGCCCCACAGGACTCTTTCCCCGACGATGCCGGGCAGTTCCGCGGTGACGCCGCGCGGCGTCAGTCCGGCGTTGACGCCGGCAGCGTCGAACGTTGGCGCACTGGCGCAGGCCGCAAGCAGCGCGATGAGACTCGAAACCAGAAACAAGGATCCCGGATTTTTCACATTCAACTCCAGTATCAACGCCAGTAAGGATGGTGATAGGGATAATACGGGAAATACCAGGGATCGTAATACCAGGGGTCATGCCACCAGCGCGGATAGCGGTAGGGATCGTAAGGATCCGGCTGCGGCCAGACGTAGTGATGCTCTGCGAGAACCACCGGATAGCGATAGGGAAATTCGCCCACTTTGCGGGTCTCGACGCCTTGTATCGTGCCGGTGATGGTGACTTCCCGGTCTTTGCTGTACACCGCCGGGTCCAGAAACCGCGGGATAACGGCGATGAATCGTCCCAGGCTGGTGTCGCCGCTCCGGGGTTCGCCGTCTTTGCTCAAGGGGCGCGCCAGAATGAGCAGGCGCGTCATGTCCTCGCGGTTCTCGGTTTCCAGTATCGTGCCGCCCCAGCGCGCCTGGCGCGATTGCCAGGCGTCGGGATCGTCAAGCACCTGCTGCAAGCCGGGATTGTCGGGCGGAGCCTGCTTGATTTGCAGCGGTATGCTGGTGGCGCAGGCGGTCAGCATCAAGGCCGTGGCTGCGAACCCTGCAACATAGTATTTCATGACGAGGCACCGTGATTTCGTGATGTCTTTGACAACAGTCTAGCGCAAATATTGCGCATCGATCGGGCCCCGTCACGGCGCGTTTGCGCAGGAAGGTTGGCCGCCGCGCCGGGCATGCCGCTATTCCGCGCGCAACGCCTCGACGGGATCCAGACCCGCGGCGCGCCTGGCCGGCAGCACACCCGCGGCGAGCCCGATAACCACGGCCACCGCTTCGGCGACGAACACAAACAGCCAGGGTGTGTGCACCGGCAGCGCCGGCAACAGCAGGTGCAGCAACTGCGCGGTGCCGACACCGAGTATCAGGCCTGCGAGCCCGCCGGCGGCGGCAAGCACGACCGCCTCGCCGAGAAACAGGCCGAGCACCTGGCCGCGCCGCGCGCCGATCGCCCGCAGCAGCCCGATTTCATTGGTGCGCTCGTTGACGGCGATAGTCATGATGGTGACGATGCCGATAGCGCCCACCAGCAGCGATATGCCGCCGATGGCGCCGACCGCGACAGTCAGTATATTGAGAATGGAACCCAGCACATCCAGCATCTGCTCCTGGGTGGTGATGGTGAAGTCCTCGCGGCCGTGGCGCGCCATGAGTGTTTTTTTGATGCCTGCAACCACTCTGTCCGCGCTCACACCCTCCTCGTACATGACATCGATTTCGAACAGCGATTCGCGGTTGAACAGCTCCAGCGCGCGCGCCGCCGGAATATAGACAGTGTCATCGAGGTCGAAACCCAGCACCGTGCCCTTGGAAGCCATGACGCCGATGATGCGGTAACGGTTGCCGCCGATGCCGATGCGCTGTCCCAGCGGGTTGCGGCTGCCGAACAGTTCCTCGCGCAACTGGCTGCCGAGCACGGCGAAGGCGCGTGGCGCGGTCGGATCATCGGCAGGCAGGAAGCGCCCGGAGCTGATATCCATGCGGAACGCTTCCGGCATCTGCGCGCCGACGCCGTAGACATTGGTGCGGCGGCGCCGGTTGCCGGCTTCCACTTCGGCGTTGCCTTGCACGACGGGCACCACTGCCCGGGCATAGGGCAGCCGCTTGAGCGCTTCGGCGTCCTCGATAGTGAGCGGACGCACAGTGCCGAACATGCCGGTGCTGCCGCCGTGCGTGGTGGTGCGTCCCGGGCTGACACTGACGATGGTGGTGCCGAACTGGGTGAACTCGGCGAGCACGAACTGGTGAATGCCTTCGCCGATGGAAGTGAGCAGCATCACCGCGGCGATACCGACGGCGATGCCCAGGGTGGTGAGAAAACTGCGCATGCGGTGCGCGATCAGCGAACTGCCGGTGAGGGTGAGAAAGTCGCGCATCAACATCATGTCACCTGCGCGACAGCGCCAGCACCGCATCGAGGCGCGCGGCGCGGCGCGCCGGCAACAGGCTGAACAGCAGTCCGGTCAGGATCGCGACCAGCAAGGCGGTGACCACGGCCCACGCCGGCGCGTGCGCCGGCAAGTCCGCGAACAGCTGCCGCAACAGCATGCTGGCGAGTTCTCCCAGCAACAGGCCCAGTGCCGCGCCAAGCCCGGACAGCAGCAGCGCCTCGCTGAGAAACAGCACGATGATCTGTCGCGGCGCCGCGCCCAGTGCCTTGAGCAGACCGATTTCGGAGGTGCGCTGCGAAACCGCCACCAGCATCACATTCATGATAAGGATGCCGGCGACGATGAGGCTGATCGCGGCGATGCCGCCCACGGCATAGGTCAGCGCCGAGAAAATGCGATCGAATGTCGCCAGCACCGCGTCCTGGGTAATGACAGTGACGTCCTTCTCGCCCTGGTGACGTTGCTGCAGTGTATCGATAATGAATTGCTTGACAGGCTCGATCGCCTCGCGGCTCTTTGCCTCTACAAGAATGCGGAACAGCGACGGGGTGTTGAACAGCTGTTGCGCCGAGGCCACCGGTATCATCACGGTTTCCTGCACATCGACGCCGATGGAGCGGCCTTCGGAACCCATGATACCGATGACCCGGAAGCGGCGGTCGCCGAGGCGCACCCATTCGCCGATAGCGCGCTGCGCGCCGAACAGCTCGTTGCGGATCTTGCTGCCGATGACGCACACCGGCGTTGCCAGGTCCAGGTCGGTGGCGGGCAGAAACTTGCCCTGCGACAGCTCCCAGTGGCGTATTGCCAGCATTTCATGGGTGGTGCCGAGGACAGTGACTTCGCGTTGTTTGCCCCGCCAGTTGATGTCGGCGGAACCGACGTTCAGAGGTGCAATGCGCCGCACGCTGTAACTGCGCGTCAGTGCCCGCGCATCGTCCAGCGTGAGGTCGCGCGGCGTTTCACCCATCATGGTGGTGGGGCTGATGCCGGCTGTCTCCGAGCGTCCCGGGATCACGATAATCAGGTTGGTGCCGAGCGAGGCGAATTCGCCGGTGACGTAACGCCGCGCGCCTTCGCCGAGCGAGGTCAGCACCACTACGGCGGCGACACCGATCCCCATGGCGAGCAGCATCAGCAGGGTGCGTGTCGGATAACCGCACAGGGCACCCCACGCGAATCGCGTGACATCACCGGTCTGCATCTGCCTGCGTGTCCGATTCGATACGGCCGTCGCGCATTTTGATGCGGCGCGTGGCGCGATCGCCGATCTCGGCATCGTGCGTCACCACCATCAGGGTGATACCGCGCTGGTTCAGTGATTCGAGGATGTTGATGACATCGCCGCCGGATTTGTGATCGAGGTTGCCGGTAGGCTCGTCGGCCAGCACCACTGCGGGTTCGGTGACAGTGGCGCGCGCGATCGCCACGCGCTGGCGCTGCCCGCCCGACAGCTGGTCAGGTTTATGGTGTGCGCGATCGGTGAGATTGAGCGCCTGCAGCGTTTGCGCCACGCGCGCCTTGCGTTCCGCGGCGGGCATGCCGGCGAGGATCAGCGGCAGCTCCACGTTGCCCGCGGCGCTCAGGCGCGGCACCAGGTGGAACGACTGGAACACGAAACCGATGCGCCGGTTGCGCGTCGCGGCCTGCTCGACGTCGCTGAGCGTCGTGACGTCCTCGCCGTTGAGCAGGTAGTGCCCTGCGGTGGCGCGATCCAGCAGGCCGATCAGGTTCAGCAGCGTCGATTTGCCCGACCCCGACGGCCCCATGATAGAGACATATTCACCGGCGCTGATGTCCAGGTTGATGTCGTCGAGCGCGTGCACCACCTGGTCACCGACCTGGAAATCGCGGTGAATCTGTTCAAGGCTGATCATTGTCGCCGGCGGAGCCTTCTGTTTTCACGTGCGCGCCGTCCTTCACGCCTTCGCGGTCGACGGATACCACGACCCGGTCACCGGGCTGCAGACCTGCAAGCACCTCGGTGTGTTCCCAGTTGCTCAGACCGGATTCGATTTCCCTTTCCTGAAGCACATTGTCGGCGCCGAGCAGCAGCACCCTGTTGCCTTCCAGTATCGCTTCGGTCGGCACCCGCGTGACGTCGTGACGCGTGTCCAGAATGATTTCGATATCGGCGCTGTAGCCGGGCAGCATGTCGCCGGTAGCCGTGGCGTCGGCAAAGTCGACTTCGACGTCCACGGTGCGTGCCTGCTTTTCCAGGTCCAGCACATAGGGCGCGATGCGACGCACGGTGCCCGCGAAAGCGGTGCGCGGAAAGGCGTCGAGCGAAATCCTTGCGGGCATGCCGGCACGGATACCGGGTGCATCGACTTCGTCGATAGGCGCGGAAGCGTAGAGACAGGTGATATCGACCAGGTCGACGGCAGGCGGGGTAGGGATGCCGACCGGCGAAGGCGTGACGAACTCGCCGACCTCGCCGTTGATCTCTGCCACGATGCCATCAAAGGGCGCGCGTAACTGCGTGCGGCTGAGCGAAGCCTGCGCGACCTGAAGCCGGGCCTCGCTGACCTCGGCGGTAGCGCGTGCCGCATCGCAGGCCGCGGCCTGGGCGCGCGCGTCGCCGTCGGCCTTGTCGGCGGCCTCCTCGGTGGTCAGCCCCTTCTTGCGCAGCGTGCGCAGCCGTTCGGCATCGCGCGCCGCGACATCGGCCAGCACGCAGGCCTGGCTGGCGCGCGCGCGGGCGGATTTGACCTCGCTTCGCGCCAGGGTCACTTCCGCGGCGCGGTCTTCATTCCAGAGTTCGAGCAGGATCTGGCCGGCTTTGACCGTGTCGCCGACATCCACCGGCAGGCTGGCGATCTGGCCGCCGATCTGCGGCGAAATGCCGGCACGGTTGCAGGCTTTGATAGTGCCGGCGCGGGTATTGGCGATAGTGTCCTGGACCGCTCCGACATCGACGGACCGGGTGATCACCTCGATCGGCCTGGCACGTCCGAGATAGGCTGCCAGCGCCGCGACGATGGCGATAACCGTCAGCCCGTAGACGAGGAGTTTGAGGCGCTTGCCTGCCATGTTGTTGTTCCGTTGTAATACCTGTCGTCACGATACCGCAACCCATGACGTCAGAACACCGCAAAGGCAAAAAGGTTCTGCTATTGGCGTGTTATCCGGCCGCCACGTTGTCATCGCGGCGCAAGCCGGGATCCGGATGTGGTGCTGCTGAAATGGATGATTCGCTTCGCTCGCCCTTCAGGCGTCAGGCGCTTTCGTTCCGCGTGCGCCGCCACGGCGATGTACTCAGTGGCCGAACGAACGGTTGCCGAGTTGCGGATGGGGTTCGGAAACGGGAGGGGCTATGCGTGATCTGACGCTTTGCTGTTCAAGCCAGGCCAGCACCTGGGCCCAGGTCTCGACGTCCTGGCGTGCGTCGCGTTCCGCCAGTTCATGTACACCGATGCCGCGCTCCGCGGCACGCACATAATGTTGCGTGTCGCGCACCCGTGCAATGACCGGTATATCGAGACTCTGCAGGAAACGTTCGAGTCTGTCCATGGCGCGGGTGTGAATGCGCGTGCGGTTGGCGATAATCGCCAGGCGCTTGTTGCGCGAGCGCGCCTTGCCGATCAACAGAATGTCGCGGATGAAATCGGCGGTGGAATGGATGTCGATGGCCGACGGCAACACCGGAATGAGAATGATATCAGTCTCGGCGACACGATCGTCGAGTTCACAGTCGGTAATGGCGGCCGGCGTATCCGTGATAATGAAACGGGTGTGCTCGGGAACACGCATCTGCCAGGTGCGGGTCATGCCGATGCGCGGCGGTTCGAAGGCCGCAACACCGTGGATCGCCGGGCGCCCCGTTGGGCGTTCTTTCAGCCACCGCGTGGACGACGCCTGCTTGTCGAAATCAAACAGCGCGGTTCCATAGCCCTGCGCGCTGCAATAACTCGCGAGGCTGGTGGCGACCGTGGTCTTGCCACAGCCGCCCTTGGTGTTCATGACGGTGACACGCAGCACGCTGCCGGACCTCCGTAACAAGGGGCCGAAAAGGATGGAACCTTTTCGAAGTGAAAGCAAGTGTCCCCGGAAGGCGACGAAACGGGTGCTCGCGATGGATTTTTGACGGTATGGGGCACCCCTGCGTCCGCGCATTCAGGGTCTGTTCATCATCATTTCAGCTGGCACATGCTAGTGTACCGTCGCATCAGAACCGCACACCGCACGGAGACCTGCCATGAATCAACTCAAAACCTATCGCGTCTGGGACGCCAGCGTGCGCTGGTTTCACTGGATCAACCTGCTGTGTGTGCTGGGCCTGATCGCCGTGGCGGTGGCGATTCTCAATGCCAAAACGCTCGGCGTCAGCGACGACGGCAAGATTCTGCTGAAAACAGTCCACGTGTGGATCGGCTATGTGTTTGCGCTGAACCTGCTGTGGCGCCTGCTGTGGGCTTTTGTCGGCGGGCCCTGGGCGCGCTGGCGGGCGATTCTGCCGGGCGGACGCGGTTACCTGAAGGAAACCGGCCGCTACCTGGCCGATTTCAGCGCCGGGCGGCCGCGTCAGTACCTGGGGCACAACCCGCTCGGGCGCATTGCCGTCACCCTGTTGCTGTTGCTGCTGCTGACGCAGGCGGTGACCGGTCTGGTGCTGGCCGGTACGGATATTTTCTATCCGCCATTCGGATCATGGATCGCGGGCTGGATCGCCGCGCCGGGGGTGGACCCGGCGACCCTGGTTCCCTATGCGCCGCAGCTGTATGACGAAGCGGCGTACCAGGCGATGCGCGATTTCCGCAAACCTTTCATCAGCGTGCATGAGTTCAATTTCTACCTGTTGATCGCGGTCATCCTGGTGCATGTGCTGGCGGTGGTGGTCACCGAGTTGCGCGAAGGCGGCAGTATCATTTCCGCGATGTTTACCGGGAAAAAGCTGCTGAGCGAACCGCCGGCGGATCAACCGCCTGCTGAGTGAACTGGTGCAAGACGCCGGCAGCAGGAACCTGCGACCATGACCGGGGTCTCACCCGGTACAGGTTTATGGAGCAGGTCGATGGCTGAACATTCACGCAGGCGCTTCGTTCTCGGTGCGGCAGGAATGCTGGCGGCGCACAGCGTTCCGGGCATGGCGGCCTTGCTGCGCGCCACGCCGCCGCAGAGCGCCGGGCCTTTTTACCCGGTGGAGATGCCGCTCGATGATGATAACGA
>JAGFJP010000118.1 GCA_024102665.1 Thiogranum sp. | reverse complement strand
CCGCGCAGCGATACGTCGAGATCGGGAAACTCGCGGGCGGCGGCCTCGGAGGCGGAATACACCGATGCGCCGGCTTCGCTGACCACGACGCTGGTGACGCGCAGTTCGGGATGACGCTGTATCAGCTCGCGCACCAGTTTGTCGGTTTCGCGCGAGGCAGTGCCATTGCCGATGCTGATGAGTTCGACATGATGCTTTTTCGCCAGCGCGGCCAGCGTCGCGAGCGACGCGTCCCACTGGTGTTTCGGCGCATGCGGGTAGATGGTGGCGTGCTCCAGCAGCTTGCCGGTGGCGTCCACCACCACGACTTTGACGCCGGTGCGGATGCCGGGATCGAGACCCATGGTGGCGCGGGTGCCGGCGGGAGCGGCCAGCAACAGGTCGCGCAGGTTTTCGCCGAACACGCGAATGGCTTCTTCCTCCGCGCTTTCGCGCACGCGTGTCAACAGCTCGCTTTCCATCTGCATCGACAACCTGACGCGCCAGGCCCAGCGCACCGCCGTCAGCAGCCAGGCATCGGCGGCGCGGCCGGCGTCCCGGATGCCGAAATGCGCGGCAATGCGGTGATCGAAAATGCCCATGTCGTTGTTCGAGGCGAGATCGTCCTGGCCCGGCACCAGCAGGCGCAGCCGCAGCACATTCTCGGCGCGCCCGCGCAGCAGCGCCAGCGCGCGGTGCGAGGGCACCTTGTGCAACGCTTCCGAGAAGTCGAAGTAATCGGAAAACTTCGCGCCGTCCTGCTGCCGGCCGTCGATGACATTCGACACCAGCAGGCCGTGTTGCCAGACATGATCGCGCAGCGCGCCCACCAGGTCGGCGTCCTCGGCGGCGCGTTCCAGGAAAATCTGCCGCGCCCCGTCGAGCGCCGCGGCGCTGTCGGCGAAACCGGCCTCGGCATTGAGAAATTCGCCGGCCACAGTTTCCGGCTCCAGGGTCGGGTCCTGCAGCAGGCTGTCCAGCAGCGGCTCGAGCCCGGCTTCGCGCGCCATCTGCGCCCTGGTGCGGCGTTTGGGCCGGAAGGGCGCGTACAGATCCTCGAGGCGCGTCTTGCTGTCGGCGGCGAGAATCGCCTGTTCCAGTTCCGCGCTCAGCTTGTCCTGTTCGCGGATGCTGGCGAGCACGGTTGCGCGGCGTTCCTCGAGTTCGCGCAGATAGCCCAGGCGTTCTTCGAGGCGGCGCAACTGCGTATCGTCGAGCCCACCGGTGGTTTCCTTGCGGTAACGGGCGATAAAGGGCACGGTCGCGCCTTCGTCGAGCAGCCGCACGGCGGCCTCGACCTGTTTTACGTTGACACTGAGTTCGTCGGCGATCTGCTGGGCGATATTCATGTACTGCAATGACCTTCGGGGTGAAATTCAGGCGTCGATGATACCGGATTTGCGCGCCGCGCGACTGTCTGTGTTCAGCGACGGCGACGTTGCCAGATAAAGCCGCCTGCCAGCGCGAAAACAACGCCCGAGAGCAGGAACACGAAACTCATCGCAGTGAGTTTGCCGCTGCCGAGGGATGACAGCAGTGACGCGCCGGTCACCAGTGAACCGACAATGAAGGCATGCAGCAGCACGTGACGGCGGGCGATTTCAGCGCTGATATAACCCGCCGTCGACATGATCCCGAAATACACCAGCGCGCCGCTGACGTAGGCCAGGGGTCGACCCCAGGATGCCAGCGGCGGCCAGGCCGCGGCCACCGCGTTGAAACCGACCACGACGAAAATAAACGCCAGCTGCACCAGCAGGCCCAGCACCAGGATGGTCGCGCAACCGACCAGCAGGGCTTTCCAGCTGATCATGCGGATACCGGCCATTGTCGCGCCATACTGTGCAGTGCGTCAGCCGCCGGCCTGCGCCGGCGTCGCGCAGGGTTCCCCGGCGCAACGGTTGACTTCAATGGTGATGTGCGACAGGCGGTGGAAATCACTCAACAGCGCCTTGTAATACTCCGGCGCCTGCGGATGGTGGGTGACCAGCGAGACAATGACGGCGTAGTCGTTGGGTCCCACTTTCCAGATATGCAGATCGGCGATGCGGTTATCCGCGTCGCTTTCGATGGCGTGCTGTATGCGCGCTTTGTAATCCGCGCCGATGCTCTCATCCAGCAGCACCGGACCGGTTTCCCGCAACAATCCCCAGGCCCAGCGCGTTATCACCGCCGCGCCGACGATACCCATCACCGGGTCGAGCCAAACCCAGCCGAAGAACTTGCCGCTGGTCAGCGCGACAATGGCGAGCAGCGACGTCAGCGCGTCAGCCAGCACGTGCATGTACGCCGCGCGCAGATTGTGGTCGTGGTGATGATGGCCATGGTGAGCATGATCGTCATCGTCATGATGATGCTCGTGGCTGTGATGGTGATGATCCTGCAACAGGAAGGCGCTGATCAGGTTCACCAGCAGACCGATGAGCGCGACAGCGATGGCCTCGTTGAAATGAATGTCGTGGGGAATGAACAGCCGCTGCAGCGATTCGACCAGCATCATCAGGGCGACCGCCGCCAGCGTCACGGCGCTGGCAAAACCGCCCAGCACGCTGACCTTGCCGGTACCGAAGGCGTACGCCGGGTCGTCGGCGTGCCGGCGCGCATAGCGGTAGGCGAAGATGGCGATCATGAAGGCCGCGACATGGGTGCCCATGTGCCAGCCGTCGGCCAGCAACGCCATGGAACCGAACACGGCGCCGGCGACGATCTCGACCACCATGGTGACTGCCGTGAGCATCAGCACCAGCAGGGTGCGTTTTTCGCCGCGTTGGTTGATGACGGCGAAATCGTGGGCGTGCTGCAGCTGGTTGATGGTTTGTGTGTGCATGCGCGGGTGCGGTCGATTTCGAAACTGGCGGCTGTACATTACCACGAATGACGGAAGATTTTCCCGTGCGTGTGGTCGGGACATTCGCCCCGGCGGCCGGCCCGTTTACAGGGTCTTCACCACCACCTTGACATTGGGATCATCGGCGCTGGCGCTGATGTCGAAACCGAGTTCGCGCACCAGTTCCAGCATGTTGCGGTTGCTGGCCAGCACTTCGCCCGTCATTTGCCGGAAACCGCGTTGCCGCGCGGCGTCGATCAGCGCCGTCATCAGGTGCGATCCGATACCCTTGCGCTGCCAGGCATCGGCGACCACCAGCGCGAATTCACAGGACACGCCATCGGGGTTCATCACATAACGCGTCACGCCCAGTTCCTGTTCAGTGTCGTCCTGTTCCAGCACCGCGATCAGCGCCAGTTCGCGGCTGTAGTCCAGCTGGGTGAAGCGCACCAGCATCTCTTCGGTGAGTTCGCTCAGACCGCTCATGAAACGGAAGAACTTCGCCTGCGGGGAGAGGTTCTTCACGAAACTCGCCTCGATGGAGGCGTCTTCGGGACGGATCGGCCGGATGGTGATGTTGGTGCCGTCGGCGAGCTGCAACTGCGAGCGCAGATGCATCGGGTAGGGGTGGATCGCCATGTGCCCGTAGCGGTCGCGGGACATGGGCGGCTTTTCAACCACGACGCGCGCGTCCAGCGCAATGACGCCGTGTTCGTCGGCGACCAGCGGGTTGATGTCGAGTTCCCTGATCTCGGGGAGTTCGCACACCATCCCGGAAACACGCAGCAGCACCTGCACCAGCGCATCGGTATCGGCGGCGGGCATGTCGCGCCAGGCGCCGAGCAGGCGCGCGATACGGGTCTGCTCGATGATGCCGCGCGCGATAAAGCTGTTCAGCGGCGGCAGGGCGATGGCGCGGTCACGCCACACTTCCACCTGCACGCCGCCGCTGCCGAAAGTGATGGCCGGCCCGAACACCGGGTCGGAAATGACGCCGATCAGCAGCTCGCGACCGTGCGCGGAATGGTACATGGGCTCGATGGTCACGCCGTCGATGTGCGCCTGCGGAAAACGGCTGCTCACGCTTTGCACCAGTTCATTGAAGGTGCTGCGTATGGCATGGGCATCGGCGATGTTGAGCCTGATGCCGCCGACATCGGACTTGTGGGTGATGTCGGGCGAATTGATTTTCATGGCCACCGGGTAGCCGACCGATTCCGCCACCACCAGCGCCGCGTTGGCGCTGTCGGCCTGCACCGCCGGGCTGACGGGGATGTCGAAAGCACGCAGGATGGCTTTGGATTCGGTGGTGGTGAGCACGCTGCGGTTTTCCGCCAGCACGCTCTCGATAATCAGGCGCGCGCCTTCGATGTCGGGACTGGTGCGCTTCGATAGCGGTCCCGGCACCTGCATCAGCAACTGCTGGTTGCGATGGTAGCAACCCAGGTAGGCGAAGGCTTCCACCGATGCTTCCGGGCTGGCGAAGGACGGCACATGGTGCGCCGCGAAAACCGCGTGGGCTTCGCGCACCTGCTGCTCGCCCATCCAGCATACCAGCACTGCCTTGTCATGCTTGTCGGCCTCGGCCGCCACCGCTTCGGCACAGGCGGTGGCGTCGGTCATGGCCTGCGGAGTGAGCATGACCAGAATGCCGTCGACGTCGCTGTCTTCGAGACAGGCGGCGACGGCTGCCTGGTAGCGCTGCGGCGACGCGTCGCCCAGCAGATCGACGGGATTGGCGTGCGACCATTCGGCCGGCAACACCTTGTTGAGACGCGCGACCGTGGCCGGCGACAATGCCGCCAGCTCTATGCCCAGATCGATGGCGCGATCGGTGGCCATGACGCCGGGACCGCCACCGTTGGTGATGATGGCGAGCCGCGTGCCGCGCACCCGGTGACGGGTCGAGAGCAACTGCGCGGCGGCGAACAGCTGTTTGATGGTCATGGCGCGGACCACGCCGGCGCGTTGCAGCGCGGCGTCGAACACGTCATCGGCGCCGATCATGGCGCCGGTGTGGGTAGTGGCGGCGCGCGAGCCTTCCAGGTGCCGGCCGGCCTTGAGCACGATCACCGGTTTCATGCGCGCGGCGACGCGCAGGCCGCTCATAAAGCGCCGCGCGTCGCGGATGCCTTCCACGTAGAGCAGGATGCTGCGGGTTTCACGGTCCTGCGCCAGGTAATCGAGGATATCGCCGAAATCGGTATCCGCGGCGTCGCCCAGCGAAACGATGGCGGAAAACCCGATGTCGCTGGCGGCGGCCCAGTCGAGAACCGCGGTGCACACGGCGCCGGATTGCGAAACCAGCGCCAGGTTGCCGGCCTGCGCGGTGTTCTTGCTGAAAGTGGCGTTGAGTCGCCGGGCCGGACGGATCAATCCCAGGCAGTTCGGACCGAGCAGGCGCATGCCGTACTGGCGGGCGTTCCTGACCACGGCGTGCTCCAGCGCCGCGCCCTGGCCGTCGCCCTCGCTGAATCCGGCAGAAATGATAATGGCGGCGCGTACGCCGTGTTCGCCGCAGGCGTGAATGATCTGCGGCACGGTTTTCGCGGGCGTTGCGATGACAACAAGGTCGACCGCCTTGCCCACAGCTTCGAGGGACGGGTAGCAGGGATGTTGCAGCACCTTTTTATGCTTCGGATTGATGGCGTAGACCGGACCGTCGAATTGCCCTTCAATGAGATTGCTGAACAAGCGGCCACCGACGGAATCCTTGCGTTCGCTGGCGCCGAAAACGGCGACGGCCTGCGGCGA
>JAGFJP010000115.1 GCA_024102665.1 Thiogranum sp. | reverse complement strand
CCGGACAGGCTTCATCGCGATCCTGTATGAGATGACTCCGGTGATCCGAGCGCACAGGCACACATCGGGCCGAAGGCTTTACGCCGGTTTTTAAGCGGCTAAAGCGTAGTTGTCGTCGTTGGCAACTATAAGTTTGCAGATGGATTTACGAGGATATCTGCATCCTCGGCATGCACCTCAGGTTTCGCAACCCACGTCGAAGCCAGGTCGCCCCCAAAGTCTTGAAGTTCGACAGTATACAAGAAGCCGAAGTTCCCGCCTATGCGTGCCGCTGGGCTGCGGCGCTCTCCGACGGTGCCCGCAGCATACGGGCCCGACTTTGCGCTCCAGCGGGAGCCTCGACTCCATACGTTTCATATGGGCCCGAAAGCCCGGAAATCAAGGGTAGGTTAGCGCTGCCGCAGCAGCCGCTGCTTGTCGCGCTGCCAGTCGCGTTCCTTGACGGCGGCGCGCTTGTCGTGGGCCTTCTTGCCCTTGGCCAGCGCGATCTCCAGTTTGGCGCGCCCCTTTTTCCAGTACATGGCGGTGGGGATCAGCGAATAGCCCTTGCGGTCCACGGCGCCGATCAGCCTGTCGATTTCGTCGCGGTGCAGCAGCAGCTTGCGGGTGCGCGTCGGGTCGGGCTGGATGTGGGTGGAGGCGGTGGGCAGTGGCGTGATGTGGGCGCCGAACAAATACGCCTCGTTGTTTTTCAGCAGCACATACGCATCCACCAGCTGGACTTTGCCGGCGCGCAGGCTTTTCACCTCCCAGCCTTCCAGGGCCAGACCGGCCTCCATGCGATCTTCCAGCGCATACTCGTGGCGCGCCCGCTTGTTGAGGGCGATGGTGCTGCTCGGTGTCTTCGGTTTTTTACTCGCGGATTTGGCCATCGCGCGATTATAACCGGTTGCGTGTCTATTAGGCGTTCCGGATCGCCGGATTTTTCTTTCGCTTGAGACTGTTAGCGGTTTTGCGGACAATCCCCGGTCAAGCGGCATCGACAGGGGATCGCATGGCGGAGAAAAGAAAATCCATACACGGGATATGGTCGGGACGCCTGGCTTTCATCCTGGCGGCCACCGGTTCGGCCGTCGGTCTGGGCAATATCTGGAAATTTCCCTACATCGCCGGTGAAAACGGCGGTGGCGCATTCGTCCTGGTGTACCTGCTGTGCATCGCAGTGATCGGCATTCCGATCATGATGGCGGAAGTCATGCTGGGGCGCCGCGGGCGGCGCAGCCCGGTCAACACAATGCACGCGCTGGCGGCCGAGGCCGGCGCCAGCCGGCACTGGCACTGGCTCGGTTGGGCCGGCATGCTGGCCGGGTTTCTGATTCTCTCCTATTACAGTGTGATCGCCGGCTGGGCGCTGGCCTATATCTTCCGTTCCGCCGGCGGTGTCTTCACCGGGGCGACCGCCGAAGGCGTGTCCGCGATATTCGACCGCCTGGTGGGCGATCCCGAACGCCTCATCTCCTGGCACACGCTGTTCATGGTGATGACCATGCTGGTGGTGGCGCGCGGCGTGCGCAGCGGCCTTGAACAGGCGGTGCGCTACCTGGTCCCGGCGCTGTTTGTGCTGTTGCTGATCCTGGACGGGTACGCGCTCGCGAGCGGCGCCTTCAACCAGGGCCTGGCGTTCCTGTTCACGCCCGATTTCAGCAAGATTTCGGCGAACGGGGTGCTGATCGCCATGGGACATGCCTTTTTCACGCTCAGTCTCGGCATGGGCGCGATCATGGTTTATGGTTCCTATCTGCCCGATCGCACCTCGATCGCGCGTACCAGTGTTACCATAGCGCTGCTGGATACCCTGGTGGCGTTGCTCGCCGGCATGGCGATTTTCCCCATCGTGTTTGTCAATGGTCTTGACCCGGGCGAGGGCGCCGGACTGATTTTCAAGACCTTGCCGATCGCGTTCGGACACATGCCGGGCGGCGCTCTGTTCGGCACGCTGTTTTTCGTGCTGCTGGTGTTTGCCGCATGGACGTCGTCGATTTCGCTGATCGAACCCGCGGTGGCCTGGCTGGTGGAAAACCGCGGCATGACCCGCGTACAAGCTTCGGTGCTGGCCGGTGTGATCACCTGGCTGGTGGGCATGCTGACGGTGTTTTCCTTTAACAGCTGGGCGGATTTCCACCCGCTGTTTTTCGTTCCGCATTTCGAGCAGGCGACGGTTTTCGATCTGCTCGATTACCTCACCGCCAACGTCATGCTGCCGCTGGGGGGGCTGGCGATCGCGCTATTCAGCGTCTGGATCATGCAGCGTAACGACAGCGTGGAAGAGCTGGACATGGGCGACGGAGCGGCTTACCGCCTGTGGCATTTCCTGGTGCGCTACGTGACACCGGTGGCCGTGATCATCGTGTTCCTGAACGTCACCAGACTGGTCGACTTCGGCTCACTGCTGGGACTGGCTGAATAAACTCCCGTAGCAGTTTTTGGCAGGATTATTGTGACAACGATTAACAAGTCAGCGCTGGTGCCTTACAGCCCCGCTCAGATGTTTGACCTGGTGGACAATATCGACGCCTATCCCGAGTTTTTGCCCTGGTGCCGCAGCACCCGGGTGATCTCGCGCGACGAAGACCTGGTGCGCGCCACTATCGAGCTGTCCAAAGGTGGCGTGGACAAGGCTTTCACCACCGCCAACCGCAATCAGAAAAACAAGATGATCGAAATCCGCCTGGTGGACGGCCCGTTCAAGCGCCTCGACGGATTCTGGCGCTTCGACCCGCTGGGCGACGAGGGGTGCAAGATTTCTCTCGATCTGGAGTTCGAATTCTCCAGCCGCATGCTGGGCATGGTCGTGGGGCCGGTGTTCAGCCAGATCGCCAATTCGCTGGTGGATGCGTTCCAGAAACGCGCGAAGGATGTCTATGGCCCACGCTGAGATGGTCACCATCGAAGTGGCCTATGCCCGACCGGATCAGCAGCGCATTATGCGGCTGGACGTGCCGAAGGACAGCACCCTTCGGCAGGCGATAGAAGCGTCGCGAATCCTCGAGGAGTTTCCCGAGATCGACCTGGACACCGCCAGGGTCGGCGTCTTCGGCAAGCTGAAAAAGCCGACCGAAACCGTGCGTCCCGGAGACCGGGTGGAAATCTACCGGCCGCTGATCGCCGACCCGAAGCAGGTGCGCAAAGAGCGTGCGGCGCAGGGCAAGAGCATGAAAAAAGGTGGCTGACGCATCAGCCGTTCTTGCCGAAGCCGATCCAGCGCCACAGGCGTGTCAATATGCCCGGATCCTCGCGTTCCTGCGGCGGCACGACGACGCTCATCTGGGCGGGCGGCGTTTCTGCGACGGCTTCCGGTTGCGGCCGCAGCGTGCCGCTGATGTCGATCAGTTCGTCGTCCCTGAATTTCAGGGTGAGCGATTCCCTGCGCGCTTCACCTTCGCCGTCCGTGCCGGGCTTGTAATCATGGTAGTAATCCCAGCGATCGGCGTGAAAGGGATCGGTTACCATCGGATAGCCGAGAATGAACAGCACCTGGCGCCTGGTCATGCCGGGGTAAAGTTGATTCACATCTGCCTGGGTGAAGACGTTGCCCTGCTGCACATCGATGCGGTAGACCCATGGCAGCCGGTTGACGATCGGGTCGCCGGAGCAACCGGCCAGCAAAAAACTTGCAATGACGGTAATTGGGATGAGAAGCTTTTGCATCTACAATAACATCTGGTCGCCCTTCGGACGGCCGGCATCATAACCGAAACAGCGATATTTGAACATGCCGCGAACCCGCGGCAACCGTGTACCGACAGCGGCCGCCGTGGCATCGGCCGGCGTCGTGAAGGGAGAGGAAATCAGGTGGAATCCAGCGATCTACGCAAGGCCGGTTTGAAGGTGACGCTGCCGAGGATGAAGATCCTCGAAATCCTCGAAACCAGCAAGACCCGGCACATGAGCGCGGAAGATGTCTACAAGCTGCTGCTCGAGGCGCAGGAGGACATCGGCCTGGCCACGGTTTACCGCGTGCTGACGCAGTTCGAGGCGGCGGGGCTGGTGAGCCGTCATCACTTCGAGGGCGGGCACTCGGTATTCGAGCTCAACGAAGGACATCACCACGACCACATCGTCTGCGTGCAGTGCGGCAAGGTCGTCGAGTTTTTCGACGAAACCATCGAGCAATGCCAGGAAAAGGTCGCCAAAAAAGCGGGATTCAAAATCCGCGATCACTCGCTGATCATTTATGGCGATTGCACCCGCAAGGACTGCCCGAACCTGAAAGGCTGAGCGGTCGGGCCATCATCCCGAGCGTTTGCCGCGCGGTTTGCCGCGTTTCGACAGCTTGCTGTCGGGTTTCACGGCGGCGGAGTCGAGCATCTCCCGCGCGTGCCGACGCGTCGAGTCGGTGATTTTCTGACCGCCCAGCATGCGGGCGATTTCCTCCAGCCGCTCGTCACCGTTCAATTCCCGGATGCGCGTGCGCGTGGTTTTGTCGCCGGTCAGCTTGGTCACCTGCAAATGCTGTCGGGCGTGACACGCGACCTGTGGCAGATGGGTCACGCACATCACCTGGTGGTGCATGCCGAGCGCCTGCAGCTGCTGTCCCACGGTCTCGGCGACCGCGCCCCCCACGCCGCTGTCGACTTCATCGAAAATCAGTGTGGGGATGCGGGTGTCCGCGGCGGCAATCACCTGGATGGCAAGACTGATGCGCGACAGCTCGCCGCCCGAAGCGACTTTCGCCAGCGGTCGCAACGGCTGGCCCGGGTTGGCGCTTACCAGGAATTCAATGCTGTCGTTGCCGTGCGCCGACAAGGCTGACGGATTGTCGTTTGCGGTCACCTCGACCTGGAAGCGGCCCCCGTGCATGCCCAGCGTCTGCATCGCCTGCGTGACCTGTCGCGATAGCAGGTCGGCCGTGGCGAGGCGCTGGCGATGCAGCTCTGCGGCTGCGCGTGCGTAGCTTTCCTCGCGCGCGCGGCGCTGTTGCTGCAGCGCATCGAGCACACGGTCGGCCTGTTCCAGCTGTTCCAGTTCGGTGCCGAGGCGCTCGTGAAACGCCCCGAGTTCCGTTACCTCGATGCGGTGTTTCCGGGCCACCTGGTGCAGCGCGTCGAGGCGTTGTTCCACCCACTGCAGGCGCTGCGGATCCAGTTCCAGCCTGTCCCGGCAGGCCCTGAGCTGATCGACGCCTTCTTCGAGCTGGATCAGCGCGCCGTTGATCATTTCGCTCGCGTCGCGGAGTGCGGAGTCGATCGCGGTCAGTGGCTCCAGGTCCGCCAGCGCCTGGCCGAGCAGCGACTGCGCGGAGCTGTCATCGTCATACAGGCGTTCGAGATGCCTGGCGCAGGTTTCCAGCAGTTGCCCGGCATTGGCCAGGCGCCCGTGTTCTTCGTGCAGCTGTTGCGCTTCGCCCGCTTGCGGCGCCAGCGCATCGAGTTCCTGCAGCTGGAATTTCAGGAACTCGACACGCGATTCCTTGTCCTGGCCGCTGCCGACAATTGCCTCGATCTGTTGCCGGGTCTGTTTCCAGTCGTGTTGAATTGCCGCGAGTTCGGCGAGCAACGCCTGGTGGCCACCGTGGCTGTCCAGCAACTGGCGCTGCAGATCGCGTTTCATCAGCGATTGATGTTCGTGCTGACCGTGGATGTCGACCAGCAATTCGCCGAGTTCGCGCAGCGACTGCACGGGAACCGGCGAACCGTTGATATAGGCGCGCGAGCGCCCCTCGCTGGCGATCACGCGCCGCAACTGGCATTCGCCATCGAGATCGAGTTCCCGCTTGGCCAGCCAGTTGCGCGCATCATCGAGGGCGCTGACGTCGAAGCTGGCGCTGATGTCGGCGCGCTCGGCGCCATGTCGCACGGTCGCGGCGTCGGCGCGGTCGCCGAGCAGCAGACCGAGCGCGTCCAGCAGGATGGATTTTCCGGCGCCGGTTTCGCCGGTGAGCGCGGTCATGCCCGGCGCCAGCTCGATTTCCAGCTCGTCGATAATGGCGAAATCGCGAATGTGCAGCGCGACCAGCATCAGGGTTGCTCAGCCCAGCGCAGTTTCTTGCGCATGATGTCGAAATGATCGTGGTTGGACGGGTGAATCAGGCGCAGGTCGTGCGGCTTGCGGCTGATACGCACCAGGTCTGCGGCGACCAGCCCGAAGTTGACCTGGCCATCGCAGGTGATCTGCGCCTGGCTGGCGTCGTCGCCGCGCACCAGCACCTCGATAGTGGCGTTGTCGCTCACCACGATCGGCCGGTTGCTCAGCGTATGCGGGCAGATAGGCACCAGCACCACCGCCTGCAACGCCGGGTCGAGGATCGGGCCCCCGCCGGAGAGCGCGTAGGCCGTCGAGCCGGTGGGCGTCGACACGATCAGTCCATCGGCGCGCAGCGCATAGACGAAACGCCCGTCGATGCTCACGTCGAGCTCGATCATGCGGGCGATGTCCCATTTGTGTATGACCGCATCGTTCAGGGCGTCGCTCTCGCTGACCGAAAGGCCATTGCGGTATACCGATGCGTGCAGCAGCGAGCGGCGTTCCTCGGCATAATGGCCGGCGAGGATGTCGTCGAGTTGCTGGTGCATTTCATCCGGCGAAACATCAGCGAGAAAACCGAGCCGCCCGAGGTTCACGCCGAGCACGGGCACGTCAGCCTCGGCCAGGCTGCGTGCGGCGCTGAGCAGGGTGCCGTCGCCGCCGACCACAATGGCAAGGTCCGCCTGCCCGGCCAGCGCGTGCCGGTCGACCACCGTTTCTCCGGACCTGTCGCTGAGGTAGGCCGCCGCGCTTTCGTCCAGCAATACCCGTATTCCGCGTTCGCGCAGGTCGTCGCGCAGGCGGTTAAGGGTATCGGCGACCGCCACAGCGCCGTGCTTGCCGATCAGGCCGATGGTCTGGAAAGGATGGTCCATGAGTGCGCAATGCTAGCGGTTCCCGGGCGTTGCGCCAACTGTCTATTTTGCTGATTGTTTTGTCGGCCGCGCCGCGGGGGAATTAGCACTCTGGCGGCGGGAGTGCTAAAGTTCCGCATTCGAAAGTCACCGGACCGGTTTGGATATACGTGGTTGAACTGAACGAACGTGCGCAGTTTCTCCTGAAAGCACTCACGGAGCGTTACATCCGTGAAGGTCAGCCCGTGGGCTCGCGCACCCTGGCGCGCGATGCCGGTCTGACCCTGAGTCCGGCCACCATCCGCAATGTGATGGCCGACCTGGAAGACCTGGGGCTGGTCAGCTCGCCGCATACCTCGTCGGGGCGCATCCCCACGGTGCTGGGTTACCGGGTGTTCGTCGACACCTTGCTGTCGGTGCGTCCGCTGGATGATGCCGTCGTCGAAAAGCTGAAGGAAAACCTGGATATCAGGCACGATTCGAAGAACCTGGTCGAGTCCGTGTCGAGCCTGCTGTCCGATGTCACGCGGCTCGCGGGCATTGTGACATTGCCGAAGCGTGAGAACGCCGCCTTGCAGCGTGTCGAGTTTCTGCCCTTGTCCGGCAAGAAGGTGCTTGCCATCCTGGTGATCAACGATAAGGAGGTGCGCAATTCGATCCTGCACACCGAACGTGAATACTCGCCGGCGGAGCTGCAGCAGTACTCGAATTTTCTGAATGAACATTTCGCCGGGAAAACGCTTAACGCTGTGCGCAGCATGCTGCTCAGGGAATTGCGCGAGACGCGCGAACACCTCAACCGCATGATGGCGACGGCGCTGGACATGGCCGACCAGGTGCTGGGCGAAGCCGAGCAAGGCAGCGGCGACTACGTGCTGGCCGGTCAGACCAACCTGATGGAGTTTCAGGAACTGTGCAACGTCACGACCCTGAAGCAACTGTTCGAGGCTTTCAACGAGAAAAGCCATATCCTGCACTTGCTGGATCAGTGCGTGGAAAACCAGGGCGTGCAGATTTTTATCGGAGAGGAATCCGGCTATCAGATGCTCGATGAGTGCAGCCTGGTTACCGCCCCCTACTCGGTGAACGGCAAAGTGGTCGGCGTGCTCGGCGTGATCGGCCCGACGCGCATGGCTTATGAACGCGTGATTCCGATCGTTGATGTCACGGCGCGGCTGTTCAGCGCCGCCTTGAATCCCAGGGATTAAACCCCATATCTAACGCGCGGCTTGTGATTGCCGGGGATTTTTTTGTAATATCTAACTTTAAGAAAGATCTTCTAGCTATTGATTACAGAGGTATTAAATGAGAAACAAGGAGAAGTCAGCGCCAGAGGATGCTCTCGACATCGTAAGTGAAGCGGACGCGGATGAACAACCCGAAGCGGACAATGCCGCTCCTGATCCGGGCGAACTGGCGACGATGCTGGAAGATGCCCGCAGCAAGGCGGACGAGAACTGGAACCAGTGTCTGCGCCTGCAGGCGGAAATCGACAATCTGCGCAAACGCAACGAGCGCGATCTCGCCAACGCCCACAAGTTCGCGCTGGAGAAATTCGCCGCCGAGCTGCTGCCGGTGAAGGACAGCCTGGAACTGGGGCTTGCCGCCGCCGCGGACCAGAACGCCGATGTCGAAAAGCTGAAAGAAGGCAGCGCGCTGACACTGAAAATGCTCTCTTCCGTAATGGAGCGATTTAATATAACTGAAATCAATCCGTTAAATGAGCAATTTAATCCAGAGTATCACGAAGCCATGTCCATCCAGGAACGTGAAGACGTGGCACCGAACACCGTGGTGACCGTGGTGCAACGCGGCTATCTGCTCAACGACCGGTTGATTCGCCCGGCCATGGTGATCGTTTCGAAAGCGCCGGCGCAGTCCGCCGGTGGCCGGCTTGACGAGAAGGCTTGAAAAACAACTGAATGCCCCCATCTAGGGAACAAGTACAGCTTTAGACAGAATTGGAACTTGGAGACAAACGAACATGGGCAAGATAATCGGAATCGACCTCGGCACCACCAACTCCTGCGTGGCAGTGATGGAAGGTGGCAAGCCGCGCGTCATCGAAAACAGCGAAGGCGATCGCACCACGCCGTCGATCGTCGCTTTCACCGAGGGTGACGAAGTTCTGGTCGGGCAGGCGGCCAAGCGCCAGGCGGTCACCAATCCGGCCAACACACTCTATGCGGTCAAGCGCCTGATCGGACGTCGCTTCGAGGACGCCGAGGTCCAGAAAGACATGGACCTGGTTTCCTACAAAATCGTCAAGGCGGACAACGGCGACGCGTGGGTGGAAGCGCACGGCAAGAAAATGGCCCCGCCGGAGGTTTCCGCGCGCGTGCTGCAGAAGATGAAGAAAACCGCGGAAGACTATCTGGGCGAGCCGGTCACCGAGGCGGTCATCACCGTTCCGGCCTATTTCAACGACTCGCAGCGGCAGGCGACCAAGGACGCCGGCAGGATCGCCGGTCTCGACGTCAAGCGCATCATCAATGAGCCGACGGCGGCTGCGCTGGCCTACGGCATGGACAAGAAACGCGGCGACGCCAAGATCGCCGTGTACGATCTGGGTGGCGGCACCTTCGATATTTCGATCATCGAGATCGCCGACATCGACGGCGAGCACCAGTTCGAAGTGCTGTCCACCAACGGTGACACCTTCCTCGGCGGCGAAGACTTCGACAAGCGCCTGATCGACTACCTGGCCAATGAGTTCAAGAAGGACCAGGGCATCGATTTGCGCAAGGACCCGCTGGCGATGCAGCGCCTGAAGGAAGCGGCCGAGAAGGCCAAGATCGAACTGTCTTCCAGCCAGCAGACCGACGTCAACCTGCCGTACATTACGGCCGACGCGTCCGGTCCCAAGCACCTGAACATCAAGATCACGCGCGCCAAGCTGGAATCGCTGGTCGAGGACCTGATCACGCGGACCATCGACCCGTGCAAGATCGCGCTCAAGGACGCCGGCATGTCGGTCGGCGACATCGACGATGTCATCCTGGTCGGCGGTCAGACGCGTATGCCGAAAGTGCAGGAAGCGGTGCAGAGTTTCTTCGGCAAGGAACCGCGCAAGGACGTCAACCCGGACGAGGCTGTCGCCGTTGGCGCGGCGATCCAGGGCGGCGTGCTGGGCGGCGAGGTCAAGGACGTGCTGCTGCTCGACGTGACGCCGCTGTCGCTGGGTATCGAAACGCTGGGTGGCGTGATGACCAAGCTCATTGAAAAGAACACCACGATTCCGACCAAGGCGCAGCAGGTGTTCTCCACGGCCGACGACAACCAGGGCGCGGTGACCGTGCATGTGTTGCAGGGTGAGCGCGAAATCGCCACTGCCAACAAGTCGCTGGGCCGGTTCGATTTGACCGACATCCCGCCGGCGCCGCGCGGCGTTCCGCAGATCGAGGTGACTTTCGATATCGATGCCAACGGTATCCTCAATGTCTCGGCAAAGGACAAGGGCACCGGCAAGCAGCAGCATATCGTCATCAAGGCCTCCAGCGGTCTGTCGGACGAGGAAGTCGAGCGCATGGTGAAGGACGCCGAAGCGCATGCCGACGAGGACCGCAAGTTCCACGAGCTGGCCGATGCGCGCAACCAGGCCGACAACATGATTCACGCCACCGAGAAGTCCATCAAGGACCTCGGCGAGGACAAGGTCAGTGCCGACGAGAAGCAGGCCATTGACAAGGCCATCGAGGAACTCAAGGCAGCCATGAAGACCGACGACAAGGCCGCTATCGAGTCGAAGACCCAGGCGCTGGCCGAGTTGTCCGGCAAACTGGCCGAAAAACTGTACGCTGCGAAGGGCGCAGCGGAGGGCGCGCCGGAGGGTGGCGCGGAAACCGCTGAAGCCGGCGGCTCTGCCGGCGGTGAAGATGTCGTCGATGCCGAGTTCGAAGAAGTCAAAGACGACAAGAAGTAACCCTCGCGGGTACAATTAGTAAGGAGGCGGTCCGGAGCCGGCGCAGATCGGCCCCGGACGCTTGCCGTTTGGATGACCGTAAAGGCTCCGAACCGGCTTCGAGTCTTTTGCGGTTAGCATGACGATCGGTTGAATATGTCGAAACAAGATTATTACGAAGTTCTCGGTGTTTCCAAAAATGCCAGCGATGCCGAGATCAAAAAGGCATACCGGCGCGCGGCGCAGAAACACCATCCGGACCGAAATCCCGGCAACACCGAATCCGAGGAAAAGTTCAAGCTCGCCAAGGAAGCGTATGAAATCCTGAGCAACGCGCAGAAGCGTGCCGCCTACGACCAGTTCGGGCACGCCGGCGTCGATCCCTCCATGGGCGGCAGACCGGGCGCGGGCTTCGGCGGCAACGCCAGTTTCAGCGATATTTTCGGCGATGTGTTCGGCGACATTTTCGGCGCCGCTGCCGCACGCGGCGGCCAGCGCGTGTATCGCGGCGCCGACCTGCGCTACAACCTCGAGCTGTCGCTGGAAGACGCGGTGCGCGGCACCACCGTGAAAATCCGTGTCCCGACCTTCAGCGCCTGCAAGACCTGTAATGGCAGCGGTGCCAAAAAAGGCACCCAGCCGACGACCTGCACCACCTGCGGCGGGCACGGCCAGGTGCGCATGCAACAGGGCTTTTTCTCGGTGCAGCAAACCTGTCCGCGCTGCAACGGCACAGGCACCATCATCACCGACCCCTGCGATGACTGTCATGGCCAGGGCAAGGTCAAGGAACAGAAGACGCTGTCAGTGAAAGTGCCGGCGGGCGTCGACAGCGGCGACCGCATACGCCTGGCCAATGAAGGCGAAGCCGGAGAAAACGGCGGCCCGCCCGGCGACCTGTATGTGCAGATCCAGGTCAAGGAACACCCGATTTTCAAACGTGACGACGCCAACCTGTATTGTGAAGTGCCGATCAGTTTTGTCACTGCGGCGCTCGGCGGCGAACTCGAAGTGCCGACGCTGGACGGTCGCGTGTCGCTGAAGGTGCCGCCCGAGACCCAGACCGGCAAGCTGTTCCGCATGCGCGGCAAGGGCGTCAAGCCGGTGCGCGGCGCCGCCGTGGGCGATCTGTTGTGCCGCGTGGTGGTCGAGACGCCGGTCAAGCTCAACAGCAGACAGAAGGAACTGTTGCGCGAACTCGAGGACAGCCTGAAGAGCAACGGCAAACACAGCCCCCAGCACCACTCGTGGCTCGATGGGGTGAAACAGTTCTTCGAGGGCATGAAGTTCTAGACGGGTACTTTTCGAGGCTATCGCCATGACACGAATCGCCATCGCCGGTGCGGCCGGCCGCATGGGACGCAACCTGATCGAGGCCTGCCGTAGCGCGGGACTCAGTGTCGGCGCGGCAGCCGAACGCCCCGGACACGAACTGCTCGGCAGCGATGCCGGCAACGTGGCGGGGATCGGGGAACTCGGGGTTCTCATCAACGATGATCTGGAAAACCTGGCCGACCGCTTCGACGTCCTCATCGATTTCACGTCGCCTGCGGCGACGCTCGAGCACCTGGAAATCTGCCGCCGGCATGGCAGGAAAATCGTCATCGGCACCACCGGTTTCGACGACACGCAAAAACAGCAGATCAGCGACGCCGCCGGCGACATCGCTATCGTATTCGCCCCGAATATGAGTGTCGGCGTGAATCTGTGCCTGAAACTGCTCGACATGGCGGCGCGGGTGCTGGGCGATGACGTCGACATCGAAATCATTGAAGCTCATCACCGGCACAAGGTGGACGCGCCATCCGGCACCGCGCTGCGCATGGGCGAAGTGGTGGCCGCGGCGCTCGGTCGCGATCTCAAGGACTGCGCCGTTTACGGGCGCGAGGGCAATACCGGCGCCCGGGACCGCAGGACCATCGGCTTCGAAACCATCCGCGCCGGCGACATCGTCGGTGAACACACCGTTATGTTCGCCGGTGACGGCGAGCGGGTGGAAATCACCCACAAGGCTTCAAGCCGCATGACTTTCGCTTCCGGCGCTGTGCGCGCGGCCGCCTGGCTTATGTCTCAACCCAGCGGTCTGTACGACATGCAGGACGTGCTGGGCCTCGACTGAGATGCGACTCAGCCGCGTGCGGGGAGCGCGCGAAAGCGATTGATGCATCTCAATTCACGCGTTTCGTCGCTGCGAACTCAACCCTGGCTGACCTTGAAAACCCGCCTCACGCTGTACTACATTCAGGGTGTCCGAAGACTTTGTTTGCCGGCCCGGCGGCGCTGCTTCGCCAGGCCGACACAAGTATTTCCGGGCGCTGGCTCATCATCCATCCGCCCGGAAGGAGGTGAGACATGAGCAAGGCAGAGAAAGTCAGACATCTCCCCATCTCGAAGGAAAAACCGAGACTGCGCTGGCTGGAAGGTTTCCGCAGGCGTCAGGCGGCCGATCCGTTCGAGGAAATGGAGAGGATGTTCGATCACATGATGACCAACTACTTCCCGACCGGCTGGTTGCACCCGATGAAGATGGACTGGACCGGGCGCGCGGGCGCGGCGATCGGCGCGCCGAAGGTGGACCTCATCGACAAGGACAGCGAAATCCTGCTGCGTGCCGAGGTCCCCGGCGTGACGAAAGACAATCTGGAAGTCACCATGACCGATGATTCGGTCACCATTCGCGGAACGTCGCAGCACGAGGAAAAGGAAGAAGAAGGTGATTATTACTACAGCGAAACCAGTCGCGGGGAATTTTCACGCAGCGTCACACTGCCGGCGCACGTCGACGGCAGCAAGGCGACAGCCACCTACAAGGATGGCATCCTTGAACTGACGCTTCCCAAGCTGGAGACTTCGCGGCGCCACAAGCTTGAGATCGCCGGCGAATAGTCCGTTGCGATCGCAAGCGGGAAACCCGGCTCCGGCCGGGTTTTCTTTTGCGGGTCAGGTGACTGAATTCGGCGACGGGCTACGCTATGCTCATAGGGACCGCATAACGAACACGCCGGAAACCCGTTCATGACCCAGCATGCCTTTCTGCCCCGCCACAAGTTCGATGACTTGCTCGCGCAGTTGCGGCAGTCCGGTTACCGGACCCTGGGGCCGGTGCTTCGCGACGGCGCCATTGTCTACACGGACATCGCGGCGGTGGAAGATCTGCCGGCCGGCGTCACTGTCAATGCGCAGCCCGGCGCATTCCGGGCGACGCCCGGCGATTCGCCGCGGCTGTTTGCCTGGGCCAACGGTCCGCAGGCGCTGAAGCCGGTGGTGTTCAAGCCGGTGGAAACCCTGTGGCAGGCGCAACCGGGCGCCGGCGGCGAGCTTGAGTTCAGCGCAGCTGTGCCCATCGACGAGCCGGTTGCGGTGCTGGGCGCGCGCGCCTGCGATCTCGCCGCGCTGAAGTTGCAGGACAGGCATTTTCTCAACGGCGAATATCGCGACCCGTGCTACATGCAACGCCGCCGCCAGCTGTTCCTGGTGGCGGTGAACTGCACGCATCCCGCAAGCACCTGCTTCTGTGCCTCCACCGGCGACGGTCCCGGCGCCAGCCGCGGTTATGACCTGCTGCTGGACGAACTGGACGACGGCTTCATTGTCGCAGCGGGCAGCGACCGGGGCGCGCAGATCGCCGCCGCCTTGTGCCTGCAGGACGCCACGGATGCGCAGCGCAGGGAAGCTGATGAAGCCGTGCAGCGCGCCGCCGCGCAACAGACCCGGTCGATTCCACCCGGTGATCTGCACGACCCGCTGCTGGCGCGCCGCGATCACGGCCGCTGGCTGGAAGTGGCCGAGCGCTGTCTGGCGTGCGGCAACTGCACGCAGGTGTGTCCGACCTGTTTCTGTAACAGCGAACACGATGAAAACTTTCTCGACCGCGACGGCAGCGTGCACGTGCGCCAGTGGGATTCCTGTTTCACCGCCGGTCACAGCTACATCCACGGCATGGTGATACGCAGCGAAACCCGCCACCGTTACCGGCAGTGGCTGACCCACAAGCTCGGCAGCTGGCATCGCCAGTACGGCCGCAGCGGCTGCGTCGGCTGCGGGCGCTGCATTGTCTGGTGCCCGGTGGGCATCGATATCACCGAGGAAGTGCGCGCGGTGCTGGAGAACATCGATGACTTTTGAACGACGCATCCCGATGCAGGCCGAGGTGGTGAACCGCGTCGAGGAATCGCCGACCATTTTCACGCTGTCGCTGCGGCTGGTCGATGAGCAACAACACAACAACTACCGTTTCGCGCCCGGCCAGTTCAACATGCTGTACCAGTACGGTGTCGGGGAGATCCCGATTTCGATTGTCGGTGATCCGAGTGAGCCTTATTTGTTGCAACACACCATCCGCACCGTCGGGCGCGTCACGCGCGGATTCGCCAAACTGAAGGTCGGCGATCGCATCGGCCTGCGCGGCCCGTTCGGGCGCGGCTGGCCGCTCGACGCGGTGCAGGGCAGGGATGTGCTGATCGTCACCGGCGGGCTGGGTTGCGCGCCGGTGGTGCCTGTGATCAATCATGTGCTGCACCGGCGCGGGCAGGTCGGGCGCATCGCCATTCTGCAGGGCGTCAAGCACAGCGAGGATTTCATCTGGCGCGAACGCTACGAGCAATGGGACGCCGAGCCCGACACCCAGATCCTGCTGGCCGCCGATGTCTCGGGCCCGAACTGGAAAGGCTTCACCGGCAGGGTCACCGCGCTGTTCGACAAACTCGACATCGATTTCGCCAACAGCATCACCATGATGTGCGGCCCGGAACTGATGATGATATCCGCGGCGCGATTGCTGCTGGAGCGCGGCGTAAGTCCCGCCATGATCTGGTTCAGCATGGAGCGCAACATGCAGTGCGCCGTGGGACATTGCGGCCATTGCCAGTACGCGGAGAAATTTATCTGCCGTGACGGCCCGGTGTTTCCCTATCATGAAATCCGGCATCTGCTCGGCGTGCGAGGCTTCTGATCGTGAAACCGCGCATCGCAGTGCACAAGTTCAGTTCCTGTGACGGTTGCCAGCTGGCGTTTCTCAACCTCGGCGAAGATCTGCTGCGACTGGCGGACATGGTGGACATCGTCCACTTCGCCGAAGCCGGCATGCTGGATGAAGAGGGCAGGGTCGCTATCGCCTTCGTCGAAGGCAGCATCGCCACCCGGGCCGATATCGAACGCATCCTGCAGGTGCGCGACAACTGCGATTACCTGGTCACCATCGGTGCCTGCGCCACCGCCGGCGGACCGCAGGCGCTGCGCAATCTCGCCGACGCCAGCGGCTGGCTCGCCGATATCTATGCCACGCCCGAATACCTCGACATGCTGGGCAAATCGTCGCCGGTTCGCGAATACGTGAAAGTCGATCTCGAGTTGTGGGGCTGCCCGGTCAACAGCCGCCAGGTGGTTGAAACCGTGCGTTCGCTGCTGTTCGGCGCCATGCCGGAGCAGTCGCAGGAAAAAGTCTGCATGGAGTGCAAGCGCCGCCAGTCCGTGTGCGTGCTGGTGACGAAGGGAATTCCCTGCCTGGGCCCCGTGACACGCACCGGCTGCGGCGCCCTGTGTCCGCGTTTCGGGCGCGACTGTTACGGCTGCTACGGTCCTGCCGAAACGCCCAACGCCGCGGCGCTGGGGCGGCGCTTCGCCGGGCTCGGCCTGGTGCCGGAGCAGATCGCCAATCGCTTTCTGAATATCAACAGCCACACGGAAACCTTCCGCAAGGAAGCCGAACGCTGGACGCCGGGCCATGACGAATAAGCGCCTGCTGAACATCAAGGTGCCGGTGCTGGCGCGCGTCGAAGGCGAGGGCGCCCTGGACATCCGTGTGCGCGACGGTGAAATCGAGCAGTTGCAGCTGCGCATCTACGAGCCGCCGCGCCTGTTCGAAAAATTTCTCGAAGGCCGCGACTGGCATGAAGTCGCGGATTTCGTCGCGCGCATCTGCGGCATCTGTCCGGTCGCCTACCAGATGAGCGCCGTGCACGCGCTGGAACAGGCCTTCGGCATCACCCCCGTGCCGGCGACCCGGCAGTGGCGGCGCCTGTTTTATTGCGGTGAATGGATCCAGAGCCACGCCTTGCATATTCATCTGCTGGCGGCGCCGGATTTCCTCGGTTTCGGCAGCGCCACCGAAATGGCGAAAGCGCACCCGGCGGAAGTGCGCCGCGGATTGCGCCTGCAGGCGCTTGGCAACGACATCATCGCGCTGCTGGGCGCGCGCTCCGTGCACCCGGTCGGCGCCCGCGTCGGCGGCTTCCATCACCTGCCCGACGACGCGGCGCTCGCCGGCTTGCGCGACAAG
>JAGFJP010000093.1 GCA_024102665.1 Thiogranum sp. | reverse complement strand
TCGCCGCCCATCTTCTCGGCTCCAACCTTCGTCAACGCCGCCGTCAACGTCGTCTTCCCATGGTCAACGTGACCTATCGTTCCCACATTGACATGCGGCTTCGTACGCTCAAATTTTCCCTTGGACACGAGTGTTACCCTCTTACCGTTCTGTTAGTGCCAGTTACCGAATTAAGATGCTTTCCTGATCACTGCGTCGGCGATACTGGACGGCGCTTCCGCGTACTTCGCGAACTCCATCGAGTAGGTCGCGCGACCCTGGGTGGCTGACCGCAGGTCGGTTGCGTAACCGAACATTTCAGCCAGCGGAACCTCGGCGCGGATGATCTTGCCGGCCGGACCGTCTTCCATACCCTGCACATTACCGCGGCGCCGGCTCAGGTCACCCATGACGTCACCCATATTCTCTTCCGGTGTCACCACTTCGACGTGCATGATCGGCTCGAGCAACACAGGGTTTCCCTGCAGCGCGCCGGATCTGAATCCCATCGAGCCGGCGATCTTGAACGCCATTTCGGACGAGTCGACGTCGTGATAGGAGCCGTCGTACAGCGTGACTTTCACATCCACCAGCGGATAACCGGCCAAAACACCGCCTTCCATCTGCTCCTGGATGCCCTTGTCCACGGCACCGATGTACTCGCGCGGAACCACGCCACCGACAATGCCGTTGACGAATTCATAACCGGCGCCCGGCTCCCGCGGCTCGAGCTTCAGGACCACGTGACCGTACTGACCACGACCGCCCGACTGGCGAACAAACTTGCCTTCGGCCTTCTCGACCACCTTGCGGATGGTTTCCCGGTACGCCACCTGCGGCGCGCCGACATTGGCTTCGACACCGAACTCGCGCTTCATGCGATCGACGATAATGTCGAGGTGCAGTTCGCCCATGCCGGAAATGATGGTCTGGCCGGACTCTTCATCAGTGCGCACGCGGAACGACGGATCTTCCTGCGCGAGCTTGCTCAGCGCGATACCCATCTTCTCCTGGTCGCTCTTGGTCTTCGGTTCCACCGCAACCGAGATAACCGGTTCCGGGAAGTCCATGCGCTCCAGAATGATCACATTGTTGAGGTCGCACAGGGTGTCACCGGTGGTAACGTCCTTGAGGCCGACCGCGGCGGCGATATCGCCGGCGAGCACTTCCTTTATCTCCTCGCGGGAGTTGGAATGCATCTGCACGATGCGACCGACGCGCTCTTTCTTGCCTTTCACCGGGTTGTACACGGTGTCGCCGGACTTCAGCACGCCCGAGTAAACCCGGAAGAACGTCAGTGTGCCGACGAACGGATCGGTGGCAATCTTGAATGCCAGCGCCGAGAACGGCTCATCGTCCGAGGGATGACGCTCGGCGACGGTTTCGTCCTTGTCGTCGAGGTGGCCCTTGATGGACGGCACATCGAGCGGCGACGGCATGAATTCCACGATCGCATCGAGCATGGCCTGCACGCCCTTGTTCTTGAACGCAGAGCCGCACAGCGCGGGCACGATTTCATTGGCCAGGGTGCGCGCGCGGATACCCTGACGGATTTCGTCCTCGGAGAGGTCGCCTGTTTCCAGGTACTTCTCCATCAGCGTCTCACTGGACTCGGCAGCCGCCTCGACCATGTGCTCGCGCCACTCCTTGCACAGGCCCAGCAGCTCGGCCGGTATTTCCCTGGCTTCGTAGGTGACGCCCATGTCGGCGTCGTTCCAGTAAATCGCCTGCATGCGGATCAGGTCGACGACACCGGCGAATTTCTCCTCGGCGCCGATGGCCATCTGCAAGGGGACCGGCGTCGCACCGAGCCGGTTCCTGATCTGCTTGACCACGCGCAGGAAGTCGGCGCCGGCGCGGTCCATTTTGTTGACGAACGCCAGGCGCGGCACATGGTACTTGTTGGCCTGGCGCCATACTGTTTCCGACTGCGGCTCTACGCCACCAACGGCGCAGAACACCGCAACCGCGCCGTCCAGCACCCGCAGCGAACGCTCCACCTCGATGGTGAAGTCGACGTGTCCCGGAGTGTCGATAATGTTGATGCGGTGCTGGTCGTACTGCTTGTCCATGCCCTGCCAGAAACAGGTGGTGGCCGCAGAGGTGATGGTGATACCCCGCTCCTGCTCCTGTTCCATCCAGTCCATGGTCGCCGCACCGTCGTGCACTTCGCCGATTTTGTGCGAAATGCCGGTGTAATAAAGGATGCGCTCGGTCGTGGTCGTCTTGCCGGCATCAATATGCGCCATGATACCGATATTCCGGTAGCGCTTTATTGGTGTCTTGCGTGCCACGATTGCGATCTCTTTCCGTCAACCCGGGTTGATTACCAGCGATAGTGTGCGAAAGCCTTGTTGGCTTCGGCCATGCGATGTACGTCGTCTTTCTTTTTGACGGCGGAGCCGCGTTTTTCGGCGGCATCCATCAGCTCACCGGCCAGGCGCAGCGCCATGGATTTCTCGCCGCGGGTGCGCGCGGCATCGATCACCCAGCGCATCGCCAGCGTGGTGCGGCGCGCGGCGCGAACTTCGACCGGCACCTGGTACGTTGCGCCGCCGACGCGACGGGATTTCACTTCGACCATCGGGCGCACATTGTCCAGCGCCTTGTCCAGCGTCTCGACGGGGTCGCCGCTGGAACGTGACTGGATCTGCTCAAGCGCACCGTAAACAATACGTTCGGCTACCGACTTTTTGCCGGACTGCATGATCATATTGATAAAGCGTGCCAACATCAGGTTGCCAAATTTTGGGTCGGGAAGCACTTCCCGGCGCTCGGCCACTCTTCTTCTGGACATGATTCGTCTCGCTGGATCCTGTTAACTCGATTGCACTACTTGGGACGCTTGGCGCCGTACTTGGAACGTCCCTGGCGCCGGCTCTCGACACCCTGGGTGTCCAGACTGCCGCGCACCGTGTGGTAACGCACACCCGGCAAGTCCTTCACACGACCGCCGCGGATCAGGACCACGGAGTGCTCCTGAAGGTTGTGCCCTTCACCACCAATATACGTGGTCACTTCGTAACCGTTGGTCAGCCGCACGCGGGCGACTTTACGCAGCGCCGAGTTCGGCTTCTTCGGCGTTGTCGTGTACACGCGTGTGCACACACCGCGCTTTTGAGGGCAAGCCTCCAGCGCAGGTACGGTACTTTTTGCCTGTTTCCGGGCGCGCGGCTTGCGCACCAACTGGTTGATTGTGGCCATTGATACGTACTCCACCCTCGTCACAAGGGTGCTGAAAATTTGTAAAGTGCTGAAAGTAAACGACAGGCCGGGCGGACCCGGCCTGTCGAAGGACGCGCATTTTAGGTATTCCACCCGACAGTGTCAAGTGAAATTCGATTGAAACACAGCTATTAAGGACGACTTTTCAGATCGCCCCTGACAGCGTCAACCTTCCGTCACATGCGCCGTTGCATCATCGGTCGGCGATTCCACCGCCGGACTGGTTACCATCACGTCTTCCACCGTCAGACCCTTGCGCTGGCGGCGGCGTTCGAGGTGATGAGCCAGGCCGGTACCGGCAGGAATCAGGCGCCCGACAATGACATTTTCCTTGAGTCCGCGCAGTTCATCGCGCAGGCCGCGTACCGCAGCCTCGGTCAGCACCCGCGTGGTCTCCTGGAAGGACGCCGCAGATACGAACGACTCTGTTGCCAGCGACGCCTTGGTGATACCGAGCAGCATCGGCATGAACTGCGCCGGCTGCTTGCCTTCGGCCACCAGGCGTTCGTTGTCGTCCAGCACCCGCGCCTTGTCGGTCTGCTCGCCTTTCAGGAAGGTGGAATCGCCGGCGTCGGTGATCTCCACCTTGCGCAGCATCTGCCGGATGATGGTCTCGATGTGCTTGTCGTTGATCTTCACACCCTGCAGGCGGTACACGTCCTGGATTTCCTTCACCAGGTACTCGGCCATGACCGTGGTGCCGAGCAGGCGCAGAATGTCGTGCGGATTCGGTTCGCCTTCGGCCAGCACTTCGCCCTTTTCGACTTTTTCACCCTCGAACACGGAAATCTGACGCCACTTCGGAATCAGTTCCTCGTAGGTATCGCCCCCGGTTTCACTGATCACCAGTCGCTGCTTGCCCTTGGTTTCCTTGCCGAAGCCGATGGTTCCGGTAATTTCCGCGAGGATCGCCGGGTCCTTGGGCTTGCGGGCCTCGAACAGATCCGCAACGCGCGGCAGACCGCCGGTAATGTCGCGGGTCTTGGACGATTCCTGCGGAATACGCGCCACTACGTCGCCGACTTCCACCATGGCACCGTCGGCGAGGCCGACAATGGCGCCGGCAGGCAGGAAGTAATGCGCCGACATTTCGGTGCCGGGGATCTTCTGCTCCTTGCCGTTTTCGTCGAGCAGCTGGACCATGGGACGCAGGTCCTTGCCGGCCGAACCGCGCTGCTTGGGATCGGTGATGACCAGGCTGCTGAGACCGGTAATTTCGTCGGTCTGCTTCTGCGCGGAAACGCCATCCACGAAATCGACGAAGCGTACCTTACCCGCAACTTCAATGACGATCGGGTGGGTATGGGGATCCCAGTTGGCGACAATCTGTCCGCCATCGACCGCTTCACCGTCATTGGTGCTGATGACCGCGCCGTAGGGCACCTTGTAGCGCTCGCGCTCGCGACCGTGTTCGTCAACCACGCCGATTTCACCGGAACGCGACACCGCCACCAGGTTGCCGTTTCTGTCGGTGACCGTCTTGATGTTATGCAGCTTGATGGAACCCTTTTTCTTGACCTGCACATTGTTGACAGTGGCGGCGCGACTGGCCGCACCGCCGATGTGGAAGGTACGCATGGTCAGCTGGGTGCCAGGTTCGCCGATGGACTGCGCGGCGATAACGCCGATCGACTCGCCCTGATTCACGAGGTGGCCGCGCGCCAGGTCACGTCCGTAACACTTGGCGCAGATGCCGTAGCGCGTTTCACAGGTAATCGGGGAACGCACCTTGATCTCGTCGATGCTGCGCGCCTCGAGTTTCTCGACGGCTTTTTCGTCGAGCAGCGTACCGGCCGGCACCACGACTTCATCGGTGCCGGGCGCCAGGGTATCGTCCGCCGTGACGCGGCCCAGCACACGTTCGCTGAGCGATTCGACCACGTCACCGCCTTCGACCAGCGGCGTCATGTACATACCCTGCTCGGTGCCGCAGTCTTCCTCGGTGACCACCAGGTCCTGGGCGACATCGACCAGGCGGCGTGTCAGGTATCCGGAGTTGGCGGTCTTCAGCGCGGTGTCGGCCAGACCTTTGCGCGCGCCGTGGGTGGAAATGAAGTACTGCAGCACGTCCAGGCCTTCGCGGAAGTTCGCGGTGATCGGCGTCTCGATAATGGACCCGTCCGGCTTGGCCATCAGGCCTCGCATGCCGGCCAGCTGGCGGATCTGGGCGGCGGAACCGCGCGCGCCGGAGTCGGCCATCATGTAGACCGAGTTGAAGGAATCCTGACGTACTGTCTCGCCCTGGGCATTGACGACTTCCTCGCTGCCGAGTTTGTCCATCATGGCCTTGGCGACCTGATCGTTGGTACGCGACCAGATATCCACCACCTTGTTGTAACGTTCGCCGTTGGTGACCAGACCGGAGGTGTACTGGTTCTCGATCTCCTTGACCTCGGTTTCGGCAGTGACCAGGATCGCCGCTTTTTCACTCGGGATCACCATGTCGTCGATGCCGAACGACACTGCGGCACGCGTTGCGTAAGAGAAGCCGGTGTACATCAGGCGGTCAGCGAACACCACCGTGGCCTTCAGCCCGACACTGCGGTAGCAAAGATTGATTACATTGGAGATCGCTTTCTTGGTCATGTTGCGATCGACCGCTTCGAAGGGAATACCCTTCGGCAGGATTTCGGAAAGCAGCGCACGACCGACAGTCGTTTCCAGCACACGCGTGCGATGCTCGATCTCTCCATCAGGCAACACGCGGCTGTCACTAATGCGCACCTTGACCTTTGCGTGCAGGTCGGCAAAGCCGCTTTCATACGCGCGATGCACTTCGGCGACATCCGCGAACATCATGCCTTCGCCCCTGGCGTTGACGCGTTCGCGGGTCATGTAATACAGGCCCAGCACCACGTCCTGAGACGGCACGATAATCGGCTCGCCGTTGGCCGGCGAAAGGATGTTGTTGGTGGACATCATCAGCGCGCGGGCTTCGAGCTGGGCTTCCAGCGACAGTGGTACGTGCACCGCCATCTGGTCGCCGTCGAAGTCGGCGTTGAACGCTGCGCACACCAGCGGATGCAGCTGGATGGCCTTGCCTTCGATGAGGATCGGCTCGAATGCCTGGATACCGAGACGGTGCAGGGTCGGCGCGCGGTTGAGCATCACCGGATGTTCGCGGATTACCTCCTCGAGGATGTCCCAGACTTCAGCGCCTTCGCGTTCGACCAGCTTCTTGGCCGCCTTGATGGTGGTCGCCAGTCCGCGCAGCTGCAGCTTGCTGAAGATGAACGGCTTGAACAGTTCCAGCGCCATGCGCTTGGGCAGGCCGCACTGGTGCAGGCGCAGCGTCGGGCCCACGACGATAACTGAGCGACCGGAGTAGTCGACGCGCTTGCCGAGCAGGTTCTGGCGGAAACGTCCCTGCTTGCCCTTGATCATGTCGGCCAGCGATTTCAGCGGACGCTTGTTAGTGCCGGTGATGGCACGGCCACGGCGGCCGTTATCGAGCAGCGCATCGACCGATTCCTGCAGCATGCGCTTTTCGTTTCGGACAATGATGTCCGGCGCATTCAGCTCGAGCAGACGCTTCAGGCGGTTATTGCGGTTGATGACGCGGCGGTACAGATCGTTAAGATCGGACGTGGCGAAACGGCCGCCGTCCAGCGGCACCAGCGGACGCAGTTCCGGCGGCAGCACCGGCAGCACGGTCATCACCATCCATTCGGGCTTGTTGCCGGATTCCAGGAATGACTCCACCAGCTTCAGGCGCTTGCCGAGCCGTTTCAGCTTGGTTTCGCTGCGGGTGGCTTCCATGTCTTCGCGCAGCTTGATGACTTCGGCCTTGAGGTCCAGGTCGCGCAGCAGTTCGAACACCGCTTCGGCGCCCATGCGCGCATCGAATTCGTCGCCGTTTTCCTCGATGGCCTCGAGATAGGCTTCCTCGGACAGCAACTGCCCGCGCTCCAGCGTTGTCATGCCGGCATCGATCACCACGAAGGCTTCGAAATACAGCACGCGCTCGATATCGCGCAGCGTCATGTCCAGCAGCAGGCCGATGCGCGAAGGCAGCGATTTCAGGAACCAGATATGCGCGACCGGGCTCGCCAGTTCAATGTGGCCCATGCGATCACGGCGCACCTTGGCCAGCGTGACTTCAACGCCGCACTTTTCGCACACCACGCCGCGATGCTTGAGGCGCTTGTACTTGCCGCACAGGCATTCGTAGTCCTTGACCGGGCCGAAGATCTTGGCGCAGAACAGGCCATCGCGCTCCGGCTTGAAGGTACGGTAGTTGATGGTCTCGGGTTTTTTCACTTCACCGTAGGACCAGGAACGGATCATGTCGGGCGATGCCAGACCGATGCGGATGGCATCGAAATCGTCGGTATGACCCTGTGGTTTCAGCAGATTCAATAGATCTTTCATGATTTCTCCCAGTGCCCCGTGACTAGTCCTGTTCCAGTTCCAGGCTGATGCCCAGCGACCGGATTTCCTTGACCAGCACGTTGAAGGATTCCGGCATGCCGGCTTCCATGTAATGGTTACCGTCAACGATGTTCTTGTACATCTTGGTACGGCCGTTCACGTCGTCCGACTTGACCGTCAGCATTTCCTGAAGGGTGTAGGCAGCGCCGTAGGCTTCCAGGGCCCAGACTTCCATTTCACCGAAGCGCTGACCGCCGAACTGCGCCTTGCCGCCCAGCGGCTGCTGGGTCACCAGGCTGTAAGGCCCGGTGGAACGCGCATGCATCTTGTCGTCGACCAGGTGGTTCAGTTTCAGCATGTACATGTAGCCGAGCGTGACAGGACGCTCGAAGGCGTCACCTGTGCGACCGTTGTACAGCGTGGTCTGACCGCTCTCGGGCAGCCCGGCCAGCCTCAACATGCGTTTGATCTCGCCTTCATCGGCGCCGTCGAACACCGGCGTCGCCATCGGCACACCCTTGCGCAGGTTTTCCGCCAGCTCCACGATCTCTGCATCATTGAGCGCGTCGAGGTCTTCCTTTTTGCCGCTGCCGTTGTACACCTCGTCCAGGAACTTGCGCAGTTCCTGCATTTTGGTGTGCGCGTCCAGCATCTCGCCGATGCGCTGACCCACGCCCTGCGCCGCCCAGCCGAGGTGCGTTTCCAGCACCTGGCCCACGTTCATGCGCGAGGGCACGCCGAGCGGGTTGAGCACGATATCCACCGGTGTTCCGTATTCGTCGTACGGCATGTCTTCCACCGGCACGATCATCGAGATAACACCCTTGTTGCCGTGGCGGCCGGCCATCTTGTCGCCGGGCTGAATGCGGCGCTTGACGGCGAGATACACCTTGACCATTTTCAGCACGCCGGGCGCCAGGTCGTCGCCGGCGGTGATCTTGTTGCGCTTCTCTTCCAGGCGGCGGTCGAAATCGGCCTTGAGGTTGGCCAGCTGCTGCGATGCAGCTTCCAGCTGGCTGTTGGCATCCTCATCCTTGAGACGGATTTCAAACCATTTGACCCGGTCCAGATCGTTCAGGTAACCCTGGGTGATCTTGTCGCCGGCCTTGAGCTTGCTGGGACCGCCCGCGGCAGTCTTGCCCAGCAGCAGCTTCTCGACACGCAGGAAGATGTCGCCCTCCATGATGCGCAGCTGGTCGTTAAGGTCTTTCTTGATGCTCGCGATCTGCTCGCCCTGGATCTGCAGGGCGCGCGCGTCTTTTTCAACACCGTCGCGGGTGAACACCTGGACGTCGATTACGGTGCCGTCCATGCCGGACGGGACGCGCAGCGAGGTGTCTTTCACGTCGGAAGCTTTTTCGCCGAAAATTGCGCGCAGCAGTTTTTCTTCCGGTGTCAGCTGGGTTTCGCCTTTCGGTGTGACCTTGCCGACCAGGATGTCGCCCGGGTTGACCTCGGCGCCGATGTAGACAATGCCCGATTCATCGAGCTTGCCCAGCGCGCCTTCACCGACGTTGGGAATATCCCCGGAAATTTCCTCCGGTCCCAGCTTGGTGTCGCGCGCCACGCAGGTGAGTTCTTCGATGTGAATGGTGGTGAAGCGGTCTTCCTGCACCACGCGCTCGGAGATGAGGATGGAATCCTCGAAGTTATAGCCGTTCCAGGGCATGAACGCGACGCGCAGGTTCTGACCCAGCGCCAGTTCGCCCATGTCGGTGCTGGGCCCGTCGCCGAGCACGTCGCCGCGCGCCACCACGTCACCCGGGGACACCAGCGGGCGCTGGTTGATGCAGGTGTTCTGGTTGGAGCGCGTGTACTTGGTCAGGTTGTAGATGTCCACGCCGGGTTCGCCGGCTTCGGTTTCCTCGTCGTTGACGCGCACCACGATGCGTCCGGCGTCTACCGAGTCAACGACGCCGCCGCGGCGCGCCACCACCGTTACGCCCGAATCGACGGCCACGGTACGCTCGATGCCGGTGCCGACCAGCGGTTTTTCGGCGCGCAGCGTCGGCACCGCCTGGCGCTGCATGTTGGAACCCATGAGGGCACGGTTGGCGTCGTCGTGTTCGAGGAACGGGATCAGCGCCGCGGCCACCGATACGATCTGTTTCGGCGACACGTCGACATAATCAACGCGGTCGGGTGAAGACAGCGTGAACTCGTTCTGGTGACGGCAGGAGACCAGCTCGTCAACGAGTTTGCCCTTGCCATCGACCGTGGCATTGGCCTGCGCGATGACGTACTCGCCTTCCTCGATGGCCGACAGGTATTCGACCTGATTGGTAACCCGGCCGTCGACCACCTTGCGGTACGGGGTCTCCAGGAAACCGTATTCGTTGGTGCGGGAATACACCGCCAGCGAGTTGATCAGCCCGATGTTCGGACCTTCCGGCGTTTCGATCGGGCACACCCGGCCATAGTGCGTCGGATGCACGTCCCGAACTTCGAAACCGGCGCGTTCGCGGGTCAGACCGCCCGGGCCCAGTGCCGAGACACGGCGCTTGTGAGTCACTTCCGACAGCGGGTTGTTCTGGTCCATGAACTGCGACAACTGGCTGGAACCGAAAAACTCCTTGATGGCGGCTGCCACCGGCTTGGCGTTGATCAGCTCCTGCGGCATCAGGCTTTCGGATTCCGCCACGCTGAGACGCTCCTTCACAGCGCGCTCGACGCGAACCAGCCCGATGCGGAAGACGTTTTCGGCCATTTCGCCGACGCAGCGTATGCGGCGGTTGCCGAGATGATCGATGTCGTCGACAAAGCCGTTGCCGTTGCGAATCGCAACCAGCGTTTTCATGACATCCAGGATGTCCGAAGTGTCGCCCAGTTTCTCGACGCACTGGCTGGCCTCTTCATCGCCCTTCTCGGCACGCTGCTTCGCATAGACACTGTCGTAGAGGATGCCGACACCAGTGTCGGTGCCGCGCCCGACACGGCGGTTGAACTTCATGCGTCCGACCGCGGAGAGGTCGTAGCGCTCGAATGTGAAAAACAGGTTGTGAAACAGGTTTTGCGCAGCATCCTTGGTCGGCGGCTCACCCGGCCGCATCATGCGATAGATCTCCACCTGCGCCTCGAGCTGGCTCTGGGTGGGATCGATGCGCAGCGTGTTGGAGATGTACGGGCCGCGGTCCAGGTCGTTGGTGTAAAGCGTGCGGATTTCCTTGATACCGGCCGCCTTGAAGGCCTCGATCATGTCCGCGGTGATTTCGTCGTTGGCGTTGGCCAGCAATTCACCGGTCTCGGTATCGACCACGTTGTGCGCCAGGCTGCGGCCCACCAGGTACTCGGCCGGCACCTCGAGGGTTTTCAGGCCCGCTTTTTCCAGTTCGCGGATGTGGCGCGCAGTGATCCGGCGGCCCTCCTCGACAATGACCTTGCCCTTGACCTTGATGTCGAAAGTCGACAGGTCGCCGCGCAGACGCTCGGCCACCAGGTCCAGGTCGATCTTGTCGCCCTTGAAACGGAATCTGTTGGTTTCGAAGAACGTCTCCAGGATCTGCTCGGTTTCATAGCCGAGCGCGCGCAGCAGCACCGTGGCCGGCAGCTTGCGGCGACGGTCGATGCGCACAAACAGCGCGTCCTTGGGATCGAACTCGAAATCCAGCCATGAACCGCGGTAGGGAATCACGCGCGCGGAAAACAGCAGTTTTCCGGAGGAATGGGTCTTTCCCTTGTCGTGATCGAAGAACACGCCCGGCGAACGATGCAGCTGGGACACGATGACACGCTCCGTGCCGTTGATCACGAAGGTACCGTTCTCGGTCATCAACGGCAGTTCGCCCATGTAGACTTCCTGCTCCTTGATGTCCTTGATGGAACGGTTGCTGCCTTCCTTGTCATAGATAATCAGGCGCACAAGGGCGCGCAGCGGCGCTGCGTAGGTCATGCCGCGCATCTGGCATTCCTTGACGTCGAAGGCCGGTGTGCCGAGGCGATAATTGACGTAATCCAGCGCTGCGGTACCCGAATAGCTCGTGATCGGAAACACCGACGAAAACGCCGCATGCAGTCCCTTGTCCGCGCGCGCGTTCGGATCAGCATCGGCTTGCAGAAAGTCCCGATATGAATCCAGCTGTGTCGCGAGCAGATAGGGAACGTCAAGAACGCTCTGTCGCTTGCCGAAATCCTTACGGATGCGTTTCTTTTCGGTGAAGCTGTAGGCCATCGGTGTTCCTCTCTTGCAAATCGTTAAGGCTTGTCAAAGCCCTGAATGTTCCTGGCGGCGCTGATATACCCGGTCCGGGCGTTTCAACAACCTGCTATTCAGAAGCGGGAAAAGGCCGGCAGCGAAATACCGCTACCAGCCAGTCCCTGTTTGACCGCCTCTACCACCGGCGGTCGCCTGTCGGTTAACCCGGCGGGCATCAAGGCTCGTATTACTTGACCTCGACGCTGGCGCCAGCTTCTTCCAGCTGCTTTTTGATGTCGTCGGCTTCCGCCTTGGAAGCGGCTTCCTTCACGGTGGAAGGCACGCCTTCGACCATGTCCTTGGCTTCCTTCAGGCCCAGACCGGTGATGGCGCGCACCACCTTGATCACGGCTACCTTGTTGGAACCGAAGCTGGTCATAACGACGTCGAACTCGGTCTTCTCTTCGGCGGCGGCGGCTTCACCCGCCGCGGCAACCGGAGCGGCCGCAACAGCCGCGGCTGCCGATACACCGAATTTCTCTTCCATGGCGGAGATCAGGTCGACGACCTCCATCACGGTCATGTTGGAAATGGTTTCCAGAATATCTTCTTTTGACGCTGCCATAATTGCAAACTCCTAAATATGCCCGTTCAGGGCCATCTGATATGTATTCAAAAAGCTTCAGGCCGATTGTTTCTGATCGCGAATTGCCGCCACGGTACGGGTCAGTTTGCCGGGCACCTCGTTGAGGGTACGGACAAACTTCTCCACCGGAGCCTTCATCACCGCCATGAGCAGGCTGATCGCCTGGTCACGGGTCGGCATGCTGGCAAGGCGATCGAGATCTCCTGCGCTGAGCATCTGCCCGCCGAACGAAACCAGCCTGGGGACCAGACTGTTGTGCTCTTTGGCGAAGTCCTTGACCAGTCGCGCCGCCGCACCGGGCTCTTCCCTTGAGAAGGCCAGCAAAAGCGGGCCGGTCAGGCCGTCCTGCATGCACTCGAAATCCGTGCCCTTGACAGCACGTTTGGCAAGCGTGTTCTTGACCACGCGCAGATAGACACCACCGTCGCGAGCTTTGGCTCGCAACGCAGTCATCTGCTCCACGGTCAGACCACTGTACTCGGCAGCAACCGCCGAATGCGCCACAGCGGCGATTTCGGCAACCTCGGAAACTACAGCCTTTTTCTCTTCAAGACTAAGTGCCACCTGTTTACCTCCTGCACAAGAGAGGAACAATCGCCTCTTGTGCTGTTACAGCGCTTCGGGTCAAAGACCCTGGCGCCGGTTGCGGTGGCCGCGATCAAGAACGGGTTCTCGTCGAGGCTACACCATCTGCGCAGGCCACTGTCGGGCAGTTATTAAGCCGGCGGTTCACGCAACCCGAAGGTTTCCGTGCGGCCGCTGGCGCCTGCGGTCTTTGACGGCTTCCCGGCGTCCGCGATCCTGCGACCGCTTGACCAGCCAGCGTCAAATCAGTTGTGACGTCGCAATCACCCGCGACGCCCGCCATTTACCTCGATCACATCTCCAGACTGGCCTGATCGACAACGATGCCGGGGCCCATGGTCGTGGAAACGGTGATCTTTTTCATGTACACACCCTTGGCACTGGAGGGCTTCAGCTTGTTGAGATCCGTCAACAGCGCCTTCAGGTTTTCGCGCAGGTCGTCGACCTTGAAATCCGCCTTGCCGATCGAGCAATGAATGATGCCGGCCTTGTCAGTGCGGTAACGCACCTGACCTGCCTTGGCATTTTTCACGGCTCCGGCGACATCCGGCGTCACTGTGCCGACCTTGGGATTCGGCATCAGGCCGCGCGGACCGAGGATCTGGCCGAGTTGCCCCACCACGCGCATGGCGTCGGGAGAGGCTATGACCACATCGAAATCCATGTTTCCGGCCTTGATGGAATCGGCGAGGTCTTCCATGCCGATCACGTCGGCGCCGGCTGCTTTCGCCGCATCGGCGTTGGCGCCCTGGGTAAAGACCGCGACGCGGACCGTTTTGCCGGTACCGTGCGGCAGCACCGTCGAACTGCGCACCACCTGGTCGGATTTGCGCGGATCGACGCCCAGATTCACGCTGACGTCGACAGACTCCTTGAACTTCACCTTCGACAGCTCGGACAACAGACCCAGCGCTTCATCGATGGCATACGCCTTGCCGGGCTGAACCTTTTCGCGAATCGCTTTTACACGCTTGCTTAACTTGGCCATGGCTTATTCCACCCCTTCGGTCTCGAGACCCATGCTGCGCGCGCTGCCGGCGATGGTACGCACGGCGGCATCCATGTCGGCGGCCGTCAGATCCGGCATTTTGGTTCTGGCGATCTCTTCCAGCTGCTCGCGACTGACCTTGCCCACCTTCTCGGTGTTCGGGCGGCCGGAACCCTTGGGCACGCCGGCGATTTTCTTCAGCAACACGGACGCCGGAGGGGTCTTGGTGATAAAGGTGAAACTGCGGTCGCTGTAGACCGTGATCACCACCGGAATGGGCATGCCTTTCTCGAGATTCTGTGTCTTGGCGTTGAACGCCTTGCAGAATTCCATGATGTTCACACCCTGCTGACCCAGCGCGGGTCCGACGGGCGGGCTGGGATTGGCTTCCTGAGCCGGCACTTGCAGCTTCACGTAAGCCTGGATTTTCTTTGCCATGGATTACTCCTGTGGGTACAAACGCCTCGCGGCTCCCCGGTTTAAATTAAAGCCCGGGGACAGAATTGAATTCTGTCCCCGTTCGATACTCATCCTTTCTCAACCTGACCGAATTCGAGCTCGACCGGTGTGGAGCGGCCAAAAATCAGCACCGCCACGCGCAGCTTGCTCTTTTCGTAGTTGACCTCTTCCACCACACCGTTGAAATCGTTGAACGGCCCGTCGATGACCCGCACGACTTCGCCGGGTTCGAACAGCACCTTGGGCCGCGGCTTCTCGGCGCCTTCCTGCACACGCTGCAGTATGGCGTTGGCTTCCTTGTCCGTGATCGGCGCCGGATGGTCGCTGGTGCCACCGATGAATCCCAGCACCTTGGGCACATCTTTCACCAGGTGCCAGGTGTCATCGTCCATGTCCATCTGCACCAGCACGTAACCCGGGAAAAACTTGCGCTCGCTTTTGCGCTTCTGACCCTCGCGCATTTCCACGACTTCTTCCGTCGGGACCAGGATTTCACCGAACTTGTCCTGCAGGCCGCTGCGCGCGACGCGCTCGATCAGAGACTGCTTTACCCGATTTTCAAACCCGGAATAGGCGTGCACCACGTACCAACGCATCGCCATGTTCAGCCTCCCTGACCTGTCAGCAGGCGAATCGCCCACAGTAGAAACATATCCAGCAACCACAGCACCACACCCATCAGCACCACCACGAACAGCACCGCCATGACGGTTTGCGTGGTTTCGGCACGCGTCGGCCACACAACCTTGCGGACTTCGTTACGGGTGCCACCGAGAAAACCCCACACCGAGCGCCCGCGGGCGGTTTGCGAGGCGATGGCAACGGACACGGCAGCGACCGCCAGTAACCCCAGCACCCGGATCAGCAGGGACTGATCGGAAAACCAGTAAAAAGCAACCACGGCACCGCCCAGCAACACGACGGCCGCTGTGAGCTTGACGGTATCCAGGCTGGATGCCTGCGCTTCTGTATTCATACCTAATCCGGTGGACCAGGGGACAGAACCGGATTCTGTCCCCGTCGTTTTATGGCAGGCCAGGAGGGAATCGAACCCCCAACCTACGGTTTTGGAGACCGTCGCTCTGCCAATTGAGCTACTGGCCTGTTACTCGATGATCTTTGCCACCACGCCGGCGCCGACGGTGCGGCCACCTTCGCGAATCGCAAAGCGCAATCCCTCTTCCATCGCAATCGGCGCGATCAGGCTCACCGTCATCTTGACGTTGTCACCC
>JAGFJP010000076.1 GCA_024102665.1 Thiogranum sp. | reverse complement strand
GCGCATAAATAGCCCGCGACCTGTTCCCCGACTTCAACGAGTCGAAACAGCGCGCACACGCTCATCAGCTGCTGGAAATACTCGGGAGTCAGCACAGCAACGCCGGGAAGGGCGTCGGCGTTGATTTTGAAAATTGCATCGCTGTCGCCGGGCCTGACGTCGCGCATCCGGGCTTTCACATTCATCGTCTACCGGGTTTGCTTGCGGTAATGTTTCGCCACCTTCGCCCGGTTGCCGCAGGTATCCATACTGCACCACCGCCGTTTCTGGTTGCGCGAGGTGTCCAGAAAAATGAGTACGCACTCCGGATTGCCGCAACGCTTGAGTTGTGTTGCCTGCGGTGAGGCCAACAGGACTGCGCCTTCATGCGCGAGGTTGGCCAACAGTGCGGTTACGCTCGACGCCGCTTTGTCCGGGACAAGTTCATAGTCACCGGTATCGGGGTCGGCCTCCAGCACCTCGTGTGTCGCATGGTTCTGCAGGTGCTGGTTGACAACGACCAGGGAACTTCGTCCGGCGGGGCGCTGATCGATCCTCGCCTGGCAGAGTTCTTTCAGTGCCGCCCGTAACTGCTTCGCGGCGGGCAAATCTCCGGCAGTCAGCCTGCTCTTGATGTCAAAACCGGTTTCACGCGCCCACCGAATCAGGTCGGCGTCATTCTGCAACAGGTCGACCAGCTCGCCGCGGCTGACGATTTCCGTGTTGATGAAATCGACTGCGGCGTTGTTGCCTACAAAAACGAAATGAATGTCATGCGTTTGCATATAACTACCATAACAGGCATTGACAGGTTAGTCCACGCGGCCTACGATATAACCAGTCTGTACCATGTAGACAGGTTAGTCACGCAAACACTTGTAACGGGCAACCGCCACACATTGCGTTTCAGGTGTGGGGGGCCTCCCTGAAAGCTGGAGTAAACGTCATGAAATTCCTGAGAAAAACCTTACTGATCCCATCCCTGGTCACGGCCTTCGGCGCGATGAGCAATGCCCTCGGTGCAGTTGATACCGGGCCGACGATTCGTTACGGCGTCGAAAAAGTCGAAAATCTGGAGATCTTTTTCCGCGAAGCCGGAGACCCGGCCAACCCGGCCATCGTCCTGTTACACGGTTTCCCGTCTTCCTCGCACATGTATCGCGAAGTCCTGCGGGAACTGTCGGACAGCTACTATCTCATCGCACCCGACTATCCGGGGTTTGGTGACAGCAGTTTTCCCTCCCCGGAGGAATTCACCTACAGCTTCGACAATCTTGCCAGAGTCGTGGACCGGTTCCTGGAGCAGCGGGGTTTGAAGACATACTCGCTGATGATCCAGGACTATGGCGCGCCGATCGGCTTTCGCATCGCGACGGCGCATCCGGAGCGGGTGCAGTCCATCATCACCCAGAACGGCAATGCCTATAAGGAAGGCATCAGTCCGGCAGGGTGGGGGCCGGTGCTGGACTACTGGAAGAACAAGACGCCCGAGCTGGAAAAGACGATTATCGAAAACGTGTTTTCCTATGAAGGCATGAAATGGCAATACACCCACGGCACAAGAAATCCCGAATCCATCTCGCCCGACAACTGGAACCTCGACTACGCAAAGATTTCCCGCCCCGGGCAGCACCGCGTACAACTCGACCTGTTCTACGACTACCAGAACAACCTCAAGCTGTATCCGCAGTGGCAGCAGTATCTTCGCGATAAGCAACCGCCGGTACTGGTTGTGTGGGGCAGGAACGATGCCTTTTTCCCGGTAGCCGGCGCGGAAGGTTACAAGCGGGATGCGAAGGACATCGATTACAACATTCTCGATACCGGGCATTTCGCGCTGGAAGAAGACTACAAAATCATTGCCGAAAAGATGCGCCGCTTCCTGCAAGCCAGGAACATCCGCTAGCAACCTTTTCCGTATCAAGCTGAGGGGTCACCGACCCCGGCAAGGCACTGCCCGGCGGTGCCTTGCTATCCAGCGGGAAATTCCGCCAGCGCGACGGCGTAGTGGCGGATCACGCCGAGGCTTTGGCCGTGGCAACACCCTGCCCGGCGTGGTACTGCCGCACCCATTCGGTAGGTGACAGACCGACGTGCGCGCGGAAGGCGCGGGACAGGGCGCTGGCACTTCCATAACCGACGACGTCGGACACCAGTTGCACCGGCTTGCCCTGGCGCAACAGCGACTGGGCGACACCGAGGCGCCACTCGCCCAGATAGCTGCCAGGCGTCATGCCGACGACCTGCCGAAATCTGGCCGCGAAGCGGGCGCGCGACATGCCCGCGGTCGCAGCCAG
>JAGFJP010000022.1 GCA_024102665.1 Thiogranum sp. | reverse complement strand
ATCTGGAGCGTCAAGGCAGGGCAACCGCTGCTTTCCGCGCACCTGGTGGTGGAAGACATCACGCGCTGGGAAACTGTGCTGGAGGCCAGCCACGCGCTGCTGGCGCAACGCTTCGCGATTCATCACGTCACCCTGCAGCCCGAACCCATGACGCGCACCGTGCGCTGGCCGGAGAAGCTGCATGTTCAGGGCTCCGCTGGCCCGGACCAGGGCCGGTAACGCCGCTGCTTCAGGATCACATCGCCGCGTTGCGCGCGACTGTGAAAGAAAAGGGCCGCGTTGCGCGGCCCTTCTTTACGGTGCGACTGATTCGCCGCCTAGCGATTGTGCTTCAACTTGAAGCCGGTGATTTTGATGAGGTCGTCGGTACGACCGTTCACAGGGTTGGAATCAAAGTCCAGCAGTTCGGCCGGTTGCTCGCCGTGCTGTACCACTACGTATGCCGTTTCGCCGCTGGCATCGAAGATGAAGCCGGTGGGTTCCGCCGCAGGATCCACCACCGAAGCGATGCGGACACAACCGTCGGTCTTGATGTCGCGGTCGTCGCCATCGCGCAGGCAGGAGAAGACGTCGCCGTACTGATGGTCTTCGATCACGGACAGATTCCCGGTCTTCGGCTGGAAGCCGAGGTTATCGAAACTGTTGAATTCCGTGTCACCCTCCACCAGGCGGTTCACCACCACCGAGCGGATGTCGCTGTCGGCCAGCAATGGATCGCTGTCGACGCCGCACAGCACTTCGCCGAAATGGTATGCCGATTCGCGGCCGGTGTTGGCCACGCAGAAGCGGATGGCGGCCGGGTTTTCCGCGTCATGGTACAGGGGGTCCTGTTCCAGGTCTTCGGGACGGTAGTAGCCGGTGGCGCCGTTGCGGTTGGCATCCATGCGCGCATCCAGGGCGTTCACGCCCACCCAGGCGGCATTGCCGATCTCGCAGCCCTGGCCGAACTGCTGGTTGCCGTTGTTACAGGACACCTGCATCGCGTAGGTGAAACCGGCGGCCAGCGGCGAATCGTCCAGATGGCTGATCTTGCCGTCGTCCATGCGCGGCACGGCGGGAACGAACTTGAAGATGGCGCCGCCGTCGGTGTCGCGGGTGCCGAAGTCATTCTCATAGGAACCGGGACGCAGCTCGTCGCCGCCGATCACCACGCCGCTGGGCAGCACGATCAGGCCTTCCCAGGCCATGGTCGGCAGGTCCTGACGCTGGACGATATTCTGGCTGGGGGTCAGGGAGTCGATGGCGTCGCGCACGTCGCCGCTGCTGCGATCAGCGATCCAGTGGCCGGTGGTGTTGAGGGGATCGATGATCTCGTAGGCGCGGCCATCGGTGGTTTCCTCGGTGGCCAGCACCGTGCCCCAGTCGGTGGTGCGTATGCCATCGCAGCGGTCCATGCCATAAACGATGGTTTCCACCGCGCCGGTGGCGACATCCACGCGCTGCACGCCGGCATTGCGACCCTCGGCGGCGAGGCCCTGCTCGATGCAGACGATCAGGTGGCTGTAGTTGTCGGCGCTCGGCCAGAATGCGATGAAGTCGCCGGAGGTGCCGAGACTGCGCGTCACGAACTCGGCTTTCAGGCCTTTGGCCAGCAGGATGCGCTGGTCGGCGCTGGCCAGTTCGCGAGCGACGTAGTCGCTTTCATCGGCTGAGTTTTGCAACGGCTTCTTGACGCCGAACAGCCGCTCGGACTGGGCGTGCAGCAAGTCTTCGACCATGGCGCCGAAATCGCGCTTGCCGTGACCGCCGTCGGCCATGACCGGGGATGCGCCGAGGCATGCAAGGCCCACGGCCAGTGCGACGGGTGTGAAAGTGTGATGATTACGCATTGATGCTTTCTCCTGGAACAATCGGGTTGTCGGGCGAGAGGCATCGTAGGGGGTGAGTGTGACGAGGGTGTGATGGTTGTGTTTACGCCTTGTTAAGGCGTGTGCGCACACTAGCGCAACAGCAGCACCGGTATCTGCGCATGGCGGATAACGCTGGTGGTGGTGCTGCCGACCAGGAAGCGGCGTATCACCGAATGGCCGTAGGCGCCCATGACCAGCATGTCGATGCTGTGTTCACGGCGGTAATCGCAGAGCACGCGTTCCACGTCGCCCTGCGCAAGCATGGTTGTCACTTCGAAGTCGGACGCTTCCAGGGTGTGCCTGGCCCATTCCAGTTGACCGCGATTCTGCCCGTTGTCGGCGCCGACCATCACCAGGTGACACGGCAGGCCGCGGAACAACGGACTGCCGGCGACCATGTCGACCGCCTTGTGGGTGGTGGCGCTGCCGTCGAAGGCGATCATCACCCGTTGCGGCGCCTTGAATACCGACGTGCAAACCAGGATCGGTCGGTGCAGGGAGCGCACCAGGGTTTCCAGCCGGCTGCCGACGTGTTCGCCGAGATTCTCGTCGTGCTTGCCCAGCACCAGCAAGCGCGTGTCCTGTTCAATTGCCAGCAGCGAGTCCAGCAGGCTGCCGTGACGCTGGTGCACGATGGGATCGGCGACACCGTCGGCGACCGCGCGCTGTCTTGCCGACTCCAGCATCAAGTTACCTTGCTGCAACGCCAGTCTGCTGCGCTTCTCGTCCAGTTCCGCCAGCTCCTGCAGCAGCGCCTCGCGGCTGCCGAGCCCGATGTTGCCGCTCATGTCGGTTTGGGCCGGGTACTGCGACTTGTCCAGCACATGCAGCAGCACCAGCGCCGCATCCAGGCGCAGGCTGGCCCAGGCGGCATAGTCGCTGACGGAGGTCGATATGTCGGTGCCGTCGATACAGGCGATTACGTTGGTCATTGGCGATATCCTCCGTCAGTGGCCCATCAGCCGGGCGACGGCATCCGGCTTGTCGTGCACAGCGAACTTGTCGACGATGGTGGCGCTGGCCTGGTTGAGGCCGATGAGTTCGACGTCGGTGCCTTCGCGGCGGAACTTGAGCACCACCTTGTCCAGCGCGGCGACGGCGGTGATGTCCCAGAAGTGCGCCTGACACAGATCGATCACCACCTTGTCGATGACTTCCTTGAAGTCGAAGAACTCGACAAACTTGTCCGCCGAGGCAAAGAACACCTGGCCGACCACCTGGTAGGTGCGCGTTGTGCCGTCGTCGCTGAGCGTGGATGTGACGTACTTGTACTGGGCGACCCTGTTGGCGAAGAACATCGCCGCCAGCAGCACGCCGACGAACACGCCGTAGGCCAGGTTGTGCGTCGCGACCACCACGACCACGGTGGTCGCCATCACAATGCTGCTGCTGGCCGGATTGGTTTTCAGCTTGCGCAGCGATTCCCAGCTGAAGGTGCCGATGGACACCATGATCATCACCGCCACCAGCGCGGCCATGGGGATCTGCGCCACCTGGTCGCCGAGAAACACCACCATCAGCAACAGGAACACGCCCGCCGACAGGGTGGAAAGGCGGCTGCGGCCGCCGGATTTTATGTTGATCACCGACTGACCGATCATGGCGCAACCGGCCATGCCGCCGAGCAGTCCGGAGGCGATGTTGGCCAGGCCCTGGCCCTTGCATTCGCGGTTCTTGTCGCTGCCGGTATCGGTCAGGTCGTCGATAATGGTGGCGGTCATCAGGGATTCAAGCAGTCCCACGATCGCCAGCGACAGCGCATAGGGAAAAATGATCGCCAGCGTCTCCAGGTTGAGCGGCACCTCGGGCCAGAGGAACACCGGCAGCGTGTCGGGCAACGCGCCCATGTCGCCGACGCTGCGGATATCCAGATCCAGCAGCATGGCGATGGCGGTCAGCACCACGATGGTCACCAGTGGCGAAGGCACCGCCCTGGTCAGATAAGGGAACAGGTAGATGATGCCCAGACCGCCCGCGGTCATGGCGTACACATGCCAGGTGACGCCGGTGAGTTCAGGCAGCTGCGCCATGAAAATCAGGATGGCCAGCGCGTTGACGAAGCCGGTGACCACCGAGCGCGAGACAAAGCGCATCAAGGAGCCCAGCCTGAAGTAACCGGCGACGATCTGCAGCACACCCGTGAGCAGCGTGGCCGCCAGCAGGTATTGCAGGCCGTGCTCCTTCACCAGTGTCACCATCAGCAGCGCCATGGCGCCGGTGGCGGCGGAGATCATGCCGGGACGGCCGCCGACGAAAGCGGTCACCACGGCGATGCAGAACGAGGCGTACAGGCCGACTTTCGGGTCCACGCCCGCAATGATCGAGAAAGCGATCGCCTCGGGAATGAGCGCCAGGGCGACGACCAGCCCGGCGAGCAGATCGCCGCGAATATTGCTGAACCAGCTGTTACGCAGGGTAACGAACATCTTTTTTCCTGACAATGCCGCGGCGCCCGGAATGGCACCCGGCAAGACGTGACCGATGAAACAGGGGTCGCCTCGTGACTGCGAGATCAGAGAATGGGACGAGCGCGGTAAAAATTAGCAGTTGCTTATAAAGGGCGGGGAGTCTAACGCAAGGGTCGCGGGTTGTGAACCGTTGGCGGCGTGGATAAGCAATCGATTCCGCGTCCCGCGGTTTTTCAGCGCGGGTCGCTCCAGAGCTCACCGCGCTGCGCGCGGAATTGCGGCATTGCACACACCTGCTGTGTGATATCGCGCAGATCGCGCGCGCCAGGCCCCGGCATGGTTGAGCCAACTGATTGTACAACCGTCGATTAACT
>JAGFJP010000177.1 GCA_024102665.1 Thiogranum sp. | reverse complement strand
TACAGCCTGTTCGCACTGGCAGCGTTTCAGGCGGTATTGCTGGCGATTCAGGACCAGCATTTGCGCAACCGTCATCCCGGCGGTTTCATCCGCGCGCTGCCGCCGCTGCAGGTGATGGAGCGTCTGCTGTTCCAGATGATCGGGACAGGCTATGCGCTGCTGAGCGCCGCGCTGCTGACGGGAATCGTGTTTCTCGAGGATATATTCGCGCAGCACCTCGCGCACAAGACCATCCTGTCGCTGACCAGCTGGGTGATATTCGGAATCCTGCTGTGGGGTCGCTGGAAATTCGGCTGGCGGGGGCGCAAGGCTATCATCTGGACCTTGAGCGGCTTTATATTCCTGGTGCTGGCGTATTTCGGCAGCAAATTCGTACTGGAGCTGGTTCTCCAGCAGTCTGCCTGACAAATCAGCGCATTGCGCCTACAATAAAATCATTCCCTGGCATCGGGCTGGACCACATTGGACGATATCCCCCTTGGCGTGCTGTTTGGCGCGCTTGGTTTTCTGATCATTCTCTCCGCCTTTTTCTCCGGGTCGGAAACCGGCCTGATGACGCTGAACCGCTATCGCTTGCGACACCTGGTCAGGGCCCGGCACGCCGGCGCAACGCGCGCGCAAAAGCTCCTTGAACGTCCCGACCGTCTCATCGGGCTGATACTGCTCGGAAACAATTTCGTCAACATACTGGCCTCTACCCTGACCGCGGTCATTGCGGTGCGTCTCATCGGCGAAGCCGGCCTGGTGATCGGCGCGGCGATATTGACCATCGTCATCCTGGTGTTCGCCGAAGTCACACCCAAGACCCTGGCGGCGCTGCACCCGGAACGGGTGGCCTTTCCCGCGGCTTTCATTTATGGCCCGCTGATGTGGCTGTTATATCCGATGGTCTGGGCTGTGAACATCGTCGCCAACGCGATATTGAAAGCGTTCGGTGTCCGTCCCGAAGAAGGCACCATCGACGCCCTGAGTCAGGAAGAGCTGCGCACCGTGGTGCTGGAAGCAGGCGCCATGATCCCCAAACGACACCAGGACATGCTGCTGAACATCCTCGATCTGGAAAATGTCACGGTGGAAGACATCATGGTGCCGCGCAAGGACATCAGCGGCATCGACCTGGAGGACGACTGGAACACTATCGTTCAGCAGATCATCTCCAGCCCCTACACCCGGCTGCCGGTATTCCACGGCAGCATCGACAACGTCGTCGGTTTTATCCATTTGCGCCGGGTTCTGCCGTTGCTCAAACGCGAACAACTGGACCGGGAAACCCTGGAAAACCTGACCCGGGAGCCACTTTTCATTCCCGAAAACACGCCTCTCAACCGCCAGCTTCTGAACTTTCAGCGCGAACGCCGGCGCGTCGGGCTGGTGGTCGATGAATATGGCGACATCCAGGGACTGGTGACGCTGGAAGATATCCTGGAAGAAGTGGTCGGCGAATTCACCACCGATCCGGCAACCAACATCAGCGATTTCACACTCGAAGGGGACGGCGTTTACCTGGTCAACGGAACCGCCAATGTCCGCGATCTCAACCGTGCGCTGAGCATGGAGCTGCCGACCGACGGACCCAAGACGCTCAACGGACTGGTACTCGAATACCTGGAAGACATCCCTGAACCCGGCACCAGCCTGTTGCTGTCCGGGTATCCGATAGAGATCGTGCAAACCAAGGGCAATCTGGTGAAAACCCTGCGCGTGCATGCCACCAGGCGGCGTGTCATCCACCCCGCGGAATGAGCCCGATGGCACCTTCCCCGGGCGGTTTGCGAACATGCCGCTCCCGTTCCCGGCGCACGTTGCGAAACCCGATTCAGCACATTGAATCTCAATGTAAATCCCTGCACCCACCGGTTCCGGCAACAGAGCCTTCCGCGACGCTCGCAACGCGCCATCAGATTCAGCCGCAACAGCCGCTGTTTACAGACGTTAATTTCGAAGATTCCCGGGGGTAATTGTCATGGCGAAACTGGTACTGGCATTCAAAGACCGCAAGCTCAAGATCTTTGCGCTCACGAGCGGCGAATGCCTGATCGGCCGCGATCCTGATTGCAGCATTGCGATCGACAGCCTTGCCGTTGAACCGCGTCACGCGCGCATCCGCGACGCGGGCGAACATTTCATGGTTGAATCCATCGACGCGAAATCGCCGGTGCTGGTCAACGATCAGCCGATTTCCGAACCACAGCGCCTGCAGGAAGGCGACCAGATCCGGATCGGCAAACATACCCTGCACTTTTCGCAAGAGAACGAAGGTACCGTGATCGACGCCACCACTTTTACCCACAAGCGGGTCGGCTGGCTGCAGATCCAGAACGGCAGCCATCTCGGCCGCACCATCCGACTCGACAAGGCGTTCACCCGCATCGGCAGGCCCGACCGGCAACTCGCCATCATCGCCCGGCGTGACAATGGCCACTATGTATCGCATTTGCAGGGTGAGGGGACGCCGCGGCTCAATGACGAGGACATCGGTGACAGGACCGTGAGGCTGACGCACGGGGACTGCATCGAGGTCGGCGAACTCAAGGTTCAGTTCTTTGCCGATGCCCGCGACACCACCCCTGTGGAAAAAGCGCCTGCCGAATCCGGGCAGCAGCGCCGCTTCAGCCGCATTCCCTTCGACGTGCCAGTCACGCTCGAACTGGATGGCCAGACCTGGCAGACCGGCCTGGTCGACGTTTCGCTGCACGGCGCGCTCATCAGGATACCGGCCGCATTCGAACCCGACAGTGATCGCAGGTATCAGTTGACGATACACCTCGAAGGCGGGCCCGACATCCGCATGACTGTGTCAATCGCCCACCACGAGAATGACGAACTGGGACTGCGCTGCGATGATATCGATCTCGACAGCATCACCTGTCTGCGCCGGCTGGTGGAACTCAATCTCGGTGATCCGGCCCTTCTCGAAAGAGAGCTGTCCGCGCTGGGTTAACGGGTTAACACTCAGGCGAACCAGTCCAGCACTTCCGCGAATCGCGAAACGGGGTGTATCTCGAGCCCGTCCACGCCCGACTTCGGCTTGTTGGCCGCCGGGATCAGTGCTGATTTGAAACCCAGCTTCGCGGCTTCGCGCAGACGTTGCTGGCCGTTCGGTACCGGACGGATCTCTCCGGCCAGCCCCACTTCACCGAACACCACCAGGTCATTGGCCAGGGTTCGATCGCGGAAACTGGACAGCACCGCCAGCAGCACCGCCAGATCCGCGGCGGTCTCCGTCACCCGTACACCGCCCACCACGTTGACAAACACATCCTGATCGCTCATCAGGATGCCGCCGTGCCGGTGCTGGACCGCCAGCAGCATGGCCAGCCGGTTATGCTCCAGGCCCAGTGTGACGCGCCGCGGGTTGGCCAGCTGACTGTCGTCGACCAGCGCCTGCACTTCCACCAGCATGGGACGCGTGCCTTCCATGGTCACCAGGATGACGCTGCCCGCCACCGGCTGGTCGTGGCGCGAAAGAAAAATGGACGATGGATTGCGGACTTCTTTCAGACCCTTGTCGGTCATGGCGAACACGCCGAGTTCATTGACGGCGCCGAAACGGTTCTTGATGGCGCGGATCACCCGGTAACGCCCGCCCGGATCACCCTCGAAATACAACACCGTGTCCACCATGTGCTCCAGCACGCGAGGCCCGGCCAGGGTGCCTTCCTTGGTGACATGCCCGACCAGGAACAGCGCGGTCCCGGTCTGTTTTGCCAGGCGCACCAGCAGGGCGGCGCTTTCGCGCACCTGCGCGACCGAACCGGGCGCCGACTGCAGCGCATCCGAGTACAGGGTCTGGATGGAATCGATCACCATCACCCGCGGCGATTCAGCGCGCGCGTGCTCGATAATGCGCTCGACCGAGGTTTCCGCCAGCACCCGCATCTGGTCACCCGCCACGCCCAGGCGCCTGGCGCGCAGCGACACCTGTTCCGGTGACTCCTCGCCGGTCACGTACAAAGCTTTCAATTGCTCGGGGAAAGACGCCAGCGCCTGCAACAGCAAAGTCGACTTGCCGATACCTGGGTCCCCGCCGATCAGCACCACAGAGCCGGTCACCAGTCCACCGCCGAGCACGCGATCCAGCTCCTCGACGCCCACCGAGACGCGGGTCTCGGTTCCGCCGCGCACCTCCGACAGCATCTGCACACGCGAACCGTTGTCGCCTGCATAGCCGGCAAAGCGGTTGGAACGCCCGCCGGAGACCATGGCGAGGCTTTCGGTGAGCGAGTTCCAGGCGCCGCAGTCAGCGCACTGCCCGGCCCACTTGCTCGCCTGGGCGCCGCACTCGGTGCATTGATAGAGTTGCTTCGATTTGGCCATGTCAGGCCGCCTCATACACACGCGGCACGCGTGTGGTCACATTGCACATCAGCTCATAACTGATAGTGCCTGCGTGCCCGGCGACCGTTTCGATCGGCAGGCCCTCGCCCCAGGCGATCACCGGGTCTCCGAAACGCGCCTGCGGCTGGCTGCGCAGATCGAGACAGATCATGTCCATCGACACCCGGCCCACCAGCGGCACCGCCTTGCCGTTGACCAGCACCGGCGTGCCGTTGGGCGCGTGACGCGGATAGCCGTCGCCGTAACCGACGGCGGCAATACCCACTGGCATGTCCTCCGGGCAGGTCCAGGCATAACCGTAACCGATAGACTCGCCCTTGCGACGCTTTTGCACCGCCATCAGGCGCGACTCCAGCGTCATCACCGGGCGCAGCGTTACATCCAGGGGATACTCGCCGGTCATGGGCGAGGCCCCGTATAACATGATGCCGGGACGCACCCAGTCGAAATGCGTCTCGGGGCGGGTCAGGATCGCCGCCGAGTTGGCCATGGAGCACTCGGCGCGGCTGCCTTGCAGGCTCGCGCTGAAACGCACCACTTCGTTGAATCGCTCGAGCTGCTGACTGTTGGCCGGGTGTTCGTATTCGTCGGCGCAGGCGAAGTGCGACATCCAGCGCAGACCGCCGGTTTTCACATAGGGCAGGCGCTGCAAACGCTGCCACACCGGCAACGCCTCTTCGGTGGTAAAGCCCAGCCGGTTCATGCCGGTGTCGACTTTCAGCCAGAGGCTGACAGACGCAGCGGAACGAAAACGCTCCAGCCACAACACCTGTTCCTCGCTGTGCACCACCAGCTGCACCTGGTGGGTCACCGCCAGCTCCAGCTCGGCCGGCTCGAACACGCCGTCAAGCATTACGATGGGCTGCCTGATACCGGCTTCCCGCAGCTGCATGGCTTCTTCCAGGCTGGCGACGGCAAAGGCATCGGCGCCTCCCAGTGCGCGCGCCACCTGCACCGCGCCGTGGCCGTAGGCGCCGGCCTTGATCACAGCCATGATGCGGCTGGCGGGAGCCGCTTTTCGTGCCAGGGAAAAGTTATGAGTCAGGGCCTGCAGGTCGATACGCGCCCTCACGGGACGCGTCATCCACCGCCACCCATCGGCGGGCCGTAGCCGTCATCGGAATAGCTGCCCGCAGAGGTGAAGTTCTCAAAACGCGTGTGCTGCCCGAGGAATGTCAGACGACGCATGCCGATGGGGCCGTTACGCTGCTTGCCGATGATAATTTCCGCTGTGCCCTTGTCAGGGCTGTCTTCGTCGTACACTTCGTCACGGTAGATGAACATGATGACGTCGGCATCCTGCTCGATGGCGCCCGACTCCCGCAAGTCCGACATTACCGGTCGCTTGTTGGGGCGCTGCTCCAGGCTGCGATTGAGCTGCGACAGGGCGATCACCGGCACATGCAGTTCCTTGGCCAGCGCTTTCAGCGAGCGCGAGATTTCGGAAATCTCGCCGGTGCGGTTTTCCTTGTTGCCCGGCACCTGCATCAGCTGCAGGTAATCGATGACAATCAGGCCGAGATCGTGCTCGCGTTTCAAGCGCCGCGCGCGGGCGCGCAATTCGGTCGGCGACAGCGCCGGTGTATCGTCGATAAACAAAGGCGCCTTGGACAGAATGCTCACAGCGGAGGTCAAACGCGGCCAGTCATCATCGTCGAGCTTGCCGGTGCGCACCTTGGTCTGGTTGATGCGTCCCAGCGACGACATCAGGCGCATGGCGAGCTGCTCTCCCGGCATTTCCATGCTGAACACGGCGACCGGGACCTGGTCCTTGATCGCGGCATGCTCGGCGATATTCATGGCGAAAGTGGTTTTGCCCATCGACGGCCGCCCGGCGATGATCACCAGGTCCGACGCCTGCAGGCCGGCGGTCATGTCATCGATGTCGGTAAAGCCGGTGGAAACACCGGTAAGCGGATTGTCCTGGTGAAACAGGGTGTCGATACGATCGACCGCCCTGGTCAGCAGATCCTTGATGTTGTGAAACCCGGAACCGCGGGAGTTGCCCTGGTCGGCGATGCGGAACACCAGCTGCTCGGCATTGTCGAGCAGCGCCGGCGTGTCGCGCCCTTCGGTGAAATAGGCGCTGTTGGCGATCTCGGTGCCGACTTCGGCGAGCTGACGCAGCACGGAATTCTCGCGCACAATGGACGCATAGGCACGAATGTTGGCGGCACTCGGCGTGTCCCGGGCCAGGGTTCCGAGATAGGCAATGCCGCCGGCCTCTTCCAGCTGACCCTGGCCATCGAGCCATTCGGAAAGCGTAATGACGTCGCAGGGATCACCGCGCTCGATCAGGCGGCCGATGCCGGTAAAGATGCGGCGGTGATCGCGGCGGTAGAAGTCCGTCTCGCTGACAAGATCGGCGATCTGGTCCCAGGCGCGGTTATCCAGCAACAGGCCGCCGAGCAGTGATTGTTCCGCCTGCAGTGAATGCGGCGGAACCTTCTGGCGATCCGCATTGAATTCGACCGCGGCCGCCGACTGAACCGGCTCGGGCATCCTTCCTCCGATGGTACTTATGTGTGCAGCGTGAGTGTCATGTACAGGACAACGGCGCCAGGTTAAGCCTCGCGTGCCCGTCATTCATGTATACGACGTTCAGAACCCGCATACTAAGACGGTTGCAGGTGTTGCTCAAGCGGGCATTTCGGAACAGGCCGCGGCGGCCGGAAAAACAACGCCTTGCCGCAAGCATGCGGCAAGGCGTCGGACATCGGTGGGTTATTCCGCTTCGATAAGAACGGTGATTTCGGCGTTGACATCGGTATGCAGGTGAACCTGCACCCTGTACTCGCCGATCTGGCGGAACGGTCCTTCCGGCAGGCGCACTTCGCTGCGTTCCAGCGCGACCCCGGTTGCCACGACTGCGTCGGCGATGTCGGAAGTGCCGACGGAACCGAACAGTTTGCCCTCTTCACCCGCCTTGGCCTTGATGGTGATTTTCACATCGGCCAGCTGGTCACGGCGCGCTTCGGCTGCGGCCAGCGCTTCGGCTTCGGCTTTCTCGAGTTCGGCGCGGCGCGCTTCGAACGCCTTGATATTCTCCTCGGTGGCGGCAGTCGCCTTGCCGCCCGGGATCAGGAAATTACGCCCGTAGCCCGGCCTGACATTGACCCGGTCTCCCAGGTTGCCCAGATTTTCAACTTTTTCCAGCAGTATGACTTCCATCGTTCGACCCTACCCCAAGCACACGGCTCTAGTTCAATTGGTTTCGATTCGCGGTTCTGCGGCGCAGATCCATCCACGGATCCAGCACCCCGGTAACCACGACCATCAACAACGCCTGCGGCAGCAAACCCGCCAGCACATACACGGCGATCAACCAGCCCCTGGCCGCCTTCAGGTTCGCCAGCGCAGCGTGAATCACCGCCAGCCCGACGAACAGAAAGGGCACCAGCACGATCAGCGACCACTGCGTCGCCACCGCGCCGGCGGCACCGGACCCCAGCGCCGCCAGCGCCACAACCGCAACGCACGCCAGCGACAGTGTGCGATTCAGCCGCAGGGCATAAAATTCCTGGCGCAGCGCGCCGGGCTTTACCAGCAGCGCCTGCCACCACCGCCCCAGCAACAGGCAGGTGACGGCGGCGAACGTCAATCCGGCCGCCAGCGAACCGGTCATCAGCGGCGCCACCTGTTCCGCAAACGGCATCAACGCCGTGCGGTCCATCGCCGGCTCCTGCGCCACCAGCGCATCGATCAGCGTGCCCAGGCGCTCCAGCCACCACTGCGAAGGATCGCCGAACAGCACGAACACCAGCAACACCGCCAGCAGCGCAACACCCGTCAGCACCAGCACCGCCATCGCCAGTGACCGCGTCTCGCGCAACACCAGCGCGGCCAGCCACACCGGCACCCACAACAGCAGCGAGGTCACCCCCACCGCCAGCCCCTGGCGCAGCATCAGCTCGCCCAGCAATGCTGTCGCCGCCAGCGCCGGAACCAGCACCAGGACGCCGGCGAGGCCGCCCCTGTGCAGGCTGTACAACGCCAGCGCCGCGGCGCCACCGTAGGCCAGTATCGAGGTCAGCGGTGGCGCGAGAAAACTCAGAACGGTACACAGTGCAATGACCAGTACCGCCTGCCACGGACCCGCAACGATCAAGCCAGCCAGCGCACGCATCAGTCACACGGCATGGCGGCCACGGGCCCGACGCACTCAGCCTTTATGCGAATCGCAATACGGCAGCAATGCCAGAAAACGCGCGCGCTTGACCGCGGTGGCGAGCTGGCGCTGGTACCTGGCCTTGGTACCCGTAATCCGGCTCGGCACGATCTTGCCGGTTTCCGTAATGTAGTTCTTCAGTGTCTGAAGATCCTTGTAATCGATTTCCTTAACGCCTTCCGCGGTGAAACGGCAGAATTTACGGCGACGAAAAAAACGTGACATCTCTAGTTACCTCTCGTTTCAGCCGTTGTCGTCAACGGCCTGAATTTCCAGTGCGTGCAGTTCGATGCGCATGTCGGGGGCGCGGTATCCGGCGCGGCTCAGAAAACCCTTCACCTGCAACCAGTCACCCGGCTGGCGGCCCTTCACAAGACTTGCAAGGGATTCGCCAACCGCCACCACGCTGATGCGGCACTCCACGTCCCGCAACTGCCCGGCCTCGCTGCGCCTGGACCGATGCGCCAGCGCAAAGCGGGCTATCGGTATGCCGGCGGGCGTGCTTCGCACCTCGGGGGTTTTCAGCAACTGGCCGCTCAGCAGCAGTTCATTGTCCGGCTGGTCCACGCCTCCCGCAGCGCAACAAAGACAGCGCGATCAGTCGGCGCGGGCGCTTTCGCCGGCGTCGGAATCGTCGTCGCCGGCCATGTCCTGATCAGCGGAATCGCTGTCGTCGTCACGGTCGGCGCGGCGGCGCGGCGCTTCGTCGCGATCGTCCCTGTCATCACCCCGCTTGACCAGGAACGACGCGTCGGTGACGGCTTCCTTGCGCGAAATAATCAGGTTGCGCAACACCGCGTCGTTGAAACGGAACGCGCTCTCGAGTTCGCTCAACGCCTCGGTCCCGCACTCGATATTCATCAGCACGTAGTGGGCTTTGGCCAGTTTCTGGATAGGGTAGGCAAGTTGACGGCGACCCCAGTCTTCCAGGCGGTGGATCTTGCCGCCGGACGATTCGATGGTGTTGCGGTAACGTTCCACCATCGCGGGCACCTGCTCGCTCTGGTCCGGGTGGACCAGGAACACGATTTCATAATGACGCATGTATAACTCCCTTCGGATTAACAGCCTTCCGCGCTATTGCGAAAAGCAAGGAGGCGCATTTAAGCGCGTAAAACGGCGGCATTTTACGCAGCAACGGCGCAACAAGCAAGCCGGGGCGGGCTCACGCCGGGCGATTGGCGCCGCTGCGCTGCCGCCTGGCTTCGAACAGACAGATACCGGTGGCGACAGAAACATTGAGGCTGCTGACCGATCCGGCCATCGGAATCGACACCAGGCCATCGCAGTGTTCGCGGGTCAGGCGCCGCAAACCCTTGCCTTCACCGCCCAGCACCAGCGCCAGCGGACCGCTGAGATCGACGTCGTACAGGGTCTGCGGCGCATCCCCCGCCGCCCCGTACAGCCACACCCCGCTATCGCGCAGCAGGCGCAGGATGCGCGCCAGGTTGGTGACCCGGATCACCGGCACCGTCTCGGCCGCCCCGCAGGCCACTTTGCGCACCGTCGCGTTGAGCGGCGCGCTGCGGTCTTTGGGGATAATCACGGCATCGACGCCGGCGGCGTCGGCGCTGCGCAGACAGGCACCGAGGTTGTGGGGATCCTGGACGCCATCGAGAACCAGCAGAAACGGCGGCCGTTCCAGCGCGTCGAGGAAAGCCTGCAGGTCGTTTTCGCCCAGGCCCGGACTCGATCCGGTCTCGGCGACCACGCCCTGGTGGCTGACGCCCGGCGCGCGCTCGTCCAGCTCCTGGCGCGCGACCCGGCGCACCGGCACATTGGCCTTCTCAGCCAGCTCGAGCACCTCTTCGATGCGCGCATCGCTGCGCGACTCCAGAACCAGCAGCAAGGTCACGCGCGCCGGGTGGCGCTGCAACAGGCCGCGCACGGCATGCAGGCCGAAGACGCGCTGCGCGTGCGTCATCGGGCCGGCGTCAGGCCAGCGCGTCGGCGAGCAGGAACCCGCGTATCGCGCCCGCTGTCATCATTGGCCGTCGACAACCGGCTGCACCAGGATCTCCACGCGCCGGTTCAGCTGCCGCCCCGCTTCCGTGGCATTGGTGGCGCGCGGCTGCGACTCTCCCTGGCCGATGGCGGCCAGGCGCGTACCGTCGACGCCATGACTGGAAAGATAGCTGACGACGCTGCGGGCGCGGCGTTCGGAAAGCGCCTGGTTGTAGCTCTCGGGCCCGATGCTGTCGGTATGGCCGACGACCGTAACGTCGGTTTTGGGATAACGGGCCAGCACGTTGGCCACCTTGTCGAGTGTCGGAATGAACGCCGGTTTCAGATCGGCGCTGTCGAAATCGAACGACACTTCGCTGGACACATCGATCTTCAGGCTCTCGTCCTCGAGACGCTGGATTTCCAGCTCGTTGCGACGCTGTTCGGCGGCCAGCGCTTCTTCGAATTCGCGCTGCTGCTTGTCCATGTAGTTGCCCACCGAACCGCCGGCGATGCCGCCGATCACGGCGCCGGTCACGGCGCCCTTGGGTCCGCCGCTGACCTGCTTGCCGATCACCGCGCCGGCGATCGCGCCCACCGCGGCGCCGGTTTTGGCGCGCCGGTTCGGGTCATCCGCGGCGCAGCCGGCCAGCGCCGCCAGTGTGACGGCTATCATTGTATTGCGAATTACGTTCATTTCTGCCTCCTGCGTTTACTCCGGGCCTTGCGTCGCCCGCCTTTGCGTGCCGGCTTGTCTTCCGGCTTGCCGGCGGGCGCTTTTGCTTTCGCTTCCGCGTCCGCCAGTTCGAAATCCAGCTTGCGCTCATCCAGATCGACGCGCACCACCTTGACCCGGATCTGGTCGCCCAGCCGGTAGACACGGCCGGTGCGTTCGCCGCGCAGGCGGTGCCCGGCGGGATCGAAGTGATAGTAGTCGTTCTGCAGCGCCGTGATATGCACCAGCCCTTCCACGTAGATCTCTTTCAGCTCCACGAAGATCCCGAACGAAGTCACGCTGCTGACAATGCCGTCGTATTCCTCACCGACCTTGTCCAGCATGTACTCGCATTTCAGCCAGTCCACGGCATCGCGCGTGGCGTCGTCGGCGCGGCGTTCGGTCATCGAGCAGTGTTCGCCCAGGGACTGCATTTCCGGCACGCTGTAGGGAAAACCCTCGGCCGTCGCGCCGGGCTTGGGCGCTTTGCCGTGTTTCTTCCTGTAACGCTCCTCGGCCTGCAAATGATGACGAATGGCGCGGTGCACCAGCAGATCCGGGTAGCGCCGGATCGGCGAGGTGAAATGCAGATATTCGTCGTGGGCCAGGCCGAAGTGACCTATATTCTCCGGGCTGTAGCGCGCCTGTGACAGGGAACGCAGCATAACCGTCTGAATCAGATGCGCGTCCGGCCGATCCTGGATTTTGCTCAGGAGTTTCGCGTAGTCACCGGCCGACGGTTTTTCGCCGCCGCCGAGCGACAGGCCCAGCTCGCCGAGGAATTCGCGCAGGTCGGTGAGCTTGTCGGCCTGCGGGCCTTCGTGGACACGGTACAGGGTCGGCAGCTTGTGGCGGCCGAGGAAACGCGCCGTGCACACATTGGCCGCGATCATGCACTCTTCGATAATCTTGTGCGCGTCGTTGCGCACCACCGGCACAATGCGCTCGATCTTGCGGTCGGCGCTGAACACAATGCGCGTTTCGGTGGTTTCGAAATCGATGGCGCCGCGCCGGCTGCGGATGCGGCGCAGCACCTTGTAGAGACTGTACAGCTCTTCGAGATTGTCGAGCACAGGCTCGTATTTGCTGCGCAACTTGCTGTCGTTGTCGACCAACATGGCGGCGACTTCGTCGTAAGTCAGGCGCGCGTGCGAGCGCATCACCGCTTCCATGAAACGCGAGCGCGTCACCTTGCCCGTCTGATCGATGTACATTTCGCACACCATGCACAGGCGATCGACGTGCGGGTTCAGGGAACACAGGCCGTTGGACAACACTTCCGGCAGCATCGGAATGACGCGCTCGGGAAAGTACACCGAGTTGCCGCGCAAATGGCCCTCGGCATCCAGCGCGGTAGCGGGTTTGACGTAATGCGAGACATCGGCGATCGCCACCGTCAGGCGCCAGCCCTTCGGCGTTCGCGTGCAGAAAACAGCGTCGTCGAAGTCGCGCGAGTCCGCGCCGTCGATGGTGACCAGCGGCACGTCGCGCAGATCCACGCGGCCGCGCAGCGCCGCCGAAGTCACCTCGCCGGCCAGGCCCTGGATTTCATCCTCGACGGCGTCCGGCCATTCCAGCGGCAATTCGTGCGCGCGGATGGCGACGTCGATCTCCATGCCAGGCGCCATGTGATCGCCGATCACCTCGATCACCTTGCCCACAGGACCGGAGCGCTGTGTCGGCTGCTCGATGATTTCGGCGGTGACGAACTGGCCCTGGCGCGCGCCGGCGACCTGTTCCGGCGGAATGCGTATGTCCAGCGTCAGGCGTTTGTGGTCCGGCACCACGAAACTGACGCCGCTTTCGAAATAGATGCGCCCCACCACCCGGTGCGTGTTGCGCTCCAGGACTTCGACAATGCTGCCTTCGCGGCGTCCGCGCCGGTCGATGCCGGTAACGCGCGCCACCACCCGGTCGCCGTTCATCACGGCGCGCATTTCACGCGGCGACAGGAACAGGTCATCGCCGCCTTCGTCGGCGACCAGGAAACCGAAGCCGTCGGGATGTCCTATGACCCGCCCGCGCACCATGTCCATGCGCTCGACCAGCCCGTAGCCGCCGCGCCGGTTGCGCAGCAACTGGCCGTCGCGCTCCATGGCGCGCAGCCGCCGGCGCAAGGCTTCGATGTCGTCAGGTTCCTCGAGCCCGCATGCGGCGGCGATCTCTTCCCGGTTCATCAACCGGTTCGCATCTTTCAGCAAGGACAGAATGAACTCCCGGCTCGGGATCGGGGTGTCGTATTTGGAGGCTTCCCGCTCGGCGAACGGATCTTTTTCGAAACGGGATTTGTTACTGCGTTTTCTTGTCATCCCGCCATGCTAACCAACTTGGCAGTCAAAGGAAAACCAAAAAGTCCGCGGCGCCGGCATTCGCTGCAATTGACAAGCCCGCTGACGGGCGGTAGAGTTCGCCGCTCGCTGAACCGGCGCCCTGCCGGTCGGTTATGCCGAGGTGGTGAAATTGGTAGACACGCTAGCTTCAGGTGCTAGTGGGGGAAACCCCGTGGAGGTTCAAGTCCTCTCCTCGGCACCATATCTCTCTCGACTCTTTCTTATTGATTAACAAAGCTTTTTTAAACTAGCGACTTTTCGCTAGAGAGGCAGTTTCCTGTTCTGCTACACAGGCTGCTACACACGTTGTGTAGCAAAGCGTGTAGCAGTGCCGAGCAGAGGAAACGCCTATGCCTGCTCCATACCTGCTGCGACGCAACAACATCTACTACTACCGTCGCCGCGTCCCGACCGATTGTCGCGCCGCGTTCAAGACACGCGAACTCGTCGTCTCGTTACGCACGACGCGACGTCATCAAGCTCTACGACTGCTGGTCGATTACAACATGTGGTATGACGCACAGTTTGACCGCATCAGGCGTGGAGAAGTCGTGGATTTAGAGAAGTTGCTTTCGAGTCGGATATCGCAATTCGAAGAGATCGAAGAACACAATCCCGACGGAACTAAACGAATTGTGCGCCGCATCGATCCCCGGGTCATTGATTCGCTCAAAAACTCGGGAGTCGCACCCGAAACAATTGCCGGACTGGTCCAAGGATTTCACGCACCGGCTTCGTCCCCCGCGCTTCCACACGCACCCGTCACACCGGTTTCGTTGCCCACGCTCCCAAAACCGCCCGTCGCGCAAGCCGCCGCACCGTTGACGCTTTCGCAGCTGCAGGAGCGCTTCAACGAATGGCGGAAGACACAACATCACGACGAACCCGACTGGAAATGGGATCCGGGCGATGACATCAAGTTCCGGAGACTGACCGAGATACTGGGCGCTGACAAGCCGATTCATACGATTACACGTGACGATGCCAGCTTCGTGCAAACCCATATTCTACAGCTTCCTGCACAGACTGTAGCGACCCGCGGCATGCCTATTCAAAAAGTTATCGAGCTGTCCAAGAAAAGCCGATACCGGAAGATTTCGTCAAAACAAGTTAATAACCACATAACGCTTTATCTTTCGCTGTTCGAATATGCCATCCGAGAAAGCTATTACCCCGCCAACAATCCGTTCAAGAAGTTGCGGATCAAGGAATCCAAAAAGCGAAAAAACAACGCGCTCCGCGACCAGTTCGCACGCGATGACCTTGAGAAGATCTTTAGCCATATTACATTTTCGGACTACAAGAAAGAGCTCAAGCGCACTGGAAAGATGAAACCGTATCGTTTCTGGACCCCATTGATCGGGTTGTTTACCGGGGCTCGGCCGTGTGAAATCAGTTCGCTCTATGTGAAAGATATCAAACAAGTCCACGGGGTATGGGTCTTCGACTTCAATGAAAACGACCCGGGAAAGTGCAGCAAGACCGCGAACGCCATTCGAAAAACGCCGATTCATTCTCAGTTGATCCGATTGGGGTTTATCGAGTACGTCGAAAGTGTTAAAGCGCTCGGGCACGACCGCATTTTCCCCGAACTCAACTATGAAGAAGGCAATGGCTATGGACGGTATCTAAACGAGAATTTTGTGAGAACCATTCTGAAACCCCTCAAACTGCATCAACCAAACAAGTGTGTCTTCTACAGCTTTCGTCATACGTTAACGACCGCCCTAGATCGCTGCGGTGTCAAGCGACGCCCACGCGAACAGATGATGGGCCGCGAAGCCACGGAAAAAAACGTCGGTGATGAGTTCTATGTCAAAGATCAAGAGCTGCCGCGTTTGCGGAAGCTTCTGGAGCGAGTGAATTTTTCGAAAGAGCTCGCGGGCGTGAAACCATGGGCGCCCTAGTGACGCGATTCCGTGGGCTTCCCCAATCTACGCAGACAACATTCAATTGCTGTAAGGCAGATTAACCAGCACCTTGCATTTCGCATATGTCCTCAACAGCCTTCCAAACATTTGAGCATGCGATTCAGGACGCGGATGATCTGCTCCAGCATTTTGATGTTTTAAAAAACAACCCGCCACCACCGGAGACAGAAGTCCTCAAGCGCGCAAGCCTCGTAATGGCTCTAGCAGCACTGGAGACCTATGTAGAAGACAGGATCGCAGAGGCTGCCGATGCAGTCTCGGACTGCGCCTCCGAGGCGCTCTGCCTTGCAGAATTCTACAAATCGTCCCTCGAAAACGACCTGAAGTCCTTTCATTCTCCAAGCAGTGATCGAGTCAAGGCAATCTTCCTCAAATACCTAAACATCGACGTGACAGAAGGCTGGCGCTGGAACAACTATGATCCAATTCGCGCTCGCAGCGAACTCAATAAGATTGTCAAGAAGCGCGGCGACATTGCCCACCGATGCTGGAGACCGGTCCCGGGCCAGCCTACACCCCACGCAGTGACGCGCGAAAACCTCCGCAAGCATATTCGTTTCATCAAAGATCTCGTGATAGCAACGGAGCTATTCCTTAGCAAAACACTTTAACTGCTCATTTGAATCCACGTCACAACGCGTCCCAAAGTGAATGCGCCCTCCCCCACCCCTGCATGCATTGAACCTCTGACAGTGCCCGGTTCGTTTGTCCCGCAACCGGTCGGGGTGTGGCTACTCATTCCCTCACATATCGTTCTCCACTGTGATACTGAAGTACTCGGAGTCCTTCGCGGCACGCCATCTTTTCGAACCGCGTCCGCCACACGCCCAACGTGACCTCGTTGTCCCGACGGGTACAGGACGCTAGGGAACGAAGGTCTGCTTCAGGGTGGAACCGCTGGTACAGCCGAGATCCGATTCGCGGCTTGGAATCAGATCCATACCGGCTGCTGGCTGGTCAGATCGACCGGTGGCGAAGCTGGCCAGGAGCGGTCGGCTATGATTTCTGGACGTATTTCCGGAAACGACCCAACCCGGTCGTTTAGTCATCGCAGATTCAATCGGTCAGCCATAGGCCCGCAGCGTCCTTCATTCGTAGATTACCGAATACTCAAGCGCCCCGCTTCGCAAAATCACTTGCGTTTTGCCAAAACTCGGCGTAAACATTTTTTACCTTCTCGCTCGCCTGCCGCCGCTGCGGATGCGGCTCGCCGGTAAGCACGAGGGAGATCCGACCCGTCGGCAGGGCCGCGCATAACGGACCGCCAAGGGCCAGGATAACAATAAGCATTTCACGGAGGAGTGTCACCATGTCTGTGTCCCATCGGCTGGGTGTCGGGTGCGCTCTGCCTTGCCTGTCTCAGACGATCCACCATGCTTTTCAACTATCAACCAGCGATATACTTCGTGAGCCGTTTGGGCGCGCTGACGGCTAGGCTCGCGCTAAGAAAGGGCTTACACAATTGTCCCTCCTAACCCATAGTCCCACCGGAGAGGCCGCCAAGGAGGCAGGACGAACAACGACTACAAGTGAAACAACAACCCAGGAACAACGTAGGAAGGAATAGGAAGTCACGCCTATGACGTTACAGCCAACATCATTGCCAGGATCTCCATGAACGCGACAAGGACGACGTACCTCGCTATCGGGTTTACAGAGGCGGTCAATATCCAGTTTATGCCACACCACCTCCCCTCGCCTACATAGATACAATCCGCGGCGAGAATCGCTGGATGATTTGGTTACGAGTAGCGCCTCGGATGGTGTCCGACGCGCTAGTGATGCTTTCAGGTAAAAACCAGGTTTACGTATTGCTACATGGGGTAAAGGAAAACCGGCAGCGTCGCGTTCATAGCCTCTCCATTCAAACGACAGATCCGGAAGAAGAATAGCTGTATCACGGCTGACCGCGCCGCGGGATTTGACGAGTCGCCCGCGCGGCGGCAATCCGGTTGTGTGCCTGAAAGGCGTGCGGGTCGGCAGCGAAAGAGTGGTAGCACGCCTGGTTATCCAACAGGCAGTCGATTGCCCCCTTCTACTTCCGGCTTTCTGATCCATCGTGCGCCGTTGCCCTGATCGCATGTTCAACAAGCCCTCATTGCTCGATTGGTCAGCCGACGGTGCGGTCCTGCTAGCCAACCCCGGCGCGATTCCTTATGCTAAGTCAAATATTGATACCCAGGCATTGTCAGCTTCTTCCTTGTCGTAGCGTTTCCGTACTCCATAAACCCATTTAGCCGGAAATGCGAATTCTTTCAATTGATCAAATCCCTTGGGCGACGCTTTTACAATCCAACCCTCTGCTCTGACACCATCAGCAGGAGCATGCCTGTGAAGCCTACCATTTCGCCACCATTGGCTTTTCGCCATTATCTTTCCGTTGCCGTCGCTCCACTCGAACAATCCTCCCGCATTGAGAGACCAGCCCAAATTATGAGCAACGATCGGATTAATCGCTAGCCAAGATGCTCTACCTATTTCTGTTCGTTGTGCCTGAGCCCTAATCACAATTGAACGTGCTAACGCTGTTTTTAGGTATGGAAGGCCGGGATAATTAGCTGCAAGCCACCAAAGGGCCATCATCGTTCCAGGAATGATAGCTTCCGGATTATTCCCTATATCCGTTTGTTCGATATGAGGTGAGCAAATACTGCCTGTAATGTATTCCGATGGATATTCCCATCTTGGCACGTCGGCTCTTGTCACAAACCCTAGAACTGTCCATCCGTCGTTTGTTACCGGTGGCGTGGGTAGCATATCTGGCTCGGCTTCAACCCACTCGCTCTGCGTTTGCGTGTAATCATCTGAAATCGCTATTGACACCGGCGTTAGGTTATTTGCGACTGGCTCTGTCCTAGCGATAGTCAAATCAAGGATTGATAAACAAGGTTCCAATAAATATAAATCATTCTCATCAAGCAGTTCTGCATCGAATAATTCGCCTATAACATGTCCTAGCGCAATTGAAGATGCCATCGCACGCGGACGCCTGTAAGCAGTTTCAATTCGCAATAATTTGCATCGAGCCTGCAATGCTTTCTCTGCCTCCGAATTCCATTCTTCTTTCGGAAGGACCGTTTCCATGAGCAGCGCAGTTCTTTCAACCAGATTTCTATAACCTATACCTGTTTTGCGATGGATGATTTCGAGGGCCTCCTGTGCCGTGCCTACCAGCTGAAGTGAGTCGTTTGTTTCAGGAAGCGTTGCATTTGGTGCTATCAATCCACCAGCCAGGCTATCCGCCATAGTTTCGAATGCAGGTAGTTCAATTGTATAAGATGCAGGTAACGGACGGTCGCGTTTTACAGATAGATTTCCATTCCAGCTTGAAAGAGTCTTCCTGCTTGCCAACCGCACAGCCATGTCGTCGTGTTGTAGATGTGTCTCCAATATTTCCCTGAATCTCTCAATAAGTTCTGGGGCACTACTCGAGATCCCTCTTATCAGCGCGGTACCCAGCAAAGGTGAATCTCTTCCTTCCTTTAGGTACTCATCTATCGCCCCTGTTATCTGATCTCTAGCTTCTGGCAGCCGCTTATATATCTGGACTAGCGCTTTAAACGCGTCTTCCCGCAACTCTGGCTGTGGCATGCCGTATGCCTCAATAACTTGCTTTATCAGTATCTGCGTTAGGGATGTTGGATCCAATTTTCCCAGTTCGTACTCACTAGACGGCCTAATCACTGGGTTGGAGAACTCTCGCAACTGCGAGAAGTGTTCATGTATCTCTTTCCACATTTCCCCTGTGGGGTGGTCGCGCCAGAACAACGAGACTAGATCGTCCAACATACCTTCTACGTGATAGGGGCGATTGCCTTCTAAATAATCATCAACAAACTGATTAAATGCCTGCCTGCGATATTTCTCATCAATCTTTATTAGAGTTTTGTAGGGCTCAATGCGTGAGCCGCCATCGTATGAGTGTGACCATCCGTGCGCCCTGGATTGCTTTAATGCCTCTAGTGCATATCTTTCTGCTTCTGTCGTACTGCCGAATTCGAGTTGCTTGTTAATTAACCCAGACACATCGCGACCACTTTTACCAAGCACAGCAAGCCTAATTAATAGCTTTTCTGATTGCTCCTTGCTTAGCGCCCCAAGAATCTTATTAACTATCGAATGCCAGCGATAGAAATGGTCTTCTTTTATATTCCCTACAATCTCAATTAGCCTATCTGGGTTCTTTCCTTCAATTAATAACTCGTCTTCTTCAATGACAGTCCCATCGTTTAGCAATACTGAACCTTTGGTATGGTCCGCTTTTGGTTTTTGCTGCGAAAGCAGGTCAGATACAGTCTTCAACAGCTCTTCTACATCCGAGTGACATTGCAAATTCTCTTCTAATGACGCCCACCACTTGCCACATAACGGCGGCGCAATGTCGCGTTTGACCGTGCTTACTAGATCCCCTAACAAAGCAACCGCTTGCGCGCGGTCTATCTTAACTAGTTTGTTGATAAATGCCTCAATAACGTCTTCCTCGCAATAGCGGACGTATGGCAAATAAAGTCTGACTAGCAACGCATATGGCACTTCAATAGGTACGCTGTCTTCATTAAATCCGGATATGAGAAGCGCCTCTATGGCTGCGTGATAATTGAGAACGTCTTCGTCCCTAAACAGCTGCTTCAGCCTTTCTGCCAAGTCTGGTGCGGTGCTAGCAATAATCGAAAGCAGTTTTATAGATGCATCATGAGCGCGGCCACCCCGACTATAAGCGGATGCCGTTGCTACCCCCTGTGCAACAAACCTAAAATAGGATTTGGCGAGTCCCGGTTCGCGCTCTAACGTCGTTTGGTACCATTTTGTCCAGTAATAAATCTGCGGGTCTTTTTCATGATAGATGCCGAAGGATGCTTTTATCATTAGTTCGATATAAGAATAACCCCGGTCTAGCTCATCTATCTCTTCCCATGCGGCTAATTGCTCAGTGCAGCTTTCCAGATACTCCCTGACATCGTCATGCGCACCGAGACTTGGCTCCAGCTCCGTTAGCCTGTTAACAAGTTCTTCTTTAGGACCCCCCGCCCTATATACAATTAACGCGGCATGTCTACGTAACGACTGAAACCAATATTTTGACGTAGCCGCATCTTGCCAACGTTTTTCCAGCCACTGGGACAGCTCTTTCAGTACATCCTCTCCATGAGCTGCGGCTGCATATATAATCATTTCTATATACAGTTTATGCTTACCAGAGAGTGACAAACTTAGCTTTCCGTCGCCTCTTAGTTCGATTATTCGTAGAGCGGGCAGCAATTCGTTTATTACAGTGGTTGCTGGAAGCACGGTTCCTTGCCATGCTTTCCCCCAGAGATTCGCTATGCGAATCACCATACGTTCAATTAGTATGTCTCCCTTCTGATGTTCTACTCCCGTATCCACCACTGCTCCCACCGGATCAATGGTGTCGCCCAGCGCAGAACGAAGCCTGTAATAACGCAAGCGAAGTATATAAGGACCGAAATTGTGACTTAGACTATTTTCATCGACTACTCGTGGTGGAGTGGGTATAGAGTCAAATAACTCCTTTGCCGCCTGCAGATCATTCTTTTCTCTTAGCAAGATTGCGACAATTCTCAATAATATTGGGTCGGGCAGCCGTTCTTCATTGTTTAGCTTTAGAAGATAATTCAGCTGATCGTCTTTCCAGGCTGGATCAACATCAAAAGCAATGACTGAGTATGCAATTCGCTGCTGAAGCAATTTCTCGTCAATAACATCGCCGAGCTTGATCTTCAGCTGTTCTATGGCTTCTCGCTCACCTGTCTCAATTATTGCATCGGCAAGCTCTATATAGAGCAATGCTCGGAGATTTTCTGTGCCCCCGCCTGAAACTCGATAATGACCGCCCTCTCTGAATTCCAGGTTTGTGATTGCTTGCTTAATGTTGTCGAGTGATCGAAACCGAATGGCTGTGCGCAGCCACACGTCTAGTATGTCTTTGTCTCCATGCCTTATAAGCCCTCCGGCATCTGTGCCAGATAACTTATCAAGCGGTTCCGATAATTCGAATATTTCGTTCGCTGCTTCAATATATCCAGCGTCCGCTAACTTGCGCGCAACCTCTAATGCTTTTTCCTGGCCAATGTACAACTGGCCTTCGAATAATACGTGCTTTATAGCTTCCTCATGCTTACCTACACGAATAAGGAGATCGTGTATTTCGCACTCATCCAATATATCGCTGCGTTGGTTTAATTCCGCCTCAATGAGGAGCACACGTATAGCCGCAAGAGCGTCTTCTTGCTCGCGCGCTGCTTTCATAACCAACTTAGTATCATCGATAATTAGCTTGGCTGGTCGCGAAGCAAAATACTGCTCCCGAAAATATTCCTGAGTCCCCAGCTCAAGCACGCGCTTGTAATCCCCACTATGGTATGTGTGATACAGGCGTTCCCATTGAAATACTCGCGGAGTAATATTTTCTGATGCCAACTTCGCTAGCCTCGCGTGATAACTTCTATGAGCTACCTCATCGTCAAAACCGAACGCACTTCGCCCCGTTTTGTCGAGTACAAACTGGCGAAAACTATTATGAAAAAATCTCCACCTCCTTTCGGGCAACTCTATGAAGTAATGCTTCGCAGTAGACACTAACTTTCTAAGTGTTCTATCGCTTTCCAGCGCAGACATTACCTCCAAATCAAGCGTGCCGCGTATTCTGGAAATTAACGCCAGCAAATTCCTTAAGCTATCGTCATTTTCGAGTTGCCTCCAATATACTTCATATTCCCTCTCGATATTGTCTGCGTATTCTGGAATATTGTTAAGAACGGTGTCGGTTTCGGCAGGATCTGCGTTGGATATGCGATTTAAAATATAGCCAAGAGCAAGCGGGTGACCCGCCGAACGTAACACGACCGCTTCAATGTCTGCTTCTTGAAACTCCCTACTTGGCAGCTGCTTCGAGATGATTCCACGTATCTCCCGGCGTTTCAGTCGGCCCATTGAAATTATTCTAGCGCCGTTAGACGCCTGTAGTTCGTCTAAAATGCTTCTATTAAGCCCGATATTTTCGAGCCGCTGGGTACCCAAAACAAAAACGCAGCCCTGTGGTAATGCGCTTGGCTGAGGTAATTCGTTGATCAGGGAACGTTGCGGGTTACTTTCTCGCCTAATATGATCAAGCCCATCAATTAATACGATGGTCTGAAGACCTTGTTCTGTCCAAAGATTTCCGATCTCTCGAATCTGGGCTGCAAATGTAGTCCGCAGTTCCTCGATACTGTCACCCATCGAGTGACCCCAGGGTCTAATACCTTCGTTGGTAAGCGTTAGAACCAGATCGTGTAGAAAATTATATGCTTCACCTCTGGACAGAGCAGTATCATCTGGCACGAAGCAATAGTAGCGAAAGACTCGTACATTGCGTCGATAGCGCAGTGTTCTCGTCAAGAGGGTTGACTTTCCAGACCCTGGAGTTCCGATGAGTGCAAGATAGCCTCTATTGCATTGCTGAAGTGCTTGTTCTAGCTTCTGAACAGTGTTGTCAATTGGCACGTAGCAAGCCGGTGTTGGGAACTCATGCCGTGCTTTAAAATCAAATCTTTCGCTCCAACCAGCAAGGTCGAGAATTTCTTTTCGTGTGAGGGTAATAGTTCCCTGCACCTGCCCCGCCTTCTTGAGCAAGGCGGATTGTAGGTGTTCGATGTCCTTGTAGTACCTACTTGACTGCGCGTATTCCTCTCTTTCTTTAGGACGACGGCGATTTAGATCGAATTGGCAATGAGTGCGGAAGTTTTCGAACAACTCCAAAGGTAACCCAGATGCCGTTTGAAATTTTTGAATCAAAGGTTGCCATTTCGCCAGAGTTTCTTTCGAGGGATTTTCTACCTTCCAGTATGCGTTTATGAACTCCGCGAGATGTCTTGGTGGGCTTTCCGTCTTCGATATATCGCTGATTGCACTGGTTGAAGCATTAGAGGTTGTATAAAGATGAACAAAAACCTCCTTCGCGGGATGTACAGCTTTTAACGCCGCCCAACCGTCGGCAAGTTGTCTCGCCAAGCCATTTTCGGGAGTTGTATCGGTTCCCTTTAGATCTCCAGGAGTAAGGGAGGTCGGTGGAACGTGCCATTTTACTTGATAAGCGTCTACACGTTTTATCGTAACGATCTGTATGTCATCTACCTTTTCAGCCTTAAAATCCTTAAGGATCGCACAAACAAAGTCACTACTAGGCAGTGCCTTTAGAATAAGTTCAGACGCGACTGAATATTGAGCATCGTATCCCTGTAGCGCATTGTCTTCGCCACGAGCTGGAGGGGTACCATGCTTAGACATATAGCCACCTATTGATAAAAATACTTTTGAAACCCATCGAATACGTTTGGCACAGCGCGAATCCCTCCGTACTGCGGCATCCGTTCGGCATGCGTGTGCGGTCCGGGTTTGGGGGCAGGCCGCCAAGTATTATCAACCCTCCAATACGCTGTTTTCGAGCGCCGATGCACTTCATTGCCGTTCGTTATGGCCCAACTGATGAACATCCGTTAACTGCCATTTTACGAACAGACAATAGCTCGCGGATCTTTAATCCTGTTTGGCAAGTCACTGTTTACCCGAAAAGATTTATTGGATCATACGGTCTGAAGTTACCGAAGTAATGCAGATCCAACATGCAAATCCGCGGGTACGTTCGCTCTCCGCCCCCCTTCCAGACCCGATGCTTCGGCAGAACCTGGTCATACAACCACCGATTGCGGTGCATGTCTACTGTAACCTATTGAGCAGTAGTTATTATATTCGCCTAGGGTGCATCTCAGCTCCCTAGCAGGAATCTAGGTGGTCGACCAGCGCCCTTCGCACCCAGAGGCAGCCGTTATGGCCGGAGCCGCGGTAGCTTTTGTCAATACACCAGAGGCAGCTCACGCTGCGCAAAATTGCTACGTCTCGCCCGTTAGGAGATGTTCAGCACTGTTTCTTGCGCTCGAATTGCCGGAACACCCTACTTCAGTCTTTCCACCCTTTGGTCTTTCGCTGAAGCTGCATAAGTTCGCGGAGCTCCCACCAGTAACTCGCCTTGCCTCCAATTCATCCACCAAAAACTGTATATAGTGAATGTGAGCGCTAGGATGCTAAGCACGAATGCAGTGATTTCCATAATCCCCCGTTTGAGCGCTAACCGGTAATTAGACATTGACTATGTATATCGAGATACACAGAGTCTTCTATCTCGGCAAAAGCGCTTGTTGTACCTTCCGTATTCTTCAATTCTTGGTCTTTGCATGGCGGGCATAAGAATGTCAGAAAATCGTCCTGCCGACGGTCCCCTAGCGGGCAATCGTTTCGGCCATATCTGCATCTCTATACTGGAACACCCACACGTTCGCAACCCTGCCATGTGCGGTTTTCGGAACCATGTCGGGGCGGGTATAAGGGCTAACGTGGTCAGCGGCCGGACGCATGCGCCGTCTCAGATTGAAGGCTATATAAACGCACAAGCCAGATTGCCCGACCTCCCTGAATAGCGGTTCCGCCAAATTGGCGACGCATTCCGGTTGCTGTTCTGTGGGGAGTGGGAAAGAGGCGCCAGGTTTGCGTCTTCACTATCTAGCCGCAAAGCCCTGCTTTGTAGAGATCGAGATTTACACGCAGTCCGACGCACACCCCTAAACTGCCCTTTGGAGGACTATTGGGACGTTTGGACCGGAGTTACCAAACACTCAACTCTCGACATTCTCGGTCGCCGGACGGACTGACCCAACTAGACAACGGGCTGGGGCTATCCTAAGACAAACGCTTAGAGTGCGACTGATACTGTCGCCCCTTTTGCGCCCCCAGCCACCTCAGATGCCCGTCGTTGAAGCCCTGTTCGAAAGTCGAAACAGCTGCGGCAGGTAATAAACACCGGCACTCGCAGAGTGCTGATGAAATGGCATCGACGCCCACGCTTGCTGGCGCAGCTCGTCGTAGTCGTCGGAAAACTGGAGTATCGCACTCACGTTTGTTACAGAAAATGGAACATTCGTGTTGAGAACGTTATAGAGCCTGCACAGCAGTATTTGTCATAATCAAAGCCCCGTCGCATCGTCGTTATTCTCCTCGTAAATACGCCTTCGCGAAATCGATTTCTTCATAGATGCACGGATGCGCATCCGCTCAGCATACGCCAGCAGGAACGCAATTCGTTCTCTAGTGATCATGTTGAACTGCGTCTTGCTCAGCACTGAGTGCAGACCTGTGCTGTCTATCTCGTAGTAGTTGTCAACGACGCTGAGACCGCGATCATTGCTACTGAATTCGTCGAACGCGCCGTCCTCGTAATACACCTCCGATCGAGTACGCTCAGACAGATAGCAGATACCGTAGCGATCGCGCTTCTCGCAGTACACGATGTCGCCCAATCGCATGTGATTATTATAACCCTGTCGCATCGTCGTCCTCCTGATCCTGTTTGTTGAAGCTCGTCCGAAACCGTAGGTATTTCGATTCCATCTCGGATCTTGCTCTGTCCTGCGACTTGAGTTCTAAGTACCTCTCGTAGAAGAACGCATACTCGTAGCCCTCAATCGGCGGACTGACAACGCACTCGACCGCATCCTTGAACATGAAACGATCCGCCTCTGACAGCTCATCGAGTTTTACCAGCTGTACGCCATTGATGCTGTGAAACAGATGCTTGTTGCAGTCCTTGACACCGCGCTCGATCACGCGCTCTGTTATGTGCTCATTGCACATCGCAACGATCCAGCTATCGATCATCACGCGACGGCCTTCTCCGCCGCATATTTCGCACTTGTTTGTTGATATATAGTTGTATTTCTCGATGATCTCTCGCATTTTCAATTCTGCATCATCTGAAATACGAGCGCCGCGCGCAATCACGTAATATGCCCTTAACCCGCCGAATTTGGATTTAATCTGCCTGAATCGAATAGCGTGGAACTCATCAGTCGTTAGGCTCGCCTCCAGCTCCTCAAGCATTGACATGATCAGACCCATCCAACCAGAGCCGAACTCAGGATAGACAGCGTTTAGCTGCAACGGATATTCCGCCTTGATTTTCTCGAAGGGATATTTGTGCAAGTTCTTAACCTCTCTAAGTCTTGGCAGTGTATGCAAAACTGTTTTGTCTAGACTCATTTCCGATAGCGCTCGAATGTTCCAAAATACACAGGATCAGGCGTGATCGACTTCAACGCAGAGCTGTCAAGCTGCAGCTCCCAGAAAGCAGAGCCGTCAGATGTCCTGCACATACTCTTCACAGAATCATCGATTCGACGCTGGCGCTTATTGCTACGACCATTTCTTTGCGACTTGTCTGCAGACATCTATGAACACTGCATCGTTTTCGCCATAGATTGCGTACCATCGGAGCATGCTAAACGCGATGGCAAGATGTCTTTCGTCTGCGTTAGCGAGCAAACGCGAAAGGCTATCTAGCTTGTTATCATCGTTGAAAAGATGCAGCGCAAGCTGCCTCAAGCGGATTGCTGTACTGTAGTCCGCATTTAGCAGCATCTCTTTATGCTTGTTAAATGGATTATCCATAGCACTCTGTCGAGCCATTGTAGTATTTTGGAGTTCATTCAGCATTTCGTTCTCCTAGCCTTACTTTATTCGTTCTG
>JAGFJP010000173.1 GCA_024102665.1 Thiogranum sp. | reverse complement strand
CTCAGGCGTGTCCCACGCCCGGCTTGTGCCAGCGCCAGTTGCGCAGGGTGACCGGGATGCCCTCGAGGTCGATGCCGCCGGTGGGGCAGACCTCGGCGCAGGCGCCGCAGCCGATGCAGGCCTCCTCCAGCACCACGTGGAGCTGCTTGGTCGCCCCCAGGATGGCGTCGGTCGGGCAGGACTTGATGCAGCGCGAGCAGCCGATGCAGGAGTCGGTGCGCACCCGGGCCAGCAGCGGGCCGCGGTCGGGAAGATTGCCCGGATCGAAGGTGGCGCCGAGGATCTGGGCGATCCTCTCGGCGACCGCACGCCCGCCCGGCGGGCACAGCGTGACCGGCGCCTCGCCCTTGGACAGCGCGATCGCCGCCTGGCCGCAACCGGGGTAGCCGCACTGGCCGCACTGCGAACCGGGGAGGGCCTCGGTCAGGCGCTCCACCACCGGATCGGTGGTGGCCCCCAGCCACTGCGAGGCGAGACCGAGCAGCCAGCCCAGGCCGAGGCCCAGGGCGGCGACCACCGCTACCGAAAGGATCATCGTCATCGTCGTATTCCTCGAGGGGTTCGGGGGAGGGGGAGAGGGTCAGCGCACCGGCAGGCCGGCGAAGCCCATGAAGGCCAGCGACAGCAGGCCGGCGGTGATCAGCGCGATCGGCGTCCCGGTGAAGGCTGCGGGAACGTTGGCGAGCGCGATGCGCTCGCGCAGGCCGGCGAAGAGCAGGATCACCAGGGTGAAGCCGAGCGCCGAGCCGGCGCCGTAGAGCAGGCTCTGGATCAGGCTGTTGTCCTGCTGCAGGTTGAGCAGCGCGGTGCCGAGCACCGCGCAGTTGGTGGTGATCAGCGGCAGGAAAATGCCCAGCACCTGGTAGAGCAGCGGGCTGGTCTTGTGTACCACCATTTCAGTGAACTGCACCACCACCGCGATCACCAGGATAAAGGTGATGGTGCGCAGATACTCCAGCCCCAGCGGCGCCAGCAGGTATTCGTTCGCCAGGTAACTGCTGACCGACGACAGTGTCAGCACGAAGGTGGTCGCCAGCGCCATGCCGGTGGCGGTCTCCAGCTTGCGCGACACGCCCATGAACGGGCACAGGCCGAGGAACTTCACCAGCACGAAGTTGTTGACCAGCACAGTGCTGACAAGAATGAGCGCCAGTTCACCCATGCGCTTACTTCACCCTCATGCCGGGTTGCGCGCCCGGGTGCGGTTCCAGGATGAACAGGTCCTTGCCGCCGGGACCGGCGGCTAGCACCATGCCTTCCGATATGCCGAAACGCATCTGCCGCGGCGCCAGGTTGGCGACCATCACCGTGAGCTTGCCTTCCAGGTCTTCGGGCGCATAGGCGCTCTTGATGCCGGCGAACACATTGCGCGTTTCGCCGCCGATATCGAGCGTCAGTTGCAGCAGCTTGTCGGCTTTCTCAACCGCCTGTGCCCTGACGATGCGCGCGATGCGCAGATCGACTTTCGCAAACTCGTCGTAGCTGATGAGGTCGCGGATTGGGTCTTCGTTCAGCGGCGAGCCCTGGGCCGCGACCGGCGCCGGCGCCGCGGTTGTCTCCAGGTCCTGGCGCGACGCCTCGCGCACCGCCTGTATCGCCTCGGCTTCGACACGCGTCATCAACGGCTGGAAGGTTTCGATGCGATGATCTTCCAGCGGCTCGGCGAGCGCGTCCCAGTCGAGTGATTCCAGGTTGAGGAAGGCGCGGGATTTTTCCGCCGTCGCCGGCAACACCGGTGCAAGGCAGGTGATCAGCACCCGGAACAGATTGAGTCCGACGCTGCACACGTCCTGCACCTGCTGTTCCGCACCCTGCTGTTTCGCCAGCACCCACGGCTTGCCTTCGTCGATGTACTGGTTGGCGATATCCGCCAGCGCCATGATTTCGCGAATGGCGCGGCCGTATTCGCGCGCCTCGTACATGGCGGCGATTTCCTCGCTGGCGCGCACGAAAGTGCGGTACAGCTCCGCGTCGGGCAGTTGCGCCGCAAGCCGGCCGGCAAAGCCCTTGTTGATGAAACCCGCGCAACGGCTGGCGATGTTCACAACCTTGCCCACGAGGTCGCTGTTGACGCGCTGGATGAAGTCGTCGAGATTGAGATCCAGGTCATCGATACCGCTGCCGAGCTTGGCGGCGAAATAATAGCGCAGGGTTTCAGGGTTCAGGTGGTCCAGCCAGGTGCGCGCCTTGATGAAGGTGCCGCGGGACTTGGACATCTTCTGCCCGTTCACGGTCAGGAAGCCGTGCGCGAAAATCGCCGTCGGTGTGCGCATCTGCGCGCCGCTCAGCATGGCCGGCCAGAACAGCGCATGGAAATAGATAATGTCCTTGCCGATGAAATGATAGACCTCGGCCTCACTGTCCTTTTTCCAGTAGGCATCGAAGTCGGTGCCGGTGCGCTCGCAGTACTGGCGGAAACTGGCCAGATACCCGATCGGCGCGTCCAGCCATACGTAGAAAAACTTGCCGGGCGCGTCGGGGATTTCAAAACCGAAGTAGGGCGCATCACGGGAGATGTCCCATTCGCGCAGGCCTTCGGCGAACCATTCGTTGAGCTTGTTGGTGACTTCTTCCTGCAGGTGCCCGGCGGTGGTCCACTTGCGCAACATGGGTTCGAAGTCCGCCAGTTTGAAGAAGTAATGCAGCGATTCCTTTTCGATCGGCGTGGCGCCGGATACCGCTGACACCGGGTTTTTCAGCTCGGTGGGCGAATAGGTGGCTCCGCAGGCTTCGCAGCTGTCGCCGTACTGGTCGGCGGTTCCGCAACGCGGACATTCGCCCTTGATGAAGCGGTCCGGGAGGAACATTTCCTTCTCCGGGTCGTAGGCCTGGGTGATAGTACGGGTGGTAATGTGGCCGGCATCGCGGTTGCGGGTATAGATGAGTTCGGACAGTTCGCGGTTTTCCGGCGAGTGGGTGCTGTGGTAATTATCGAAGCCGATCAGGAATTCGGCGAAATCGGCCTGGTGTTCCTCGGCGACGCGCGCGATCAGTTCTTCCGGTTCGATGCCTTCCTGGCGGGCGCGCAACATGATGGGCGTGCCGTGGGCGTCGTCGGCGCAGACGTAGATGCAGTCGTGGCCGCGCATTTTCTGGAAGCGCACCCAGATGTCGGTCTGTATGTACTCGACCAGGTGCCCCAGGTGTATCGACCCGTTAGCGTAGGGCAGGGCGCTGGTGACGAGAATCTTGCGTTTTTGCTCCGCCATGAAATTTCCTGACAACACCTATAGATAGCTGCGCATTATGCCAGATGCCGACGATCGGAGACATGGGGGGCGTCAAGAGCAGGACACAGGACAGTATCCGCTGCCGGGATTGCGCCCGCGCCGCTTCCCCCAAACCCGCACAAACCGCGATGGAGACCGTCGTCGCGCGGTTGTGTACACTGATTGCCCAGTTTTTTCAGAAGCTTTCAGACCGGGTGTCTCCGGCAATCGGAATCCAGAGGAACAGATTATGGCTGAGGTCACACAGCAGCAGATAGAATCCAAGATCAAGGAATACATCGATCCTTACATGGAAAAGGATCTGGTGGCGACCAAATCCGTG
>JAGFJP010000158.1 GCA_024102665.1 Thiogranum sp. | reverse complement strand
GCCGCCTTTACCCATCATGCCACCCTGGCCGCCCATCATGCCGCCTTCGGCGCCCATCATGCGCTGGCGGCCACCCATCATTTCGTTCATCTGCCCCATGGCTTCATGCATTTGCTGCATGTGCTGCTGCATGAGTTCCATATGGTGTTGAGGATTATTCGTCCTGCGCGCTTGATCCAGGGTGTCATCCATGTTCCGCATGCGCTCCTGCATATTCATCATGCCGCCACCATGCTGTCCAGCAGACACTGCGATGCCGCTCACCATAAGAACCCCAAACAGTAGAATCTTGCAATTCATCTTCAATTACCTCCTGTGTTGACGTGCGTCATTCGCAAAACTGGATTGCCTCGCCGGGAGGCCACCAGTCACCCATGTCGCATCCCATCGGGTCACTGAGGCTGCACTACCGTTAATCGTCTCCTCAAGTTCTCGTGCACCCCCGATAAGGTATGCTTATTGGCCCGGTCCGGGACCCAAAGTCTGCAACTCCGCTTCGACATGTTGCAGATACTGATATTGAAGTGCTGTATGCCCGATCTTGTAGCGGTAATCCTTGTGCAAGACGTCAATCACGATTCCGTCGCTTGAGAATTCCAGTACATAGACACTGGGAATACCTTCTTTTTCACCAGCCTTGTATAACCATCCCGGCTGTCCACTTGGTAACGTGACCTTACGCACGGGACTACCATGAAAAGCAAACGCCTCCAATTCCGTGATGACACCCAGCGGGTAGTTGTGCAGGATCTCTGCCGGCTCGTTGTCAATCGAGAACGCTGGCGGTTTCGGCTTTTTTGGCTCGACCGCAAACCCAACAGAGACCCAAAGAACCAACGCGCCGATCACAAGCCGCAACCATTTACTTTCCGGTGTCATGATAGACTCTCCTCAATCGCAATATCATATATTTACGGGCGTTCAGCCCCACCGCTGCCGGTTTCACCTAGAGCGTCATCGAATGATTCGATCAGCCGTTTGATATCGCGGCGTTTGTAGAGAGGACGGGCATTATCCAGCCGGCGTTCGGGCTGCAATAACCCGATGCGGGTGTTGTAACGCACCGTACCGCTCTGGTTCGCGAACTCTGCTACGGCCAGCATTTTGCACCGTCAAGGAACTCTCGCGGGCGGCCAGCCGCCTGCGCTGATACGGGTCGAACACTCAGGCTACAACCTGTACCTTGGACACAAGTCAAGGTGTTCTCCGGCGCTTAACCCTTGCGGCCTCCCGAGGGCCTGACGACGATAGGCGCCCGACTGCTCAAAACGGTTACTCACTCAGTTCGTGGTCAAAGGCGGCACGTCTGTCCCGAATACGATACACAGCGCCCACCGGCAAAACGGCCACGATCCCATCGCCTGCTTCCCCTGTAGAGGCCACTGCCATGATCTTGCCGACGAGCGTCTGCGTCTGCTCCCCGGTTGTAAATATCTCAACGCGTGCATGAGTCACCATACGGTCTCTCTTGAAAAAGTTCTTGAGCTCCCCCCGACCGTGCACTTCTGTGACAGTCATACCGGTGGCCCCAGCCGCCGTGATAGCGTCTTCCACCGCTTCCAGCTTTTCCACCCGAACAATTGCGGTCACTTTACTATAGTGCATCATCCGACTCTTACCTCCTTTGTCGCCTGGACGTTCTCGTGCGGAGCGCGAACGCGTCTGAATCCGCCCTGGGCTTTGCTTTCGGACCCCGTTGCCGTGATCTATCCTTCCGCCCGCCCCTGCAGTTTCCTCTGAACCGTTTCGTCCTTTAGCGGATAAATAAGCCAAACGTCGTTCCGCACCGATGCCTCCATGCTCCTTTGGGGACAGCCGACGCGTCACCGGACATCGCGCATTCCATCATGGTCCATATCGTCATCATGGAAACCATCCAAGTTCATGTCGTCGTCGTGGAAGCCATCCCTGTTCATGTCATCATCATGGAACCCGTCTCTATCCAGATCATCGTCGTGGAAGCCGTCACGATCATTATCGTCGTCATGAAAACCATCGCGATTTTCATCATCCTGGTGATACCCGTAGCCTTGCAGATCATCCATGAATTCCGTGTTCATTCCTTGTATGTTACCGGGGTTCACGTCGTTCGTTTCATCGTGAAGACCGTCCCGGTCACTGTCTGTAAATCCGGGAGCCGGCATATAGTGCGGATCAATGGTGTTGGGTACGCCGTCGTTGTCATGATCGAGCGGATCCTGGTCCCCGCCTGAATACTGATACCCCCCGTGGTCGGGGTCGTCGAAATCGTTCATTCCATCAACATCAGCATCGGCGTGCCCAAGCGGACTCCGGGCATCATCCAGCATGAAGGGGGAGTCAAGCACACCATCAGCGTCGATATCGTCATTGTCACCATCTCCATCGACATCGCCGGCCGCCTGAGCACGGTTCAGGGCCAATGGCACATGACCAATTGCCACGGAATCACCTTCACCCAGAACAATACGTGTATGTACCTGAGCCGTGTTATCGCGAAAGCCGATCGGCGACATGACTTCGTCAGCGGTACCTTCGTTAGTGGTCATGACCAGGCGCAAACCCATACCAGCGGGTACTTCCAGGCTGAAGGGGTGTTCGGACGTGCCGTTGTCAGTGGAGTGAGTAACGTAATAGCCTCCATTGTCGGCAAACGCTTCTATTGTAGTACCCGGAACCGTACCGGAAACAGTCGCTGTGCCGACAGCAACGGAGGTACTTCCGTCACCACCGCCTCCACTTCCGCCGCAGGCCGTGAGTAGCAATGTCGCGATAGCGACGCTGAGGGGTCCAAGATGTAATTGTCTATCTTCAATATCCATAACAGTAATCTCCTGTAACTTGTGTCTACCAACCGAAATGCTCAACGAGGTATGAAGGACCTTGCCCGGAATCCCGCTGCATCAAGCGCCAAACAAGGATCCCTGTAACCGGGCAAACGCGCTCATCTGATTCGACTGTAACTGAAACAGGGCGATGGAAACCGCGCACTGAAATACTGCCGCTCGCGCGTGACCGGCGAATACGTTCGAGACGGGCGCAAGGCCCCTGTAAGGATTAGATCTGAGGGGGATGGAGGAGAGGAGAAACGAAGTGACTAAAGAATGGCTCTAACACCTGCGCTCTAGGTGGCAGGCGCGGGTCGCTAACCGCTAAGCGCGCAAAGCTGGTCAGAAAAGCGCTGGCAGGGGCGGCATTGCAGTGGCAGGCGCTGTCGCAAATACCGTTATCGCCGCAATGATCACAAAGACATTCTTGTTGGGTGGCATCGGTGTCAGCTGCCGCCTGGGCGCCGCTACCGGACACTTCGGCTGCCATCATCGCATGGTCCGGATGACAACCATTCCCGAACGCTGACACTGCACCCTGAAGTGGTGCAAATACCAGCGCTATGATGAGTAGCCATTTCAGTGCCGGAGAGTCAGTGATCGGGTTGCGTTGCACGCTCATCGTATCGGTAACCAGGTATCGCGAAATGGCAGGATGTTAAATAAGTGTAGCGTAATATGCTAACGTGCTCAGGATTTGTCGCATTGATCCAGGTCAACGGTTAGTGGGAGTTAAGCTTGGGCTGAGTTCTCTCCGGCGACGCGTAGCGTGGCCGCCACCCGCACCTCGGTAGAATGTATCTGAACATGGGTGTAACACGCAGGTGCTGCGTATACTTTTGTAGAAGCCCGAGGTGGACAACGCCGCTACTGCCCTCGATGTAGTGTACCTCAGCTATCAATCGAATTCGCCGTTTGCCCCGCAAGGCTCGACCCTTGTCGATCCGCCTGATCTTCCTGCTTAACGCTGGTGAACGGCAATCGCTAGCCGGGAGAATATCCTTCGGTCCAATCTGCCGGCGGCTGTACAAATCGCCGTGGCGGCAAAGATCGCGCAGACCCGGATGATTTAAACCAGCGGTTGTCCGATCCCGGCGGCACGCAATGTATTTTCGTCCACGCCGCGGCCGGCACAACACTCCGCCAGCTTGCCGTTAACAGCTACAGCAGGTACTGACCGAACACCCAGTTCAGCGGAACGTGCAGCCACTTCCGTGTCATGCATATCCAGTACGCTGATCTCACAGGAGGCGCAGGCCATACGCTTGACCAGTTCGATAGTGTCCTGGCACACCGGGCAGCCGGCGCTATAGATCTCAATTTGACGTTTCTCACTCATGGCAGACTCCGTAAAACAATGTGATTACCTCATTGCTTCCTCGCCTGATGTCACACACGCCGGGCAGAATGTATCCGCGGAAGTTGACTTCGGCCAGGTGTTCCACAACGATGTGGCCACCAGCAGGAAAAGGCCCGCATACATGGCAACATCACTGTCATAATGAAACTTGCCTATCAATAATGTTCCCGCGGCCAGCACGCCCACCAGCAATGGTTTGTAACCGCGCCGCTGTCGTGCACGATAGGCCAGCGCGGTTACGGCGATGAGCAGGAATACTGCCGTGAGTGGCAGCAGCAAGGGTGTGTAGTCAAGAAACCCGATACCCACAGTACTGAATACACCGGCATACGCCGGCCAGCAGGCCGGGCAAGCGAGCTTCGGCAAAAGCGCCACGCCCACGGTGGGTAACAAAGCCCCGTTCAGGCGCCAGCGGGAAACGGGGTTTGTTGTTATGGCTGTCTTCTGCCCGAACCTTAATGCACGCACGATATCCGCCACCGCGGGCACACCCTTGTTGGTAAGTTCTCCATGAGAATAGACGCGACAGCAGTAATCATCACCCTCAATCATGTCGCCGCTGACATCGTTGCCGTTCACCAGGATGGTAGGTGAGCCGTAACCGTGCGCATGAGCCGGCGCCTCCGGGTTACTCACTTCCCATTCCTGCCAGTGGGGCGAGATACCGGCCTCGGCACATGCCCGCAATAGTTGCGTGCGCGCTGCCTCGATATTCGGGCAGGTCTTTTCGTATACCAGTTCGATCTGCATGACATTCATTCCTCATCCAGTTCCAATTCTTCGAGAATCGGACACTGGCTCAAAGCACCGCTGCCGCTGCATTTGATTATCATGCGCCCGAGGGCATCGCGGATGCGGCTAAGACCACGAATCTTCTGATCCACCTCTTTGATCTTCTGCGTGGCGCGCAGCTTGATGTCAGCGCAGGATGTGCCTGGTGTCTGGCGCAGGGCCAGCAGTTCGCCGATGTCCTTCAGCGTGAAGCCCACTTCCTTGGCTCGCTGGATAAACCGCACCCGTTTCACCGTCTCGGGTGTGTACTGCCGGTAGCCAGCATCCGAACGTTGCGGCGCAGCTATCAGTCCTTGCTTTTCATAGAAACGCACGGTCTCCACCGTTACTCCTGTTCGTTTCGCTACCTGCCCGATATTTAACAGCGTCATGGCCGTCTCCTGGCTGGATCGAATTCTAGACCCTAAACCATACTTCAGGGTCAAGAAGAAAAGGAAGCAATTCGCCAAGGCGGGATATGGCAAGAAATACCAACGACCTTATCGGGACACGGATCCAGCTGGCCTTGACGGATAACCGATCAGGGTTGAAGGTATCATCACGATGCCACGCCGACCAAGACCGGTTCAAACGGTAAGATTCAGCCATTCGTTAACATTTTGCCCTGGAGCAAAGCGCTACAGAAGCGGCATCTACGCCTGTTTAAAGCCATGCAAACTATTATCATCTCAGTCCTGACAGCAGTAGCAGCTGCTCTCATTTTCATGCTGCTGGCCATACACATTGGATTCCATCCCCCAAGGCGGGTCGAGCGAGGAAGTCCTGCCGATTTTGGTTTGCCTTATCGGGAGATAAACATCCCCACGAGCAAAGGAAGCAGGCTGTTTGCCTGGTGGCTGCCGGCGACTAGCCCCTCTGCAACCGCCATCCTTCTACACGGCTGGGGTGGAAATGCGGAACTGATGTTGCCGCTGGCCCTCCCCCTGCATCGTGCCGGGTTGAATGTGTTACTACTTGACTCGCGTAATCATGGTCGCAGCGATTCTGCCAGCTTTTCCTCTCTTCCCCGATTTGCAGAAGACGCAGGTGAAGCAATCAACTGGGTCAAAACGCACACTTCAGGCCCACCGGTTCGTATCGTACTGCTTGGACACTCTGTCGGCGCCGGGGCGGTATTGTTCGAAGCCTCACGACGCCACGATATTTCAGCCGTGATCAGTATTGCTGCGTTCGCTCATCCAGAATGGATGATGCGCCGCTATTTTAAGCGTATATGCATTCCAGAACCTTTTGCATGCTGGACTCTTCGTTACGTTGAATGGATTATTGGACATCGCTATGACGAGATTGCCCCCATGCACACAGCCTGCAGGGTTGCGTGCCCGGTTCTGCTGGTCCATGGCACAGCGGACGAGACGGTACCGCTTACAGACGCCCTGGCTATCCGGGACAATTGCAATGGACGTTTATTGGAACTGCTTCTGATCGAAAAGGCTGATCACGACTCGGTAGATAAGGTCGAGGAACATGGCAACCAGCTTGTTGTTTTTCTTGCGCGGGCCGGGGTTGCGGGTTAGAGGTCTTAACTATGGAATCTCCCATGCATGCTTCCTTCCACATGGGCTATTACGAATGGGCGGAACTTGCCTTTTTCTGGCTACTTAGTCTGGTGGTAGCTGTGCTGGTGGTGATGTTACTGCGCCCTTCTCGTCGAAAAGCGGTTACCCGCCGTACGCCAAAAGCTACTACAAACGGATCGCGTCACTCGCCGGAAGTTAGACTGGTTGTGCTCGCTTTGCCGCTGAACCTGTTATGGGAAATCGCACAATTTCCTCTGTACACTGTCTGGCATCAGAATGACTGGAGTTACATCCTGTATGGCCTGGCGCACTGTACACTTGGTGACCTGCTGATTCTGCTGATCCTCTATGAACTCATTGCCCTGATCCAACGCGACCGGCACTGGTACGTGCACAACGTCCTACCCAGCGGCGCTCTGTTTACCATCGCTGGCATTGCTTACACCATCTACAGCGAGATTAGCAATGTCCGCATCAAGGGCACCTGGGGTTATACCGAACTCATGCCGATAGTGCCCCTGGTCGAGATCGGTGGCACGCCATTCTTGCAGTGGCTATTGATCCCGCCAATGCTCTTATGGCTGATGCACCTGGTGTCCGCCAGGGATTTAGAGCCAGCCATGCCTGGCCCCCAATAGACAGGAAATTCAACCTGACTGTTTATCAAACACCAATAACCACATCACCAAAACCAGACGCACGCCCGTCAATACCGTTACCTTCCGATGGCCTGGGCGATCAGAAAGGATACGTCGAGGATCGACTCGGATCTGTACTGCGCCGCGACTCGCAACATCTGCGCTGATCGGATTAAGCGACTTGCCCTCTATCCGCATGCCCAGCGCTTTCTCCCAGTATGCCTTCTGATCCGCTTCCGGCCGGGCGTTCTTACCGCAAGACGGATGATGCTGGATAATAACCCCTGATTCCAGACCAAGTTCTGCAAGAAGCCAGATCCATTTCTTCGCTTCAGGCACAGAGGGGATACAAACGGTCAAGGGGGTTCCGTCCTGCCAGCGCCTGACGAACATGTTCACAGTCTCTCGGAGTCGCTTTTGGACGGACCGTAAATGATGGCTCGAGGCATCGCCCTGCTTCATGAGTCGCTGCAGGGTCTCAGCCGTTCGCCTGGCGACATCGCGTTGTCTGTGTCCCTTCGGCAGATCAAACCTCTGGCACACTTCGGAATCCGTATCGGAACTCGCACGACCGTGCTGTCGCATGATCCCCGGAGGCAGCTGTCTGGCGCGTTCCACGCGGCGCCGAATGTTAGCTGAAGAGACACCATAGCGGTACGCGATACGATCAATTCCGTCCGGTTTATCTGCCAATGCATCGAGCACCTCGGCGACTCGCTGCACACGGCCCAGGAAAGTCTTCGGTGAACCCAGCACGGGCTGATCATGCACGGTGATTCGTGGCTGCCGGGACGCTCGACCATTCTGATGCCTCCCACCTGCTAACAGCTGATTCGAAAATTGATCCAGCTCGATCGCTGCAGTGTCGTCCGCCTGAACTTTGGCTGGGTTGGCGTCGGATCGTAGACGCCTGACGTGACTATCACTGTATCCGGTGAGCACGGCCAGTGCCCTTGTCCCTATCCGCGGCGTCATACGTCGTAGCGTCCGGCCCATCAGCAGGTCGAGCAGGTGAACATAATGCGTGAGAGTGATATCCACTGTTGAGTGGCCCAGCAGCCTGCTGATCTGCATCAGGGCGCGTCGGTTGGTGGGACTTTCACCCAGCATGGCTTTGCGTTCTTTCCCGGCGACTGACCAACGGGCCTTCTCATGCTCCGTGTACAACAACCATTCGGGCAACGGGCTCGACCGGGTTTTCTGCTCGGCGTGCCAGAATTTCATCAGCTGCCAGTTCGCAAAGCTATGGCGTAGGTGATGAAAACGAAAACCGGGATCATGGGTGGCTCGTTGCAGGGCCTCCGTGATCAATTCAAGAAGTGGATCCGTGTCACGGGGTGCCCGACCCTGGGTATCGAGATGGAACAGGTCGTCACTCGAACCCGGATTCTCCCTATACTGTTGCGCACGCCAGTCGCGCCATTCGAGCAGTTGACGAAGCTCTTCCGGCGGCATCAAGGATGAAAGGGGAATCACCCGCTGCGCACTCCGCGTCTTCAACTTGCGCCGTCCATTGGGCCGAACCAGCAGATCAACATGCCGGCTTCCTTCCACGTCGGCGATTTTCAGGCCGATAGCTTCTGATCGGCGCAAACCGGCAAAGAATCCGAGCCCGGCGATCCGGCACAATACCTGCGCCACGTCGTCCCCGTACCGTTCCAGAGAGGCATGATGGAGCCACTGGAGCGCGCGTAAAAAGACATCGACACCGATCAGGTTGGCATCAATGACACCTTTTACCTGCCCGTACCCGGAAAAGAGTCCGCTCTCCTCCAATGCCGGCGTGCCATGCCGCTCGACGAGGAAAGCATGAAACGACTTCAGTGACCGAGCTACCCGGTGTCTAACCGCCAATGATACCGTATCTTCCAGCGCGGTTTGATAGAGCTCGACATAGGCCTCGACATCTTGAAGGTCTGCCGGATCATTGCTTCCCAGTTGCCCGACCAGACGACCGCCGATACTGTTAAGCATGGCGTACACGGTCCGAATGCGCAGTACGCGTCGGCCCCTTCCCTTTCGCAGGAGTCGCTCGGTTATCCATTCCGCAAGCCGGCAGATGCTGGGCAACAAATCGGCCTGATGCGCTTGCTGCCACACTTGAATACGTTCACGGGCACCTTCATCACCCTGACGTACTTCAATGGCCAGCGCTCGAAGTTGCGCCGGCCATGCCTCGTTACCCTCCGCTTCGTCTATGTCTTCCGCGCCGTCTGGACCAGAAGGCGCGCGGGTTCGCTGGCCGTGACGGATCTCCTCACTGGCAACTGTCTTCGGCGGACTAATCAGCCGCTGCCATACCTCTTTGGGTAGCGAGGTGCTGTCGTGACGTCCGAATGCATACTGAACCAGAAATGGCGGCAGATGCAGATGCATCCGCGTCCTCGATGCGGCGATCAGATCACGAAGAGTCCTGGGTAGACGCATTCGAAAATCTGCGCACCTGGCATAGACAACTATCAGGCACATCACCTGTTGGCTGCGTATGCGATTAAGCAAGGGGAAATCGGGAATCCCCCGCCGCGTACCGTCGATCAACAGCAACCGGGTCAATGGATCCGGTAACCAGCGACGCGTTGATGTCCTCTCACCAGAAGAGCCATCATTGATCGACAGATCAAGCCAACGCAATTCCGGATCAGGTTTTTCGAGTGCTCTTGGTAATGCCAGTAACCAGCGCGTCTGAAGCAGACCGCCATAGAGCAGGGCCGACAGCAAGATACGCCCCCACCACTCAGCCGGTTCAAGTTCAGTTGCCGGTTTAACAAGAGAATGGATAAAAGCATCGACCAGAGGTTGCAGGCGGACCATCTCCTGAAATTTGTGGTGTTGAAAAGGTGACCGGGGTGCTGGCGGCAATGGTGCGGGCAGATGCGGGACTGGAATCTTGAAGCGCCCCTGGCGGTTGCCCGCATCGATCACTTCCAGGAACCGGCGCAGGCGGATAAACCGGAAATCCGCATCGACCTCATCCCCTAGGCCGGCGATCAGCTTCTGGAATGTGTCGTTATCCAGTTCGACAGAGTGAGCATCGAGGGGGAGTAATTGAGGCGCGTACGCCCGGATCTGCTCGAAGGTATTTTTTTCCTGTTCCGAGAGTACTGTCTGGTCGATCACCTGCGACTGGAGACCTTTGTCATCCAGATCTTCACAAGGTACATAGAGATGTCGCCAGCCAGCCCAGATGCCCGTAGCCTCATCGCCTCTCACCGCTTTACCTCCACCAATTGGTAGTCGATCGCGTCCAGAAGACTGTTCAGGCTGGACGCGATCCCCTGGCGGTAGCGCTGGGGATCGAATGCCGAATAAGGCCCCCAGGGTTCTTCGCCGAAACTCCAATGTCCCAGGTGCGTATTGATCAGGGTTACCGGACAGCCAACCTGCACAAGGTAAGAACGGAGCAGGTGGCGCCCGACGTTCGGCACCAGCCAGCAGGCCTGTTCAAGCGTACCCAGATGCTGTTGCAGGGTGCGACCTGTCAATTCAACTGGCCGATACGTCCCACTTTCAGACCGCTCGATGAAAAACAGGGTTCGGGCGAGGTCAAGCGTGTAGCTTGTTTGGTCGAACTGACTACGATCGCGGAACTTGGTTGCAGGAATGACCAGCTCGGTCGGCCAGCCCGATGGCAGATAGCGCCACAACGTCTGAAGGTAGCGCAGGTACTGGCGAACCTGTTCGCGGAGCATATCCGGTACCCAGACAATACGCGCGTGCGAGCCATCCGCACGATCTTTTTCCTGGAGACACATCAAACCGGTAGACTCATCCACCGCAGTCAGGTCGGGGATTGGAGTGCGTACTGCGCGAAAGCCGGTTATCACCGCTAATCCAAGAGCCGTGTACACGGTAACATCATTGTGCCATGCCACGTGCCGGGCAAGGTCACCCCGCTCCAAAGGGGCCTGAATTTTCCGGCGGAGCTCCACAATCAGTTTCTGGATACTTTCAACTCGAGGCACCCAATCGTCACCCGTCGAACTGGGTGGAAAGTCTGCCGCTGGACCCGGTTTGAAGAGATCACTTACCGGTTTGAAACCGTTCTGCTTCAGGCGTTTCCACAGATCCTTCATGACCGTCGTGTAGAAACGGTCGAGCTTCTGCCGATCGAGTGCAGTGTAGTAACGCTGGACGTGTGCGAGACGATCATCGCGCCCGAAGAGCGCAGCGATGCGCAAATGGTCCCCCTCCTCCCGGCCCTGAAACCAGCTCGGGACAATGTCGCCAAAGGTATGGAAACGAAGCCAGCGAGCATCCACACCGTTTTGCGTCAGCTCCGGAACGATGCAGCTGTCGAATATCTCCTGGTAGTCCTCAACGGTGCGACTGAACCACGCACCCTTCCGGGGTGCCTCCAGCTGCCGGGCCACACTCCACACGTCGGATAAAATCACCCGGGGCCTGGTACCGCGCTTGCCCGTTGCCGCGTCCTGCCCGAGCGTTCTTCGTTCCGGAGAGGCATAGGGACGAACCCAGACGCCGCAACGAGACGTCTTGGCGTAGGCGAGCCGGAAGTCGTTCGGCAATTCGCTGACCCGCCTTGCACAACTCAGCTGAACCACCTCGGCTGGCGGTGTGCCCGTTACCAGCGACACTGCCAGCAGCTGCACGGTTTCCAGGAGACGCACGAGGACCTTCGGGCGGGAAGCGTCAGACCGTACAGATGACAACTTCTGATCAGTCTGGCTGTATAACGCATCCAGTACACCGATCAAGACGGTCAATGTTCCGATCCGGATTCGGGTCCGCCGCGTCGTGAAGCGTTGGGTCTCCATGACGAGGTGGCGTGCCCGGGCCCGCGCGATTGCAAAGAGCGACCCCAGCGGCGGGAGCTTCCCCAGATTCTGATCAGGCTGACGAAGATCGACCCACACCAGATCCGGACTCGAAAGCTCTGCGGGGTCGACGCCTTGCCCGGAGAGAAACTCGGCGACCTCGGGCTCGGGTTGCTGCTCTTCTACAGCAACCTCTCCCCAGTCCTGATCCGGCATGCCTGAGCCCGGCTCGAGGAATCGCCAATAGGCGGCATGGTTGCTGTAGAGTCGATTGGGATCGTCCCGGGAATGTCTGCCAACCTGTCGCCGGCCAGAATGCGATGTCCGCGCCTCGAAGACCGACGGTTGCCCCATTTGCATCGCTTCGTTGAGTACATCCGCGAACGCACCGTAGTAATGCGCCCATCCCTCGTCACCATTCTCGTGAAACCGCACCAGTTCGTCATACAGTTGATCGCGTTGGCTGGCGACAGGCGCCAGGCGGTCCAACTCATTCCCGTACTCAGGCTGATGGAGACGCCGGAGGAGCCTTCCAACCTCCACGAGTCGCTGGGGAACGTTGAGTTGCCGTTCGTCCCGCTGAAGCCGCATCCAGCTCCCCAGATAGTGGGCCTGGAGAAGGCGATAGGCCTGGCCCCGATCTTCCCGCCCACGGCTCCCGGAACTGAACCAGAGCACACACCAGACCGGGTGGTCCGTATACAAACCCATCAGGGGTGGTTGAACAAAGGGCCGACCTTCCCGGTCTTCGCCGCCGTAGGCCCGCATAAAAAATTCGTCATGCCGGATCGGGGCCGAAGCGCGAATGCTGGCAATAAGACGACACCATCGTTCCACCAGGCTGCATTCGGAGATCACCTCGGGAATCAGCTCACGAACGAGCGGCAGGATCAGGTTCAGATTCTCGACGATCGGGAACAGCCCGCAGAGCGACTGGGGCATCTGAACGAAGAGCTCGGCAGCCTCCAACAGGGGGCTCGTATCGGGGTGTTTCGGCAGGGCCTTGAGTAAGCGCGGTCGCTGGTCCACGCGGCTGCGCAGTTGACGTTTGTTACGCGGTTGTTTGTGACCGTTGCCTGCCAACGTTGCCCACCAGTCAGGGTTGTACTCGGATTTTCATTCCGCCATGAGTCAAATCATCGCTCATTTTTAGCGGTCCTTGAGTACGGTTTTGTCAGGTGTCAAATGGCTTTATACGGTCTTTATTTTTATTTTCAGTAGATTATGAAATGTATTCAAAGGCATGAAAGTTATGTCAAGGTGGTGCAACCAACTGAGCTACGCGCCTGTCGTTGCAGAACGGTGGATTATAGGGCGCCCGCTAACCATGTCAATGCGAGGCATTCAAGGTCCGCTGCCCCCGTCCCGTACCGGCCAGACGTGGAAGTGCCGGCCGCTTTTCTGCCCGACGCCGCAGGCGCCCTTGTCCAGGTAGAGCGCCCAGGCCCAATCCGGCTCGAAGGCGCTGGTGGTAGACGACCAGTAGCCATCCCGGACATGACTGAACCCGGCATCCCGGGACCATGTACTCGCCATCCTGCCCCGTGCCGCGGCAGGAAATCTCGCGCCCCGTTGCGTCCTGGCAACGGTTTTGACGGGTGCCCAGGTAATGCATTGGAATCCCCGCTGGCACATTGCTGCCGTCAACTTTGCCGGTCCTTACGGCGCGACCCGACGAACCATCGCTCGCCGCCGAAGATCACCACAAGACCCGCGAGCGACGCATAGATGACCAGGGGATCCGCCACGAACTTGACCCACAGGAACGCGATGAGCACCGTAACATCCATGACAATGGCGGTGACCAGCACCCAGATCTGTGCGTTGATTTCTTCGCGCAGATGACGCAGCACACCCCAGTGCACAGCGATGTCCATGATGATGTAGAAAATTGCGCCCAGCGAGGCGATGCGGCTGAGGTCGAAGAATATCGTCAACAACATGGCGATAACAATGGTGTATACCAGCGTGTGTTTCTGGATGCTGCCCGGCATGCCGAAATGACTGTGGGGAACCAGCTTCATGTCGGTCAGCATGGCGAGCATACGGGATACTGCGAAGACACTGGCGATCACGCCGGATACCGAGGCAATGATCGCGAACACGACCGTAATCCACAAACCGTAGCGGCCGAAGGCGGGACGCGCCGCCTCGGCCAGCGCATATTTTTTCGCCCTGACGATTTCGTCGATACCGAGGTTCGCCCCGACCGCGAATGCAACCAGCAGATACAGCACCAGGCACAGGGCAATGGCAATAACGATGGCGCGCCCCACGTTCCTGTGCGGATCGACGATTTCGCTGCCGCTGTTGGTGATGGTGGTGAAACCCTTGTAGGCGAGAATGCCCAGCGCAACGGCGCCGAGAAAACTGCCTGGTCCTGTCCCGGCAGCTGGTGCTGAAAAGCGCTCAAAGGAAACACCCGACGCCCATAACCCGCCCACCGCAAGCACGGCGACACCGGCGATCTTGATAAACGCCATCACGAAGGAAAAGGTCTGGATGAACCGGTTGCTCAGGATATTCACGAAAAAGGCAAACACCAGCAGAGCCACCCCGAGCGCCGGAACCAGCCAGGTGTCGTCGCCGATATCGAATGGCTGCAAGGCGTAGGTGCCGAAAGTCCTTGCGACAAGGCTTTCGTTGATGACCATCGAGAAATACATCAACAGGGCGAAAGCCCCGGTGAGCATGGATTTGCCGTAAGCCTTCTCGAGAAACATGGCGATGCCGCCCGCGGAAGGCCAGGCATTGGACATTTTCACATAGGAATAGGCGCTGAACGCAGCGACCACCGCGGCGGCCAGAAACGCGAGCGGGAACCATTCTCCCGCCAGCTCGGCGATCTGGCCGGTAAGCGCAAAAATGCCGGCGCCGACCATGACGCCGGTGCCCAGGGATACCGCTCCGGTCAGCGACAGGCTGCCCGCGTCGTAACTGGCCGATCGGTCATTTGAATCCGGCATGTTGTTACCTTAGCGAACCGCGCCGCCGACGGCCAGGTTGTTCACGCGAACCCTTGCGCCCTGCGATTCAGCATTCCCTGTTGAACGCAGCACAGCGCGGATCGAGTCTTGCCAGGCGCTCGAGATCGGCGGGACGGTCGAGGTCCCATTGCACGGCAAGTTCTGCGTGCCGCCAGTTCAGTTGCGCGAGACGGGCGCGCGTCTGTGCCAGCACCTGCGCTGTGCCCCAGGCGATGCCGCTGAACAGCGCGGCGTCGCTGCGTCTGACACCGATCAGCACATAGCCGCCATCTTCGGCGGGGCCGAGTACCGCGTCTGAGCCCTGGTGCAGCGCTGCGCAGGCGCCTTGCAGATAATGCGCATCCATGGCCGGACAATCGGTTCCGATCAATACCGCGAAGCGTGCTGTTCGCAGCGCCGCGGCCAGTGCGTGGGCCATGCGCGCCCCCAGATCGTCGCCTTGCTGGGTGTTGACTTTGCATTCGAACTCGACACCCAGCTTCGGCAGAAATTTTTCGTCGTCGTCGCCGCAGGTCCAGAGTTCGACAGGCGCCAGTCCGCTCTCCGTGGCCATGGCAAGGGTGTCGCGCACCAGCTGTGCCTGTAATGCCGCGGCACCCGCTGCGCCGAGTTCGGGAATCAGCCGGGTCTTGGCGTAACCCGCTACCGGCGCCCTGGCGAATACCAGAATGCGGCCATCGGGAAATTGCATGTTCAGCTTTGCCGGTACCATGCGTGCAATTGCCGCGGGGATACGCCGCGCCAGTACGCGAAACGCAGCCTCCACATCAGTAGCACCGTGCGCAGCACTCCGTACTCTTCCCAGCGACGACTGGACGTCACCAGTCGCGTTGACAGACAGGCGGGCGCCCCCTGCTGTTTCAGCCGCCGGCTGAATGCGACGTCTTCCATTAACGGGATATCGGGGAACCCGCCAAGCCGCTCGAACAGATCGCGGCGCACAAACAGGCCCTGGTCGCCGGTGGCGATACCGCTCCAGCGTGAACGCAGGTTCATGGCGGCCTCGACAACGCGCAGCAGCGGGCGGCGGCCCGACAGCCGCACGTCGAAACGCCCCCAGTGACACCCGCAGCGCGACAGAGCCGCCAGCAGATCACCGGCGGCCCGCTGCGGCGCCAGCGTGTCGGCGTGCAGAAACCACAACACATCCCCGGACGCCGCGCGCGCGCCGGCGTTCATCTGGCGCGCGCGGCCACGCGGCGCAGTGAGCAGCCTGTCGCACAGGGGGGCGGCGTGGTCGATCGTGTCATCTTCGCTGCCGCCATCCACGACAATCAGTTCGTGCCCCTGTGGACGCAGCGTTTGCAGGGCGCCCAGCGTCGCAGCGATGCTGCCGGCTTCATTCAACGCAGGAATGACAATGGAAATGCGCATGCTGCAGTGACCCTGATTAGCGGTGTCCTGTCACACGTCCAGTGCGCCGCCGCAGCTCGCCCCCTGACCGGCGGTGCAACCGTAGCAATGACCGGCGACCGCAATCGCCTCCCCTTCCAGCGACGCGGTCAGCTCGCGGAGGT
>JAGFJP010000134.1 GCA_024102665.1 Thiogranum sp. | reverse complement strand
CGCTCCAAGTTCGTTCACTACCGGCCGCGCACTCTGGTGCTGAACAACCTGGAATTCGATCACGCCGACATTTTTCCTGATCTGGCGGCGATTCAGCGCCAGTTCCATCACCTGGTGCGTACCGTTCCCGGCTCCGGCCTGCTGGTGGTGAATGCCGATGACGCGAACCTGGCGGAGGTGCTGGAGATGGGCTGCTGGACACCGGTGGAAACCGTGTCGGTCGGCGCTTTCCCGGGCCAGTGGCAGGCGCGGCCGATCGCCGACGACGGCAGTCATTTTTCGGTGCTGCTCGATGGCAGGCGCCTGGGCGACGTTTCCTGGGGTCAGCTGGGACCGCACAACATGCATAACGCGCTGTCGGCTATCGCGGCGGCCCGGCACGCCGGCGTGCCGGTTGCGCAGGCCATTGAAGCGCTGGGCAGTTTCAGCGGCGTCAAGCGGCGCATGGAACTGCGCGGCGAGGTCGGCGGTATCGCGGTGTACGACGACTTCGCCCATCATCCGACGGCTATTGCCACCACCCTGGAAGGCCTGCGCAACAACCGGCGCGATGCGCGATTGCTGGTGATTCTCGAACCGCGCTCCAACACCATGCGCATGGGTCTGCACCGCGACGAACTCGCCGCTTCGCTGGCGCATGCCGACGCCGTGTGGTTGTACCAGCCCGCCGACATGTGCTGGGATATGCAGCAGGTGGCCAGCGGATTGTCGGTGCCGGCGCAAGTGTCGCAGGACATCGGCGAGCTGGTGGCGTCGGTGGTGGCACAGGCGCAACCGGGAGACCGGCTGATCGTCATGAGCAATGGCGGCTTCGGCGGTATCCATGAAAAACTGCTGGCGGCACTGAGGGCCTGTTGACCGCATGCACGACGACAACCCCTTCGCGATAGCGATAACCGGCGCCTCGGGCGCGCCCTATGCACTGCGCCTGATCGAGGTGCTGGTCGCGCGCGGCGAGCGTGTCGACCTGATGGTTTCCGCGCCCGGGCAGATCGTGATCGGCATGGAAACGGATTTCAGACTGCCCGGCCGCGCCGCGGAAATGCAACGCGCGTTCAGCGAACGCTTCAGCGCAGCGCCGGGACAGCTGCGGGTGTTCGGGCGCGAGGAATGGACGGCGCCGGTCGCCAGCGGTTCCAGCGCTCCGCGCGCCATGGTGGTGTGCCCCTGTACCACCGGCACTCTGGCGGCCATCGCCGCCGGCACCAGCAACAATCTCATCGAGCGGGCCGCCGATGTGGCCATCAAGGAAGGCCGCAAACTGGTGCTGGTGCCGCGCGAAACGCCGTTTTCGGCTATCCATCTCGAGAACATGCTCAAGCTCGCCAGGCTCGGCGTGGTGATACTGCCGCCCAATCCGGGTTTCTACCACGAACCCGGTAGCATCGATGATCTCGTCGACTTCGTGGTGGCGCGCATTCTCGACCAGCTCAATGTCCCCAATGATCTGTCGCCGCGCTGGGGATGAGTAGCCGCAACGACATACCCCTGTTTCCGCTCAACACCGTGCTGTTCCCCGGCGGCGTGCTGCCGCTGCGTATTTTCGAAACGCGTTATCTGGACATGATCAGCGAGTGCCTGCGCGAGGGCACGGGTTTTGGCGTTTGCGCAATCCGCTCGGGCAGCGAGGTCGGCGGCGCCGCCGAGTGCTGGCCGGTCGGGACGCTGGCCACGGTGGCCGATTTCGATCGTGGTGAAGACGAACTCCTGCATATCCTTGCCAAAGGCGAGCGGCGCTTTCGTATCGTCGAGCAAAGCGTGGCTTCGAACCGGTTGCTCAGGGCGCATATCGCCTGGCTGGACGATGAACCGGACAGTGCGTTGCCTGATAATCGCCAACCGCTGGTGAAACTGTTGCAGCAATTACTCAAACGCGCCGGCGAGCCCTTTGCCGGGCTGGAGCCGCAATGGCACAGCATCGCCTGGGTTGCAGGCCGTCTCACCGAACTGCTGCCATTCGCTATAAGCGACAAGCAGCGGCTGCTCGAAATGGATGATCCCCGGCAACGCCTGGAGACGCTTTACCGCGAGTTGCTGGCCGAAGAACTCGGGTCCTGACCCGCAGTTCCCAGCGCCGTTCTTCGCAGCAGAAGGGTGGTGAGAAACGCGGGTTAATGGGCAGGGCAGAGCAACAGCACGCTGCCCGACCATTGAATGCCGGCCCCGGGTGGCGGCGCCCAGGCGCGTTGCACCAGGCGCTGTGACAGTTCGGCAGTGTCGGCGGCAAGACGACGCAAAGGCGCGTCGAAGTCGGCGTCGGTGCGCAGGAAGCGGAACAGTTTCAGACGATCCTCGATATAAAGGTAAGACACGTTACCGACCCACAGGGTGCTGCGCGTATCCGGCGCGGGTCGGGATTTCCACAGGCGCAGCGCCATCAGCCTTGGCGGCGACGCGTCGAGATTGCGTACCAGCAGCAGTTGCTCGGTCTGCCCCTGGTGGACCTGCGGCAGTATCGGCAGCTCCTGCAACCCGGCGTCGCTGTTGAACAGGTCGAGCAGACTGGCCATGCCGGCAACATTCGCGGCGCGCCACCCCTTGCCAGTGAGATAAGCGCGCAGATCATCTGCGCTTCCCATCCACTGGACGTCGAGCGGATGGTGATGGCTGCCCTTGAGGTCATCCCGGTACGCGGGCAATGATCGCCAGCCTCCGGACAGCCAGTCAGCACGGCTGAGCAACACCGGCTCCGGCGCGGGCGCCCGGTACAACGCCAGCGCTTCGTGCCGGTGCTGGCTGCTGTAGATGCCGGTGATCAGCACCAGTACGGCGAGCGCCACCGGCGCAAGAATTCCGGCGGAAATCGGCGGTGCCGGATGCTGGCGGTAGGCGATGCCCATCAGCGCCACCCAGGCCAGACCGAGGCTCCAGCCGCCGAGCACGTCGGAAAGCCAGTGCGCGCCCAGGTACAGCGGCGCAAAGCCGGTGATGACGATCAGGAGCACGGCTGTCGAATAGGCGATCCAGTGCCAGTTGCTGCGCAGCTCGCGCGCGATGATCACGGCGAGGAAACCGAACACGGCGACCGAGACGCTGGCTTCGGCGCTCGGGAAAGCATAACCGAGCGACGCGATACCGGGCAGGGGCGGTCTTTCAATGGTGGTATAGGCCTTGATGGCATGGGTCAGCAATCCAACGCTGCCGACGGTGACCAGCCAGTGCAGCGCCGCCCGCCAGCGTCGCCTCCACAGCAGCCACAGGCTCATCAGCGCCGTGAAGCTGTACAGCACCCAGGCGCTGCCGATCTGTCCGGCGACAATCAATAGATGGTCGCCGAAGGGACTGCGCAGATCCTGCAGGTTGTTGAACAGGTACAGATCGAAATTGCCGGGCAAGCCGCCGGATGGCAGGTGCCGGGGGGTGATCAGGAACAGGAAGCTGGCGATAAACAGCAGCGCGGTCAGCACCGTCATGCCGCGCGCCTCGGGATGCTCGGGGTCGAGCAGCGCGGCGGCCAGCGGATGCATGTAACGGTGGCGTCGCGACCAGTCCAGGATGGTCATGCGCAGTGACAGCGCGCGCGGCTGCAGGCTGCGCGCAATGCGTTTCACCAGCCACCAGGAGGACCACACAATCGCCAGCAGAATGACCAGCAGCAGGCCCAGTCGTCCGGCGATTTCCGTGGCTACGCCCAGCGATGCGCCGAACAGCACGCCTGGCAGGATGTAGGCCGGCGCCCACAGCAGCGCCGAGAGAATATTGAACAGGAAAAACCGCGCGGGCGGCATATCCAGCATGCCGACGACGGCCGGCAGCAATGGCCGCACCGGTCCCACGAAGCGCGCGAGTATGATGCTTTTGCCGCCGTGCTGGTGGAAAAACTCCATGCTGCGCGCAATCATCGCGGGGTGGCGGCGAAACGGCCACATCACCCGCAGGCGCTGGTGATAATGGCGACCGATGAGATAGCTGAGGCCGTCGCCGAGCACCGCGCCGAGCGCAGCCATGATCAGGGTCGGCACCAGTTCCATGCTGCCGGCGGCGATCATGGCGCCGATGCCGAACATCACCA
>JAGFJP010000122.1 GCA_024102665.1 Thiogranum sp. | reverse complement strand
AGATCCGCCTTGCTGACACCCAGCGCCAGCGCCGCCGCGCCCGCGATATAGATCGATGAATAGGTACCGACAATAACACCGATAATCAGCGCCAGGGCGAATGAGTGAATGATTTCACCGCCGAGGTAAAACAGCGCCACCAGCACCAGCAGCGTGGTCAGACCTGTCATCAAGGTGCGTGACAGCGTCTGGTTCAATGCGCTGTTCATGACTTCCATGGACGAACCCTTGCGCATGGTGCGGAAGTTCTCACGCACGCGATCGAACACCACGATGGTGTCGTTGAGCGAATAACCGATCACTGCCAGCAGCGCCGCCAGCACGGTCAGATCGAAGTTGATCTGCAACGCTGAAAATATGCCGAGCGTGATGATAACGTCGTGCACCAGCGCCGCCACCGCGCCCACAGAAAACCGGTATTCGAAGCGCAGCGAGACATAAATCAGTATTCCGATCAATGCGTACAGCATGGCCAGGCCACCCTGCTCCGCCAGTTCTTCGCCCACCTGCGGCCCGACGAATTCCACCCTGCGCGTTTCCACGCTCGCATTGTCGCTCCTCAATGCCGCAAGTACCTCTTCGCTGATATCGGCGCTGGCACGGTCGGCGCGCGGGGCAATACGAATCAGCACATCGCGGACAGTGCCGAAGTGCTGCACCTGGGCGTCAGCGAAGCCGCTGTTCCCGAGCAGGTCGCGTATTGCGCCGAGTTCCGCGGGCTCGGCGTAGGCGACTTCGATCAGGGTGCCACCGGTGAAATCGATGCCGAAATTCAGGCCGCGGGTAAACAGCGCGGCAAGCGATGCAATTATCATCACAGCGGACAGTATGGCGGCCAGCCGTCGTTTGCCGAGGAAATCGATGTGCGTCTTTTTGCCAAGTATCTGCATTTTGCTTCCTGCCTCAGATCGGCAGGCGCTGCAAACGGCGCCGGCCGAAAATCAGGTTGATAACTGCGCGCGTGCCCATGATCGCGGTGAACATGGAAGTGATGATGCCCAGCGACAACGTGACCGCGAAACCCTTGATAGGGCCGGTGCCGAAGCTGAACAGGACAACGGCTGCAATCAATGTCGTGATATTGGCGTCGGCAATCGTCGAGAATGCCTTGGCATAACCGGCGTTGATACTCGCCTGCGGCGTATTGCCGTTGCGCAGCTCTTCGCGGATGCGTTCGAAAATCAGCACATTCGCATCCACCGCCATGCCAACGGTCAGGACGATACCGGCAATACCGGGCATGGTCAGCGTAGCTTGCAGCATCGACAGCAGCGCAACAATCAATATCACGTTGACCGCCAGCGCCAGGTCGGCGACCAGCCCGAATGCCTTGTAATACACCGCCATGAATATCAGCACCAGCACAAAACCGACCACCACCGACTGGAAACCCTGCTCGATATTGTCGGCGCCCAGACTGGGGCCGACGGTGCGTTCCTCGATAATGCGAATCGGCGCCGCCAGCGCGCCGGAACGCAGCAATAACGCCAGCTCATGCGCTTCCTGCGGACTGTCCAGCCCCGTGGTCTGGAACTGCCTTCCGAATACATCGCGAATGGTGGCAACACTGATCACTTCCTCGACCTGACGGTAGCTGTATTCGGGCTTGCCATCGACCATCTTTACGCTGGTTTTGTCTTCGATAAACACCACGGCCATCGGTTTGCCGACATTTTCCTTGGTGAAATCCAGCATCTTGCGCGCGCCCTTGCCGTCCAGCGTCACGGATACCTGCGGGCTGCCGCTGGTGTTGTCGAATCCAGAGCGCGCGTTGACGATCTGGTCGCCGGTCACGATAACGCGGTCCTTCAGCAGGTAGTAAGAACCGTCGCGATGCTTGTAAAGGCGCGATCCGGGCGGCACCTTGCCGCTGCGCGCGTCTTCGACACTGTGCTGTATATCGACGGCCCGGTATTCGAGCGTTGCTGTCGAGCCGAGAATGGTCTTGGCCTGGCTGGGATCCTGGATACCCGGCAACTGCACGATCACGCGACGATCGCCCTGTTGCTGGATGATCGGCTCGGCAACGCCCAGTTCATTGACGCGGTTGCGCAAGGTGGTGATGTTCTGCTGAAGGGCCAGCTTGCGGGTTTCCCGCAGCTCCTCGTCGCTGAGGGCGACCTCCAGCGCATAGACCTTGCCATCGTCCGATTCGGTGAGAACGAGATCGCGATACTCGTTATGGATCACTTCCGAACCGGCACTGCGTTCTTCTGCGCTGCGGAAGCTGATGACCAGTGCTCCGCCGGCATCGCGAATGCTGATGTACCGGACTTTCGCCTCGCGCAACACTGCGCGCAGATCGGAACTGTAACGCTCCAGCGCTTTCTGCACCGCCGCGTCCATATCGACTTCCATGAGGAAATGCACGCCGCCGCGCAGATCCAGGCCGAGATACATCGGCAATGCATTGATGGCCTGCAGCCATGCCGGCGTGGACGGCGCGAGATTCAGCGCCACGACGTACTGGGAGCCCAGCGCTTCCTTGACGATGTCTGCCGCCGCCAGCTGGTCGTCGGTACTCCTGAACCGCACCACCAGCCGCTCGTCGGCCTGCTGCGGTTCTTTTACCAGAGGAATGCCGCGTTCCTCGAGGCGGGTTGCCACCATGGCCGCGACGGCGTCATCAATCTGGGCGCCGCGCGAAGCGGAAATCTGCAACGCGGGATCTTCCCCGTAAAGATTCGGTAGCGCGTAGAAAATACCGACTACCAACAAAACGAAAATCAGCACGTATTTCCATGCCGGATACTGGTTCATGATCGGGTGCAGCCTTTATCGTTATCAGGATCTAAGTCAGAGTTCTTTGGAAGTGCCCTTCGGCATCAGGCTGGCAACCGCCTGTTTCTGCACCTTGACTTCCACGTTGTCGGCGATCCTGACTTGCACGAAGTTGTCTCCGACCTGGGTAATGCGCCCCAGCAGCCCGCCATTGGTCACCACTTCATCGCCCTTGGCCAGCGCCTCGATCATTTTCTTGTGTTCCTTGGCGCGCTTGGTCTGGGGCCGGATCAGCAGAAAATAGAACACCACGAAAATAAGAAGCAGCGGCAGAAAACTCATCAGGGGATCAGGCTGCGCTTCGGGAGCAGCCGCCATTGCGTCAGTGATGAAAAAGCTCATATCGGGTACCCGGTCGGTTAGCGGTTTATAAAGCGCGGTATTATGCCACAGACGGCGCCGGTTGGCGCCGTTTCGCATAAAATTCGGCGACAAAGCGGTCTGTTCGCCGCTCCGCGATAGCCTGTCGCAGGTCTTCCATCAGGCGCTGATAGTAACGCAGATTGTGCACGGTATTCAGATGACAGCCGAGAATTTCGTTGCATTTGTCCAGGTGATACAGATAGGCGCGGCTGTAATTGCGGCAGGTGTAGCAGTCACACTCCGGGTCCAGCGGCCCCAGGTCGTCGCGAAAACGCGCATTACGCAGCCGTATCACCCCTGAGGACGTGAATATGTGCGCATTACGCGCGTTGCGGGTAGGCATGACGCAGTCGAACATATCCACACCGCGCAGCACCGCCTCGACAATGTCCTCCGGGGTTCCGACGCCCATCAGATAACGCGGTTTGTGCTCCGCCAGCGCGGGATCAAGGGTATCCAGTATGCGGATGCGGTCCTCGTGCGGCTCGCCCACTGACAGGCCGCCGATGGCATAGCCGTCGAAACCGATGGCTTCGAGCCCCTGCAGGGACTCCAGGCGCAATTCCGGATACATCCCGCCCTGCACAATCCCGAACAGCGCGGCCGGCGAGTCGCCGTGCGCTTCGCGGCTGCGCATCGCCCAGCGCAGCGACAGCTCCATGGAAGCGCGCGCCACCTCCGGGTCAGCCGGATAGGGCGTGCACTCATCGAAAATCATGACAATGTCCGATCCCAGTGCGCGCTGCACCGCCATGGACTCCTCGGGCCCGAGAAACACCTTGTCGCCGTTGACCGGCGAGCGAAAGTGCACCCCCTGCTCGGTTATCCTGCGCAGCTCGCCGAGACTGAAAACCTGGAAACCGCCCGAATCGGTGAGGATCGGACCCGGCCAGTTCATGAAGTCATGCAGATCGCCGTGGGCGCGGATAATGTCGACACCCGGACGCAACATCAGGTGAAAGGTATTGCCCAGCAGTATCTGCGCGCCGGTTTCCGCGACCTGCTCGGGGCGCATGGCCTTGACCGTGCCATAGGTGCCAACCGGCATGAACGCCGGCGTCTCGACCACCCCCCGATCGAAAACCAGGCGACCGCGCCGGGCCGCACCTGCCTTGTTCAACAATTCGAATCGCATTCCTGACCTTTTGACTCACGGGTTCAATCCCGGCGCTGCACGAACATCGCATCCCCGTAGCTGAAAAACCGGTACGCCTGTTGTACGGCATGACGGTAGGCGGCCATCACCGGCTCATAACCGGCGAAGGCGCACACCAGCATCAGCAACGTCGATTGCGGCAAATGAAAGTTGGTCAACAGGGCGTCGACCACGCGGAAACGGAATCCCGGGGTGATGAACAGACGCGTGTCGCCGCGATACGGCTGCAGAATCCCCGATTGAGCCGCGGATTCGAGACTGCGAACCACCGTTGTACCGACCGCAACCACGCGGCCGCCGCGCCCGCGGGTCGCCGCCACCGCCGCGCACAGGGACTCGTCAACGTCCACATGCTCGGCGTGCATCACATGGTCGTCGAGGCGTTCCGTTCGCACCGGCTGAAAGGTGCCCGCGCCCACGTGCAGCGTGACGAACGCCGTGTGAATGCCGCGCTCCTGCAGACGCTGCAGCAAACTCGCGTCGAAATGCAGCCCTGCGGTGGGCGCCGCCACTGCGCCGGGTTGCTGCGCGAAAAGCGTCTGGTAATCATCGCGGTCGGCGCGATTGTCCGCGCGCCGGATATAGGGCGGCAGCGGGACGTGCCCGTGGTTTTCCAGCAGTTCCAGCACCGGCGTGCTGCCGTCGAACGCAAGTTCGAAAAGATCGCCATCCCGCCCCAGCACCTGCGCCGCCACGCCGGCGTCACCCAGGATCAGCCGGACCCCCGGGCCCGGCGTCTTGCTGGCGCGCAGATGCGCGAGCACCCGACGGCTGTCGAGAATCCGCTCCACCAGCACTTCGACCTTGCCGCCGCTGGCCTTGCGGCCGAACAGGCGCGCCGGAATGACCCGCGTGTTGTTGAACACCAGCAGGTCGCGGTCATCGAGCAGATCGGCGAATTCGCTCATGCGACGGTCGTGGATACGGCCGTCGGCGGCCAGCTCCAGCAGCCGGCTGCTGCTGCGCGGTCGCGCCGGGTGGTCCGCAATCAGGTTTTCCGGCAATGGGTAGTCGAAGTCGCTGACTCGCATGGCGCGCGATGGTATCACAGCCTCTGGCCCGGTTTGGCTTGCCAGTGGACCGATAATCCTTATACTGGCGCGCCAAGTGCCGGGGTGGCGGAACTGGTAGACGCGCCGGACTCAAAATCCGGTTCCTTTGCGGGAGTGTCGGTTCGATTCCGACCCTCGGCACCATCTCTTCGGCAGCGCCGGTCAGGGCGCGGCGGGCGCTCCGGCCCGGTGAAACGCGCTGCCATGGCAGCTCGCGCAGGGCGGAATCTTTCCGGCCTTCTCGAAGTGCAGCCTGGCCCCGCACTGGTCGCATACCAGCGTCCCCGGACCCGTGGCTTCGCCGGTATGGTAACCGGCTGCCTGATGCGCCTGCTGTTTCAGCGCCAGGAGCTCCACCGTGGTTTTGTCGGCGGCATGCATGAACAATTCCAGCGCCTTGTTCTCGATCAGGCGGGTTTCGAAACCCAGCCAGTTTTTGAGTTCGTCACCGGTTTCCGCGATGTAACCGGCGGCGTCGGTAAGATCCCGCTTCAGATACGCAGACAGGCGGTCGGCCTCGTCACTGGACAGCTCTCCGAGTTCGACAGCCGTGTCGCGCGCCTTGTCGATCAGTTTGTGCAACGCCGGGCCGGTTTTGTCCCGGACCGCGCGGAAATCCTCCATGGCGCGCTCGAGCATGCGCTCGTACGCTTCTCCGATCATGTCCACAGGGTCGTGATGCAGCGGATCTTTCATTTGACTGGACCTCCTCTGGTTCATTCAAAGTGTAGCTATTCGCCCGCGCTTGTTCCTTGATCAGGCGCAAATGCGCCGAAACCGTCCCTGAACCCGCGGTTTTGCCAGCGTCCGGCGCAGCGGTTCGATTCGGCAGACGATTCACCTATAATCGCGGTTTTCCACGCCGACACCGGCTGGCGGTTGGCACGGCTTCTGCTTGTATATCCTGGTATTTGCCGAACAAATTCAATTATTCTCTGATGGGAGAGCACATGTCAGGCACCCGATTCGCGCTGGAAGTTCAGCCACAAATACCGGAAAAGCTGGTCCGCCTTGAAGAACTGGCCAATGATCTGTTCTACAGCTGGGACCGCTCGGTCCGCTCGTTGTTCTTCCGCCTGGATCCGGCCCTGTGGGATAGTTGCGGGCACAATCCCAGGGTATTCCTGCGCCGCCTGTCGCAGCAGCGCCTCGACGAGGCCGCCGAGGATCGCATCTATGTCGATGCCTACAACCGCGCGCTGGCGACCTATGACTCCTATCTCGGCGAATCGCAGCGCAGCAGCATCAACAAACATCTTAAGCCCGACACGGATCTGGTCGCGTATTTCTGCGCCGAATTCGGCCTGCACGAAAGTCTGCCGATCTACTCCGGTGGACTCGGCATCCTCGCCGGCGACCATTGCAAGGCCGCCAGCGATCTGAGCATTCCGTTTGTCGCGGTAGGCATGCTCTATCGCCAGGGTTACTTCACGCAGACCATCGACGAACACGGCAGCCAGGTCGCGCACTACACGACCACCAATTTCAGCCATCTGCCGCTGACGCCCGTTTGCAGCGACAGCGGCGCGGAACTGCGCGTCGCCGTCGATTTCCCGGGACGCCAGGTGCAGCTGAAAATCTGGAAAGCGCGTGCCGGCCATATCTCGCTCTACCTGCTCGACAGCGATCTGCCGGAAAACGACCAGGCCGATCGCGCCATTACCTACCAGCTGTACGGCGGCGATATCAATACCCGCATTCAGCAGGAAATCGTGCTGGGGATCGGCGGCGTCAAGGCGTTGCGGATACTGGGGCTGAAACCGACCGCCTGGCATATCAACGAAGGTCATGCCGCGTTCCAGATTCTTGAACGCTGCCGCGAACTGGTGGCGAACAACCTGGATTTCGCCAGCGCTCTGGAGCAGGTCGCGGGCGCCACGGTATTCACCACCCATACACCGGTCGCCGCGGGGCACGATATTTTCGACCAGAGCCTGGTCGCCAGCTATTTCACCGACTACGCCAAACAGCTCGGTGTTTCGATGGAAGAGTTCCTGGCGCTCGGCAGCAACCCCGGCGGTCACAACGGTTTCAACCAGACCGTGCTCGCATTGCGCGGATCACGCTTTCACAACGGCGTCAGCCGTATCCACGGCGAAGTCGCATCGCGCATGGAAGGCTACGTCTGGCCGCAGATCCCGGACCAGGAAAACCCCATGCGATACGTGACCAACGGCGTTCACGTGCAGACTTTCCTGGCTTACGAATGGATGAACCTGTATGACATGCGCTTCGGCATGGAATGGCGCAACGAGCTGATCAATGAAGATTACTGGGAACGCATCGACGAAATCCCCGATCACAGCTTCTGGAGCCTGCGCCAGTCGCTGAAATCCGAGCTGCTGAACCAGTTGCGGCGCCGGGTGGTATTGCAGTCGCGCCGCAACCGTTGCGGCGAAGCCCTGATCGACCGCATCACGCGCATGCTGAGTCCCCACGAAACGGATATTCTCACCATCGGTTTCGCGCGCCGCTTCGCAACCTACAAGCGGGCCACGCTGCTGTTTTCCGATCCGGAGCGCCTGGCGCGTCTGCTCAACGATCCCGATCGGCCAATGCTGCTGATCTTCGCCGGCAAAGCCCACCCCAACGATCTGCCCGGCCAGCAGCTGATCAAGGTGATACACGACTTCTCGCGGCGTCCCGAGTTCATCGGCAAGATCCTGCTGCTGGAGGGCTATGACCTGTCGCTCGGCCGCAAACTGGTATCAGGCGTCGATGTCTGGCTGAACAATCCGGAATACCCGATGGAAGCCAGCGGCACCTCCGGGCAGAAAGCCGGGCTTAACGGTGTCATCAACCTGAGCGTGCTGGACGGCTGGTGGGGCGAAGGCTACAACGGCGAGAACGGCTGGGCGATCACTCCGCACGACCAGCACTACGACGCCTCGTTTCGCAATCATGAAGAAGCCAACGAACTGCTGGATATCCTGGAACACCAGGTGATTCCGTTGTACTACGATCGCAATGGACACGGCTATTCGGAAGGCTGGGTGCAGATGTCGAAAGCATCGATGAAATCGATCCTGCCGCAGTTCAACTCGCAGCGTATGGTGATGGATTACATCACAGGCTTTTACGGCCCGGCCGCCAGGCAGGGACGCGCGCTGTCCGCCGACGACTACCGCGGCGCGCGCGATCTGGCTTCCTGGAAGAAAAAAGTCAGGAAGGTGTGGCCGTCGGTGGCCTTGCGCCGCGTCGACGAAGCGCAGCAATCCGTGCTTGCCGGCGACAAGGTGCGCATACAGGTCGCAGCCAAACTGGGAGACCTCAAGCCGCAAGATGTACGTCTTGAATGCGTCATCGGGCGCGAAGACGAACACCACACCTTCCAGGCCAGCGACTATTTCGGTTTCACGGCCGAGACCAAGCTCGAAAGCGGCGAAACCCTCTTTGTGCTCGACCTGGATCCGCCGCTGCCGGGATTGCAGCATTACCAGATTCGCATGTATCCCTACCAGGACGTGCTGAGCCACAGGTTCGAGCTGGGCTGCATGATCTGGCTGTAGCGCTGCTGTACCCCGCCGCTCAGCTGCTGCGACAGACCGCCGCGGGACAGGCGAGGCCGTGCTTCACGCGGTGCGGCCGTACAGCCGCACCCATTCTTTCATGCGCTGACGGTGTTCATCGCGCAGTTGCTCCCAGTGAAAACGCCAGCGCCAGTTGCCATCCGTAACGCCGGGCACGTTCATGCGGTGCGCGCCGTCCAGACCGAGAATATCCTGCATCGGGATCACTGACAGGCGGGCAACCGAGGCCAGCGCGGTGCGCACCAGCAGCCAGGGCATGGGTTCACTGGAATCACCGAGATAATGATGTACCAGCCCACGCTGGTGGTCAGGCAGATCCTGGTACCAGCCCAGCGTGGTGTTGTTGTCGTGGGTCCCGGTGTAGACGACACTCAGCGTTTCGTGGTTATGCGGCAGATAGGCATTGTCCGTGGAACCGTCGAAAGCAAACTGCAGAATCTTCATGCCCGGCAGCTTGAAGCGTTTGCGCAGCGCCGTCACTTCGCGGGTGATCAGGCCAAGATCCTCGGCCACCAGCGGCAGATCCCCCAGTTCCCGCTTCAGCGTCCGGAAAAAACCGGCGCCCGGACCCTTGACCCAGCGGCCGTTGATCGCGGTTTCCTCGCGCGCATCGATTTCCCAGTAAGCCTCGAAGCCGCGGAAGTGATCGATGCGCACCAGGTCGAACATTTCCATCTGTGAACGAATTCGCCCCAGCCACCAGCGATAACCATCGTTTTTCAGTGCTTCCCAGTGGTAATGGGGATTTCCCCAGCGCTGTCCGGTTGCCGAGAAATAATCCGGCGGAACTCCCGCCACCACCTGCGGCTGGCCGTGCTCATCCACTGAAAACCATTGGCGTTGCGCCCACACGTCAGCGCTGTCGTGCGCGACGAAAATCGGAATGTCGCCGAACAGCAGCACACCCCGGTCGTTGGCATAACGCCGCAACTGCTTCCACTGCCGGTAAAACAGGAACTGCTGGAAACGCACCAGTTCGATCCGGGCGGCAAGGCGCTCGCGCTCCGCGGCCAGCGCCTGCGGCTGCCTGTTGCAGATCGGCTGCGGCCAGTTGTACCACGCCTTGCCGCCGTACTCGGCGCGCAACGCCTCGTAAAGCGCAAAATCGTCCAGCCAGTACGCGTGTTCCTTGATGAACCCGGCAAGCGCGTCGCGTTCGGCGCTGCCCGCATGGCTCTGAAAACCGTTATACGCGGCAGCCAGGCGGACCCTGCGCTGTGCATCGACGTTTTGCGTCGCGTCGAGACGGGCGTCGTCGAGCCAGCCCAGATCCACCAGCGCCTGCAGACTGATCAGGCGAAAGTTGCCGGCGTGTACGGAAAGGCATTGATAGGGCGAAAGGTCTTCGTGAGTAGGGCCGAGCGGCAAGGTCTGCCAGAGCGAAATACCGCATTCCGCGAGGAAATCGACGAAGCGGTAGGCGTCTGCCCCGAGGTCTCCTCCTCCTGCACCGCCGGGCAGTGATGTGGGATGCAGCAACACCCCCGCTCTACGCCGCGCAAATACATCCATTAGACCGCTACCGTGGTTGTCCTTGTTGTTCGCTTCCGTGCGTCGAAAACGATTATTCCGCGACTAGTCGCGCGCCTTGCCGTGCCTCATGACACCGCCGACCTCCGGACTGCCCGAGCCCCGCGCGAAAGTGTGCGCCAGGTATTCCGGCGGCTCGAGACCGAGCAGTTGGTACAGGTTCGACAGATGCATGCGATACAGTCCTTCAAAGTCGCTCACCGAATCCGCCGGATTATAATCACCGAACCACCAGAACCAGTCCGACCCTTCGCAGATCGCCAGCTGCAGCTGTGCGGCCACCAGCTGCTCGCCGTCCAGAGCGCCACCGGAACAGACTTTGTCAAACGCCCGCTTGGCATCCCCCAGCATGTCCCAGCCGCGGTTCTTGTCGCGGTCGCCGATCCAGGTCGAAAAGGTCCCGTACACCCAGGACCCGCTAACCAGCGTCGACAGGTTTTCGATCTCGACGCCATGCTCGAGACAATCGGAGAACGTGGAAAGCTTCAGGGTCGGATGTTTTGCGAGCTTCTCGTAAAGGGCGCGCAAAAAGTAGTAACCGTTTTCGGGAAAGTGTTCCCAGGCATTTTCTCCATCGAGAATCACGGGAACCGCGAGCTTGCGCTCCTTGTGATGGGCCGCGATCTGTTCCAGGCGATGGATGAAGTTGGCGACAGCGTCGTCGGCGTGCCAGTTCGAATAAGTGAAACCGATTTCGTCAGACAGGTTGTCATCGCGGAAAAAGCACACCAGTTTTCCGTCACCGCTGCGGTACCCCTTCAGCACTGCGTCCGTAGCGGCCGCCGCCGCCCCTCCCCTGGATGCGTGCAGGCTGTTGCGCAACACGGTTTCGCCACTGGCTGCCCAGCGAAATTCGAAGTCCTGCAACAGATCCAGAGCGGGCTTGCTGACGCTGCCTTCGGCCGGCCAGCACCCTTCGGGCCTGCGACGGAAATACTGTTCGAACACGTTGATTCCTTCGCGGATATGCCAGCGGGCGCGTTCCTCGCCGCCCTGGTAGAAATCCAGTTCCGGCAGCCGCACCGCGGGCATCGCCTCCCGGGCGCTCTGGATGTCCAGCATCAACGGCAGGATGGGATGCGCATAGGGTGACAGCGAAAGTTCAATCTGGCCGCGGTCGGCGAGCGCTGCGTAGCGGTCGATAACGCCTGACAGCAATTCGCCGATCAGGCCCAGCAGTTCACGGCGGTCGTGCAGTGAAAAGTTATTGCCCTGCTCCTGCCAGCGTTGCACCCGCAAGTCATTACGCCGCACTGTTTCGCCGATCCATCCGAGGTGGTACCAGAACAGCATGTCGGAAACCAGCTGATCGCTGACGTAGGCGAGATCCCGGCAGTTTTCGAGAAACGGCGACACCAGGTTCACGAGACGCCTGAAAGCCGGAAAGCGCTCGATCACCCGCGGGCGATTGATGCGCAGGCAGGCGTTTATCAGCTCCATGCGGCGCTCGGGATGCGCCGGCAACACGGGTTCCACCAACGCGGCCAGCAAGGGATCGCGGATCGCCCTGTGATCGCGCAGATAACCGCTGACCTGCGCGGCATAGTCGTCCAGCTGCTCCAGCAGCACCGGGGCGAAATTCACCACCGCCCGCGCCTCTGGCACGGCTTCCAGGTGCCCTGCCATGTCCACATAGTCCTTGATCGCGTGCAGATAGGTCCAGGGCAGCTTGTACTCGCCGCTGATCAGGTCACAGTACTGGGGCTGGTGCATGTGCCAGCAAAGAACGACGCGAAACTCGCCTTTAGCGGGCATGGTGCAGTTCCTGGCCGAGCATCTCGGGGGTCACCAGCACGACGCCGCCAGGGGTCACATGGAAGCGTTCCGCATCCCCGGCCGGATCCTCGCCGATTACCGAATTGGGTGGAATAACGCAGCCCTTGTCGATGACGACGTTCCTGATGCGGCAGTGACGTCCGATTTCCACATCCGGCAGCACCACGGCATTGGTCAGCACGGAATGGGACCGGACCTTCACGTTGGAGAACAACAGCGAATGGCGCACGGTGGCCCCGGAAATCAGGCAGCCGCCCGAAACCATCGAATCGACCGCCATGCCGCGCCGCTCTTCATCGTCGAACACGAACTTGGCAGGCGGCATCTGTTCCTGGTAGGTCCAGATCGGCCAGTCGACATCGTAGAGGTTGAGCTCCGGCGTGATGCCGATCAGTTCCAGGTTCGCTTCCCAAAACGCGTCGACGGTGCCGACATCGCGCCAGTAGGCCTGCCGACCGCTTTGCGCATCGCGAAACGGATAGGTGAACACGCGGTATTTACCGATAATCTGCGGAATGATGTCGTGACCGAAATCGTGGCTGGAATGGGGATTGTCCGCATCCTTGATCAGCTGCTCGAACAGAAAGCGGGTGTTGAAAACATAAATTCCCATGGAAGCCAGGGCCAGGCTGTCACTGCCGGGCATGGGCGCCGGAGACTCGGGTTTCTCGTGGAATTCCACGACCCGGCCGTCATCGGACGCCGTCATTACGCCGAAAGCGCTGGCCTTGGCCAGCTCGACCTCCAGACAGCCGACCGTCATATCGGCACCGTTTTCCACGTGCTGGGCGATCATCGGACCATAGTCCATCTTGTAAATGTGATCACCGGCCAGAATCAGCACGTATTCGGGATCGTGACTGCGGATAATGTCGAGGTTCTGATAGACGGCATCGGCGGTACCGGCGTACCAGGAGGATTCGATGCGCTGCTGGGCGGGCAACAATTCGACGAACTCGCCGAACTCGCCGCGCAGGAAACTCCAGCCGCGCTGCAGATGCTGCAGCAGGGAATGCGCCTTGTACTGGGTCAGCACGCCCACCCTGCGAATACCGGAATTCATGCAGTTGGACAGAGGGAAGTCGATAATGCGGAATTTACCGCCGAAGGGAACCGCGGGTTTGGCCCGCCACAACGTCAGCTGCTTTAAACGCGATCCACGCCCCCCTGCCAAAATCAGCGCCAGTGTGTCACGGGTCAGGCGACTGACAAAACGCGGTGTTCCCCCGGCATTCATACCGTTTCCTCTACTCTGTTGTGCCCTATGTTACCATCTGTGAGGCAACTGGGAAGTTAACATTTTTATGAGTATAGACACCGGCTCTATGGCACCGACACCACCCACGTCACAAACACAGACAACGGCATTGCCCGAGCCCCTGATCCGTTTTCTCGAAGCCCGCCATCATGATCCCTTCGAGATTCTCGGCAAACACCGCCAGGGCGAGCAGGAACTGGTGCGGGCGTTCCTGCCGCGCTGCAGCCATGCGCGCATTGTCGAAATCGATGAACCCCTGATGCGGATACCGGGTACCGATCTGTTTGAATGGCGCGGCCGCCGCGGCGCGGTGCCCGAACGCTACCAGCTGGAGTGGACAGACGGCGACGGCATCGAATGGTCGGGCTATGATCCCTATTGTTTCCCGCCGCAGCTGGGCGACCTGGACCTGCACTGGCTGGGCGAAGGCCGCCATCATCATGCCTACCGTGTGCTGGGTGCGCATGTGTACGCGGTGGACGGCGTCGAGGGCACGCGTTTCGCCGTATGGGCACCGAATGCCGAGCGCGTCAGCGTAGTCGGTGACTGGAACCGCTGGGACGGCCGCTGCCACCCGATGCGGGCGCGAGGCGGCGGCGGTGTCTGGGAGCTGTTCATTCCCGGGGTTACGGACCATACCCTGTATAAATATGAAATTCGAAACCGCGCCGCCGGTTCGATTCATCTGAAATCCGATCCCTACGGTCAGGCGTTCGAACTGCGGCCCGGCACAGCGTCAATTATCCGCCGACCGGGCAGCCACCAGTGGCAGGACGAACCCTGGATGGAAGCGCGTCGCAACAGCAACTGGCTGCGCACCCCGATGTCGATCTACGAAGTGCACCTCGGCTCGTGGCAACGCGACGAGCACGGCCAGTTTCTGAATTACCGGAAGCTGGCGGAGCGCCTGGTGAACTATGTGACGGAACTGGGCTTCACGCATATCGAACTGTTGCCCGTTACCGAACATCCCTTCGACGGCTCCTGGGGTTACCAGACCACCGGGTATTTCGCACCGACCAGCCGTTTCGGCAGTCCCGATGACTTCCGCTTTTTTGTCGACTACTGCCATCAGCACAACATCGGCGTCCTGCTCGACTGGGCACCCGGGCATTTTCCCAAGGACGATTTCGCGCTGGCCCGTTTCGACGGCACGCCGCTTTACGAACACGAAGATCCGAGACGCGGGGAGCACCGCGACTGGGGAACGCTGATTTTCAATTACGGCCGCAACGAAGTGCGCAATTTCCTGCTCTCCAGCGCCCTGTTCTGGCTCGAGGAAATGCATATCGACGGCTTGCGCGTGGACGCCGTGGCGTCGATGCTGTACCTGGACTATTCGCGCGAAGCGCACGACTGGATTCCCAACGTGTACGGCGGCCGCGAAAATCTCGACGCCATCGCTTTCCTGCGCCACCTCAACCAGGTGACCCACTCGCAGCAGCCGGGCAGCCTGGTCATCGCCGAAGAGTCGACCGCATGGCCGCAGGTGACCCGTCCGGTGGACGTTGGCGGTCTTGGTTTCAGCATGAAATGGAACATGGGCTGGATGCACGACACGCTGCAATATATGAGCCTGGAACCCATCCATCGCAAGTACCACCATAATCAGCTGACTTTCGGCCTGTTGTATGCCTTCAACGAAAACTTCGTGCTGCCGTTTTCCCACGACGAAGTGGTGCACGGCAAAGGCTCCATGATCGATAAAATGCCCGGCGACAGCTGGCAGCGCTTCGCCAACCTGCGCCTGCTCTACACCTACATGTTCACCTATCCCGGCAAGAAACTGCTGTTCATGGGCAATGAGTTCGGACAGTACTCGGAGTGGAATGTCGATGTGGCGCTGGACTGGCATTTGCTGCAGGACCCGCGGCACTCGGGCCTGAAGCAGCTGGTCAGCGATCTGAACCGCATCTATCGCCGCGAACCGGCCCTGCACGCCCTGGAATTCGAAGCCGGCGGATTTCGCTGGATCGACTGCAACGACGCCGACCATTCACTGTTGAGCTATTACCGTCAGGATGGCAATCGCAGGATTGTCGTGGTGCTGAACTATACGCCGGTGCCGCGTTACGGCTACCGTCTGGGCGTGCCCGAACCCGGGGACTACCAGTTGTTGTTCAATTCCGATGCCGATTACTACCAGGGCAGCAACATGGCGGTGCGGGGCCGGTGCAGCAGCGAACCCGTACCCTGGATGGATCAGGCGCAATCCATTGTCATCGACCTTCCGCCGCTGGCCGGGCTGGTGCTGGCCAGACGCTGAACCAGGCGATTGAAACCCGCGCGCGCGGCGTGCTGCCTGCGACGGACTTGCATTTTCGTCCCACCCGACTTATGAATTAGGTAGTTGTTGCAGAGCAAGGAAGCCATTGGCCGCACACCCGTGCGCAGGAGGTAGCTCGTGCCACAAATCCGCGAACCCGCCGTCGCCGGACTGTTCTATCCGGATGACCCCCTGTTGCTCCAGGAGCAGGTCGAACGGATGTTGACCGCGGACACCGCGGTTGCCATCCGGCCCAAGGCATTGATCGTGCCCCATGCCGGTTATATCTATTCGGGCCCGGTCGCTGCCAGCGCGTATGCGCAGCTGCTCCCCTTGCGTGACCGGATTCGGCGCGTCGTACTGCTCGGTCCGTCGCATCGCGTTGCCTTTAGCGGTCTGGCAGCCAGCAGCGCCCGCTACTTTTCCACACCGCTGGGTTTGATTCAGGTGGATCAGCAGGCGATGGATGACATCCTGTTGCTGCCACAGGTGCGCGTGCTCGATGAGGCCCACCGCGAGGAACACAGCCTGGAGGTGCAGCTGCCATTCCTGCAGACGGTGCTTGGCGCGGATTTCACGCTGGTACCGCTGGTAGTCGGCGACGCGGATGCCGATGACGTCGCCGAAGTCATCGACAAGCTCTGGGGCGGCCCCGAAACCCTGCTGGTGATCAGCTCTGACCTGAGTCATTATCACGATTACGCAACTGCGCGGCGTCTCGACAACGCCACGTCACAGGCTATCGAACAGCTGAACCCCCTCGCCATCGACCACCACCAGGCCTGTGGCCGCAATCCGGTGAACGGTCTGTTGCTGGCTGCGCGCCAGCATCACCTCAACGCCACAATCCTCGATGTACGCAACTCGGGCGATACCGCCGGCACCCGCGACCGGGTGGTAGGCTATGGCGCCTATGCCTTTTCCTGAGGAACAACGCGAAATACTTCTGGACATTGCCTGGCAATCCATTCGTCACGGATTACAGCATGGCACGGCGCTCAAGGTGCAGCCGGAGCAGTTCGCGCCGCCGCTGTGCGACCCCGGCGCCAGTTTTGTCACGCTGCACATCGGTGGCCAGTTGCGAGGCTGCATCGGCAGCCTTGAAGCGTTCCGGCCGCTGGTCAGTGACGTCGCCGCGAATGCCTACGCCGCGGCTTTTCGCGACCCGCGGTTTGTTGCCGTCACACAGGCGGAACTGGCCGATTTGAGCCTGGATATCTCGGTGCTCGGCAAACCGCAGCCGCTGACATTCGCGTCGGAACAGGATCTGTTGGCACAGATTCGACCCGGCATCGACGGCTTGATTCTGGAAGAAAACGGCAAGCGGGGAACCTTCCTGCCGACGGTCTGGGAATCACTGCCGGATCCCCGGCAGTTTCTGCAACACCTGAAGTTGAAAGCCGGCCTGCCTCCGCATCACTGGTCAGACGCAATCAGGGTGTGGCGCTACACCACCGAGTGTTTTGGCTAGCCCGCATTTCTCACCGCATATCTACTGCGGCCGCCGATGAACCTGTATCTGCAGTGCGTACTCGCTACAGCCGGCTTGACGTAGTGTCGGCTACGCCGGCGCCGTCTTCCACTGCGCGCGCCCTGCATCTACAGGCTCCTCGACGCCCTCGCGACGATCCGCGGTGAGAAATGCGGGCTAGCGCGTTTCGCTCAACAGCCTGTCGATCATACCCTGCGCCTGCGACTGGTAACCGCCGCCGAACAGGTTGAAGTGGTTGAGGATGTGGTACAGGTTATAGAGCACTTTGCGCACTTCGTAAGCGGAATCCACCGGCCAGGCGTTCCGATAGGCGGCGTAGAACCGCTGACCGAAACCGCCGAACAGCTCGGTCATCGCCAGGTCGGTTTCCCGGTCGCCGTAATAGACCGCCGGATCGAAAATCGCCGGTTCGCCGGCCTGCGTAAAACTGTAGTTGCCCGACCACAGAT
>JAGFJP010000117.1 GCA_024102665.1 Thiogranum sp. | reverse complement strand
GCGCCGGCGCGGCGCCAGCGTGTGCGGGCCAGATCGCCGAGGCGCGCGGCGGCGTCGCCCTCGACCATCATCATCAGGTCGTGAAACGGCGGGTAGGCCTCGCCCTGCGGATCCGTGCGACGTGGATCGTCGGGCGCATGGTCGCGCGTATCCCAGCGCCAGCGGCTGAGGTCGATGCCGCCGACGAACGCCAGCCGGTCATCGATAACCACCACTTTCTGGTGTTGACTGGCGCCCGCGGGATGGTGCGCATCGAGCCTGAAATGAAAACGCCGCGGCGTTTTCAGACGCAGGCGCAGCGCCGGCGCCAGCTCGCGCTCCGCGGCGTAGATCATGTTGAAGTCCCAGGACAGCAGGTGGACGTGCAGCTCGCGCCGCCGCCGCACCAGGGCGGCAAGAAATTCGCCGACGTTCCACGGCAGGTCTGATGGTCCGCGCTCCCGGAACAGCGCCTCGTGGCGGTCGAAATCCCAGCCGAGAATCAGGATCTGGCGCCGCGCCCGCTGGCAGGCTTCGGCGAACAGCCTGAAATAGTCGCAGCCATCGATAACAACGCCGACGCGTGATGCACGCGCCTGCTGCCAGCAGTTGCGCCCCGCCATGAAAAAGGGTTCAGGTCCACCAAGCTGCGGCGCCGGCGCAGCGGCGCCGCCACTGCCTGCCGCAGTACCGGTTGTCGTGTTATCGGGATCCGTTTCACGCTGCGCGCCGCCTGGCATGGCCTTCACTATAGCGCAAACATCCGGCAGCGGGCGCAGATGTTACCGACCCGTGACACCGCCGCAGTTGCCCGCGCTGAAAAAAATCACTTTTTTGCGGTGCGCATTGGCAAATATCAATGCCGGGCGCCGCCGATGCAGGCAGTCTCTCACCTGCGGCGGCGCACAGGGTGTGCGTCGCTGTAATCAATGTCACAGGAGGCAGAATATGCAACACCCGATCGCTTTCCTGGCCGCGCTGCTGCTGCCGGCATCCGTCGCCGCGCACAGCGGACCACATTCCAGCATGACCCTGTTTCAGGGCATCACACATTTCCTCGGCGCAGACCACGTCATCGGCCTGGTTGTCGCCATCGCCGCCGCGGCGCTGCTGGCGTTCATCGGCCCGGGCGATCGACGCGCGCCCCGTCATACACACCGCACTGGCAGGAAAAACCGGAAATGATTTTCAGGCAGTTCTACGAACCCAGCCTCGGGCACGCTTCCTACCTGCTGGGTTCCGAAGACACCGGGGAGGCGCTGGTGCTCGACGTGCGCCGCGACGTGGACGATTACTACGACTTCGCGCGCGAGCAGAACCTGCGCATTGCCTATGCCGCCGATACGCATCAGCACAACGACTACCTGACCGGCATCACCCAGCTTGAAAGTCGCGCGCCGCTGGAACTGCTGTCGGGGGCGCGCGCCGAGCTGGGTTACCGGACACGGGCGCTGGAAGACGGCGAGCGCCTGGTCATGGGCGAGATCGAGTTCGAGACCCTGCACACGCCGGGCCACACGCCCGAGCACATCAGCCTGCTGGTGCGCGACAGGAGCCGTGGCGAAGAACCGGTGATGCTGTTGTCGGGCGGCGCGTTGCTGGTGGCCGACGTGGCGCGCCCGGACCTGCTCGGCGACGAAGCCGAGAAACGCAGGAACGCCAAAGCCATGTGCAGGACGCTGAAGGAAAAAATCCTGCCGCTACCCGACCACGTGCTGGTGTATCCCACGCACGTGGCAGGATCGCTGTGCGGCGGCAATATCGGCAGCATGCTGGTCACCACCATCGGCTACGAGCGCAGGCTCAACGACATGCTGATGAGCATCGACAACAGCGAGCACTTCGAACAGCGCTGCCTCGATCTCGGCCCGCTGCCGACCGTGCCGCCGTACTGGCGACGCATGCGCCGACAGAACCAGGACGGTCCGGCGCTGCTGGGCGTGCTGCCGGAACCGCCGGCGCTGCAACCGAGGGAGTTCGCGCGGCGCATTACCGAAGGCGCGCTGGTGGTCGACTGCCGCGCGCCGGAGGCGTTCGCCGGCGCGCACATTCCGGGTTCGCTCAATGTCGGCGCCGGCACCGCCTTTCCGACCTGGGCCGGCTCGGTGCTGCCCGATGAGGCGGACATTCTGCTGGTGGTCGACGACCCCGGCCAGCTCTGGGACCTCTACTGGAAGCTGCTGCGCATCGGCTACCGGGAACCGGTCGGCTGGCTGGCCGGCGGCATGCGCGCCTGGCGCATCGCCGCGCAACCGCTCGGTTCGTTGCCGCAGTGGACGCCGAAGGAACTGGACGCGCACCGCCGCGACGGCAACGGTCTGTTCATTCTGGACGTGCGCCAGCCCGCGGAATGGCACGCCGGGCACGTGCCGGGTGCGCACCACATTTCCGGCAGCGAACTGCCCGCGCAGCTCGATGAAGTGCCCAAGGACAAGCCCGTCGCCGTGTATTGCGGCAGCGGCTACCGTTCGTCGGTGGCGGCCAGTCTCCTGAGACGCAGCGGTCATCGCCACGTGTTCAACGTCATCGGCGGATTCACCGCCTGGGAAGCCGAACAGCTTCCTGTCGAGGGTGCCTGATCACCCGCGCAACGCAACGACATCCGACGCAACAGAGGACAACATCATGCAGACCCTGAACCGGCGACGCGATTCTGTTCCGCACAACCACAACACACGGAGACCACAATGACACTGGTAAACAGACCGGCCCCGGACTTCAGCGCGCCGGCGGTCATGCCCGACGGATCGATCAACGACAACTTCCGCCTGCAGGATCTGCGCGGCCGCTACCTGGTGCTGTTTTTCTGGCCCCTGGATTTCACCTTCGTCTGCCCGTCCGAGATCATCGCCCACGACAACCGCTTCGAGGAGTTCAAATCGCGTGGCGCGGAAATTGTCGGCATCTCCATCGATTCCGCCTATGTGCACCACGCCTGGCGGGAAACGCCGCGCGCCAAAGGCGGCATCGGCCCGGTGCGTTTTCCCATCGTCGCCGATGTCACGCATGCCATCACCCGCGCCTACGGCATCGAACACAGCGACGGCGTCGCCCTGCGCGGCTCCTTTCTCATAGATCGCGACGGCATCGTGCAGCACGAAGTGGTTAACAACCTCTCGCTGGGCCGCGAGGTGGGCGAAATGCTGCGCATGCTCGACGCTCTGCAGTTCTGCGAGGAACACGGCGAGGTCTGCCCCGCCGGCTGGCACAAGGGCGAGGAAGGCATGAAACCGACGGCGGAAGGCGTCGCCGACTATCTCAGCAAGCACGCGCAACAATTGTAACCGGCCCGCATTGCTCACCGCGCATCTGCTGCGCTCAGAACCACGCGCGGGCGCGATTATTTGGTCCCGTCCGGACCAAAGCGTTTCTTCAGTTTCTCCAGATCGCGCCGGTGCGACACCGCCAGCACCCTGTCGTCGACGCGCAGCTCGTCGTCGTCGCCGACGATGACGGAGTCCTCGCCGCGGGTGACGACGATGATGCGCGCATCGCCGGGCAGGTCCAGATCGCCGATCCGGCCGGCATGCTCTTCGCGGGCGATGAAGTAAAAGAAACGGATGCCGCCTTCCACGGCGACGCTGAGATCGGCGACATCGTGTCCCTCGACCATGTCGGCGAGGCGTTCGCCGATGTCGCGGTCGGGAATGATGACGTCCTCGAGGCCGAGCTTGGCGCAGATGCCCTGGTAGTCCGGATCCTCGATCTTGGTGATGACGCGGCAGAAATGCATGGTCTGGCCGACCAGCGAAGCGATGATGTTGTCCTGGTCATTGTTGGAAAGGCAGAACAGCATGTCCTTCTCTCCCGGCGACAGTTCCTCGAGCACCGCCGGGCGACTGCCGTCGCCGTGAATGAATCCGCAGTCCAGCGTTTCCGACAGACTGGAAATCTTTTCCTCGTCCTCTTCGATAATGACCACGTCGTGCCCGGCCTTGAGCAGGCGGCGCGCCGCCATCACGGACAGGGGACTTGCACCTACGAATATGGTTCGCATGATCAGCCTCGTTTTCTTCCCAACCAGCTGCGCGGAGACAGCAGCACCAGAAATGCAATCACTTCGACGCGGCCCATGAGCATAACAAGACACAGCACGCCCTTGAGCGCCGGTTCCAGCGTCGCCGACACCACCCCCGCTGACAGCCCGGCGGTGGCCACCGCCGAGACGATGTCGAACAGTGCGTCCAGCGGCGCATGGCCGGCCGCCAGAAACGCCGCCCACGACAGCAGGATCACCAGCAGGTAGACCACCAGCAGCGTGACCACGGTGTTGATTTCCTCAGACTGCAACGGCGTGCCGCCCACTGCCGGGGCGATACGCCCGCTGCGCGGTATCGCCGTACGCTGCACCAGCAACCGCACCAGGCTGAGCAGGATCATGAGCCGCAGCACCTTGAGGCCGCCCGCGGTGGAACCCACTTCGCCGCCGACAAACATCGAGACCATGAGCGTGAGCTTGCTGGCGGGGTCGAGCATGGCCACCGGCATACTCGAAAATCCGGTCGTGGTCTGCGCCGAGATCCCGGTCAGGACCGCGTCGGCAAGGTTTTCAGCCATGCGCTCCGGATGCGCCAGCGACATGAACGCGAACAGCGCGGTAACGGTGATTGCGCACAGCACCAGCAGACCGCGGAACTGCGGCTCGCGCAGCAATGAACGCGCGTCGCGGTAGTAACCGAGATAATACCAGGCGAACGATATGGCGCCAGCCAGCGACAGCAAGGTGACAAGCGCGCGCGCCGGCCAGGAGGCAATGCCCGCGAGACTGCTGTCATAGTTGGCGAAACCGCCGGTCGAGACCGAGGTCAACGCGTGCACCACCGCGTCCAGCACCGGTTCTCCGGCCAGCAGCAGCGCGGCGATGCCGATCGCGGTTATCGCCAGATACACCAGCGAAACGCGGCGCACGTGCGCGCGGGTGCCGCCGGCGATGTCGCTGCGCTCGTCGAAGCCGAGCCGCTTGGCCGCCACGCCGGGGTCGATCAGCAGCGCCAGCACCAGCGCCAGCACCCCCAGTCCGCCGACCCACTGCAGCCAGGCGCGCGCAAACAGGAACATTGCCGGTCTGTCCTCGACGCTCCCCAGCGTCGACAGTCCCGTGGTGGTCACGCCGGAAACCGCCTCGAACAGAGCATCGACAAACGGTATGCCGTAACCCATCAACGGAAACGCCATGGCGCAACCTGACAGCGTGAACACCAGCGCCGTGATCACCAGCGCCTCGTTGCGCTGCATGTCGCCCGCGACGCGGATGCGGGCAGTGAAAGCGCCAAACATCGCGAACAGCAGAATTACCGCGAGATAGCGCAACGCGACGTCGGCATTTCCGCCGGCCGCGGCGACGACAGCCGGCACGCAGGTCAGCGCCGCCAGCATCAGCAGCGCCTCGCCCAGGTATTTCGCCACTACGTGCAAACGCACGGCGAAGCGCAGTCCGCTGATCGGCGCGCGGCGCGGCATTCAATGTGTCTTCCGGTTGTTGTTGTCGCGACGAAGGTGCATCGCCTGCTCCGGTATCGCGCCGCGCGCAGTGATCTCTTCGGCGCTTTCCTGTCCAGTATAGCCCCGCCGGTGGACAGCGCAGCTGTAACAGCGCGGTATACCCACACGTTCACCGCACCCATTGACAAATAGCAATGACGGCATCGCGCGCCTACGGGAAACTTTCGCAGACTGAATCCGGTGCCGCGCGCGAACGCTGGAAGCAGGCACCCGGAGAAACGACAACGCCGGGAGTTCCGACAATGGAAGGTTTCACACCAGTGCTGTCGACCATCGGCGGCGCGCTGATCGGGCTTGCCGCCATCGGGCTGCTGTTCGCCAACGGGCGCATCGCCGGGATCAGCGGCATCACCGCCGGCATATTGCGTCCGAGGAAAAACGATACGCAGTGGCGCGTGCTGTTCGTCGCAGGCCTGCTGCTGGGGGCGCTGTTGATCCGCTGGGTGCATCCCGAGGCGATGGCGATACGCATCGACGTGTCGAACGCCGCGGTACTGCTGGGCGGCTTCCTGGTCGGCATCGGCACACGCATCGGCAACGGTTGCACCAGCGGTCACGGTGTGTGCGGCGTAGGCCGCCTGGCGCCGCGCTCGCTGGTGGCGAGCGCCGTGTTTTTCAGCCTGGCGGTGCTTACCAGCTGGCTGATACGCCATGTTGCGGGAGGCCTGTAGTGAAACATGTCGCGGTATTCGCTGCGGGCCTGCTGTTCGCACTCGGCCTCGGCATCTCCGGCATGACGCTGCCGCAAAAGGTGATCGGCTTTCTCGACTTCGCCGGCGATGCCTGGGATCCGAGCCTGGCCCTGGTCATGGTGTCCTCGGCGGGTGTGTACCTGCTGCTCCACCGCCGTGTGCTGCGCCGCCCGACACCGCTGTTCGACACGCAGTTTCATGTGCCCGACAGAACCGACATCGATGCCCCGCTGGTATTCGGTTCGGCGCTGTTCGGCATCGGCTGGGGCATGGTGGGTTTCTGTCCCGGTCCGGCGCTCACCGCGCTGGTTTCGGGCCAGACGCAGGTGTGGAGCTTTTTCGTCGCGATGATCGCGGGCATGTACGCCGAAGGCACGCTGAACGTGAGCAACCGCATCGTCACAGGGCGCGGAGAAGCCGTCGATGGCTGAACAAGTCGCGATGACGGATCACGATCGCGGACAGGCGCTCGGCGAAAGAACGTTTTTCTGTGAGTCACTTTTGCACAACAGGCTGGGCGCGATGACGATGAAGATACAGTCCCTGCAACTCGGCGACATGCAGAATCTGGTGTATCTGATCGAGGCCCCGGACACCGCGCGGGCGGCGGTGGTCGATCCCGCCTGGGACGTCGCAGCGATCCTCGACGCCGCCGGCGACGCCGATATCACCGATGTGCTTGTCACGCACTGGCACGAAGATCACATGAACGGCGTCGATGAACTGGTGGAAGCGACCGGCGCGCATGTCCATCTGCTGGCGGCGGAGGCGGACTACTGGGGCGTAGACAAGGAAACACTGGTGCGCCACCGTGACGGCGACTGCGTGCAACTCGGCGGGATCGCGATCCGCATCCTGCATACGCCGGGGCATTCCCCGGGTTCCGCCTGCTTTCATGCCGACGGCACACTGTTCACCGGTGACACGCTGTTCGTCTACGGCTGCGGACGCTGCGATCTGCCGGGCGGTGATGCGCGGGCGATGCACAACAGCCTGCGCCGCCTGGTGGACTGCGTGCCAATGGACACTGTGCTGTATCCCGGCCACGACTACGCCGACAAGGCGGTCACGACACTCGCCGAACAGATTCTTCTGAATCCTTTCCTGCACCGGGAATCGCCCGGGGATTTCGTGGCGTTCCGTAACGAGCACAACAAGCACCGGCACCCGCCCTACCAGCCGGTGATGCGTGGTATGCCGGCATGGTAGGCCCGTCGACGGGCCGGGAGGACGACTATGACCCCACAGAAGCAACAGCACGGGCAGCAGGCGCCGCTGACCGCGGCGGAATTCGATGACGAAGGCTACATCACCGACCCCAACGCATGGGACCGCGAACTGGCCCAGGCGATCGCCGCGCGCGAGGGGCTGCAACCGCTGGGCGACGATCACTGGCGGCTCATCGATGCCATGCGCCGGCACTACTTCCGGACCGGCGGCGTACCGGTGATGCGACACATATGCCGCGATGCCGGACTGGATACGCACTGTGTCAGCGACCTGATGTCGAACGCCCGGCGCGCCTGGCGCATCGCCGGACTGCCCAATCCCGGCGAAGAGGCCAATGCCTATATCGATACCGCCGAGATTCCGGATTGAGCTGCGTCAACGAAGCGCATTGGGAAATATCAATGCCGCGACTGCGCCGGCGTGCCATGGTTCTGGTGTCGATAACGATCAGGGTGAAAACATGAGCACAGCGCAACATCCGCCCGGCAAAAAACAGCCGCCCGTCAAACCACCCGGCCCCGGCGAACCGCCGGTGTACCCGCCCGACCCCGACAGGCCGCCGGTCAAGCCACCCGCCCCGGGCGAGCCGCCGGTGGAACCGCCCGATCCGGAAAAGCCTCCGGTGAAGCCGCCGGACAATCCGCCGCCGATGCGCACCTGACAGCTGTCCAGCGTATTTCAGACACCAATCCACCCATCGCCGCACGGGTCCGGCCGACCAGGTTCAGTGATCGCCTGCATCGGAACATGCACTTGCCTGATTACCAGCGGCAATTGTGATCCTCCCCCTGTTTCTGTACGCTCCCGGCCACAGGCGGCGAGAAGAGCAAACAGGCGATGAACACACCTGCCGGCGATACGGACAACAAGGCGTATTTCAATCGCACGGTCGAGACGCTCATTCGCCTTGGGGTGGTGGCGATACTGCTCATATATTGTTATCAGATTGTCCGGCCGTTCATCATCCCCGTGGTATGGGGCGTTATCATCGCGGTGGCCATGCACCCGACTTTCGAACGCCTGCGCGCTGCGCTCGGTAATCGCAACGCGCTGGCAGCGACCCTGATCACCCTGATCACGCTCACCATTCTGCTCGTCCCGACTGCGATGTTATCGGAAACCCTGGTGGTCAGTGCGCACGGGTTGGCGAAGGCCCTCCGCGCAGGCACACTGGTCATTCCGGAGCCACCCGAGAGCGTTGCCGGCTGGCCCCTCATCGGCGAACGCCTGTCGCAGTTCTGGCACCTCGCCTCCACCAACCTGCAGGAGGCGCTGAACCGGGTCGGACCGCGGCTCCAGCCTGTCGCCAGATGGCTGCTGTCTGTCGTGACCGGCGGCGGCATCGCCCTGCTGCAGTTCGTGGTCGCGATCATTGTCGCCGGGGCGATCGTCGCGCACGACGCTGCGGGCAAACGTGTGGCGCAAGCGATAGCGGCACGTCTGGCAGACGAACGGGGCAACGAATTACTGGACCTGGCGCGGGCCACGATACGCAGCGTCGCCCGCGGCATACTCGGTGTCGCCCTGATCCAGTCGCTGCTTGCCGGCATGGGCTTTCTGGTCATGGGTGTGCCGGGCGCCGGCCTGCTGGCCCTGATCTGCCTGTTGCTGGCAGTGGTACAGATCGGAATATTTCCGGTAACCATCCCGGTGGTGATCTATGTCTTCGCCACCGCCGATCCACTGCCCGCCGTGCTGTTCCTGATCTGGAGCGTACTTGTAGGCATGCTGGACAATGTACTGAAACCGATA
>JAGFJP010000110.1 GCA_024102665.1 Thiogranum sp. | reverse complement strand
GATGCTTCCAGAAGCAGCGACAGCGCTTGCGGCTGCAGAACCTCGACCGCTCCCCGGTGCACGGCGATCCAGCCGCTTCTCTCGAATACCTTCAGCTGACGGCTGATGACTTCGCGCGCGGTCCCCAGTTCGCTGGCCAGTTGCTGATGCGTGACATTGACCGATCCGCCACCGCTGACACAGCGATCCAGCAGATGTTTCGCCAACCGCGCGTCGACGCGGCCGAAAGCAACGTCTTCCACTCGCTGTATGAGATCACTGAGTCGCTGGCCCTGCCCGGTGAACACGAAGTGGCGAAACGCCTCCGAGCAACCCAGCGCCTGGTTGAAAGCGCTGCGCGGTATCACCAGCGCCGAGGTTTCCTGTTCCGCCACACCTTCGGCGGGGTACGCCTCGCTGCTGATGAGACAGGACGTGGTAATGACGCAGGACTGGCCGTCGGTGACGCGGTACAGCACCACTTCGCGTCCGCCCGGGGAGAGCACCTGCACGCGAACGCAGCCCTCGGTGACCACCAGATAGTTGCGACAGGGATCGCCGCGATGAAACACCATCCGGTCTTGCGGAACCATGACGGTCTGCACCTGGGCGCGCAACGTTTGCAACGCCGCCCCCGTACCGGGGAACCATGTGTCCAGCAAAGCTGTTGACCGGTCCATGCGTGCATCATATCACCGCACGCGGCGCAGTCCCTGTCAAGGCGGCGACTTTGTCGGGCAGTGTCAGAACACCAGCTGCAAGTTCGCGTTCACTGTCCAGTCTGCGCTCATTTGCGGTCCATCCAGATTTTCGTAAATCGGCGCTCCCGCCTCGACCGCGAGACGACTGTTGCCATAAAAGCCCGCGGGCAGCGCCAGTGCTGCGCCGGCCAGCATGTCGATGCGCCTGCCGCCCTGAAGTTCGGGGTTGGCGGTCGGTACCATCTGCGGGTTGAGCAGCGGATCGTCGCCATCGACCTCATCCCAGGCCTGGCCTCTCAGCCGCAGCGAGACACTCCAGGAAGATGACAGCCGCCGGCCGCCCCAGGCGCTGACTTCCGCGCGGTTTCCCAGCGTATAGTCATTGTCATTCTCTCCCAGGCGCAACGTCAGCAACCCCTGTGCGCCCCAGGAATAATGCCCGGCCCGACCTGTCCAGGTCATCCCCGGGAGCAGATCCCAGGTACCCGACCCAAGCTGCATCGGGTACGGCAACTGCGCGTCGCGCATGGCGGGCGTGTCGTCATCCGCGTCGATGTCTCCGCTGGGTGCGCTGACCGCGAGGTTCAGCATCAGCTGTCGGCTGTCGTCACGCGCCAGCGCGTATACCCCGCCCAACTTTATATCACCGACGCCTTCGCTGCGCGTCGTGAACCTCACCCCCATGCGCGTGATGTGGTCCATGTCCTTGCGCACCCACGGCAGCATCGCCATCAGCGTGAGCTCATCGCTCACCGCATACATGGCGCCGAACATGTGCATCTCCATCTCCATGCGCAATGGCGTCACCATGAAATCGTTCAGCACCTGTGCGTCACTGAGGTCGTCGTCGCCATCCTTCATGCCATCCATGTGCATGCGCATATAGCCATAGGAAAACATCCAGTCGCCCTGCGCATGCACATGGTCGCCCATGATACCCGCGGGCGCGCGGCTGAAATGTTCGACATGATGCAAATGTTCGCCTCCGGCATATGCCGATAGACTCAGCAGACACAGCACCGCTGTCGTTATCTTCACTTTCATCCCGCCCCCTTTTCTTATTGGTTTGACTCGCCAGCGGACACTAACACCCCCCGGGTCGACGGATAATGCGACATAACGCCACGCGACAATTTGCCGCAGCGTGCCCGACAGGCACCTGCTAGAATCGCCGCATGACAGGATCCAGTCCCACGCAAGCCAGCAGCACCCGCAATCTGAAAAGGCTTTTCGTGTTGCGCAACCTCCTGATCGCAGGCGGGCTGGCGGTGCTGCTGACCCTTCATTTCGCGCTGGACGTTGCGCTTCCTCTGGGCCCGCTGTTGATGATCATCGGCCTGTTGTGCCTGCTGAACCTGTGGACCTGGCGGCTGGTTCGGCGGCAACGGCACATCCGCGACAGCGAGTTTTTCCTGCAGCTGACCATCGATGTCATGGCGCTCGCGGGGGTGTTGTATTTCACCGGGGGCGCGACCAATCCGTTCGCCTGGTTTTTCCTCATTCCGCTGGTGATCACCGCCACGGTGCTTTCCCCCGCCGCCACCTGGCTGATGGCTGCACTGACGACCGCCTGCTACACCCTGCTGCTGTTTTTTTTCCTGCCGCTGGGAGACAGCGCTCACATGCAGCACAGCAAGGATTTCACCCAGCATGTGTTCGGCATGTGGTTCGGCTTTGTGCTCAGCGCTGCGCTGATCGCCTGGTTTGTAGTGGGCATGGCCAATACGCTGAAACGGCGCGATCTGCTGCTGGCGCAGGCGCGCGAGCAGACCCTGCGTGACGAACGCCTTGTCGCGCTCGGCACACTGGCGACCGGCGCCGCGCACGAACTCGGCACACCGCTGGCAACCATGGCGATTATCGCAAAAGAACTGGAGCGCGCCGAAATTCCCGAACCGGCAAAACGCAAGGTGCGCATTCTTCGCGACCAGGTGGATCGCTGCAAGCAGGCGCTGTCCATCATTTCGGCCTCGGCCGGCCAGGCGCGCGCCGAAAGCGGCAACCTCGTCGCAGTCAGTGACTTTCTCGACCAGGTGATCGACGAGTGGCGCAGGCAGCGCGTCGACCCGGACCTGGAAACCTCCATCAAAGGCGGCTTGCGCGAAGCGGTCATCGTCAACGAATACACTTTGCACCAGTCCCTGATCAACCTGCTGAACAATGCGGCAGACGCCTCGGCCGCGCCGCTGTTGCTGCATGCGGACTGGAACCCGACGCGGCTCAATATCGACATCCTCGATCGCGGCCCCGGCCTGCATCCCGGCGCCCGGTCACAGATGGGAAGCCAGCAGAGCAGCAACAAGGAATACGGCATGGGGCTGGGATTGTTCCTGACACATGCAACGGTGCAGCGCCTGGGCGGGCGGATTTCGCTGCTCGATCGCGAAGATGGCGGCACCTGCACGCGCATACAATTGCCACTGGCGCAACGCACGTGAACTACATCCAGGACACTTTGCCGTCGGTGCTGATCGTCGATGATGACGTCGTGTTCTGCGAAGTGCTGGCCGATGCGCTTGCGGATCGCGGCTACGCGACAAGTGTGGCCCACAACATCGACGAGGCGCTGCTGGCGGCCGAACGGCAGGAACCCGAATTTGCCGTTATCGACCTGAGGATCGGCCAGGAATCGGGCCTGGTGCTGGTTGAAAAGCTGCATGCCATGGACGAGAACACCCGTATCGTCATCCTTACCGGTTACGCCAGCATTGCTACCGCTGTCGAAGCCATAAAGCTCGGCGCCGTGCATTATCTCGCGAAGCCGGCCGACGCCGACGAGATCCTGCTGTCGCTGCACAAGGTTGCAGGCGACGCCGGCGTCGTCTTGACGGACAGCCCGCTGACGGTCAGGCGCCTGGAGTGGGAACATCTGCAGAAAGTGCTGACTGACTGCGAGGGCAACATCTCGGCGGCGGCACGCAGACTGCGCATGCACCGGCGCACCTTGCAGAGAAAGCTGGCCAAGAAGCCGGTGAAAGACTGACGACCTGATCAGAGGTTGTCCGGCACCTCACTGTCTGTCGACGTCTCCGCCATCCAGACAGTCACACGGCGGTTTCGTGCCCAGGCATCCGCGCCGCGGGACGGGTCGGCGGGAAGCGTTGCCCCGAAAAACCGCGTCTCGATCACCGCAGCGGGCACTCCCCTGGCGCGCAGGTAGTGCGCGACGGCCTCGGCACGTCGCCGCGACAGATCCAGATTGAAAGCAGCATCTCCGCGCTCGTCAGCATGTCCACCCAGCACCAGGCGGAAGTTCGGCTGCCTGCGGTGGTCAAGTGCAATTTTCTCGAGCACCCGGCGCGCTGCCAGGGTCAGGCGGTCGCTGTTGGTGGCGAACAGAACCGTTTCTTCGCCGACAGGTTCAAAATCCAGGTAGAGCAACTTCGCGGCGCAGTGCTGAAACTCCTGCAGAGCCTGGCGAAAGCGCACCGGCATCAGGGACACCTGCACCGGACCCGGTCCGTCGCTCCGGTCGCTGAATTCAAACACCGGCTTCATGCCTTGCTCCAGTTCGCGATAGATGCGCCGCGCCTGCTTTTCGGCAAGCCGCAATGGTGTCCTGCCCTGCTGCACCGGGAATTCCCCCAGCGCGCGGCGCACCACCGGATGTTGCCAGGGCGGCGATTCGGAATGCGCCCGGGCCGGGTCGCCGCCGGCCTGCGGCTGGTCGGCCAGGATCGCGAACTGCAGACGGCGCCCCTGACTCTGCTCAAAGCGCGCCTGGCCGAAGCGCGGAATATCGTGCGTCAGTGCGCACTGTTGCGAATTCGCTTCCACCTGCCAGCTGGAGCGTTCCCAGGAGGCGTGAGCCATTTTGAGCTGCGCGCCCGCTGTGGTGGCGGACAGCGCGCCGACGACACCGGCCAGCAGCAGGAGATTGATTGCGCGACAATTTGGCATGCCTGTGTTTCGACGCCTCGGCAGACCTTCTTGAGCGGTGTCTGTTGCCAATGACCGCACCCGGGAAGAAAACCGCCTGCCCGACCCGGTCGGCGCAGCGACCAGGTGTGTCGCCGCGACCGCTGCGCGTCGCCACTGTTCAGCAAAGCGGTAAACGTATACTGTGAAGCTTTGTGGCAAACATTGATATGCAGGTTTCCGCGAATGCATAAGGCACCCGCATTACTGGACATGATCGACGGCCTGGTTTCGACGCCGTCCGTCAGCAGCGCCAACCCCGGGCTGGACCAGGGCAACAGACCGGTCATCGATCTGCTGGCCGGCTGGCTGGACGGACTCGGCTATGCCATCGAGATCATGCCGTTACCCGGCCGGCCCGGGAAAGCCAACCTGATAGCGACCCTGGGCAGCGGACCGGGCGGATTGATACTCGCCGGCCACACCGACACCGTCCCGTACGACGAGGGGCGCTGGAACTACGATCCGTTCCGTCTCACGCGCGCCGACGGGCGCCTGTACGGACTCGGCACCGCGGATATGAAAGCGTTTCTCGCCATCGCCATCGAGGCGGCAAGCGGCTTCGACGCGGCAAAGATGCGCGAGCCGCTTGTTCTTGTGGCCACCGCCGATGAAGAGAGTTCCATGGACGGTGCCAAGGCGCTTGTCGACGCGCGACGGCCGCAGGCGCGTTACGCGGTGATCGGCGAACCGACCGGCATGCGACCGGTGCGCATGCACAAGGGCATTCTCATGGAAGCCATCCACCTGCGCGGACGCTCGGGGCATTCCAGCGACCCCGCGCTCGGCAACAATGCCCTGGAAGGCATGCACAAGGTGCTCGGCGAACTGTTGCGCTGGCGCGCCGAACTGCAGGCGCAGAACCGCAATCCGCTGTTCAAGGTACCGTTTCCGACGCTCAACCTGGGCCACATTCACGGTGGCGACAATCCCAACCGCATTTGCGCGGATTGCGAACTGCACATCGATCTGCGGCCGCTGCCCGGCATGGAACTCGATGCCTTGCGGGCGACCATGCAAACGCGGCTGCAGCGCGTCATCGCAGATACCGGTCTGGAACTCAGTTGCCGTCCGCTGTTCGATGGAACGCCGGCCATGGAAACCCCGGCAGCTTCGGAAATCGTGCGCGCCACCGAACAGCTGACGGGCTACAGCGCATCTGCGGTCGCGTTCGGCACCGAAGGTCCCTACTTCACCCGCATGGGCATCAATACCGTGGTGCTCGGTCCGGGAGACATCGACCAGGCGCACCAGCCCGACGAATTTCTCTCCGAGGATCGCATACCGCCGACCATTGAACTGATCCGCAACCTGATCCAGCGCTTCTGCGTGGATGCGCCCGCGGATCGCTGAAGCCTGCGGCAAGCTTGTGTTTCAACGGTTGAAAACATAATCTAGCCACCATGGCCGTAAAGCAGAAAAATCAACAACAAAGCAGCTTTGTAACGAACATCCGCCAGGCGGCGCCCTATGTCCAGGCGCATCGCGGCAAGACCGTGGTCATCATGTTCGGCGGCGAAGCCGTCGACGCGCAATTCGACCGCCTGGTGCACGATATCGCCCTGATCCATACGCTCGGGTTGCGCCTGGTGCTGGTACACGGCGCGCGCCCGCAGATCGAGCATCGGCTCAAGCAGAGAAAAGCCGCCATTCGCTACGTCAACGGGCTTCGGGTCACCGACGACGAGGCGCTGGCCGGCGTCAAGGATGCGGTCGGCAGTCTGCGCGTCGACATCGAAGCCAGTCTGTCGATGAGCCTGGTGAACACACCCACCGCCGGCGCGCGCATCGGCGTCGCCAGCGGTAATTTCGTCATCGCCCGACCGCTCGGCATTCGCGACGGCGTCGACTATTGCCATACCGGCACCGTGCGTCGCATCGACGCGCCGGGTATCCACCAGCAGCTGGACGCCGGCCGCGTGGTGCTACTGTCCCCGCTGGGTTATTCCCCGACAGGGGAAGTCTTCAATCTGAGCGCGGAAGAAGTCGCGACGGCTGCGGCCGTGGCGCTGCACGCTGACAAACTCGTGTTGCTGGTCGATGGACCGGGCCTGCGCGACAGCCGCAAGCGTTTGATCCGGGAACTTTCACTCGCAGAGGCCGAACAGTTGTTGCAGGGTCGACGCAGACTCTCCGACGAATGGGCACGGCATCTGGGCTATGCCATGGACAGCAGTCGACGCGGCGTGAAACGCATACACCTCATCGACCACCACACCGACGGCGGCCTGTTGCTGGAACTGTTTACCCGTGATGGCGTAGGCATGCTGATCAGCGCCGAGTCCTATGAAGGACTGCGCACCGCGACGATCGATGATGTCGGCGGCATCCTGCAGCTGATCAGCCCGCTGGAAGAGGAAGGCGTGCTGGTGAAGCGCTCCCGCGAGCTGCTGGAAATGGAAATCGATCATTTCATGGTGGTCGAACGCGACGGCATGACCATAGCCTGCGCCGCGCTCTACCCTTACGAGGGCGATGTGGCGGAGCTGTCCTGCCTCGCCGTGCACCCCGATTACCGCGCCGAGGGCCGTGGTGACAATCTTCTGCAGGCGATCGAGCGCCGCGCTCTGAACAGCGGCGTCAAACAGTTGTTCGTGCTCACCACGCAGACCTCGCACTGGTTCCGGGAACGCGGATTTCGACACGCCGAAATCGATGAACTGCCGGTGAAGAGGAAGAATCTGTATAACTACCAGCGCAATTCCAAAGTCTTCATAAAGGCCCTGGAGTAATGCGAACGGGCTCAGAAGCGCCGGCGCGGGCGCTGCAGCTTATCCAGATCACCGATACCCACCTTTTCGCGGACGCCGGCGGCACGCTGCTCGGTCTCGATACCCGGCACTGTCTGCGGGAGATAGTGGCGCTGCTGCTGCGCACGCAGCCGCCGGATCTGATCGTCGCCAGCGGCGACCTGACGCACGACGGTTCGCCGCAGGCTTACCAGGCGCTGCGCGATTGCCTGGCTGCCGCCGGCGCGCCGGTGTTCTGCCTGCCCGGCAATCACGACGAGGGCACGGCGCTGCGCGCATCCATGAACCGCGACGGTTTTTTCACAGTGCGTTCGCACTGTGACCGCGGCTGGCAACAGGTCTTTCTGGATTCAACGATTCCGGGGGATGAAGGCGGGCACCTCGCCGCGCAGGAGCTGCAGGAACTCGATGCGGCGCTTGGCGCCCATCCGCGGCTGCCGGCGCTGGTCTGGCTGCACCATCAACCGGTGCCGATCGGGAGCCGCTGGCTGGATACCATGGCGGTCGACAACCCCGGGCCGTTTTTCGACATTATCGACCGCCATCCACAGGTCCGCGCCATCGTCTGGGGGCACGTGCACCAGGTCTTCGACCGCACGCGCAACGGCGTGCGCCTGCTTGCGGGGCCTTCCACCGGCATTCAGTTCCTGCCCGGCAGCGACAGGTTCGCTATCGATCACAGTCCCCCCGGGTATCGCTGGTTCGAGCTTCATCCCGATGGCGAATTCGACACCGGCATACAACGCCTGGAGCGGATTCCGGGCATCATCGACGCTGACGCACGCGGCTACTGAGCGCGGCGCGGCCGGCTAGCCCGGCAAGGGATAGCGCTCCATCAGGTAGCCCAGGCAGTCCTGTCGTATCACGCGCTCATCGAGAGTGAACATCGAAGGCATCAATACGCGCGCCGTGCGCAGCACGTTGTCCTCCACGGTAAAAAAGCTGTTCGCGACTTCGCGCCCCGCTTCATCCCGGGCCTCGAGCGGCATGCCGTCGACGCCGTTGAGCCGCGCCAGCTCGGTACCGACCGGCAATTCTCTGAAATTCATGTGATCGAGATCTTCGGTGAAACAGATATCGACATGATTTTCACCGAAGCCGAAGCTGTATGCCCGTGGCACCCGTACGATCGCTACAGTATGAAACAGATCCAGATCGCGCGCCGCCACCGGATGGTCGGGAATATCGCTCAGGTGCAGGCAGGCTTCCAGAAACTCGCGGGCGTGGCTCTCGCCCGCGCTCTGACCTACCTTGCCGCATTCCACCGTCACCGCCGGGCACAGTTGCGCGAACGCCATCGACTGTACGCCGCGCGGACGCACGAAATAGACCAGGGTGCGGCTGAACAGGCTCGCCAGATGCAGAAAACGGTGATCGATGCGGTTGACGCAGGCGTAGTGCGGATTGATGCCGGTGTTGTTGTGAATATCCACGCTGGCGAAAGGCCGGCGCGGCTTCATCAGCTCGAAAACCTCGCTCATCATGCGTTGCTCCGGGCTGTCCGGGTGATCCGTGCCCGGCCATACGCGATTGTAGTCGGGCTGGCCCGCCAGGCGCCGCAGGCCATCGCGCGCGGCTTCCACATTGCCGATGAAAATGCTCAGCGCCCTGGGCAGTTCCCGCTCCCGGTACTGTTTCAGCAACGCCTGCAGCGCCAGCAGTCCGGTCGTTTCATTGCCGTGCAGCAGCAGCGACACGAACAGCGGCTGTTCGCGACGCCCCGGCAGGTGAATCAGCGACGGTCCTCCCAGCAGATCTGCCAGCTGCGTCGGTGACGCCTCCGGCAACCCTTGCGGCAGTTCCTCGTAATGACGTAACAGGCTGCCCATGACGCTGTCAGGCGCTCCAGTCGTGTACCGGCACGCCGCTTTCCTGACGTTGATAATAGGCCTCGGTCAGGGCCGCCATGTCGCATGCATGCCTGACGACGTAAGCGCGTTGCCAGGCGGCACCGGTGCAGGCGTTGCCGACACGCTGCCTGATGATATCGAGGTAATGATCACGTTCGGCGGCATCGATATCCAGCAGGCCAAGGCCGTAGCGGGCGAGCGGTATCAGCTCATCGAGCAGCAGACCCTGCACCGGCAGCTTGCGACCGTCCAGCCAGGTGATCTGTGCATCGAGACCATGGCGCGCCGCGGCATAAAAATTGTCGCGCGCCGTGGCAAACGGCAGCACAGCCTCGGGACTGGCATCGCGACTTGCCAGCGCATGCACCAGGCCGTAGAAAAACGCGGCGTTGGCAATGCTGTCCGTGATCGTGGGACCTGCCGGCAATACCCGGTGCTCGATGCGCAAGTGCGGCGTGCCGTCGTCATCGAAACCTATCAACGGCCGGTTCCAGCGCCAGATGGTGCCGTTGTGCAGACGCAGATGACGCAGCTGCGCATCGGGCGCATCGAACACCATGGGCAGCAGCACAGGGAAATGCGCTTCGTTCTCTACGAAACATTCAAAGAGCGACTCCTTCGCGTAACCGGTGCCGAAACTGACGCGCCGCACCGGTCCGCGGCTGGCGCCGGCAAAACCGCCCACTTCGACCGATTGCTCGAACAGCGGCACCCGGGTTTCGTCCCAGAGGCTTTTGCCGAACAGGTAGGGCGAATTGGCGCATGCCGCCACCAGCGGCGCCGAAACGATCTGTGCCGCGTTGTAGTATCTGACCGCCTGTCCGCACCCGACCTTCAGGTGCAGCTGCAATGAGGTAGTCGCCGATTCCAGCATGACATCGGCGTGCACGACGTTCAGGTGCTCGCGCCCGTGGATGTCCAGCATCAACGGTTTGCCTTCGCGCAGGCGCAGCACCTGCTCGTTGAGCGCGCGATAGCGTTTCTGCTGCGACATATTGGCCAGTGTCAGATGCTGCTGCGCCACGCTGGGCAGAATACCGGTCATGACCAGGCGCGTGTCGAGGCTGGCGGCGACCTTCTGACATTCACACCAGGTGTCATGCAGCTCCGTTTCGAGCAGGCCCAGCGCGCCGCCGCGCAAGGCTTGAGGCTCGACGTTGAGTTCGACGTTGAATTGCGCCAGCTCCGGGACCACAAGCGGATTGCCGAGCCTTTCCAGCAACAGGCTGTTGACCGGCGCCGGAAGCGCCTGCGCATCGATGAGCCAGGCCTCGACTTCCAGGCCGCAGGCCGGCACCCGGGATGAGAAACCGCCTTGCTGAAACCATTCACCCAGCAACTTCGTTTCTGTTGCGAGATGCTCCCTGAAATCAGCGAAATCGCTTTCCTGAAAATGACTGTGGGCGATTTCGTCTCCCATGTCCTCAGCTCCGCAGCCGCCTATCGAGTTCGGCAAGCCGCTGCGGCGTGCCGATGTCCATCCACTGCCCCCGGTAGTGCTCGCCGCTTACCAGGCCGGCCTGCATCGCGCGGCGCAACAGGGGCGCCAGCGGAAAGGCGCCGGACGCGGTACCGGCAAAAAGCTCCGGCCGGTATACGCCGATACCGCTGAACGTCAGTTGGTCATCGCCCCCGGTCTTCACTGTCCCGTTCTCCAGCCGGAAGTCGCCATCCAGGTGATGCACAGGATTGTCGACCAGTACCAGGTGCGCAAGACCGGCGGGCTCATGACACAACTTTCCGTAAGGATAGTCGGTCCAGATATCGGCGTTCACGACCAGGAACGCCGCGTCGCCCAGCAGCGGCAATGCCTGTTTTATGCCGCCTCCGGTTTCCAGCGCGCCCTCCGGTTCGGGTGAGTACCGGATAACCATGCCATAGCGGCGTCCGTCGCCCAGCCGGTCCAGGATCTGCTGACCGAGATGGGCATGATTGATGATCAGCTCGGTGATGCCCGCCTCGCGCAAGGCCTCTATCTGGTACTCCACCAGCGGCCTGCCGGCTGCCTCCAGCAGGGGCTTGGGCACCTGGTCGGTGAGCGGCCGCATGCGTTCACCGCGTCCGGCGGCGAGTATCATGGCTTTCACAGGCTGTCTGCCACCTGTGCGGTGATTTCGCCCAGCGCTTCGAGTTCGGAATAACGCGCACAGACATCGGTGACGTAAGCCAGGGTGCGGGGGATATCCTGAAGGTAGCCCGGCTTGTCATCGCGATGATTCAGCCTGGCGAAAATACCGGATGCCTTGAGATGCCGCTGCACCCCCATCCAGTCGAACCATTGCAGAAAGGTCTTCTCATTGACCTGTCCCTGGCGCAGGATCCCGGTCTGCAACGCCAGTTCGTGGTAACCCAGCGCCCAGCGTTCGACACGCTCACGCGGCCACGCGATATAGCAGTCGCGCAACAGCGAAACCAGGTCGTAGGTAACCGGTCCGATGACGGCGTCCTGGTAATCCAGGATGCCAGGGTTATGCACGGCAGAGGCCATGAGGTTGCGCGAATGGTAGTCGCGATGGACGCATACCCTGGGTTGCTGCAGGGCGCTTTGCGCGAGCGCGTCAAAACTGCGCTGCAGCGCCTGTTGTTGCGCGGGCGCGAGTTCCCGGTCGAGATGCGTCCTGATCAGCCAGTCCCGGAACAGGCCCATTTCAGCCATCAGCAGCTCGCGGTCGTACGCCGGCAGACGGCTGTCGCAGGGCCCGCAGCTCTGCAGCGTCGCCAGCGCGCCCAGCGCGTCGCCATACAGCCTGTCGACCGTATTCTCGTTCAGTTCGTCGAGATACAGGCGGTTGCCGAGATCGGTGAGCAGCAAAAAGCCGTTATCCAGATCCCGGGCGAGGATCTCGGGAACGTGAAGTCCCAGTTCCAGCAACAATTCGGTGACATGGATGAACGGGCCACAGCTTTCCCGTTCCGGCGGCGCGTCCATGAGGATATAGCTGGTGTTGTCCCGCTGTACCCTGAAGTAACGGCGGAAACTTGCGTCCGAAGACGCGGGTTCAAGCACCACGTCGGGCCAGTCCAGCTGCCGCCTGGCCCAGCGCTCGAGGAGAGAAAATCGGTCGGACAACAGGTAAACCTTTCTGCAATCAACTGCCGGCATAGTACACCGGCCGGCGCCCGTGAAAAAACCCGCCCCTGGCATCAACGGTTTCAGAAGCGATTGAACGAGCGATCATTCTATGCGATTTTACGTGCCAATCATGAATCGCGATAACGGCAGGAGTCGATCCGGTTAACAACCCAGTGTACTGCTCCGTCAGGGCCCGAACGACACCTACTCGAATCAGTCATCATTCGTGAATACCAGCCATTCTCTGCTGTTTGCCGCGCTTTTGCTTCTGGCAACGGAAAATCACGCCGGTTCGCCAGGGAATTGCGCGGACGAGGAACGCAATGCTGCCTGTGCGGAGAGCACGCCCGGTGGCTTGCCCGGATCCGGTCCGGAGCCCGCGAGGCTGCTGTCGGATGGCGGCGACCTCGACCCCTATGCGCCGGTGTCGGCGTGGGCGGTGTGCCCGCCCCAGCCTGCGCAGGGATTTTTCCCGCGCTCTACCGGCGCACGCGAAGAGACCGCGACCAGCCTCACCGGCGACCTGGCGAACATGACGGCGGACGGCACTTACACGCTTATCGGGGCGGCCGAAGCGGAACGCGCGGACCAGCGTATCCAGGCGGACCGTCTCATCTACTACAAACCGGGATCCGTTGCCGACGTCGAAGGCCAGGTGCGTTACGACGAACCGGATATGACCGTGACCGCCAGCCACGGAAAAATCTGGCTCGACGAAGACCGGGCGGAATTCTACGATACGCGCTTCCGCTTCTATGAACGCCATGCGCGGGGAAAAGCCGAAGCCGCCTGGTTGCTGGAACCCGGCCTCACAAGTTACCGGGACGCCACCTATACCACGTGCCCGGACGCCAGCAATGTGTGGCTGCTGCGCTCGCGCAATGTCACCCTCAATCACGATGACGGCATCGGTACTGCGCGACATGCGCATTTGCGCATCAAGGATGTCCCGGTACTTTATACCCCCTACATCTCATTTCCGATCGACGACCGCCGCATTACCGGTTTCCTGGTGCCGAGTTTCGGCTCCTCGGACAATTCCGGTTTCGAATTCCGCGTGCCCTATTATTTCAATCTGGCGCCGAACTACGACGCCACCCTGACACCGCGCTACCTGCAGGACCGCGGCGCCCAGATCACTACGGAATTCCGGCACCTGACGGAGAACCAGCGAAGCCTGTTGAATGTCGAGTACCTGCACCAGGACGAGATTGCCGAGCAAGACCGCAGTCGCATCACGCTGCGCAACACCAGCCGCTTCGGAAAACACCTCGCGGTCAACGTCGACTACGACCGGGTATCCGACAAGGACTACCTGAACGACCTCGGCGATACATTGAGCCTGGCGAGCATCACCCATCTGCAGCGCACCATACGCGCCGATTACAGCACTGCCTGGTGGACTGCCGGACTCAGCGTCGACGATTACCAGACTGTCGACTCAACCATCGCGGCCGCCGACCGCCCTTACGAGCGCATGCCGCGCCTGACCTTTTCCGGAATTTCCCCCATGAACCCGTTCGGACTCTTCATGGGCGTCGAGTCGGAAGCAGTGCACTTCGATCAGGATTCCCGCGTTACCGGCAGCCGCATCGACCTGTTTCCGAGCATAAGGCTTCCGGTGCAGCGCGCCGCTTTCGAAATCACGCCCAAAATAGGCCTGAGATACACCGCTTACGGCCTCGATCAGCAACCTGCAGAACAACCCGAAACGCCGACACGCACGACCCCGTTGTTCAGCCTCGACAACACACTGTTTCTCGAAAGAAACCTGCGTATCGGTTCGCGCAGCTATCTGCAGACGCTGGAACCGCGGCTGTACTACCTCTATGTAAAGGGACAGAACCAGGACGACTTGCCGCTGTTCGACACCAGCGAGCCGACCTTCTCTTACCAGGAGCTGTTCGAGGAAAACCGTTTCGACGGCACCGACCGGATGGGTGATGCAAATCAGCTCGCGCTGGCAGCCACCACGCGCTTCATGGATCCCGGGACCGGTCAGGAAAAATTCCGTGCTTCCGCGGGTCAGTTGTTCTATTTCCAGAACCGCAATGTCACCCTCGGCAACACGCAACCGCAGGACGAGAAGGCGTCGGATATCGCCGGCGAAATGGATGTATCCTTTTCCCGCGCCTGGAACGGCAAGGCCGATGTGGTCTGGAGCCCTGGCGACAGGCAGACCGAGCGCGCCAACGCGCGGATACAGTACAATCCCGGCTTCAGAAAGATCGCCAATCTTTCTTACCGCTACCGCAACAGCTCCCAGGACCAGATCGACGCGTCGATCCTCTGGCCGTTGAGCCCGGCATGGCATGTGCTCGGCCGCTGGTATTACGACATCGACAATTCGCAGAAACTCGAGACCATGGCCGGCATCGAGTACGACAGCTGCTGCTGGGGAGTGCGCCTGGTGGCCCGCGAATACCTTGACAACGACGGCACCGAAACCAATCGCGCGGTTATGTTCCAGTTTGTCCTGAAAGGCCTGGGTCATATCGGCAGCAACATCGAATCGTTGCTGGAAGATGGTATTCTTGGCTACACGGAACGCCCCGAAGACTGAGAGCTCATGACACACAGATCCCTTTTATTTGCACTGGTTTTTGCCTTCAGCAATGCGCTGTTTGCGGAGCCGCTCAACCGCATCGTCGCTGTCGTCAACGACGACGTCATCCTGGAAAGCGAACTGGAAAACCGCGCAGGCATGATCATCGACCAGCTGCGGCAACAGCAGGCGCAGCTGCCTCCGCAATCGATTTTGCGCAAGCAGGTGCTCGACCGGCTGATCCTGGAAAACCTGCAGTTGCAGATCGCCGAGCGCAGCGGTGTGCGCATCGATGACGATACGCTCAACGCCAACCTGCGCACGCTGGCCAGGCAGAGCAACATGACCCTGGACGAATTCCGCGAAGTTCTCGAACGGGACGGGGTTGATTACGCCGCATTCCGTGAACAGTTCCGCAACCAGATCACCATGAACCGCATTCAGCAGGAAATGGTGGACAATCGCGTCCAGGTCACCGAGCAGGAAATCGACAACCTGCTGGCGACAGCGGCAGCCTTCAATGACCAGAACCGCGAATACCGGCTGGCGCACATCCTGGTTTCCGTCCCGGAAGCGGCCAGCCCGGAACAAGTTCAGACCGCCAGGGCACGCACCGAGGATATCCTGGCGCGCCTGAGGGAAGGCGCCGACTTCGAGCAGATCGCTATCGCCGAATCCGATGGCCAGCAGGCGTTGAGTGGTGGCGATCTCGGCTGGCGCAAGACCGGACAGCTGCCGACGTTTTTCTCCGACGTCGTGGGTGAACTGCAAACCGGGCAGATCAGCGATCCGATTCGCAGTCCCAGCGGTTTTCACATCATCAAGATCATGGACATCCGCGGTGACGAGCGGCACCTGATCAAGCAAACCCGTGTCCGGCATATCCTGCTGCGTCCCGATGCGCTGGTATCCGAAAAAGACGTTCAGCTGCGCATGCAGCAGCTGCGCCAGCGCATTGAACAGGGCGAGGATTTTGCCACGCTGGCCCGGTCTCATTCGCAGGACCCGGGTTCCGCCAGCCAGGGTGGCGATCTCGGCTGGGTCACGCCCGGGCAGATGGTGCCGGAATTCGAAAAAGCCATGGACGAACTCGCCGCCGGTGAAATCAGCCAGCCGGTTGAAAGCCGCTTCGGCTGGCACCTGATCCAGACGCTGGAACGCCGTGAACACGACGACACCAACGATTACCGCCGCAACCGTGCGCGCGAATCGATCCGCCAGCGCAAGATCGATGAGGAACTGGAGGTCTGGTTGCGGCGCCTGCGCGACGAGTCCTATATCGAGTACATGTCCGGGGCATCGTGACGCCTCGCATTGCCATCACCACAGGCGAGCCGGCCGGAATCGGGCCCGATCTGTGCATTGCGCTCGCCGGCTATCAGCCTGACGCCGAACTCATTCTGATCGGCGACCCGCAGTTGCTGGCCGAGCGCGCCCGTGCACTCGGCCGGCCGCTTGCGCTTCCGGCGTTCCGGCCGCAAGATCCGCCGCAACCTGGCCGCATCAGCGTCTATCCGCTCAGCCTGCGCGCCGCTGTCGAAGCCGGCAAACTCGATGTCGCCAATGCGCCCTATGTTCTCGACCTGCTGGATCGCGCCATCGAGGGGTGCATGGACCGTCGCTTTCAGGCGCTGGTTACCGCACCGGTGCACAAGGGAATCATCAATGAAGCCGGCATCCCCTTTACAGGACATACCGAATACCTGGCACAGAAAACCGCCGCGCCGCAGGTGGTGATGATGCTGGCTGCGCCCGGGCTGCGCGTCGCCCTGGCGACCACCCACCTGCCACTGAAAGAGGTTCCGGCCGCCATCACCCGTGAAAGCCTGGAAGCAGTGCTGCGCTGCCTGCACACGGAACTGAACAACAGGTTCGCGATCGACGATCCGAACATACTCGTTGCCGGTCTCAATCCGCACGCCGGGGAAGACGGTCATCTCGGGCGGGAAGAGATCGAGGTTATCGCGCCCGTTATCAGGAAACTCATAGCCGAAGGCATGCGCCTGTCCGGTCCCCTGCCTGCAGACACGCTGTTTACGCCGCCATTCCTTGCCAAAGCCGACGCGGTGCTGGCGATGTACCACGACCAGGGCTTGCCGGTGCTTAAATACATGGGATTCGGAAGAGCGGTGAATATCACGCTGGGACTGCCCATGGTTCGCACTTCGGTCGATCACGGCACGGCCCTCGACAAGGCGGGAACCGGGGAGGCGAGCACCGGCAGCCTCATTGCCGCCATAGAATGCGCGATCGAACTTGCCCGATGATGCGGGCTAGAAAACGCTTTGGTCAGAACTTCCTGCGCGACCCCGCCATTATCCAGCGCATCGTGCAGTCAGTGAATCCGAAGCCGGGACAACACCTGGTGGAAATCGGGCCGGGACACGGCGCGATCACCCTGCCCCTGCTGAAAGCGTGCGGACGGCTGGAAGTGGTGGAGCTGGACCGCGACCTGGTGCAGCCCCTGGCGGCCCGGGCGCAAGCGATCGGGGAACTGGTGATTCATCAGCAGGACGCGCTGCGTTTCGATTTTTCATCGCTGGCGCACGCCGGCAGGATTCGCGCCGTCGGAAACCTTCCCTACAACATCTCCACTCCCCTGCTGTTCCACCTGGTGGAACAGGCAGGCTATATTGAAGATATGCACTTCATGCTGCAAAAGGAGGTCGTTGACCGGATGGCCGCAAAACCCGGCAGCGGCGACTACGGCAGGCTGTCAGTCATGATCCAGTACTATTGCGATGTCGCGCCCCTGTTCCGTGTGCCGCCCGAATCCTTCGACCCGGTACCGAAAGTGGATTCGATGTTTGTGCGGCTGACACCATGGCGCGAACCCCCGGTCAACGTCCAGGACGTCGCGAGCCTGACGACGCTGGTCCGACAGGCCTTTTCCCAGAGGCGCAAGACACTGCGCAATACACTGAAGGGGCTTTTGACCACGCAACAGATCGAAGATGCGAATACTGATCCCGCGGCGAGACCGGAAACCATTTCGCTCGAGCAGTACGCCGCGCTGGCCAACCAGCTGCACACCAACAACCCGCAGGCGGCAAGAGGATGAATCCAGATGTCCGGGTACTCGCATATATTGCTGGCAGTCGATTTTTCCGATAATGCAGATGCTGTCGCGCAGCGCGCGCTGCAACTCGGCGCGGCTTTTTCATGCCGCCTGAGCCTGGTGCACGTGGTTGAGTTTGTCCAGGTCGATTTGTCCAACGAACTGGTATTGCCGCAGGAACTGGAACTGGACCAGGAGTTGCTGAAAACCGCGCAGCGCCGCTTGCAGACTTTCGCTGCAAAACTCGGCATCGAGGATTGCCAGCAGTTCGTAGTTCAGGGCAGTACGCGGCGCGAAATCCTGCGCATTGCCGAGGAACATGGCGTAGACCTTATCGTTGTCGGCAGTCACGGCAGACAGGGTATACAACTGTTGCTGGGTTCAACTTCGAATGCCGTTCTGCACGGCGCGCCCTGTGATGTGCTGGCGGTGCGGGTAAAGGACTGAGAAGGAACTGGACGGGCCGCGGCCTGCGGCCTACCAGCGTTGCTGCAGGAACAGGTAAGCGTCAGGTTGATCGCCGATCAGCGTCCCGACCTGGCTGTCGCCGCCGGCGCGCAGGCTGTGTTCGGCGTACTCCGGAACCGATGTGGAAATCTGCAGCACGGGGCCGCGGATGCCGAAGGGACGCGACAGATTGAGCCCCTCGTCGCAAGTCACCACCTCGATTTTGGGTTTCCAGTTCTTGAGCCTGTTGGCCAGATCAAGCGAGTAGAACCATTTTTCGGGAAGTGATCGCTGCGGCGCAGGATCGGTCATCACGGATGCGGATAACGGCGCTTGCTCGGCCTGGGCGACACTGGTCAACAGAACGCCGAACCCTACGAAACAGGCAATGAGAAACATCAAATCCGGTTTGCGATAGCGCCTGGAATTCTTGCTCATAATGTCACCGCTTGCTGGTGCCCCGTGTCCGGATGCGCAGCCTGATTATCTTTTGCGTGAAGCGGAGTGACTGTTAGACAGATCACATTTTCGGACATTACCTGTCCTGAATCGGATCCTTTTTTGGTGCTTCCCCCAGTGCGACGTTAGCGGCCGTTGGCGGGCACTTCTGAAAACCGGCGCCGAAGCCGACAGGCATCCGGAACAGCGCGCGGGGATGAGCTGTAATTATTTGTATTTTAAACGAAATACCTCGCTTCACGCCAGCGATGAGCGGGCGCGTCGCGGATTTCAACAGCGGGGTTCAGTGCGCGGTTGAGCGGTACGCCACGTCGACCCAGCAGCGTGGCAGACTCTCTCCCGACGGAAATTCCAGCGCGTCCTTGGCAAACGTCTCCGGATCCTGCAGTTCCTCTCCGGCGTGGAAACGGCCGTCCAGTTGCTGCCTGCATGGATCCACCATGGCCGCAATATCCAGCACTTCCACCAGATCACCGCTTTTCTTGTCTCTCAGGTACATGGCGCACTCCTGCAAACGGATATCTACTTAAAATATAGCCCGATATCGCGACTTTGCCTTACCGCCGGAAATGCGCGGATAATATGTACCGACCGAGTCAAAGTACGTATCCTTGTGAAAATTCCGGAGCAGCACACCATGGCCAGTGAGTCCTACAATATCAAGGTTGAAGTCGAGACCCGGTATGTAGAGGAACAATCCCTGCCGGAGCAGGGTCGCTATATATTCGCCTACGCGGTCACCATTCAAAACGTGGGCAAAGTCCCTGCACAGCTTTTGAGTCGACACTGGATCATTACCGATGCCAACAACAAGACGCAGGAAGTGCGGGGAGAAGGCGTGGTTGGCGAACAACCCCGACTCAAGCCCGGCGAGCAGTTCCGCTACACCAGCGGCACCATGCTCGCAACACCGGTCGGCAGCATGCAGGGCACCTATCAGATGATCGCCGATGACGGTGTGGAGTTTGACGCGGCTATCCCGCCGTTTACCCTGTCGATCCCGCGCACACTTCACTAGCGGATGGGGGTTTACGCCATCGGCGATGTGCAGGGTTGCTTCGACGAACTGGAATCCCTGCTCGACAAGATCGGCTTCGATCCCCGCCATGACACATTGTGGTTTGCCGGCGACCTGGTGAACCGTGGGCACAAGTCCCTGGAAACCTTGCGCTTCGTGCACAGGATCAACGCCGTCGCAGTGCTCGGTAATCACGACCTGCACCTGCTCGCTTCGGCGCACATTCCCAAATACCGGAAACACAAGGACACCCTGCAGCAGGTGATGAGCGCGCCGGACGGTCCCGAACTGCTGGAGTGGCTGCGTCACCAGCCGCTGCTGCACCACGATGCCGGGAGCGGCTACACGATGATTCACGCCGGGCTGCCACCCCAGTGGGACCTGGAAACGGCGCAGTCCTGCGCCGCCGAGGTGTCGAAGATGTTGCGCAGCAAGCGCTACGTCGAGTTCCTCGGCGAAATGTACGGCAACCATCCCAACGTCTGGTCGGACTCCCTGCAGGGCTGGGATCGCCTGCGCTTTATCACCAACTGTTTTACGCGTCTGCGTTACTGCGATACCAACGGACACCTGGCATTAAAGGAGAAAGGCCCGCCCGGCGGACAACCCAAGCATCTGCAGCCCTGGTTCGCGTGGCCGCATCGCAAGAGCCGCGATATGAAGATTCTGTTCGGTCACTGGTCGACGCTCGGACCGTTTGACGGCCCGGGGATTCATGCCCTCGACACGGGTTGCCTGTGGGGCGGCGCGCTCACGGCGATGCGCATCGACACCGACAGGCCCCAAAGGATCGAGCACGGCTGCGCCGGGGTGCTGGAACCCGGCACGGACTGAAGCCATTCGGTTCGCCCGACGGCTGTTACTGATCCGCCTTGTCGAGCACGATGAAATCGTAAGCGTATTCGTTTTTCTCATCAGCGGGGTGTGACTCGCGCGCGACTTCGCGCCACATGCCGCGGTCGAGCGGCGGGAACAGGACGTCGCCTTCGACTTCCGCCTTGACCAGTGTCAGGTAGATCCGGTCGGCCACCTCCAGCATCTGCTCATACAACCTGGCACCGCCGATCACCATTGCCTCGTCATGGTCGCCAGCCGCTTCGAGCGCTTCCGCCACCGAGTGCACGACACTGCATCCTTCGGCGCGATAATCGGCATCGCGGGTTACGACGATATTGAGCCGCCCCGGCAGCGGTTTGCCTATGGACTCATGCGTATTGCGTCCCATGATCACCGGTTTGCCCATGGTGAGCGATTTGAAATGCCGGAGATCGCCCGAGAGTCGCCATGGCAGGGCGTTCTGCCTGCCGATCACGCGGTTTTCCGCCATCGCCGCAATCAATGCGATACGCATCGGCATACCTCCAGGGCTTTCATGGCGCGCATTCGGTCGTTCCGGCTAACGGTTGAAAGTCTTTGCGGATTCCGCAGCGACCCCGCGCGCCGCACCGGGCACGCCCGCCGCGCGGTAATCGATACTGATGCGGTCAGCCGCAACAGGGCGAAACAGCTTGTCGGCAAAGGCGCGATGCGCCGGGTGTTCGCGGTAGCTGTCGATAACCGCCGGATGCGCGAAACGCACCAGCCAGCAGTAGCGGTATCCGGTTTCGTGCTGCACGGCCTCGCCGGTAAACACCCTGCGCACACCGGGGATAGCCCCCAGCACCTCGTGTCCCTCGGTCATCATGGCCTCGACGTAATCGGCGCCGGCGTCACCGACATTGTAGATAATCAGGTGTTCGACAGGCTGCCAGGGCCGGCATTCGTCGAGCAGGGCATCGGCGCGATCCGCGCTGCCCCACAAGCGGATACAACGCTCGACCTCGTTGCTGATGGCCGCCTGAACGCTTTTCACCAGCGCGGTGTAGCCACCACGGGCACCGCTCGCGACATTGTCCGCAATGCGCGCGGCAGCGGCATCGGAGAGTGCCGTGTAGTAATTGATCTTGGCCACGCCGGCGGCAACGAGACGCCGGAACTGTTCGTCCGATAACCCGGTTCCGCCGTGAATCACCAGCGGCAGTTGCAGTGCTGCGTTGATCGCCTCCAGACGTTCGAAATCCAGATCCGGCCGTGTTTTCATGCGGCCGTGCACGGTGCCGATGGACACTGCAAGAAAATCCACGCCGGTGCGCTCGACGTAAGCGCTGGCATCTTCCACCGAGGTGTAAATAACCTCGCCCGGATGGCGCTCGGCATCTTCCCCTTCGACGCCGGCCACGTAACCGAGTTCACCTTCCACCGGCACACCGCAGCTGTGCGCCATGTCCACGACCCTTCGGGTCCGGGCGACGTTCTGATCGAAGGGCTCGAGGGATGCATCGACCATCACGCCGTTGCAACCGAGATTGATACCATGCACCGCTGACTCGAGGCTCGCGCCGTGGTCCAGGTGTATGGCCACCGGCACCGACGCGCGGTCTGCCGCTGCTTCCACGGCCGGCATCACCAGTTCAAAGTCGAAATAATCGAAGTGCGACTCCGCCAGGCTCAGAACAACGGGAGCGCGACAACGTTCCGCAGCCGACATTATCGCCTCGAGGAAATCCAGGCTTACCAGGTCAAAAGCACCGACGGCATAGCCGTTACGGTAAGCGTGGCCCAGCATGTCGCCCATATGTACCAATGGCATGAATCTTCTCTCCCGTACACCGATCCCGCATTATTGTAACTATTCTGCACCGTTACCGTGACATGCAAAAACACGCGCGGCAGGTGCGACAGGCAGGTTCACAGGTTATAGAATGAGGCGCCCGGTGTCACCTTGCAGAACGTGACACGCAGCGGTGGCGCGCGCGGAGAAGAGTGGCATCCCATGCCGGAAATAATCACAACAGCAATCGGTTTTTTCGATCAGCACGCCGTCTGGCTTGTATCGATCTCCCTGGCGTGCTTCATTGCCGGACTGGCGCTGGCACCCTTGCTGGTGATCCGCATACCCGCCGATTATTTCTCGCATCCGCAGCGCGAGCCTCTGGCGACCAGCGCGCGGCATCCGCTGATCCGTCTCACGCTTGCGGGCGCGAAGAACCTGCTGGGCGGCGTACTTGTGCTCGCCGGTCTTCTCATGCTGGTGACACCCGGCCAGGGCTTGCTCACCCTGCTGGCGGGCCTGGTGATCATGAACTATCCGGGAAAATTCGCGCTCGAGCGCTGGTTGATAACACGCCCCAGGGTGCTGCCTGCCATCAACTGGTTGCGACGCCGGCGCGGTCATCCGCCATTGCAGGCGCCGCGTCGGCAATCCCGCGACGCAGCCGACTGAGATAAAGGACAGGTCTTCAGATGGCGATCGGCGCCTTGATGTGCGGGTGCGATTGATAGCCGACAATCTCGAAATCGTCGAACTCATATTCGAAAATCGACGCGGGCTGTCGCTTGATACGCAGTTGCGGGAGCGGATAGGGTTCGCGCTCGAGCTGCGTTCTGGTCTGCTCGAGATGATTGAGATACAGGTGAACGTCGCCGCCGGTCCAGATGAAATCGCCGACCTCAAGACCGCATTGCCGGGCCACCATGTGCGTCAGCAGGCTGTACGACGCCAGGTTGAAACCAAGCCCGATGAAGCTGTCGCAGGAGCGCTGATACAGCTGGCATGAAAGTTTGCCTTCGGCGACATAGAACTGAAAGAAGGCGTGACACGGCGCCAGCGCCATGCGGCCATTGGCGACATTCTGTTGCGGCGGCACTGACTCGTCAGGGAGATCCGCCACGTTCCATGCACTCACAATAATGCGCCGCGAATCCGGATTGTTTTTCAGCTGTTCGATCACCTGCGCAATCTGGTCGATGCTTTCACCTGACGGCGTCGGCCAGCTGCGCCACTGCGCGCCATATACCGGCCCGAGATCGCCGTTGTCGTCGGCCCATTCATCCCAGATGCTGACATTGTGTTCGTGCAGATAGCGGATGTTGGTGTCACCTTTGAGAAACCACAGCAACTCATGGATGATGGAACGCACATGCAGTTTCTTGGTGGTGACCAGCGGAAAACCGTCGCCGAGCGTAAAACGCATCTGATAACCGAACACGCTAAGCGTACCCGTGCCGGTCCGATCTTCCTTGCGCACGCCATGATCGAGCACATGCTGCAACAGCTGCAGATACTGTTTCACCGTTCACCCCGCTTGTATGCCAAAACCAGTAACAGAATTCCGAACAGGATCATCGGCGCCGACAGCACGTGTCCCATGGTCAGCCAGCCCACCGCCAGGTAACCGATATGCGCGTCCGGCAGACGCACGAACTCGACAGCGAAGCGGAACACGCCGTAACCCAGCAGGAACAGGCCCGACACCGCGCGCGTCGGCCGCGGCCTGGAAGAATACAGCCACAGAATCACGAACAGCACCAGTCCCTCCAGCAACGCCTCGTAGAGCATGGAGGGATGACGCGGCTGCGCGTCCACGAACGGAAACACCATGCCCCAGGGCAGATCGGTCGGCGCGCCCCACAGCTCGCCGTTGATAAAGTTGCCGATGCGCCCCGCCCCCAGACCGACCGGCACGAAAGGCGCGATGAAATCCGTCACCTGGAAAAAGGTGCGCCCGGTCTTGCGACCGTAGAGCCACATCGCCACCAGCACGCCCAGCAGCCCGCCGTGAAACGACATGCCGCCCTGCCACACGCGGAACAGCAGCAACGGGTCATCGATGAACAGACCGAAATTGTAGAACAGGATGTAGCCGACTCGACCGCCGATTATCACGCCCAGCGCGCCGTAGAAAATGAGGTCGCCGATTTCGTCGGCTTTCCAGCCGGAGTCCGGCTTGCGCGCCCGCACCACGCCCAGCCACCAGCTCGCCACGAAACCGATCAGGTACATGAGACCGTACCAGTGGATGGCGACGGGACCGAAGGAGACGGCGACGGGGTCGATGTTCGGATAGGTCAGCATCGTCAGCTCGGCAACACCCTGCAGAACAGGGCCTTCAGGTAATCGGTTTCGGGAATGGCGGGGTGCACCGGGTGATCAGGCGCCTGGTGTCCGCGCTCCAGCAACTGCAGGCTGCGATCCAGGTGACGCGAGGATTGCAGCAGGATTCTCTGGAATTGCGCCTCAGCCAGGTGATGGGAACAGGAAGCCGACACCAGTATGCCGTCTTTCGCCAGGACCTGCATGCCAAGCTGGTTGAGGCGATGATAGGCCTGCTCCCCGGCCTTGATGTCTTTCCTGCGCTTGATGAACGCCGGCGGATCGAGCACCACGACGTCGAATTTTTCCTGGTCCGCGCGCAGTTGGCCCAGCACCTCGAACGCGTCACCCTGAACGGTGGCGAGTTTTTCGCTGAATCCGTTGGCAGCGGCGTTGGCGTGAATGCGATCGATCGCCGCAGACGAGGAATCCACGCACATCACCTCGGCGGCGCCCCCGGCGGCCGCCTGTACGCCCCAGCCACCGACATAGCTGAACACATCCAGCACCCGTCTGCCGGACACGTAATTGCGCAGCCGCGCGCGGTTCATCCGCTGATCGTAGAACCAGCCGGTTTTCTGACCCTGCTGCAGCGACACCGAAAAATTCAGGCCGCTTTCCTCGACCGTGACGCTGTCGGGAACTGAACCGGTGGTTTCCTGGTACGCATCCAGCCCCTCCAGCTGGCGCACCGCGCTGTCGGCGCGCAGCACAACGCCCTGCGGTTGCAGCACCTTGTCGAGCGCCTCCAGCACCTGCGCCTTCACCGCTTCCATGCCGGCGGTGGTGCACTGCACCACGCACACCTCGCCATAGCGATCGATCACCAGCCCCGGAAGCTGGTCGGACTCACCGTACACCAGGCGGTAATGCGGCGTATCGAACAGACGCTCGCGCAGCGCCAGCGCGACGTTCATCCGGTGCACCAGCAGCGAACGGTCCAGCACATGCGCGGGATCGCGGCTCACCAGCCGCGCGCAGATCAGGGAATTGGGATTGACGTAGCCATTGCCGAGGACCTTGCCGTTGTGGCCGAGCAACTGCACCTGCTGGCCCGGCTGAAAATCCTTCAACGGCGTGGCGCGCGTATCCACCTCGTTGCTGTACACCCACAGATGCCCGGCGCGAAGCCGGCGTTCCTCGTCCTTTTTCAAACGCAACGGCGCCAGCGACAATGACTCGTTCAACCCGATAATCCCGAAAAATGGCGATAAACAAAGAAATGCAGCTTACCCGCTCCCCGTCAGAGCGTCGAGCCGCGCGGGTTCGCGCAACAACACGGCTGCCGGCCACAGCACCAGGCTGCCGCCGCGGTAGGATTGTACCAGCAAGGCGCCGGGGATTTGCGCGGCGGGCGTTTTTTCGTTCACCAGCAGATAACCGTCCGGGTTGGCCGACAGCCAGGCGCGCAGCTGCGCCGCGCCGGCGAGCGGCTCGATACGCCGTTGCAGGCGTCCGAGAAAGTGGAACTGGCCATGATATTTGCCCAGCCAGGCGAGCCTGTGACCGGATGCCTGCAAATCGGACAGCGCGTGGCTGAACGACTCCAGTTGATATGGCGGGCGCGCCGGCTCCACCAGCGCAAGGTACATGACGCCGGTCCACAGCAGCATGCCCAGCGCCACGCTGCGCACCAGCGCCACGAGTTCCAGCTTCAGCAACCAGAACAGCGCGCCCCACGCCAGCAGCGCCATGCCCCACATCGCCGGCACCTGATCCGACCAGGCAGGCACTCGCGGCAACCAGGGCAACACCAGAAGCAGGCTTCCCCCCAGCATCAGAAACGCCGCCATGAAACGCGCTCGGTAGCGGCCGGCGGCGTCGTACACGCTTGCCAGCAGACGCGCCATCGCCAGCGCCACCAGGGGAAACAGCGGCAGCAGGTACTTGCCCTGCTTGCCACTGATGAGACTGAACACCAGCAGCGCCGGCACCAGCACCGCCACGCAGAAGCGCAGGCCGTCGTCCCATGCCGCGGCGCGCCGCAAGGCGCCCCACAGCCGCGGCCACAGCAGCCAGGGCAACCACATCAGGGGCAACCACGCGACATAGCTCCACCAGGGGCTGCGATGCGCGAATGAATCAACCATGCGCCCCGCCGATTGTCCCCAGAAAATCGCCCGGCGATATTCGTCACCGCCGGCCATGCCCGCCGGTATCGCCCAGGCCAGCGCAATAGCCGCGCCCAGCGCCAGCGCCGCAAGCCCGCCGAGATACCAGCGCGCCCAGCTCCCAGGCCTGGCGGCGCGCGCCCACCAGGGCGCGAACAAAAGCGCCGGCAGCACCGGCACCAGGATTACCGGCCCCTTGGCGAGCACACCGAGACCAATAGCCAGCCCGGTCAGCGTCCAGCCTCGCCAGGGGATTTCGCGCGCCTCCAGCACACCGTGCCAGGCCAGTAACGCCATCACCACCAGCAACAGATCGAACTGCACCAGGGTGTAAAAATTGTTCCAGAACAGTCCGCCCAGCAGCAGCCAGGGAACCAGCGCCTGCAGCGGCGCCGTTTCGCCCCACAGCCGCGTGGCAAGGCGCGTCGACAGCCACAACGCCGCGAGGCTCAGCGCGACGGGAACGGCGCGGGCGGCGGTTTCCGATACCCCGCACACCGCCCAGAGAACGTGAATCAACCAGAACAGCAACGGCGGCTTGTGACTGTAGGGTTCGCCGTTGAGCCAGGGCACCAGGAAGTCGCCACGCCACCACATCTCCCAGGCGACAGCGAGATAGCGCGTTTCATCGACCGGCAACAGCGGCCGCAGCCACAGCTGCAACACCGCCAGCAGCAACGCGCCGGCCAGCAATGCCGGCCAGCCCACGCGCCCCCGCTTCACTCCGCCTGCGCCAGTTGCCGGCGTTCTTTATGAATGAAATAAAGATTACGGCTGTAAATGAGCACACCCATGGACTGCCCGAGGATGAACACCGGATCGCCGATGTGCAACGCATAGGCAAACAGGGTGGCGCCCCCGGCCAGGCTGAAATACCAGAAAGCGATCGGGATCACGGAACGTTTGCGGCGCTCGCTGCTGACCCATTGCACAAGAAAGCGTGCGGAAAACAACGCCTGTCCGGCAAACCCGATCGCCAGCCACACCCACGGCTGTTCCATCATCAGAACTCCTCCTCCACCGACGCCGCGCAGGGGCGCCGTTGCAACCAGTACACGCCGAGCGTATCGGCGAGCCGGGAAAACAGCGCCGGCCGCCGCGCCGGCTGATCGAGCCGACGGCGCTGCAGCCACATGACACCGGCGATATCCACCAGCCCGACCCAGAGCCGGTTGCGTATGCCGTACTTCGACTTTCCCTGGTGACGCGGCCGGTGGCGCACCGCCACCGATTCCACGCGCGCGCCCTGGCGCTGCATCAGGGCGGGAAGAAAACGGTGCATATGGTCGAATGCAGGCAATGCCAGGAACAGATCGCGGGGAAACAGTTTCAGACCACAGCCGGTGTCCGGCGTGCCGTCGTGCAGCAGCCTGTCGCGCACCCGGTTGGCGATACGCGAAGACCAGCGGCGCAGCCAGGTGTCGCGGCGCTGCACGCGGTGGCCGACCAGCATCAGACCACCGGGCGGCACATGGGCGGTCGCCAGCCGTTCCAGCAGCGACACAATGTCCTGCGGGTCATTCTGCCCGTCACCGTCGAGCGTCACGATCCAGGGCGCCTGCGCGGCGCGCACGCCGCTCAGCAGCGCGCTGCTCTGCCCGCAGCGCTGTTGATGGCGCAACACCCGCAGCAGGGCGCACTCTTCGCGCGCGCGGCGCAGTTCAGCGGCGCTGTCGTCGTCGCTGCCGTCATCGACGACAATGATTTCGCGGACACCGCGATCCCGCACCGCCCGGGCGATTTCCGCTAACAAGGGCTGCAGGTTGCCAGCCTCGTTAAAGACCGGGATTACGACGGAAAACTGCATGAATACCCTCATCTTTTTCGGTATTAGCGAGGAAGGCCATGGACTATAGTGGGGTGCCATGGCGCAAACAGGCGGCGACGTTATGACGACCAGCGGCAACTATAGCAACCACCTCGGCACCGAAACCAGCCCGTACCTGCTGCAACACGCGCATAACCCGGTGGACTGGTATCCGTGGGGCGCCGAGGCGCTCGACAGGGCGCGCGCGGAAAACAAGCCGATACTGCTGTCGATCGGTTATTCGGCCTGTCACTGGTGCCACGTCATGGCGCATGAGTCCTTCGAAGATCCGGCCACCGCCGCGGTCATGAACGAACTGTTCGTGAACGTGAAGGTCGATCGCGAGGAACGCCCCGACCTGGACAAGATCTACCAGACGGCGCACTCCCTGCTGACCCAGCGCACCGGCGGCTGGCCGCTCACCATGTTCCTGACGCCGGACAGCCAGGTGCCGTTTTTCGGCGGCACCTATTTCCCCCGCGAACCGCGCCACGGCCTGCCGGCGTTTACCGACCTGTGCCAGCGGGTTTCCGGCTTCTACCGCGAACACCGCGATGAACTGGAAAAGCAGAACCGTTCGCTTATCGAGTTCATGACATCGATGAACCAGTCCACCGCGCAGCCAGGGAACCGCCTCAGCGCCATGCCGCTCGATGTCGCCCGGCAACAGCTGGAACAGCAGTTTGACGCCACGCACGGCGGCTTTGGCGGCGCCCCCAAGTTTCCCCATCCCACCAGCATCGAACGCCTGATGCGACACTGGGCGTCCACGCGCGACGAACACAAGGCGGATGAACGCGCATTGCAGATGGCGCTGTTTACGCTGGACCGCATGGCGCTCGGCGGCATGTACGACCAGATCGGCGGCGGCTTTTGCCGTTACTCGGTCGACGAACGCTGGATGATTCCGCATTTCGAAAAAATGCTCTACGACAATGGCCCGTTGCTGTCACTGTACAGCGAAGCCTGGGCGGCCACCGGCAATCCCCTGTACCGGCGCATTGTCGCGCAGACCGCTGAATGGGTGATGCGCGAAATGCAGGCGCCGGAAGGCGGCTACTACTCCAGCCTCGACGCCGACAGCGAAGGCGAGGAAGGCAAATTCTATGTGTGGACCCGCGAGCAGGTGCAACAGCTGTTGAGCGACGAGGAATACGCGGCTGCCGCGCCGCGCTTCGGTTTCGACCGCGAACCCAACTTCGAAGGCAAGTGGCATGCGCACGTTTACACAAGCATCGAATCGCTGGCCGCGACGCTGAAACTCGACGCCGCCGAGGTCGAGCAACGCATCGATTCGGCGCGCCGCAAACTGTTCGCCGCGCGCGAGCAGCGCGTTCGTCCGGGCCGCGATGACAAGATACTGGTGTCATGGAACGCGCTGATGATCAAGGGCATGGCACAGGCGGCGGGCGTTTTCGATGAAGCTGCATTCCTCGACTCCGCGCAACGGGCGCTGGACTTTATCCGCAAACAGATGTGGCATGACGGGCGCCTGTTTGCCACCAGCAAGGACGGCCGCGCTCACCTCGCCGCCTACCTCGACGACTACGTGTTTCTCGTCGACGCCATCCTGGAACTGCTGCAGGTGCGCTGGAACAGCGAGGATCTGCGCTTCGCACTGCAATTATGCGACGTCGTGCTTGGCCACTTCTCCGATCCGGCCGGTGGATTCTTTTTCACAGCCGATGACCACGAAACCCTGATACAGCGGCCCAAGCCGTTGAGCGATGACGCACTGCCCGCCGGCAACGCCATCGCCGCCAAAGTCTTCGGGCGCCTGGGACACGTGCTCGGCGATACCGCTTTCCTGGACGCCGCGGAAGGCACGCTCAAGCCCGCCTGGAACTCGATGCAGCAGGGACCGTACGGCCATACCGGCATGCTCAACGCGCTCGAAGAACATCTGTATGCGCTTGAAACGCTGATAATCCGCGGTGGTAACGACATGAAAAGCTGGCAAAAGGATGCGACAGACGGCTACAGGCCACGGCGGCTCGTGTTCAGTATTCCCGCACATGTCGATGACCTTCCCGGCCTGCTGCAGGAACGCAAACCGGTGGCCGGCAGCGCGGCGTGGCTGTGTCAGGGCACCCGCTGTCTGCCGCCCGTCACCTCGCTTGAAGCATTGCGCCGGCAGCTCGCCGGCGATCAGTCCTGAGCTTTGCGCATAATAAGCAGTGTTGCGCGCAGGGCGATCCGGGCGCAGATTGAAAAACGCCCAAGGCAGGCTATACCTGTACTGAACATCAGAACAACACCGGGGGAGCGAGAAATCGCGCTGTTCCTGTTAATGACCCTTCTGCTACTATCCGCGGCAATCGAGTAATTTGTGCGTACGGTTATCCGATTACCTGTTCTCGATCAACGCACTTTCTGAGAGAGCGCTCTATGAATATCTATGTTGGAAATCTGCCCTACACCATATCCGAAGACGATCTGAATGATGCTTTTTCCGAATTCGGTGAGGTCGCCAGCGTCAGTATCATCAAGGATAAATTCTCGGGACAATCCAAAGGGTTCGGTTTCGTGGAAATGCCGAACGACAGCGAGGCCGAGGAAGCCATCAAGGCCCTTAACGAACGTGATTTCAAGGGCCGCAACCTGCGCGTGAACCAGGCCAAGCCGCGCGAAGACCGTCCGCAACGCCGCCCGCGGCACTGATCGACTGCAGACCGCCACGCGCAAAGGCCTGGCGGTCTGTCTTGCCGCGCAATGCCGGCGCCCTCAACCAGCCGGCTTGATGCCGGAGGCGAAGCGTGTCTGCACGTCCATCCATAGCCCGTTTTCATTTTTGAGCCCGGCGACGAACGCCAGGTGCTCGCGGCGCAGCGCCTCCTGCCGGTCGTCGGGAAGCCGGTCGAACAGGGCGCGCATCGAGGTACCGGTCACCACTTCCCACCATTCGTTCTCATCGCGCAAGTGATAGCCGAGCTGCGCGCATTCGGCCTGCACTTCGACCAGGCCCGCCGCCTCGAGCAGTTCGCGGCAATGCGCCAGCGAGCCGATACGCTGTGAACCGTAGGCGTTTTCCGGCGCCCGCGCGCCGAAGGCCTGCAAACGCTGGATATAATCATCCAGCATGGGTTGAAAGGCGCTAGTCTCGAAACTGGTGAAAGCCAGTTTGCCGCCGGGGCGCAGCACGCGCACCCACTCGCGCAGGGCGCCCGCCATGTCGGGCAGGAACCACAGACCGTAGGAACACACCAGGGTGTGGAAATAATCGCGGCGAAAGTCCAGCCGTGCGGCATCCATTTCGTGGAGATCGACATTGTCGAGCGCCATTTTGCGGATATTGGCTTCGGCCTTGTCGAGCATGCGCGGCGACACGTCGATAGCGGTGACATGCCCCGAGGATCCGACCGCCTGCGCGAAAGCAACCGCCGCCGCGCCGGTGCCGGTCGCCACGTCGAGCACCTTGCTGCCCGGCCGCGGCTTGACGAAATTCACCAGCCGGTCGGCGCAGAACGGGAAAAAGCGCGTTGCCGGGGAATCATAGCTACCGGCCAGCGCATCGAAGATCTGCCTTACCTGCTGTGTTTCCTGGTCGCTGTCCATGATCCTAGAAACCGCGGGGCACGGCAGACATCAGCCGATGGCAACGTCCTGGCCGAAACTTTCGCGGTAGCGGTGGCGGAACTCATCCGCGCTGAAAGCATGGTTCTGCGTGCCGTGCTGTTCGATCTTGATGGCGCCCATCAACGCAGCGATACGGCCGGTCACTTCCCAGTCGAGATTGTTCATCAGCCCGTAGAGCAGGCCGCCGCGGAAAGCATCGCCGCAGCCGGTGGGATCGACGACCTTGCTGATCCTGGCGGCCGGGATCTCGATACGCCCGCCTTCGGTATAGATATAGGAACCGGCGCCGCCGCGCGTCACGATCAGGGCTTCGACGCGCCCGGCGATTTCGTGCGGCGACCAGCCGGTGCGGTCCTGCAGCAATTGCGATTCGTAATCGTTGACACAAACCCAGGTTGCCTGCTCGATGAAGGTCTTGAAGTCATCGCCGTTGAACAGCGGCATGGCCTGGCCGGGATCGAATACAAAGGGAATTCCCGCTTCCACGAACTGTTTTGCGTGTTCCACCATGCCCTCGCGTCCGTCCGGTGAAACGATGCCGATTCTTACGCCATCGGCCTCGCCGACACTCACTTCGTGCGAGTAATTCATGGCGCCCGGGTGAAAGGCGGTGATCTGGTTATCATCCTGGTCGGTGGTGATAAAGGCCTGCGCGGTATAGGTATGGTCGATTTCCCTGATGTAGGTGCGTGGAATTCCGAGCGCGTCCAGCCACACTGCATAGGGCGCGAAATCCTTGCCGACAGTCCCCATCGGCAACGGATCGCCGCCCAGCAGCTTGAGATTGAAAGCGATGTTGGGCGCGCAACCGCCGAACTCGCGGCGCATGTCCGGCACATGGAAAGACACATTGAGCATGTGCACCTTGTCCGGAAGGATATGGTTCCTGAACCGGTCCTGGAACACCATGATGGTATCGAA
>JAGFJP010000074.1 GCA_024102665.1 Thiogranum sp. | reverse complement strand
GCCCCCGCTACCAAATTTCAGCAAGTTCAAGAAAGGGTTGGAGCCTAAAGCTCCGACCCTTTCTTGTTTCTGGTGCCGGCTGTGTATAATCCCTGAATGCCGACGATCCTCCGTATCGGAAGTTATCGGTTCTTCTTCTATAGCAACGAAATGGGCGAACCGCCTCAATCCATATTCAGTCGGAGCGAAAGCTGGCAAAATTCTGGTTGCAGCCGGTTCAGTTGGCGAGTTCGACACGATTCCCGGCTCATGAGCTCAACGCCTTGCGGCGTATGGTGGAAGAAAACAAAAGCTGTTTGCTGGAGGCGTGGAATGGGTACTTTAGCACTTGAAGTCAATCCACTGGCGGAAAGGGTGGAGTGTTCGGCCGATGAGTTGGTCGTCTACCTCGTCGACGGCCGCAAAGTTTCTGTACCCATTACGTGGTATCCGCGTCTCGCCGCGGCCAGTGAACAGGAGCGAGCGCATTGGGAGCTCCTGGGGGATGGTCAAGGTATACACTGGCCCGATATTGACGAAGATCTGAGTGTGAGCGGGATATTGAGAGGGGTTCATCACGATTGACGTTGCTGGATCGGCGGGTCGTTGGTTCAAATAGGGCCTGCGCAACCAATCAAAATAAAGCCCGGGTGATGATCTCGTCCGGGCTTTTTGCTTTTGTGAGCTGACTGTAAGGTTATTGCACTTCAATCGCCCCGATATCAGGCATATCGATCAAATCGTTATTGCCATCACGGACTCTCGGATTGCCCAACAGATCATATTGAATGGCACCAATATCATAAAGTGCGCCACTATCAATCGCCGGAGAACTTGCCAGCGGAGCAAACTCTTCAGAATCCGTGTCCGTGAATAAGGGATCGGCGACAATATTGTCCATTGCGAATAGTTGCGAATCTTCTCCCACGAGGTTATGGCTGATGATGTTGCCACTTTCCATAACACCGTAACGGTCCCAATAGTTGTATTCGTGTTCGTTCCCCCTGATATCCAGGCCATTCCCGTACACGATATTGTTCAGTACGTTCATTCCGTTCGTTTGGTGAACGGACAGTCCTGTACCGGCATTGTTGTTTATCGTGTTGTTCAGGATATCGATCGATACGTTATGAATTGCGTTCGTAAAGCTCAGAATCCAGATTCCCGACTGGTTATTGTGCACAAGATTGTTGTCGATGATGACGCTGGCCGAATATTCGGGCAGTGTGTCCTGGGGAAACTGATAGATATCTATACCGCCCTGATTATTTTTGAACACATTTCGCGTGATTCGTAGATTCAGATTGTGCACGGTCAGAAACCACGGCGAAATTGCTATTGCGCCTTCTTCGCTGAGGTTCCCGTCAAAGACATTATTCTCGATGACAATATCCGCATCAAAGTACGATTGCAGAAACACCGCATAATCCTCATTTACGTAGCCGGTTCTGTATTCAGAGCAGCCGGTAATCGTAAACCCGCTGATGACCAGATCAATATGGTCAGAGACATGAATACACGGCCCGATACCAAGGCCCGTAATGAAGGTCTGCTCAGGCCCTTGTTCCGCGATTATTTCCAGCTTCCATTTACCAGTGGGGTAAGATTCTCTGACCAGGCCCACAATAAACACAAAGTCTGATGGATCTGCGGCCTGATAGACACCAGGCATTACGACGATCCGGTCCGCCGGTGCCGCTGTTCTCTGCGCCACCAGCTGGGCATCGAACTGGGTCTCGAAAGAAGCCGTAATGGCATCGATGAGCTGCGTGTAGCAGGGCAGACGCGCGTTACAGCGGCCCAGTGGATCGACGTAGAAGTACTGTTTCGATAAATCGGGGGGAGCCTGAGTGCTGGTCGTGTTCGGGCTGGCAGTTTCGGAGCCGCCACCGCCTCCGCAGGACATGAGTCCATAACACAGCAGGACGATGGACAACCGGTTCATACGCATCAATTCGTTCTTGTTATCTTGAGACACCCAACCGCGTGGAAACAGGATAGGGGACGCTTGTCCGGATGTCTATCAGGATTCAGGACCACCCCTGAGCGGTGGTCGGTCGGCGCTGGGAAGGTGGCCATCGCGGGAACGATTCATTACAATCGGGCTATAATGATTTTGATAAGTGTTCGAAGAATGCGCCGCAGTAATAAGTCTTTGTTTCCCGCTATTTTGTTCATCTCACTCGCAATGTCTTCCTGTGGTGGCGGCAGCGGGACCGGGAACGGGACCGGAGACACAACAGCGGCCGACTGGCATCTGCAGCTCACTTCGTCTCTGAATACGGAACTCAGCCCCGACGGCAGCACTGCCCGATATCCGCAAGTGGACATGGACGGCCAGGGCAATGCAGTGGTGATTTGGGAGCAGGATGATGACACCAGTCTTTCGCAACGATTCTTGAGCGAACTCCGCAACGGTCTCTGGATTAATCCGGACAGTCGGACCGACTTCATCGGGCCCGGTGCTAATCTTGATAGTGGGTCCGTGGCAATGAATAGCCAGGGTGATGCCGTGATTGCGTCGACGTACGGCTTCAGTGTGTTCCTCAGCGAGTTCCGCAACGGGATCTGGAACCATCCGGCCAGCGACAACGACCGCATTAACTTTGGAACCAGTGATTACCCGCGAAGGCCTGCGCTGGTAATGGATGATTTGGGCAATGCCCTGGTCCTGTGGGGACAGGACGAGGGCCTTTTCCTGAGCGAATATCGTAACACAATGTGGACGCATCCTGCTTCGGTGCTCGACACATTCAATCCGGGTGGCGGCGCAGTAGGCAATTATTCAGTGGCAATGGACGATCTGGGCAATGCGCTGGTCGCCTGGACCCGGAAAGGCAATAGCAACGAGGACCGACTGCTTATCAGCGAGTTCCGCAATGGTATCTGGTCAAAACCCGCGAGTCTGGCTGAGAGCATCAACCCCGCCGGCAGCGCTATTTACGGAAATCTCAAGGTCGCTATGGATAACCAGGGCAACGCCCTCGTGGCCTGGCTCCAGAACGACGCAAACGGAGACAGGCAGCTGTTCCTCAGCGAGTACCGCAGTGGCAGCTGGACACACCCGGGGAGCCTTGCTGACAATATCAGCCCGGATGGGAGCTATGTCGTCGCCTTTGATATGGCTACCGACAATCTTGGCAATGCACTTATCACGTGGTTTGAACCGATTGACCTCAATATGCAGGCATACACGATGAAGGTCTTTCGCAGCGAATATCGCAACAATGCCTGGATACATCCCGCCGGCCTGGCGGATTACGTCAGCGATCCCAACGGGAACGGTGAATCCCCCTCTGTGGCGATGAATGACCAGGGCAAGGCGCTGCTCACCTGGCTACAGTATGAATCCGACGCCAGGACGCGGTACCTCTATGTCAGCGAATATGTCAACGGGGCCTGGAGCGCGGCGCGAGCCATACCGGATACCTTTGGTGTCAATCCGAGGTACAGGATTGCCATGAACGGACAAGGCAAATACGTGCTGGCCTGGACGAGGGTCGATACCAACGGTACGCAGAGATTCGATCCCAGCACGAATCAGGTTTTTGCGACGCGATCGCAATGATTGCCGACAGATCCAGTGGCGAAAACGGAATTCGTGCAGAATTGCGGGACCGCAAGCACAGAACTAAACAAGGTTTGTTATTCGTCTCCGTGTAGACGGGATACAAATCCAGGCCCCGCTACCATTCTTGAAAAGCCCAGGTGATGACCTCACCTGGGCTTTTTTTGTTTTTGTGGGTTGTCAGGGATGGATACGGTGTTTACGTATCAGGCGGCCACGCGCTCAATCTTGTCGAGCGACTTTTCCGCTGATTTCCTGGCTTCTTCCAGATCGAAGTCAGCTTGCAGGCCCATCCAGAATTGTTCCGAGGTTCCCAGTGCGAGTGCCAGCCTGATCGCTGTGTCGGCGGTCACTGCCCGCTTGCCGTGCACGATCTCGTTGATGCGGCGCGGTGGTACGCCCATGGCGCGCGCCAGCCTGTTCTGGCTGATGCCCATAGGCTCGAGAAATTCCTCGAGCAGAATTTCGCCGGGATGAATATTTGGTAGCTTCGCCATTTCAAGTCCTAGTGGTAATCCACAATCTCCACTTTATCTGCATCGCCATTGGACCAGACAAAGCAGATACGCCACTGGTCGTTTATCCGAATGCTGTACTGGCCTTTCCGTTGACCCTTTAACGGCTCGAGGCGATTGGCCGGAGGAATGCGCAGATCATCGAGCGTCCTGGCGTTGTTGATCATTCTCAGTTTCCGGCGTGCGACAGCCTGAATGTCATTGGGCAAGCGGCGCGACGTGCGGCCCTCCCATATCCCTTGGGTTTCCCTGTCCCTGAAGGTTTTGATCACCGCCAGACTATAACGCCAAACAACATATAACGTCAAGCGTTATATATTTGGCCTGACTGCCGCCGGTTTCGGAGCTTGGCGTGATTGATCAGGAATGTGGTTATGGGTACCAGCCGCGGGCGCGGCATCGTGGTCCGTGGCGGACATTCCGGACGAAATTGCAGGCGACTCGTGTAGCGCCTCAACGCTGACGGCGCTTGCCAGATGTATAACGGTCAAAAAATACCCGGACGAGATCCGAGCGGGTCACGATGCCGAGCACGCGTCGCTCGCTGTCACAGACCACCACCCGCTTGACGCTGTGCTGTTTCATTTGATCAAGCACCGCATGCAGCTTGTCCTCCGGTCCAACACAGACGACATTGTGCGCCATTTGTGTTTCCACGGGATCGTCCGGTGCTTCCAGATTACCGTGGTGGGCAAGATGGCCGAACAGCGATTCGAGAGTCTGCCACAGGCTGTGGTGGGGTTGCTGTGTCGGCATGCCGAGTGCGCGAAGGAAATCGGCTTCGGTGATAATGCCGACCAGACGTCCGTTATCGTCGACGACCGGAAGGCCGCTGATGCGCTCGTTCACCATCAGGTGGGCGGCTTCCGCCAGCGACGTTTGCCGGCGCACGCTGCGAACCGGCTGGTTCATTACCTCGGTTACGGTGAGTGACCCGGTTGCGCGCCGGATGGTTATCTGCGCGGCGCGTCGTGTCAGTTCCATCAAGTCGTCGACAGTGATGTCGATGTAACTATCCATGCTCTGCAAAGCCTGCTCATAGTCGACGCGGCGTAGGCGCCGTAAAGAATACGAATCACTCATTGCATCTCTCCGCTAAATGCGAGACCAAATTTTGTGTTCGCGCACGGCGCTGCGGGGTGATGCACTGCCAGCCGGGGCGCGGTACGCGAGCTGCTCCTGGCTGCATGCTATCGATGCTGTTTGAGGCGAGGCAAACGATATTTCTTCGTTGTTGTCATCGGGATTGCCGATAACAAACCGGATCCGTGCGCCAGGTCACGAGGTCCGGGGTCGGCGCGAGAAACAATAGCACCGGCGATTAGTCACGCGCGGCGACCTGGCGCAGCCCTTCCAGCGCCGGCTCAAACACATCCGCATCGGCTTCCGCCGGGTAAACCACGTAGGCTGGCAGCACAAACCGTGAAGCGTCGAGGACCAGCGTCAGCTTGCCGCTATCGAGGAGCTCGCGCACCAGGCGCAGCGGAAAGTAACCGGCCCCGCCATTGCCGAGGATGTACTGCAAGCCCAACCACCCGATAGCCGCCACCAGCGGGGCGGCACCCCGCTCGGCGAAATGCATGCTGTGCCGGTGAAAGAATTCAGGTCCCCAGTCCACGTACACGTAATCCTTGTCCCCCGGCCCGCTTGCATCGTTACGCGTCGCGACCAGTACCAGTTCTTCGTCCAGGAGATGTTCCACCGTCAATCCGGGACGACTCTGCGGCGTGTACATCACCCCGATGTCGAGACTGCCCTCTACCAGGCGCTGCATAAGGTCGTCCTCGAATCCGATTTCCGCACGCAGGCAGACATCCGGCTGCTGTTCCCGCATCCAGGACAACCAGTGCAGCAGCAAGCGTTCCCATAAACCGAAGCGACCGCCGATCGTGAGGGTGGCGCGGAAGCCCGACTGGATGCCGAGCCCCTGCTTCGCCTCTTCCACGGTCCGCACCAGCGTTGTCGCATGCTTCTGAAAGCGGCGACCCGCCGGTGTCAGCGTGGTGCCCGCCTTGTTGCGCACGAACAGCGCGCAGCCCAGGGAATCTTCCAGTGCGCGGATGCGCGCGCTGACGGTGGACTGGGTCACATACAGGCGTTCCGCCGCCGTACTGAAATTGCCGGCGGCGACCACGGTAAGAAAGGTGCGTGCGAGTTCTGTATCCATTGTGGCGCCTTTGGTATTGATGGAATCGATATTATCCGCAAATATTTATCGTTTTACAAATGCAGTCGGGGAATCTAGGCTCACTGACAGTACTTATTTTCAGGAGATTATCCATGTCCACACTGATTGCGAACTTCCCCCACGACGGCGTCGTCACCGTGAACCGCGTCATCATCAAACCGGGTTTCACTGTCGAGGATGTGCAGGAACGGGTCGCGGTGCTGTGCGAAAACGTAAAGACCTATCATTCGGAAAGCGGGTTCATCGGCGGTTTTGTGGCGCTCAACAGCGGCAACATTTCCAACGAAGGGTCCACCGTCGGCCAGACGGTATCGAGTCCTCTCAAGGACCGCGAAGCGCTGATCGTGACGTTCTGGCGGTCATTCGAAGAACACGAACTTTCGCATCGCAGCGCCACCTTCCAGCCATTGTTCAGAAAGGTGCTGGATGTTTGCGAGAACGGAAACGAGGAAATCGCTTATGAAATGCTGTGGTCCGGCAAAGCATACAGCCGGGACGAGGCGATGCAGGCACGCGCGGCCAAGGAGCGCAATTACCGTGAGCAGTACTACGCATGAGACCGGGAGCACAAGGCATGCCATACGATCTGGGCACTTTCCGGGCGGAACACACGCAGTTCCGCAGACTGATCGACCTGCTCGATGACAAGCGCAGTTCCCTTTACGGGGAACAGCCAGACTATGAGTTCTTCAAAGACGTTGTCGGAGAGCTCATGCCCGGATCAGGACCCTTCCATTCCCATCACCGCAGGGAGACACGGCTGTTCGATGCGCTGGACCGGAGCGCCTGCGGCCGGTCGCGGATAGTGGCAACGCACCACAGGCAGCATCTGCTTGTCGGGCGCTACTGGGTGGAAATGGCCAGTGCGCTTTGCCGGGCCATCAACAGCGATGTATTCCCATGGAGGCAACGCCTTGATTGTGCCATCGGAACCTATTGCGAGGGAGTCCGTGCGCAAATCATGTTCGAAGAACAGGTGATGTACCCGGACTGCCGGTGGTCACCCGACCCGGGGCACTACGCAGCCCGATGCAGCGAATCGGGCAATGGGTCCGTAGCGTAGGGCTGCCAGCCTATTCTAAAACCGACTGGAGGCGTGACTGATGAAAAAGAAGCACGAGACACCTAACCTGGATCAGCTGGAAAGCGGACCCTGGCCGAGCTTCGTCACCGGGTTCAAACGGCTGGCGGAGAAAAACGAAATGATGGCCGACCTGCTGGGCCAGCTCGAACATTCGTACGCCACCAAAAAGGGCTACTGGAAAGGCGGCACGGTATCGGTGCTGGGATACGGCGGTGGCGTGATTCCGCGTTTCTCCGAAGTGCCCGACAAGTTTCCTGCTTCGAAGGAGTTTCACACCCTGCGCATCATGCCTCCGCCGGGCATGCACTATGACACGGAAATCCTGCGCAAGCTGTGCGATATATGGGACGAACATGGTTCCGGTTTGCTTGCGCTGCATGGCCAGAGTGGCGACATGATGTTCCAGGGCTGCACAACCGAGAAGGTGCAGGACGCTTTCGACGCCATCAACGAGCTGGGCTTCGACATGGGCGGTGCCGGCCCGTCAGTGCGCACCTCGATGTCCTGCGTCGGCGCGGCGCGCTGCGAGCATTCCTGTTTCAACGAGGCGGTGGCGCATCGGACCGTGATGAACTCGTTTACCGATGACCTGCACCGCCCGGCGCTGCCGTACAAGTTCAAGTTCAAGTTCTCCGGATGTCCCAATGACTGCATGAATTCCGTGCAGCGTTCGGACATGGCCGTGATCGGGACATGGCGCGACGATATCCAGGTCAAGCCGCAGGAGGTCAAGGCATTCGTGGAGACCCGGGGCAGGCAGTATGTGATCGACAATGTCATCTCGCGTTGCCCCACCAGCTGCATGTCATTGAAAGACGATGACAGCATCGAAATCGACAACCGCAACTGCGTACGCTGCATGCACTGCATCAACGTCATGACCAAAGCGCTGTCGCCCGGTAAGGACCGCGGGGTGACGATCCTGGTCGGCGGCAAACGCACCCTCAAGATCGGTGATCTGTTCGGCACCGTAATCGTCCCGTTCAAGAAACTGGAAACCGAAGAGGATTATGAAAGCCTGGTGGAGCTGGCGGAGACGATCATCGATTTCTGGGCCGAGAACGGTCTCGAACACGAACGCTGCGGCGAAATGATCGAGCGCATCGGGCTTGCGAATTTCCTCGAAGGCATCGGCCTTGAAGTGGAGCCCGCGATGGTGGCTCAACCCAGGAGCAATTCCTTCGTGCGAATGGATACCTGGGAAGAAGAGGCGGACAAGTGGCGCCAGCGTCATGAACTGAAAGAAGGAGCCGTGTGATGATGCAGAATATTCGTCAGGCTGTCGAAAGCGGAGTGCCGGATCCGTTTCTCTATATGCATCCGCTGATGCGCAGGAACTACGGCCAGTGGGACTGGCACGAACGTCCGCGGCCCGGTGTGCTGCACCATGTGTCCCTTATGGGCGACGAAATCTGGACCGTGCGCGCGGGTACGCAACGCCAGATGGATACTGGCACTATTCGCAAGCTGTGTCAGATCGCCGATGAATTTGCCGACGGCTATGTGCGTTTCACCATACGCAGCAACATTGAATTCATGCTGGCCGATAAAGACAGAGTCGCCCCGTTGATCGACAAGTTGCTGGAAGAAGGCTTCCCGGTCGGCGGCACCGGCAATTCCATGTCCATGATTGCCCACACGCAGGGTTTTCTGCACTGCGACATTCCCGGGACTGATGCCTCCGGTGTAGCGAAATCCATCATGGACGCCCTGCACGACGAGTTCATCAACGAACGCATGCCAAACCGCGTGCGGCTTTCGACCTCCTGCTGCCAGATCAACTGCGGCGGGCAGGCCGACATTTCCATCAACGTGCAGCACACCAAGCCACCCAAGATCAATCATGACCTGGTGGCCAACATCTGCGAGCGTCCGTCTGTCGTGGCGCGTTGCCCGGTCGCGGCGATCCGCCCGGCGCTGGTCAACGGCAAACCTTCGCTGGAAGTCGATGAAAAGAAATGCGTGTGCTGCGGCGCCTGCTACCCGCCGTGCCCGCCGATGCAGATCAACGATCCCGAGCATTCAAAACTGGCGATATGGGTGGGAGGCAAGAACTCCAACGCGCGCTCCAAACCCAGCATGCAGAAGCTCGTGGTGGCGGGTTTGCCCAACAACCCGCCACGCTGGCCGGAAGCCACCGCCGTGGTGAAGAAGATCCTGCAGTGCTACAAGGACGACGCCAAGGACTGGGAGCGCCTTGGCGAATGGATCGATCGCATCGGTTGGGAACGCTTCTTCGATATGACAGGTTTGCCGTTTACCCGCTTCCATATCGATAACTGGTCGGGGGCGAAGTATACGCTCAATCACTCGACGCATATTCGATTCTGAAGCGCGGAGCTGGCGTGCCTCATGTCGGACGGCCGTTGGTTGACGCGTATGACTTTGAGAAAAGGTTGTCAAACAACCGCTATGTCAGCGAACACATTAATGGCGCCTGGAGCGCGGCGCGAGCCATACCGGATACCGATGGCGTCAATCAGAGAACAGCCCGGGTGAGACATCACCCGGGCTTTTTGTTTTTCTGCATCCGCATGTCTCACGCAAGGTCCGAGTGCGACCCGAAGCAGACCGTCTGCGATGCGTATGAGCAATGCCACCTGCTAGCCAGGAGCAGATTGCCGGATTTCTGGACCTGACTGCCGGTTTCGGTGTCAAAACGAAATTTGGGTACAGGTCCTGCGTGCATGTTCATTTCGAAATACTGAGCTGTTGCGTACAATTTCCTGACGAGGCATTGACGTTTTATGCCGAATAAAGAAAACTAGCGAAAAATTCAATTAGAAGCCTCATCGAATTTCAGAGATTGACAGGTGGCGACACGGACGAAGGATCCACCGACAAAAAATAAAATTACTCAACGCCAATAAATTACCATGCTGAAAAAAATTCTGATCATATCGCTTTTATTGTTCTCCAGGACGTCCCTTGCAGCGCTCATATTAACTGACTGGGAAATCTCGCCCGGCTATATCGATGAGAACGCATTAATCATTGATGCGGCAACATCTCTGGAGTGGGTCAGGCCGGATCGCTACGTCGGAATGACCAGCGCAAGCATGAAAACCTGGATGTCGAACGGGCATCTGCAAGGTTGGCGATTCGCTAAAGAGGATGAGGTTGTCACTTTATTATCAAATTTCGGATTCCCCGGATATGACTACAGTGTAAGCGGGGCGCATTCTGACCCGACCTTGATCGCATCCTCGGTGAACGCTCTAACTGACTTTCTCGGGGCGGACACAGTTTCACACAGATCATCGGGCAACGTGGCGTACAACGGTATTCTCGGAGTTATCGATAGTGGTAATGACACTCTCGGCGGCTTCGGCGCCTACACAATAAGTATCAGCGACAATGTGGAGTACGTTCACTATGCAGCGTTCTGTTGTTATGACGAACCCTACTATAGCGATACGACGTCATATTTCCTTGTCCGGGAATCAATATCAACGGTGCCTGTTCCGGCTGCCGTATGGCTGTTTGGCTCGGGTCTGGTTGGACTGATTGGCATGGCCGGCTGTCGGCAGAAAGCCTCCTCATTATGTCATTTCGCCCGATCGAGTTCTTTCGAGAGCACTTCAAGACCCAGAGGCCCAAGCCGCGACTTCGTCTCCAGCTGATAACCCCGCCTTATGTAGAAAGCTGCCTGGTCCTCGGTCCAGAGGTAAAGTTTCCGGATCCCAAGCATCCGCGCCTTAGCCTCGAGCAATGTCAGCATCTGCGTTCCGATACCTGACCCTCGCAGTTCCGGCTTGACGATGAACGCAGCCACCCACGGCTTCAGATGACGGAACTCCTCGAGGTCATCAAAATCGACCAGTGCAATGGCGCCGACGACGTCATCATCGCTGACTGCCAGGTAGATCAGTTCCTGGTCGGTGCCGGCGGGATCCCAATGCGAGTAGTCGGCGCGCCTGGCTTTTTCGTAGAACGCGATCCAGTCCGAGCTGGAAAAGCCGGGAATATGGTCACCCCACAGCTCCAGTGACCAGCTCAGCGGCGCGGATGCGCGCTGGGGCAAGTCGCTGATTGGGAGCAAATCGATCAATTTAATATGGTCACTATGCTTGAGAGCGAAGAGTTGTTGTTGAATATACAGTGTGCCTGTGCACGAACCAAAGTCATTGGTGTAAACTCCGATTGCGATTCCAGGGCAGCCACGGAGACATTGATGACGGTTGACAATGATGCGCGCGTTTCAATGAAGTCACTCCAGGAACGCCTGCGCCGCTTTGCGGACGAGCGGGACTGGGACCAGTTTCATTCGCCCAAGAACCTGTCGACGGCCTTGATCGTCGAAGCGGCCGAGTTGCTCGAGCACTTCCAGTGGTTGACCCAGGACCAGAGCACAAACCTTTCCCGGGAAAAGCTGCTCGAAGTGGAAGCGGAGATCGCGGATATTTTCATCTATCTCCTGAGGCTTTCCGACAAGCTGGGTATCGATATGCTCGATGCGGCGACCAGGAAGATCGCCAGGAATGAAGAAAAATACCCGGCGGAGAAGGTGAAGGGCAGCGCGAAGAAGTACACCGAATATTAGCCTGAACGATTCATGCTCAGCTACCGCCACGCCTTTCATGCCGGCAATCACGCCGATGTGCTGAAACACGCCGTGCTGGTGCAGGCGCTCGACTACCTGAAGCGCAAAGACAAACCATTCCTGTTCATCGATACCCACGCCGGCGCGGGAATTTACGATCTCACCGGCCCATGGCCGCAAAAAAACCGCGAGTATGACGGCGGCATCGGGCGCTTGCTCGAATGCCCGCGGCTGCCCGGCGAACTGGAAGATTATGTCAGCCTGATCAGGTCGCTGAACCGGCACGGGCCGCTGCAACGCTATCCCGGCTCGCCCTGGCTGGCCGCGGAACGCCTGCGCGCGCAGGACAGGGCACGGCTGTTCGAGCTGCATCCCGCCGAATTCGAGGCGCTGCGCGCGATTTTCCTTCGCGACAAACGCGTCAAGGTGGCGCAGGAAGACGGCTTTCAGGCGCTGCCGTCATTGCTCCCGCCTGCGCAACGACGCGCGCTGGTGCTTATCGATCCGCCCTATGAAGTCAAACAGGATTACACGACGGCGGTGACCGCGTTGCAGGCGGCGTGGCGACGCTTTCCCGCGGCGGTCTATCTGCTGTGGTACCCGGTGGTGCGACGCGCCGCCATCGATCGCCTGGAGCGCGATCTGAAAGACAGCGGCATGCGCGATGTGCTGCAGATCGAGCTGAGCGTGACGCCTGAAAATGCCGGCGGCATGCAGGCCAGCGGGCTGATCGTCGTCAACCCTCCCTGGACGTTGAAACCGCAATTGCAGGGCCTGCTGCAATTTCTCGCCGACACGCTCGGGCAGGAAGGGCAGGGCAGCTACCGCATCGCCACGCTGATCGCTGAGTGAGCTGACTGATCACCAAATGTGATTCAGGAGCTATCCTTTAGTTAACGTACATTGAATATCGGAGGATCGAAAATGCTGGTAACCTTTTCCTGCCCTGCCTACGCGAACATCACGATGTTCGGCGACGTGGCGGTCCGGCTGCTGAAAATGATGGGGCACAGCGGCACGGTGCCCGGCGCTTTGCTTGCGGAGGATGTCCCGGCGGCGCTGGCGCACCTGGAAGCGGCAATCGAGGCGCAGGAGCAGACGCCTGAACCGCAGGCCCCGGATTCAGACGATGACGAGCCTCCTGTCAGTCTTCCGCATCGCGCCTTGCCATTGGTCGAATTGCTCAAGGCTGCGGCAAAGGCGGAATGCGACGTGATGTGGGACAGTAACCAATAATCGGGCACGGGCGTGCGACGCGGTAGGGTGTGATGGAGTACAAGGACTATTACAAGATCATGGGTGTCGCGCGCGACGCCACGCAGGACGAGATCAAGCGGGCCTATCGCAAACTCGCCCGCAAGTATCACCCGGACGTGAGCAAGGAGCCCGACGCCGAAGCGCGTTTCAAGGAGGTCGGCGAGGCCTACGAGGTACTCAAGGATCCCGAGAAGCGCGCGGCCTACGATCAGCTCGGCAAGCAGTGGAAGGCCGGGCAGGAGTTTCGTCCACCGCCGGACTGGGACGCCGGTTTCGAGTTCAGCGGCGGTGGTTACACCGCGGGGGACGCCGGCGCTTACAGCGATTTCTTCGAGGAACTGTTTGGTCGCGGCTTCGCGGGCGGCGGCGGTGCCACGGCGAGC
>JAGFJP010000062.1 GCA_024102665.1 Thiogranum sp. | reverse complement strand
GCGCCGGCGCTGCGGCTGTTGCGGAAGCAGGCGCCATGGGCGCGGCCTGTTCATCGACAACCTGGTCCTGGCTGCCGACCAGGTAAGCCATGGGCGCGCCCACCGGCACCATGCTGTCGACCGGGGCCAGGGGCCCCGAAAGATAACCCTCGCGGAACACTTCGACGTCCATGATGGCCTTGTCGGTTTCCACGGTGGCGACGATATCGCCGCGCTTGATCTTGTCGCCGATGTTCTTTTCCCAGCTCACCACCATGCCTTCAGTCATGGTGTCCGACAACTGCGGCATGCTGATGGTATGGGATGCGCCTTCCGGCGCGGCGCTGGCAGCGGTTGACGCCGGCTCCGCGGCGGCCGGCGCCGGTGCTTCTTCGGCCGGCGGCTCGGCCGGCTCTCCGGTACGCGCGACCGGCGCCGGCGCATCGCCCTGCTGCACTTCGTCAGCGCTGCCGACCAGGTACGCCATCGCTTCCCCGACCGGCACGGTAGCATCGACCGCTGCCAGCGGTCCGGACAGGTAACCCTCGCGGAACACTTCGACATCCATGATGGCCTTGTCGGTTTCCACGGTGGCGACGATATCGCCGCGCTTTACCTTGTCGCCGACGTTCTTTTCCCAGCTCACCACCACGCCTTCGGTCATGGTGTCCGAGAGCTGCGGCATCTTGATTACGTACGGTTCAGCCATTTAACTTCCAGATTCCGGCGCGTTGTTTGTCGATGCGGGCGTTATTTCCCGAGCATTTTGCGAACGGCGGTAACCACGTCGCCGGCGTTCGGAATCGCGGCCTTCTCGAGCTTGTGGTTATAGGGGATCGGCACATTGACAGCCGATACACGCCGCGGCGCTGCGTCGAGTTCGAAAAAGCATTCTTCGTTTATGATCGCCATCACTTCCGCACCGACGCCGACCGGCGCCTCGGCTTCCTCGACAATCACTGCGCGATGCGTCTTGCGCACCGACGCCGTGATTCCGGCGCGGTCCAGCGGACTCAGCGCAAAAAGGTCGACCACCTCGGCTTCGATGCCGAACTGCCTGGACAGCGTTTCGGCCGCCTGCAGACACCAGTGCACGGAGACGTTGTAACCGAACAGCGTGACGTCACGGCCTTCGCGCGCCACTTCCGAACCTTCCAGCGGATGGAAGTATTCCTCGTCCGGCACTTCGCCCTTCATGTTGTACATCAGCTCGTGCTCGTTGATGTACACCGGATCGTTGCAGCGCACCGCGGATTTGAGCAGACCGTAGGCCTGCCTGGGATTGCTCGGCGTTACCACGCGCAGACCGGCGATGCCCATGAACACCTTTTCCATGCGCGCCGAGTGCTGCGCGCCGAGCTGGTGCGCAGTACCGCCGGCAGAACGCACCACCACCGGCGCCGTCAGCTGTCCGCCCGACATGTAACGCACCTTGGCAGCCGAGTTGAAAAACTGGTCCGTCGCCAGCCAGGCGAAGTTCACGGACATGATTTCGATGATCGGACGCACACCGAGGAAAGACGCACCGATGCCCAGACCGGTGTAGCCGTTCTCGGAAATCGGCGTATCGATAACGCGCTCGGGACCGTACTTGTCATACAGGCCCTGCGTGGCCTTGTAGGTGCCGCCGGCGACGCCGATGTCTTCGCCCATGCAGATGACCATGGGGTCGCGCGCCATTTCTTCATCGTGGGCGCGACGGATCGCTTCCCAGTACATTATCTCCGCCATCAGCGGCCACCTCCGTACACCCAGGGGTCATTCTCGGCAAACGTGTATTTTTCCAGTTCGTCGACCCGCGGTTCCGGCGACGCTTCGGCGAAGGCGATTACCTCGTCCTCGATTTCGTCGAGCACTTCGGTGTCCAGCGCCTTGTAGTCCTGCTTGGTGATTTCGCCGGCTTCGATCAGGCGATCGCGCAGGATAATGATGGGATCGCGGCCCGACCACTCGCGCTCTTCGTCCCTGGAGCGATAGGCATTGGAATCGGACATGGAATGACCGCGGTAGCGGTAGGTCATGAGTTCGAGGAAATATGGCCCCTTGCCGCCGCGCACATGATCCACGGCTTTTCTGGCGGCCTTGTAGACGGCCTCGATGTCCTGTCCGTCGGTCTGCGCCGAAGGGATATCATAACCGGAGACACGCTTGTACTGGTCGATGACCGCGGTGGAACGATCGATACGGGTACCGATGCCGTACAGGTTGTTTTCACACACGTACAGGACCGGCAGATTCCAGACCTTGGCCATATTCAGCGATTCGTGGAACGTGCCCTGGTTGTTGGCGGCATCGCCCAGGAAACAGATGGCGATTTCATCGCCGCCCTTCATCTTGATGGCCTTGGCCATGCCCGCCGCCAGCGGGAAGGGTCCGCCGACCAGCGCATAGCCGCCCATGAAACGGTGTTCGACATCGAAGATATGCATGGAGCCGCCGCGGCCTTTCGACGAACCGGTTTCCTTGCCGTACAGTTCGGCCATGACTTTTTTCGGATCGGCACCGCACTTGATGGCGTGGATGTGATCGCGGTAGCCGGTAATCACGTAATCGTGGCCCGGTCTTGCGGCTTCCAGCACACCGTGCGCGCAGGCTTCCTCACCCGAATACAGGTGCAGGAATCCCCCGATTTTCCGTTCTACGTACGCTTCGTAGCAGCGCTCCTCAAAGCGCCGCGCGAACAACATTTCACGCAGCAGCCGTTTTTTGTCGGCGACGTTCATGAGGCTCCTTGCTGTTTCCAGAGGCCCGGTGAGCCCCGTCAATGATTGATTCTGTTGAAAATTTGCTGAATGATCAGCGTGCTCCGACATTTCGGCGCAACGCGCCGGGACCGGGCGGGCCGAAATGCAGCTGCAAACCCGGTACCCCGTCCAAAGCAAGCGCGATATGATCTTTGTTTTGCGTCATCAGGTCAAGGTAAATAATGCCGGCCGGCGCAGCAAAAGCATCGAAAAATCAACGCAAAACGACTGGAAGCGAACGCTATGAACCTCTCTCTCCGGCGCCCCGACGACTGGCACCTGCATGTGCGCGACGGTGACGCCATGCGTTGCGTGGTAGCTCACACTGCGCGCCAGTTCGGCCGCGCCATTATCATGCCCAATCTGAAAAGTCCGGTGACCACCACGGATGCGGCGCGCGATTACCGCGAGCGTATTCTGGCGGCGTTGCCCGCCGGCAGTCGCTTCCAGCCGCTGATGACGCTTTATCTCACCGACAACACCAGCGCGGACGAGATTCGCAAGGCGGCGGCGAGCGATTTCGTTTACGCCGTGAAACTCTATCCTGCCGGCGCCACTACCAACTCGGCCTCGGGGGTCACCGATATCGCCAGGACCTGGGCGGCGCTGGACGCGATGCAGGATGCCGGGCTGCCGCTGCTGGTACACGGCGAGGTTACCGCACCGGACGTCGATGTGTTTGATCGCGAAGCGGTGTTCATAGAGCGCATACTGGAGCCGCTGACGAAACGCTTTGCGCGCCTGAAAATCGTCCTGGAGCACATCACCACGCGCCAGGGTGTCGAGTTCGTCATGAACGGTCCCGACAATATCGCCGGCACTCTCACTGCGCATCACCTGCTGATGAACCGCAATGCGATGTTCGCCGGCGGCATCCGGCCGCACCATTACTGTCTGCCGGTGCTGAAACGCGAACAGCACCGCCAGGCGCTGCTGGAGGCCGCCACCAGCGGCAATCCCCGGCTGTTTCTCGGCACCGACAGCGCGCCCCATGCGAGAAATGCCAAGGAGAGTGCCTGCGGTTGCGCCGGCCTGTACACGGCGCATGCGGCCATCGAGTTGTACGCCGAAGCCTTCGAACAGGCCGGCGCTCTTGACAGGCTGGAGGCTTTCGCCAGCATCAACGGCGCGGATTTCTACGGTCTGCCGTACAACGAAGAACGCATCACCCTGGTGAGGGAACCATGGCAAGTGCCGGACAGTTATCCGCTCGGCGACCAGGTCGTGGTACCGATGCGCGCCGGCGAACAGATCCAGTGGCAACTGGCGGATTGACAGCGCCCCGCGCGCGCCGCCATCAGTACAGACGGGTAATTGTGTAGCCGCGCTGCTGCAGAAGGTTCAGCAAACCCTCTTCCCCCGGCAGATGCAGGGCGCCGACAGCGACGAAACACTGCCCCTGCCGCAGGTAAGGTTGAAGACGATCCGCCATGCGGTAATTGCGCTCCAGGATCACCCGTCGCTTGAACATTGCCGCCAGTCGCGGATCGCCCTGTTGCAGGTATTTGTCGCTGATCTCCTGGAGACGCCGCAGATCACGTTCGCGCCACGCTTGCAGCAGCTCGGCGAGTTCGCGCCCGATTTCAGGAAGAAACTCCAGAGTGTCTTCGAGCAGCGCGATCTGATCCTGCTGCGACAGGTCATCGAACAGCGCCATCTGCTCGGCCACGCTTTCAAGTCCGGTAACCTGTTTTCCTGCGGCAATGGCAGCTCGATACAGGCGCTGGTCGAGCACCACGCCGCTGCCCGACGGAGGCGTCATCAGGGTCACCGCCACGGCCCAGGGCTTCATCCGCGCAACCACCGGCTCAGGTATGCCTTGCCGGTGCATGGCAGCGGCAGCGCGCCGGTACAGGGCTTCGCCGAGCACTGATTCCAGCGATTCGCCGTCGCTTATCTGCATCGCCAGACTGAGCGACTCTATGGTTGCCGAATCCAGCGCCACTTCCAGAACGACAGCCTCGGCGTGATCGAACGCGCGCTGTACCGGCGCGGCCAGCTGCGCCACTGTTGCATCGTCGCTGTGAATGGTGCCGAACAGGTAGCTGGCGGCGACGCCCGGGCGCTCGAGTTTCCATAACAGCCCTTTTTCGAAGCGACCCTCGGGTGCCGCGACAGCTGCGCCCACGGCGCAAAACACCAGCAGCGTCGACAGCATCAGCCAGCGATCGACCAGGCGCCTCCCGTTCACCATCTGCTTCCGGTATGCTGTCGCCATGTCACAAGAACGCCCTTTAGCAAAACTTGCCAGTCGATTTCGCGGATTCCTTCCGGTTGTCATCGATGTCGAAACCGGGGGATTCAACCCCAAACGCGACGCGCTGCTGGAAATTGCAGCGGTGATACTGAATTATGGTGAAGACGGTCAGTTAAGACCAGTGGCGACGCATGCCTGTCATGTGGAGCCGTTTCCCGGCGCCAACCTGGACGAAAAATCCCTGGAATTCACGGGTATCGACCCCTACCACCCGTTCCGCTTCGCCAAACCCGAACACGAAGCGCTGCAGCTGATTTTTCAGCCGGTGCGCAAGGCGGTCAAGGACAGCGCCTGTACCCGCGCCATCCTGGTGGGTCATAACCCGACTTTCGATCTGAACTTCGTCAATGCCGCCGCTGATCGCAACAAGATCAAACGCAATCCGTTCCATCCCTTCAGCAGCTTCGATACCGCGACACTGGCCGGCCTGGCTTTCGGCCAGACGGTGCTGGCGCGCGCCGCCATCGCAGCAGGCATGGAATGGGATCAGGCACAGGCGCACTCGGCGAAATACGATGCCGAGCGCACGGCAGAGCTTTTCTGCACCATCGTCAACCGCTGGGATGCCGTGAACAGCATCCCGGCGGTTGATGCGGTGCCGACAGATTAATCGCTTTCGCTGAGTGTCCAGCCCGGGGTGCCGGGCAACCGTGGCAAGGTCTGCTCCGGGAACTCCCCTGTGAGCCCGTTCAGAAAGGCTGCAATGTCGCTGACCTGGGCATCGGACAGATCCCGATTCAGCTGCGTTTTCGCCATTACCCGCACCGCCTCGTTCAGCGTCCTGACCGAGCCGTTGTGGAAATACGGCGCCGTCAGCGCCACGTTGCGCAAGGTCGGAACCTTGAACAGTCCGGCATCCGCCTCCTTGCCGGTAACGTCGGCGCGGCCCTTGTCGGCGGCGAGGTTGTACTGCTCTACGTAGCTGTTGTCCGTGAACGTCGGGAACTTCATGAAGAACCCGGTTCCCGGTGGCAGGCTGGGGCCATTGAATGCCGCGCCGGAGTGGCAGCTCACGCAACCGACCTCGGCAAAGCTGTTCATGCCTCTTTGCTGCTGCGCGTCCAGCGCATTCTTGTCGCCTTTGACGAAACGGTCGTAGGGACTGTTCGGCGTAATCATGGTGCGCTCGAATGCCGCCACGGCCCTGGCCGCATTGTCCACGGTCATGGGATTTTCGGTGCCGAACGCACGTTCGAAATAGGGCTTGTAGCCCGGAATCGCACGCACCAGGTCCATGGCTTCCTCCACGTCGCCCATACCCATTTCCACCGGATTGGCCACCGGCCCCTTGGCCTGCTCTTCGAGCGTTGCGGCGCGGCCGTCCCAGAACTGCGACGAAGCGAATGCCGCGTTCCACACCGTCGGCGCACTGCGCCCGCCGGTCTGGCCGTGCACGCCCATGGAGACGCCGCGGTTGTCGTCACCGCCCAGCATCAGGTTGTGACAGGAATTGCAGGAAACCGTCCCGGTTCTGGAAAAGCGCGGATCGAAGTACAGCATCCGGCCCAGCTCGACCTTCTCGGGCGTGGTAGGGTTATCCGCCGGCTCCGGCGCCTTGTCGGGAAGCGCCTGCCAATCATAGGCAAAGGCGGTATTCATCGCGAAACCGCCGAAAAACAGCCAGACTGCGATAATTCTGTTCATCATGTCCTTCCTTTCACACCTGTGGGTGTTCATTTACGTGCGAGCCGATTATTATCACACAGAAGTTAAATCAAGGTTAATTCCCCGGGACGGGAACTCGCATGGCCACACTGCCGGAAAAAGACCAGCAGATCATCGAAGCGCATACCGGCCTCATTCACCGGGTCGTCATAGGGTGCCGCAACCGGGACATGGTGCCCGACCTGGACGACATCCTGAAGCAGGCCGAACAGAACGGCTGGACGCAGCTGGTCGCGGCCATTCGCAAAATACTCGCGGGCAGCCGCGACGAGGCGATTCTGAAAACGCTGGACGATGAGGATGCCGTCATCGTGAGTTCCATTCTGCGCGGCCTGCAGAATCCCGCTACCCTCCCGGATCTCAACAAAGGCATCGACGGCAGCATGGCGGCACCGGGCATCGCGGCCATGATCCACGGCGCGCGCAGCGGCAACCTGGAAACCCTGCAACTGCTGGGCACCATGGCCCAGCAGATGCTGAACGCCGGTGGCGACATGGCGCGTATCGCCGGCATTATGCGGCCGCTGGTCAAGGGCGAGCGCGACCCCGATGAGCTGAGCGCGGGAATGAGCAGCGACGGCCGCAAACTGGTGCTGCAGATACTCGAGGAGCTTGCCAGGCTCGATCGGCACTAGCCCGCGCCCGCCGTCATGGCAGCGTCGCGGGCCGCCGCAGCAGCGAAATCGCTCCCGTCCGCTTTGCCGCGGCACACGTCGATGAGCACCTGGCAGCGATTGTCATAACGAACCCCGGTTTCAATCTCCCGCAGCGCCAGGTAACTCCTGACGGCTTCGCACAGAAAGGCCCGCATGCGGATACTGTAGGCGGTTGCCCCCTGTGCCAGAAGTTCGCGCTCCAGGCGGCCCGCGAGATCATACAGGGCATCGCGGGCGGCGATACTGCACTCGTCCGCCCCGGCGGGATAGTTTCGATCGACAAACCATTTCAGGGCATCGATCATGATCTGCGCGAGCGGTGCCGGACACCGGATACTGATCTGTTTAGCCATGAGCCACCTGACCCCGCTGCATCAACCCGGCCACCACCGCTGCCGCTAATACCCGTCGTGCGACGCCGCGGCACAAACCGAATCAGCTCCACATTGCATAACACGCCCTGGCATTGTAACAATTGCGGCCAGCCAGGTAATGGCACAAGGACTTGACCAGAATGGCCGATCGATTGCACGCATACGGATGCCTCGCGAAGAGCCCAACGTTTAAACCAGATTCCGGCATCCCTGCCAGACGGCAGCGGCCCCCCGGCGAGGACAGCAACATGATGCACCGAACCCGTTACCTGTCAGCCTGGCTGACGAAAGCCAGCCTGCTGTTCGCTGCATGCATGCCTGGAGTGGCCGGCGCCGCCGGCAATGGCGTTCCGGCAATGGATTTCACCATGCACTGGGCAGGCGTGCTCGCAGTCGCTGTATTTATTATCGCCTACGGGTTTGTCATCGCGGAAGAGACATCCCATTTACGGAAATCCAAGCCGACCATGGTGGCGGCAGGTATCATCTGGGTGATCGTGGCGCTGGTCTACGCCGCGCACGGCGATACTCACACCGCAGAACAGGCCGTCAGGCACAATTTGCTTGAATTCGGCGAGCTGTTCCTGTTCCTGCTGGCGGCGATGACCTACATCAACACCATGGATGAACGCGGCGTGTTCGATGCGCTGCGCGGCTGGCTGGTCAGTCGCGGTTATTCCCTGCGCAGGATTTTCTGGATTACCGGGCTGCTGGCTTTCTGCATTTCACCGGTTGCCGACAATCTCACCACCGCCCTGCTGATGGCGACCGTGGTCATGGCAGTGGGTGGAAGCAACCATAAATTCGTGGCGGTCGCCTGTATCAATATCGTCGTCGCCGCCAATGCCGGCGGCGCATTCAGCCCGTTCGGCGACATCACCACGCTGATGGTCTGGCAGAAAGGCATGGTCGAGTTTCAGGAATTTTTCGCGCTGTTTATTCCTTCTCTCGTCAACTGGCTGGTACCGGCGGGCATCATGAGCCTTGTCGTACCGAACGTCATACCGGAGCCGTTGCAGACAGCAGCCAGGCTGCGCTACGGCGCGGGTGTGGTTGTGTTCCTGTTCCTGCTTACCATCACCATGGCGGTGAGTGCCCACAATTTCCTGCACCTGCCGCCGGTGCTTGGCATGATGACCGGTCTCGGCCTGCTGAAAGTCTACGGCTATTTCATTCGCCGCGATGAAGTCAACGGCACGGTGCCGCACATCGATGGTCCCGAGTTCCTGGCCGAAACGGACGAAGGCAAGCGCAAACTCCTTGAACAGTATTACAAGCGTCGTTACAAGCCGTTCGATATTTTCATCAGTATGAAACGCGCCGAATGGGACACGCTGATGTTCTTCTACGGCATTATCCTTTCCGTAGGCGGACTCGGCACTTTGGGTTATCTGGCTGCCGGTTCACAGCTGATGTATGTGGACCTGGGCGCCACTCCCGCCAATATTCTCGTCGGACTGGTTTCGGCGATTGTCGACAATATCCCCGTGATGTTCGCCGTGCTGGCGATGCAACCGCCGATGGATCACGGTCAATGGCTGCTGGTCACCCTGACCGCAGGTGTCGGCGGCTCGCTGCTGTCGATAGGGTCTGCGGCGGGGGTGGCGGTAATGGGTCAGGCGCGCGGCATCTATACGTTCTTCTCGCACCTGAAATGGAGCTGGGCAATCATGCTCGGCTATGCCGCGAGCATCTGGATGCATTTCCTCATCAATGCCCGGATGTTTACCGCTCACTGAAGCAGGCGCAATAAAAAAGGCAGGGCTCTGCCCTGCCTTTTCCGTAAAGCGCCAGGTGCCGGCGGCGGCGCCAGCTTCGATCAATGACCCGCTTTGTTCACCGCTTCCTGCAGCATGGGCTTCAACTCACCCTTCTGGAACATTTCAACGGTAATATCGTGGCCGCCGATCAATTCGCCGTTGACATAAACCTGCGGAAAGGTCGGCCAGTTGGCGAAACGCGGCAGATTCTCGAAAATCTCGGGATCCGCCAGCACGTTGACATGCGCGAACTCGACGTCGCAGGCCTGCAATACCTGGGAAGTGCGACTCGAGTAGCCGCACATCGGCATCTGCGGGGTGCCCTTCATGAAAATCACGATCGGGTTGCTGTCAACAGCCTGTTTGATTCGATCCATCACATCCATTGCCGTTACCTCGCCTAACTGAGTGCCATCACTATGATGGCGATGATTCTACCAGCTATATGGGGGACAAAAAGCCTTTTTAAAAGGGGTTATGTTGCGGATCTGCCTGTCAGGGCATCAGGCGGCGCTGTCCAGGTTGCGCTGCAACCAGAACTCCAGCGCCGCCAGGTGCCACAACTTGCTGCCCTGCAGGCGGGTCAACTGATGCTCCGGATCATCGAGTATCGACTTGACGTATGCCTCACGGTACAGACCACGCTCGCGGCAGGCGCGGGAATTGAGCATGTCGCGCATAAACTCCAGGAACGGCCCGCGCACGAATTTCAGCGCAGGCACCGGAAAATAGGCTTTCGGCCGGTCGATGACAGCATCGGGGACCAGGCCGCGCGCGATTTTCTTCAACGGATACTTCCCCTGGTCGCGGATTTTCAGTTCCGGCGGCATGCCTATCACCAGTTCCACCAGTTCGTGGTCCAGAAACGGTACGCGCGCCTCGAGTCCCCAGGCCATGGTCATATTATCCACGCGTTTCACCGGGTCATCGACAATCAGTGTGGTGACATCGAAATGCAGGACCTTGTTCAGCCACTGCGCCCCCTTTACCGATTTCAGCCGCTCCTCGACCAGAGCCGAGGTGTAATCGGGCCCGCCATAGGCAGGGCTGACCATGCGCAGGTATTCGTCGTGATCGCGATCGAAATAAAACGGCCGGAAGCGATCGATCTCCGGGCCCTGCGCCTGATGCATCTGCGGATACCAGAAATAACCGGCGAACACTTCGTCCGCACCCTGCCCGCTCTGCACTACCTTGACGTGCTTCGAGACACGTTCCGCGAGCAGATAGAAAGCGACCGCATCCTGTCCCACCATGGGTTCAGCCATCTGGTCGATTGCTTCGGGAAGGCGCTCCAGCACCTCGTGGTTGGGCACATGTATCTTGTGGTGCTGTGTACCGAAGCGTTCGACAACCTGGTCGGAGAACTCGAACTCGCTGCCTTTTTCGTCCGGATGATCCTCGAAACCGACGGAAAACGTGAGCAGATCGCTGCCGCCGTGTTCAGCCAGCAACGCCACCAGCAGACTGCTGTCCAGTCCGCCGGACAACAGCACCCCGACGGGCACGTCGGCGACAAGCCGCCGGCGCTGCACAGCGCGCACCAGCGCCGCGCGCACCGCCTCTATCCATTCGTTCTCGGTCAATGGCCGCTCAGGCGCGGTAGCATCGAGCTGCCACCAGGCGTGCATGCGATCATGCCCGTGTTCATCCACCACCATCATATGGCCCGGCGGCAGTTTCCTGATGCCGCGCAACAGGGTTCTGGGTGCCGGCACGACGGCGTGCAGGGTAAAGTGATGGTGCAAAGCCACGGAGTCGAACCCGGTATCGACATCACCCGCCGCCAGCAATGCCTGGGTATTGGACGCGAAACGGAACGCGTTGCGCGTCTGGCTGTAGTAAAGCGGCTTGATGCCGAAACGATCGCGCGCCAGCAGCAGTTGCCTGTTATGCGAATCCCATATACCGATGGCGAACATGCCATGCAGACGCGTGACAAAGGATTCGCCCCAGGCAATATAGGCCTTGAGCACGACCTCGGTATCACCTTCGCTGGTGAATTTCAGCCCCTGCGCCAGCAACTCGGCGCGCAGTTCCTTGTAGTTGTAGATGGCGCCGTTGAACACCAGCGTCAGTCCTGAGGCCTCGTCGACCCAGGGTTGATTGGATGCGTCTGAAAGATCGATGACCGAAAGGCGCCGGTGGCCGAGCGCCATTGCCCCGCGCGCATAGCGGCCCTCGTGATCCGGGCCGCGCCGCTCTAGCTTCGACAGCATGCGACCCAGGGTATCCGCCCCGGGAGCCTGCCCGTCCACCCGCAGTTCACCACAAATTCCGCACATCGCCGAGCTGCTGCCTCCCGATGATCGGGCTTATCGTTCCCTGATTGTGAGGTTCGACACCACGCGCTTCACGCCCCTGACGGACTTCGCCAGTTCCACGGCGCGCTGCGCGGCCCGCTGGCTGGGAACGCTGCCGGACAAGGTGACATCGCCGCGCCAGGTGCTGACGTTGACGTCGAAAGCGCTGACCAGATCATCCCGAACATAACTGGCACTGATCGCAGACGTTATCGAAGCATCGCTGCCGGACGCGGCATCCGTGTTGTAGCCGCCGCGAGCGGCGCCTCCGACCACGGCTGTCGCGCAGGCGGTGAGGGAAAACACCAGGGACAAACACACGAGCTTGAACGTTAGTTGTGAAATCATCTCTGCGCGGCGCGACTCGGTCGGAAAACACTAGTCTACGGTAAACGCAGCACCGGATACAGAACCGCAGGCAAAAGGAGCGAGGGTGGATGCGCGCAGTTCAGCGCTGCGCGTCGCTTTTTACCAGCTCAAGCGTGCGACGTCTGCGGGCCGACGCTGCCGCCGATCTGCAACTGCTGTGCAGCACAACCTGGTTACGCCCGCCGGCCTTGGCTTCATACAAGGCCTTGTCCGCGGCCCGCAACAGCTGGCTCAGTGTGTCGCCACCGGTCGTCCCGAAGCAGCAGCTGATACCTGCACTTACGGTATTCGGAATCACCACCCCCTGGTAATTGGCCGGTGACCGGTCGGTGAGTTCGCGCAGCTTGTTCGCCAGCTGCACACTGTCTTCCGGGTTGTCGGTGACATTCAGGATCAGGAATTCCTCGCCTCCGATTCTGAACAGTTGATCATTAACCCTGGAATTGTGCTTGAGCAGGCGGGCGAAGTGGACCAGCACCGCGTCGCCGCCAAGATGACCGTGACGGTCATTGATATCCTTGAAGTAATCGAGATCCAGCAGAATCGCGGTGAGATAACGCTGGTCGCGTTCGGCCTGGGCGAACAGCCCCGGGGTTACTTCCTGCAGATAGCGGCGGTTGTAGAGGCCGGTCAGACTGTCCGTGATTGCGGTTTCCTGCAACTTCCGGTGCACTCGCCTGACCTCGACCTGTTCCTCGCGCAACGCGTCCAGCACATCGGCGAAGCGGTTGACCAGCCGGCCCATTTCATGGCTGGATGCGGAACGCGTCATCACCGGGAGTTTCCCATCGATAAGTTGCTGGGTGGTAGACATCAGCTGTTCATAGGGTCGACTGAAGTTGCGCAGTAACAACCATCCGGTCATCAGCACGGCACCGCCACCGAGCAGGGCGAACAGGTACACCCAGACCTCGTAACGTTCCAGGAGCGCCATCAAACGCGCCTCCGAAGTCGCGAACCACAAACGTGGCAGGTCCGGACCGGAATTCTCGAGCCGCACTTCATGCAGTCTGAAATAGTGATCCGGGCCGTGCAGTTCACGCTGGTCCTCGCGCAGGAACAGATTCTGCAGCTGTGGATTACTGCTCCACAACACCCGCCCATGTTGTCCGAAAAACAGCAGGTATTCCGCGGAACTCCGCTCCCGCCGGGCGAGCCATTGTTCACCCAGAAGCCTGGCGACGGCGACGGTTGCGATTTCCCGATCGTCGTGAACAAGCGGTTGCATGGCAACCATCATTACGCCCTGGTCGGCACGATAATAAAGGTGTCCGCTCGCGCCGGCACGCTGCCGTTCGCGCACCTCGGCGGCTAACCCGGGAGACTCACTGCCCAGCAGCACCCTGCCGTCGCGGGAAACGATTGCATGGTGATCCACCGACAGGGAGGCAAACTGGCGCTGATAATAGCTGGCGAGGGTTTCGGCGCCGGAACCGGATGTCAACAACGCGGAGACGGCATGCTGCAACGGTTCATCGGCAGCGATAATGTCTGTGTAATGCAGCAACTCGTCGCGTTCCGCGTCCAGCCTGTCCTGGTGCCTCAGGGAAGCATGGTACAGGTGCTGCTCGGAGCTCGACATAATCACATCGCGCGCCGTTTTGAACGACAGCAGCATCATGCCTACCAGCAGCACCACCAGCATCGCGACATAAAGCAGCAGGCGCTTCCTGTATGTCATGAGCGGCGACGCCCGGTTGGCGCGGCGACACGCCGCATGCAACCGCCGGCCGACACGCCGACGGATCTGGATGGTGAAGCCGGATAAATGCGTTCCTTCGTGGAAACCGGTACTGCAAGCATCCCTGCGTCGCTGCCGGGCAGCGACACAAGACAGTTTTTCATAAGCTGAGACTGGTCCCCTGGTGAATCTGCCGGGAAACACACCGCCGGTGCTCCCACCCCTTCGAGCCTCTAGCGGCAAAGCGTCAAAAATCTGAACTGGTTCACAAAACAGGAATAACGAACCGGCTTTGTTATTGATTTACGGAGGGTAAGTATCAGACGCGCGGCATGCGCAAACTGTGATAAAACTCACAAAACAGCAACATTTTTCCGGCGCAGGGAACGGCCAGACATGATGTCCAGGAGATCAACGCGGCGTGCCGAAACCGCCACCGCCGGGCGTGGCGATCGTCAGCCGGTCGCCCGCGCGGACCGAAAGAGCGGCCTTGGCGGGCAACAACTCATCATTGAGGCGATTCTCGCCCGGCAAACCCGCCATCCCGCCAGCCAGACCCCACGGTCCACGACAGCGTCGTTCGGTGAGCAGGGTCACCCGGGCCGGTGCCAGAAACTCATATTCGCGTATCAGCCCGTCGCCACCCGGGCGGGCGCCGCGACCACCCGAGCCCCGGCGCAGCGCATAACGACGAACTCTAAGCGGGTACCCGGACTCCAGCACCTCGATGGGCGTGTTGCGCGTGTTGGTCATGTGGGTCTGCACAGCATGCAGCCCGCCGCCATGCATACCCGCGCCCATGCCGCCGCCGATGGTTTCATAGTAGTCCCATCCGCGACCGGGTTCGCGTGAACCCATGGCGATATTGTTCATGGTGCCCTGGCTGGCCGCGGCGACACGCTCCGGTATGGCGTGGGCCAGGGCGCCCAGTATCAGATCGACGATACGACTGCTGGTCTCGACATTGCCGGCAGTGACTGCGGCAGGCGCCTGCGCATTCAAAAGGCAGCCGGCCGGCGCAACGATGTTCAGCGACCGAAAAGTGCCGGCACAGGCGGGCGTACGCTCATCCATCAGGCAACGGAACGCGTAGAAAACCGCCGCCGCCGCGACCGACAGCGGACAATTGATATTGCCCGGCACCTGTGGCGAAGTGCCGGAGAAATCGATCGACACCTGTTCGTGCTTCACGGTGAGGACAACGCGCAAAGGGATATCGCGATTGCCCTGGCCATCGTCGTCCATCAGGTCCTCGAAGCGGTAGCAGCCGTCCGGCAAACTCCGGATCGCGTTACGCGCCATGCGTTCGCCGTATTTGTTCACTGCATCGAGGCCAGCGAGCCAGGCACTGGCTCCGAGCGCCGCAACGCGTTCCTCGATGCGCGCGACGCCGGTTCGGTTGGCGCTGATCTGGGCGGAAAAATCGCCTTCTGTGAGTACCGAGTTGTGAGTGGCCGCGACAATGCCGTCGAGCACATCCCGACGCAACCGGCCGCCTGCCAGCAAGAGTGTCGGTGGAATCAGCAGTCCCTCATCGTCGAGACTTCTGCCGACGGGCATGGAGCCCGGACTTTCCGCACCGATATCGGCGTGATGCGCCCGGTTGGCGACGAACCCGACACATTGCTGTGCGCAGAACACCGGAGCGATGAGCGTGACATCGGGCAGATGCGTGCCACCCTGGAACGGATCATTGACCACCAGCATGTCGCCTGCCGACCATTTTCGCGCGTGCACCAGTTCCGCCATTGCGAAAGCCATGCTGCCGAGATGCACGGGGATGTGTGCGGCTTGCGCGCACAACTGTCCCTGCGGATCAAACACCGCGCAGGAATAGTCGAGACGATCCCTGATGTTCGGCGAAAAAGCGGCGCGTCGCAGCACCGCGCCCATCTCGTCGCATACCGCGGACACGCGGCTCGAAAACAGACTCAGCTCAACAGCATCCATGATAATAAGCATTATGCATCAGCGATGATGACGCGCGGCTGCTATATTGCATTCACGCATACCCTGCCGTAAGCTTCGCAAACTTGAGTAATTTGGTCGGCTTTTGCCGGCACAAGAAGAAATTCCAAGCCAATTTTCGAGGAGCAGCGAAAATGAATCCATTGAAATCCATCACGGGCACTATTATCTCCGGTATCATCCTGTCGGTCATAATCATCTTTGCTCTGGGCACCAGAGGCAGCTTCAATCCCTGGGAATTCTGGGTGTGGGTCCATGTGCTGGTGGGCATCACCTGGATCGGTCTGCTCTATTACTTCAATTTCGTGCAGGTGCCGGCCGTCGCCAATGCAGTCGCCGAGGCCGATAGCGGTGGTCCGGGTGCCGCCGCCATCAACAAGTACGTCGCTCCGCGCGCCTTGCTGTGGTTCCGCTGGGCGGCCGTTGCCACCTGGCTGACCGGCGCACTGGCGCTGGAAGCCATGCACACGGCCGACGGATCCGGCTTTGTCGCCGCCTTTACTTTCCAGGAAGGCTATCGCGTCATCGGCATGGGCGCCTGGCTGGGCACCATTATGCTGTTTAATGTCTGGGTGCTGATCTGGCCCAATCAGAAAAAGATCCTGGGCATGGTGCAAGCCACTCCGGAACAGATAGCGAAAGGAAAGGTCGTTGCGCTGATGGCATCGCGCACCAACACCCTGCTGTCGATCCCGATGATCCTGGGCATGACCGGCCATATGCACGGCATGCCGTTCTGACAACCGGCTTCATCACGGCGAAACCCGGCCAACGGCCGGGTTTTCGCTTTTCAGTGCCGGCGGATACGGTACCGGCGCTTGGAAAAACCTGCCACAGCCGATAAAATCCCGCCTTTACCGTGGCGGCTTCCTCCGCGTCCTGTCCGATTCGGCCCAATGACAGCAGTCTCCTGAATCCGCAGGTTGCCTGAAGGCCGCCTTTTATTTTTCAGGGCCTGTTAGAGCTTATGACAGCTGACCATCTTATGAATACGTACAAACCGTTGCCTGTCAGTTTTGAACGTGGCGAAGGCGCATACCTGTTCGACACAAAAGGCGAACGCTATCTGGATGCGCTTTGCGGTATCGCCGTGTGCGGGCTCGGTCACGCGCATCCTGCGGTAAGCGCAGCTGTCTGCCAGCAGGCGAAACGGCTTGTGCACACATCCAATCTGTACCAGATCCCGCTGCAGCAGGCGCTCGCCGATGAACTTTGCCGCGTCGCCGCAATGGATCGCGCCTTTTTCAGCAACTCCGGCGCTGAAGCCAACGAAGCGGCCCTCAAGCTGGCGCGCCTGTACGGCCATCAGAAAAATATCGACAGGCCCCAGGTGATCGTTACCGAGGGCAGTTTTCACGGCCGCACCATTGCAACGCTGACCGCCACCGGCAATCGCAAGATACAAGCGGGATTCGAGCCACTGGTGCCGGGCTTCCTGCGGGCACCTTATAACGACCTCGACGCCATACGCGCGATTGCGGAAAACAGTTCCGACGTCGTCGCAGTGCTGGTCGAGCCGGTCACAGGGGAAGGCGGTATTCGCATTCCCGGTGATGACTACCTGACGGGCATTCGCGCACTGTGCGATGAGCACGGCTGGCTGATGATGCTCGATGAAATCCAGAGCGGCATGGGCAGGACCGGCCGCTGGTTTGCGCATCAGCACAGCCGCATTCAGCCCGATGTCATGACGCTGGCGAAAGGACTGGGCAATGGCGTTCCCATCGGCGCCTGCCTGGCGCGTGGCGCCGCGGCGGATGTTTTCAGACCTGGCAATCACGGTTCGACGTTTGGCGGTAATCCGCTGGCGGCGAGCGCGGCGCTGGCGGTGCTGCGCACCATTGAAGAGGATGGGCTGGTCAGCCGCGCCGGGGAACTGGGTGCGCGCATGCTGGAGCAGTTCCGGCAAAGACTCGGTGGTCTGGCTGGTGTCGTGGATGTACGCGGCACCGGCCTGATGCTCGGCATCGAGCTGGACCGGCCATGCAGCGAACTGATGCAGTCCGCGCTGCAACGCAAGCTGTTGATCAATGTCACGGCTGACACGGTGGTGCGTTTGTTGCCGCCGCTCATCGTCAGTGATGAGCAGGCGCAGACCATTGTTTCCACCGTTTGCGGGCTGGTCGAAGACTTCCTGGGTTCGGGCCAATGAGCGTGCGCCACTTCCTCACCCTGCTGGACCTTTCGCCGGACGAACTGCGTCAGCTGATAACGCGCGCCAGCGAACTTCGGCAGTGGCAGCACCAGGGGCGGATTTTCGAGCCCCTCAAGAACAAGGTGCTGGCAATGGTGTTCGAAAAATCGTCCACTCGCACCCGCGTGTCGTTCGAAACCGGCATGGCGCAACTCGGTGGTCACGCCATCTTCCTGTCGCCGCGCGACACCCAGTTCGGTCGCGGCGAACCGATCGAGGACAGCGCCCGCGTGCTGTCACGTATGGCCGACGCCGTCATGATCCGCACCTTTGAGCACGAGAAAGTCGAACGTTTCGCCGAATTTTCCCGCTCACCGGTAATCAACGCCCTGACGGACCGGTACCATCCCTGTCAGCTGCTGGCCGATATGCAGACCTGGTTCGAACATCGCGGCGACATCAGCGGCGCGACCGTTGCCTTCATCGGCGATGGCAACAACATGTGCCATTCCTACATCAATGCAGCCAGGCAGTTCGGCTTCCGGCTGCGCATCGCGACTCCCGGTCTGTACAAGCCGGATGCGTCAATCGTTGCCGCTGCGGGAGAATGTGTCACCTTGTTCGAAGACCCGCTCGAAGCGGCCAGCGGCGCCGACCTGGTTGTTACCGACGTGTGGGCGAGCATGGGTCAGGAAGAGGAACAATCGGTGCGCACCAAAATCTTTTCGGCGTTCCAGGTCAACAGCGAGCTGATGGCGCAGGCCAACAAGGATGCGCTGTTCATGCACTGTCTTCCGGCCCACCGCGGCGAGGAAGTTACCGCGGAAGTGATCGATGGTCCCGCCAGCGTGGTATGGGACGAGGCCGAAAACCGCCTGCATGCGCAGAAAGCGCTGCTCGAGTTTCTGCTGACCTGAACCGGGACGGACGAACCGATCCATCCGGAAGAATCCGGTCCGTAGCACACGGGACCCCGGCCTGCGCCGGGATGACGGGATTGCGGCAGGATGCCGCCGTTTCCGACTGTTACTCCTCGCCGGCCTGGTCCAGCCGCGTGTGACGCACGTCCTTGCCCTTGACCAGGTAAATCACGTACTCGCAGATATTGCCGGCGCGGTCGCCAATGCGTTCCATGGCCCGCGCGGCAAACATCACCTGGACAATGTTGGGTATGGAACGCGGGTCCTCCATCATGAAGGTCATCAGTTCCCGCATCAGTGATTCGTATTCGCGATCGACCATGCGGTCCTCGCTCCAGACCTCAACGGCTTTCTCGGTATCCAGATGCGCGAACGCGTCGAGAGCCCCGTGCAACATTCCACGCACGTGGTGTCCGAGATGACGCACCTGGGTGAACAGGCGACTGGTTTTTTCGTCGCCTATCAATTTGCCCGCCATGTGGGCGATGCGTTCGGCCTCGTCACCGATGCGTTCCAGATCGGTGATGGTCTTGATAACCGCGACGATCAATCGCAGGTCGCTCGCGGCAGGCTGGCGCCGCGCCAGCACCACGTTGCATTCCTCGTCGATCGCCACTTCCATGGCGTTGACCTGGTAATCGCTTTCGACGACTTTCGCCGCCAGGTCTTCGTCGCGCTGCTCCAGCGCGGACATGGCGTCCTGCAGTTGCTGCTCGACCAGTCCGCCCATCGCCAGCACGCGATTGCGGATATCCTCCAGCTCCTCGTTGTAGCGCCTGGAAATGTGCTGACCAATATTCAGGTTTTCCATCAGTAATACCCCCTGGCTAGCCGTAGCGACCGGTGATGTAGTCTTCCGTCATCTTTTCCCGCGGATTGGTGAAAATCCGGTTTGTTAAATCGAATTCAATCAGCTTGCCGATATACATGAAGGCCGTGTAGTCGGACACGCGGGCCGCCTGTTGCATATTGTGCGTCACGATCACGATCGTGTACCTGGATTTCAGTTCGTCGATCAGCTCTTCTATCTTCAGGGTGGAAATCGGATCCAGCGCAGACGCCGGCTCATCGAGCAACAGCACTTCGGGCTCGACCGCAATCGCCCGGGCAATCACCAGGCGCTGCTGCTGCCCCCCCGACATCCCCAGCGCATTGTCGTGCAGGCGATCTTTCACTTCATCCCAAAGTGCCGCGCCGCGCAACGCCTTCTCGACGATTTCATCCAGGGTGCGGCGGCTTTTCACGCCTTGCAGACGCAGACCGTAAGCGACATTTTCATAAATACTCTTGGGAAACGGATTGGGCTTCTGAAAAACCATGCCTACACGCTGACGCAACTGCGCCACGCGCACGCCCGGGCCGTAGATGTCCTCGCCGTCGAGCAGGATGCTGCCCTCGACACGGGCGCTGTCGACCAGGTCGTTCATGCGGTTGAAACAGCGCAGCAAGGTGGATTTGCCGCAGCCGCTGGGGCCGATGAAAGCCGTGACCCGCTTGCGCTGGATCGGCATATTGATGCTCTGCAGCGCCTGGGCGTCTCCGTAGTACATATTGAGATCCCTGACCTCCAGGCAGATATCGTCCGCCGCGCCGCTGCCCGGCGCGGAGGAGGCATCGAGAATTTGCGGATCGATGTTTTTCGCGGATGTCATTGCACTTCCCGAATCATAAGGACATTACTGCTCAAGTTCACGGTAGCGTTCCCGCAGCCGGTTGCGAATCGCAATGGCGGCGAGATTGAGTATAACGATTACAACGACCAGCAGCAGCGCGGTGGCATAAACCAGCGGACGTGCCGCCTCCACGTTGGGACTCTGAAAGCCCACATCGTAGATGTGAAAGCCGAGATGCATGAACTTGCGGTCGAGGTGGATGAACGGCGGATCGCCGTCCAGCGGCAGCGAAGGGGCCAGCTTCACCACGCCCACCAGCATCAGCGGCGCCACCTCGCCGGCGGCGCGCGCGACAGCCAGGATCAATCCCGTCATCATCGCCGGGCTGGCCATGGGCAATACCGTGCGCCACAAGGTCTCGGCCTTGGTGGCTCCCAGCGCCAGGCTGCCTTCACGGATGGAACTCGGTATCCGCGACAGCCCCTCTTCGGTCGCCACGATAACCACAGGCACCGTCAGCAGCGCCAGCGTCAGTGATGCCCACATGATGCCCGGCGTACCGAAAGTCGGTGCCGGCAAGGCTTCGGGGAAAAACAGCTGGTCGATGTTACCACCGAGAAAATAAACGAAGAAACCGAGACCGAAGACACCGTACACGATAGAGGGCACGCCGGCGAGATTGTTCACGGCGATGCGGATCAGACGTGTCACGAGGCCCTGCCGGGCATACTCACGCAGGTACACAGCCGCCACCACACCGAAAGGCGTCACCAGAACCGACATCAGGAACACCATCATCACGGTGCCGAATATGGCCGGGAAGATACCGCCTTCCGTGTTGGCCTCACGCGGATCTTCGCTGACGAATTCCCACAGTTTGCTGGCGTAGAAACCCATCCTGGCGGGCAGATGCATGGCGTTGGGCCGGTAGGCGCGGATCATGTTCGCCAGCGGAATATCCACGACCTGGCCACCCATGACGCGCAGCGACGCGCTATCGCGCTGCATTTCCAGGTACAGGTCGTTCAGCTCCTTTTGCAGGGCGGCGAAGTCTTCCTGCAGGGCGTCGCGCTGCTGCTGGATTTCGGCCAGCGCCTGCGGCGTGTCCTTGCCTTCCAGTTCCAGCTCGCGTTGCCGCAGGCGCAGTCGCTCCAGCTGGTAGTTTATGGAACCGATCCTGCCCTTCTCGAGATGCCGAACCTGCTTGCGTATCTCCGTGACGCGCTGCAGGCGCGGCTGCAGTTCCAGCCAGGCTTCCTGCTGCCCGGCAACGGTCTCGCCGTTCTCTTTCACCGACTCGAGAAAGCCGTAGAAATTGCCCCATTCGCTGCGCTCCAGCACCACCAGGTCGTCGGGAACAGTGCGCTCCAGGATCTGCGGCGCCGGTATCCAGCGGAAATCGAGACCGGTGATGTCACGGTTGCCGATCTTGAGCAGATAGCGTTCGACAACGCCCTCGGGGTGGTCCGGCGGCAATGTCCCGGAATCACGCAGACGTTCGACACTGATGGTTTCCGTCTCGCGGATCTCGCCGATCAGTTGACCGGTTTCACCGCCGGGAGCCTGGTACTGGAACTGCCAGACTGTAGCCGGCCAGAAATGACCCAGACCGTTTACGGCGATCAGCAACAGCAGGCCTGTCACCATGATCAGGCTTGCCGCCACCGCGGCGGCATTCAGCCAGATCCAGGGCGTTCCGCTTTTCCACCAGTCCTTGAAGTCTGCTGTCACTGTCAGGCCCTATAAACTGCTGTACTTGCGTCGCAGGCTCTGGCGGATCAACTCAGCGCCGGTGTTGAACACGAAGGTGAAAAGAAACAGCACCAGCGCAGCGAGAAACAGGATGCGGTAGTGAGTGCTGCCGACTTCCGACTCGGGCATCTCCACCGCGATGTTGGCAGAGAGTGTGCGCATGCCCTGGAAGATGCTCATGTCCATCAACGGCGTGTTGCCGGTAGCCATCAGCACGATCATGGTTTCGCCCACGGCGCGGCCGACGCCCATCATGATGCCTGAAAAGATTCCCGGGCTGGCGGTCAGCAGCACCACTCGCATCAGTGTCTGCCAGGTCGTCGCGCCCAGCGCCAGCGAACCGTTACTGAGGTGTTTCGGCACGCTGAAAATGGCATCTTCGGCGATGGAAAAAATGGTGGGTATCACGGCAAAACCCATGGCGATGCCGACCACGATCGAGTTGCGCTGATCGAAGCCGATTCCCATCCGGTTCTCCAGCCAGCGCGGCATATCCCCCCCGAACAGCCAGGTTTCGAGCGCCGGGCTGAGGGAAAACGCCAGCGCGCCGGTGGCAATCAGCACCGGGATGAGCAGCGCGGCTTCCCAGCCGTCGGGGACCATGCCGCGTATCGCCTGCGGCAGGCGGCTCCACAACCAGGCCGCGAGTAAAGTCGCCAGAGGCAGCACCAGCAGCAATGCGAAAATGCCGGGCAGGTGCGTTTCGACTACCGGCGCCAGCCAAAGACCGGCCAGAAAACCGAGGATAACGGTAGGCAGCGCCTCCATGATTTCGATACCGGGCTTGACCAGGCGGCGCATGCGCGGCGCCATGAAATAGGCGGTGAAAATAGCCCCGAGAATCGCCAGCGGGATAGCGAACAGCATGGCGTAGAAAGCGGCTTTGAAGGTGCCGAAAGTCAGCGGCACCAGGCTGAACTTGGGCTCGAAATCGTTGCTTGCGGAAGACGACTGCCATATGTATTCGGGCTCATCGTAACCCTCGTACCAGATCTTCGACCACAGCGAGCCCCAGGACACTTCGGGATGCTCGTTCTCGATACGCCAGAAATGCAGTCGCTGGTCCGCATCCAGCGCCCAGAAGGCGTTGGCCCGCGGCGCAATGGCGAGTTTTTCAATTGCCGACGCGGCAACCGGTTCACGGATCAGTTGCTTGTGGGCCGTGGCGTGGAACACCGAAACAGCGCCGTCGCTGTCGCCGACGAGGAAACCCTTGCGGCTGAACTCAGGCGTCAGCGCCGATAGCCCGGTCACGTTGTCGAAACTGCGGATTTTCTGCAGATGACGCGCGCCCTCCGCGCCGCGCACGACGAACCACTGGCTGATCACGTCATCATCCGTCGCCACCATCACCGACACGCCGCTGGACAGCAGCGCGGCATCGCGCACTTTCACGCCAGGGGCGGAAACGCTCAGTTGTTCGAGCAGCCGCGATTCATCGAGGTCGGCGATATCGAACCAGGCCAGGCGCCCGTTGGCGCTGATGACATAAAGGTTGCGTTGCGGCGGATCGATCAGTAACGCGAGTATGTCCTCGAGATCCGAGTAGCCGCTGCTGCGCTCGAACTCGAAACCCGCCTCGTCTTCGAAAAGCGAATCCTCGCGTAGGGCGCGCACCACCGACAAAACACCACCCTCCGACCAGCCGACCAGGGTGAAGGACTCCTCGGCCTGAACGCCGATGCTGACCAGCGCGGAACCGTCCGCGGAGACATCGATGGGAGCGGGGCCCAGCGGGTACTCGATGTGCGGCGTGATGACGCGCACGTCATCGCCAAAACTGGCCCGGTAGCGGTGCCGGAACACCAGCGCCTGACCGTTGCTAAGACCCAACGCAACAACGCCGGAATTCGGTCGCGCCGCCGAAAAACTGGCCACCCGGACACCTTCGGGCACCGGCAATTGAACCTGCTCGAGCGCTGTTCCATCAGCAGTGGCCAGGAAACGCACCAGCCCCCGGGCGTCGATCAGCATGCCGATCTCAGCCTGCTCCTCCATCGCCAGATAGAGCACCCGGTTCTCGCTGTCGACCGGATAGGCGGCCACCCCGTGCATCTCCGGGGCCTTGCCAAGCGGTGCGACAACGTAAATAAGGTATATAAATATCAACAAGATAGCGATGATGACGCCGACACCACCGGCGGCCACGCCCCATTGCACGAAACGGTCCTTGAGCAGCCGTAAGCGGAAATGCGCGCTTGCCTTGTACGCCTCGGCCGGAACGGGATCAGGCATGGTTTGCTGAGCACCGCTGGTTGTTCGGAATCATTTTGCTCACAGCACCCTCGCTCCGTCGCAGCATGTCTGGCATCGAAATTGCTTTGATACATGACACGAGCTTTTCACCCAACCAATTCGCGCCAGAGAGGGAAAACCGGATGAGTGTTGAACACAGATGGAGTTCTCGCAAGGAAATCAATCTTGAAGTTAATCTTTATTACCCGCCGGTCGGCATGATAAACGGGAAGACCCGCAATGTCAGCCTGGAAGGCATGTTCGTGGAGCTCAAAGGTGTGCACATACCACCGCAGTCGCGGCTGGAAATCTGCTTTACCGCCGACAACCGCGGCAAAGTCACCGAACACCGCCTGCCGGCCTACGTCGTGCACGAACGCCAGGGAGGCATCGGCCTGATGCTGCAACACGTTGGCTACCGGGAATTCGATGCGCTGCGTTACATGTTGAACGCCGCCTGACACCGGTTCGGGTTTCCCGACTCGCACCCCGCGCACAGGGCGGGGTGTGCCGTTCAAAGCTGTCGCATATCGTCTAGTTGAACTTCGCGAGTTCCTTGTCAACCACTTTGGCCGGCAGCGGAATGTAGCCATCCTTCACCACTACCATCTGTCCCGATTTGGAAAGCACCATGCGGATGAACTCGCGCTCCAGTGGCTGCAATGGCTTGTTGGGGTGCTTGTTGACATAGACATAGAGAAAACGCGCCAGCGGATACTTGTTGCTGACGGCGTTTTCCGCAGTGGCCTCGATGAAAGGCTCGCCCTTTTCCCTGGCCAGCGGCACGGTGCGAACGCCTGAGGTCGTGTAACCGATGCCCGAATAACCGATGCCGTTCAGCGACGATGAAATCGATTGCACCACCGACGCGGAACCCGGCTGCTCGTTGACATTGTTCTTGAAATCACCCTTGCACAGGCCCTTCTCCTTGAAATAGCCATAGGTGCCGGACACCGAGTTACGCCCGTACAGCTGGATGGAGCGCGTTTTCCAGTCGCCGTCCAGGCCCAGCTGGCCCCAGCTCGTGATATCGTCGCGCGCCCCGCATTTACGTGTCGAGGAAAATACGGCATCGACTTCCGCAAGCGTCATGCCCTCGATCGGATTGTCCTTGTGAACGAACACTGCCAGCGCATCGATGGCCACCGGGATTGCCGTGGGCTTGTAGCCGTGGCGGCGTTCGAAGGCCTCGATTTCCTTGTCTTTCATCTTGCGGCTCATCGGGCCGAGGCTGGAGGTGCCTTCGGTCAGCGCCGGCGGCGCGGTCGAGGAGCCGGCTGCCTGGATCTGGATGTTGACGTTCGGATACACCCGCTTGAATTCTTCCGCCCACAGCGTCATCAGGTTCGCCAGGGTATCGGAGCCGACGCTGGACAGGTTACCGGACACGCCGCTCGCGCGGGTGTACTCCGGAAGCTGGTCGTCGACTCTGGATTCGGCCGTGGATTCGGCCGCTGCCGCGCCGCTGAACCCGAGGGCGATCGACAAAAGGCTTGTCAGCCATCGATTTTTCATGCAATTCATACCATTTCCCTCAACTTGAAATCACCGGAACAGCAGCCGTGGGACAGAGTATTACAGCAATGTTACGGTTATGTGACAGCGCCCCGGCTCAGTCAGTGTCCTGGTCGCAGCTGATACGTCGCTGCGGCGCAAACCGGCACTGGAAGGCGCTCCCCACACCCGGCTCGCTGTTGATTTCGAGCACGGTCTGGTGACGCAACAAGACGTGTTTGACGATCGCCAGGCCCAGCCCGGTGCCACCGCGGGAACGCGAGCGCCCGGCATCGACCCGGTAGAAACGTTCGGTGATACGCGGAATATGGTGCGGCTCGATGCCGACGCCGCTATCTTCCACCGCGAAGCGCGGCCCCTGCTCTGTGTCCTTCCAGCTCACCTTGATGCGGCCGCCCGCGGGGGTGTAGCGCACTGCATTGAACACCAGATTGGAAAAGGCGCTGTAAAGTTCCGGTTCCCGGCCTTTTATGCAGAGATCGGGATCCACGTCCAGTTCTATCCGGTGTGCTTCCAGGCCACTGAGTTCGCGCGCCTGGTTGACGATGGATTGCAGCATGCGTCCGACCTGCACCGGTTCTGCATCGACTTTCGGCACTTCCGATTCGAGTCGCGACAGCAACATCAGATCCTCGACGATGCGGTTCATGCGCTCGGTCTGCACCTGCATGCTGCGCAACTGCGGCCCGAACGCTTCGCCGCACTCGGGCGCATCGAGCAGGGTTTCCAGATAGCCGCTGATGACGGTCAGCGGGGTGCGCAGTTCATGCGAAACATTGGCAACGAAATCCTCGCGTGTGCGCTCCAGCTTCTGCATGCGCGTCATATCGCGGGCGATCAGCAGGCGACGGTTGCCCGAATAGGGAATGATGCGGATTCGCAGGGTGATATCTTCGTTTACCGGTGACGGTATTTCGACTTCCTGGTCGTAGTTGCCCGAGTGCAGGTAGGCGAGGAACGCCGGGTGCCTGAGCAGGTTGCTGATGCGCTGCCCGGTGTCCCGCGGATAGACGAAACCCAGGTACTTCGCCGCGGCACTGTTCCACCATTCGATTTCCTCGCTGGAGGGCTGCAGTTCCACCGCCGCATCGGGCAGGGCGACGGTAATCTTGTGGAAGCGTTTGAGCATGCGCCGCAAATTGCGCTTGCGCTTGCGGTTGCGTTGCTGCAAACGAAAGATGTGCTCGAAGACATCGTCCCAGATGCCGCTGGACTCGGGCGGTGTGAACTGCTTGCCCTGGCGCAGCCAGCGCACGAGACGATTCAGGTTATACAGGTGCCACGCGAGGTAAGGGGCAAAGACCAGCAGCAGGCCGAGCGCAACATTATCCGCCAGCAGCCCGAGCAGCACACCGACCACAGTCAGTGCGACGAAACGCCAGATTTCGTCCCGCCAGGAATCGATCACGCCTGAATGCCTGTTGAATCCGCGGTGGTTGCGCCGCAGCGGCGGCCCGGCGACAGCCCGTCAATCCCTGGCGGAGAAGCGGTACCCGGCGCCACGCACTGTCTGTATAAAGCGGTCATAGCCCCTTTGGGTCAGCGCTTTACGCAAGCGGCGAATATGGACATCCACAGTCCGTTCTTCGACAAAGACACCACGCCCCCAGACGTAATCCAGCAAACGCTCTCTACTGTACACCCGATCCGGGTTGTTCATAAAGAACTGCAACAGGCGGAACTCGGTCGGCGCCAGGCTGAGCGCTTCGCCGTCCATCTCGACCCGGTGACCGACCGGATCCAGGGACAGGCCGTCGAATCTGATAGGGCTCTCGTCGCTCGTCGTCTGGGTGCGACGCAGAACCGCGTGCACGCGCGCAATCAGTTCTCTGGGCGAAAACGGCTTGGTGATGTAGTCGTCGGCGCCGACCTCGAGACCATGCACCCTGTCGCTCTCTCCCGCCCGGGCGGTCAGCAATATAATAGGAATGTCGACCGTGGTCTCCTCCCGGCGCAGGCGGCGGGCGAGTTCGACCCCGCTCATGCCGGGCAACATCCAGTCCAGAAGCAGCAGATCGGGCGGATTCGATGCGATGGCGACCAGCGCCTGCTCGGCGTCGCCAACCTCCTCGAATTGCAAGCCGTCCTTTTTCAGGGCGAATCCGATCATTTCCCGGATCGCCTGCTCATCTTCCACTATCAGAATGCGCGTCATTGCTACTACTCGATTATCTGTCCCGCGAAGGACACCACAGCAATGTTACGATTGTATTACGACCGCGATAAGGCCGCGGCTGCAGAAAGGCGCCGGAGCCCCTTACTGAGGCCGGGCGAGCAGCAGCGAGAAATACCCGTTCCCGGGTTCAAAATGGCGGCAGACGTCAAAGCCGGCCCGGCGCAGCATGGCTTCAAGCCCGGGCGCGGTGAACTTGCGGCTGATCTCGGTCAGGATTCTTTCGCCTTGCGCCAGTTCCAGCGTCCTGTCGAGCGCCCCGAGCCGGACCGATTGCCCGCAGTTCGACACCAGGTACATTTCTATCTGCGCGGCGGCGGGATTGAACAACGCCTCGTGCCGGAAACCGTCCAGCCGGAAACCGGCATCGAGTTCGCGGTTCAGCACCCTGAGCAGGTTGAGGTTGAACTCGGCGGTAATCCCGGCGTCATCGTTGTAGGCGGCGTGCAGCACGTCAGCTTCCTTGACCCGGTCGGCGCCGAGCAGGAGGAAGTCTTCCGGCTTCATCACCGCGCGCACATCGCGGAGAAATTCGCCGGCCTGCGTTTCGGTGAAATTGCCGATGGTGCCGCCGAGGAACAGGTACAGGCAGCGCCCGTCCAGCCGCGGCAAGTGCAGCAGACCGCCGAGGTAATCGCCAACCAGCGCATTGACCGTCAACCAGTCGTAATCCTCGACCAGCTGCTGGCCGCTTTCCAGCAACATGCTTTCGCAGACGTCGAATGGCCAGTAGGACGTCGATTGCCGACGCTGGCAGGCGTCGAACAGCTGGCGCGTCTTGCGCGCGGTGCCACTGCCGAACTCGACAATGTGCCGCGGTTTCGCCAGCGCGATAATGTCCCCGGCATGACGCGCCAGCAGGCCTTCCTCGGTGCGCGTCGGATAATACTCGGGCGTTTCGCAAATGGCATCGAACAGACGCGAGCCGCGATCGTCATAGAAGTACTTGGGAGGCAGCGAGCGCGGCGCCTGCAACAGCCCGGCCGAGGCATCCTCCAGAATATCCGGAACCGGCCGGATGGGGGCTATCCTGCGGCTTGTCAGACGCTGTGCATGAATTTCATGCATGACGGCATACTCCCGGTTGGCCACTGGGGCAGCATAGGCTACCATCCCGTTGGGTCTGGATAAAACAGTGAGAATTCCCCGCCTTCATGTGCCGGATTGCCGCGTACCTGGGAGAGCCGATCGCACTCGGCCGTCTCCTGCTTGAACCGCCGCACAGCCTTTATGTGCAGAGCTGGGCGCCCCGTGAGCTGAAATACGCCAAGGTAAACGCCGACGGTTACGGCTTCGCCTGGTACGGCGATGACAATTCTCCGGCGGTCTATGTAAATCCCGGGGCCATCTGGTCCGACCCGAATCTGCCTCACCTGGCGCGCAACCTGGTCAGCGATCTGTGGCTGGCGAGCGTGCGCAGCGCCACCGCCGGGCTGCCGGTCAGCCACGCCAATACCCAGCCGTTCGTCGATGAGGAATTCCTGTTCGATCACAACGGGCTGATCGATGATTTTCACGCCGGACTGCTGCCCGCCATCATCCAGGAGCTGGATCCGCGACACCTGCCGACGATCCGCGGCAATACCGAGTCCGAGTACCTGTTCGCCATGTTGCGCCAGTTGCTGTCCGACAACCCGGATATGCCCATGGAAGCGGCGCTCGCGGAACTGATGGAACGCGTCGGGCAATGGGCGGACGGCAGCCGTTGCCTGCTCAATATCGTGGTCAGCGACGGCGAGCGCCTGTACGCGGTGCGTCACGCCATCGGCGATGACTGTCCGTCGCTGTATTACACCACCGACGATGAAACCTACCCGAACGCCCAGCTCATCGCCTCGGAACGCCTGACCGAATCGACCTTCTGGCAGACCGTGCCCGAACACCAGATCCTGATACTCGATCCCGAAGAACCGCCGGAACTGCTGCCACTGTGAGTAACGAGACCCTGATCGAAGAGCTTGGCCGCGCGCAATCCCTGGTGCTGGGGCTGGCCGAGGACGCCGACGAGCAAACCCTGCGCGCCCAGTATCATCCCGACCTCAGCCCGCTCGGCTGGCACCTCGGGCACTGCGTGTTCACCGACTGCCTGTGGCTGCACGAAAAGATCCGCGGCGACGACAGCGTCACCGCGCCGATCGCGAATTTCTACACGCCGCCCAATGTGCCCAAGCACGAACGCGGCAGGCTGCTGCCGCCACGCGACGCGCTGCTGGCGTGGGCGCGCGAACTGCAGCAGTTCAACCTGCACTACCTGCGCAACCTGCGTCCCGAGTGGCAGGCGCACCCGCTGTTGCAGGATGACTACCTGATTCACTTTCTGATCCAGCACAACAGCCAGCACTATGAAACCATGGTCATGGCGCTGACCCAGAAAGCCCTCGCGGAATTCACGCCGGAAACCACGGCGGCAGCGCCTCTCGAAGCGGCGGCACTGCGCAATGAACGGGTCGACATCGCCGCCGGGCACTATCGCGTCGGCGGTGACCAGCCGGTCGCCTGCGACAACGAAGTCCCGCGCCAGCACGCAGTCCTCGGGCCGTTCGCCATCGCCCGCTGTCCGGTGAGCAATGCCGAGTACCTGGGATTCATCGAGGACGGCGGCTACCGGCGCAGCGAACTGTGGGAAGATCAGGGCTGGCAGTGGCGCGAGCAGCATGCCATCGAACACCCGGACCACTGGCGCCGTGGCGATGCCGGCTGGCAGGCGGTGGGCATGCGTGGCGGCTACGCACTCGCTGCCGACGAACCGGTATCCGGCATCAGCCATTACGAGGCAAAGGCCTTCGCGCGCTGGGCCGATGCCCGCCTGCCGCACGAATTCCAGTGGGAAGCCGCGTGCCGCATCGGCGCCCTGGAACAAACCGGGCGGGTGTGGGAATGGTGCGACAACCTGTTCCACCCCTATGACGGTTTCAAGCCGTTCCCGTACGCGGAGTATTCGCAACCCTGGTTCGACAGCCGCCACTACACCCTGCGCGGGGGCAGCCTGCACACGCGGCCCTGGATCAAGCGCCCCAGTTTCAGAAACTTTTTCGAAGCCGACAAGCGCCACATTTTTTCCGGCCTGCGGCTGGTGTTCGATGAATCGACGCATGCCTGAATCGCAGCCACCCTACGCGCGCCGCATCGGCAAATGGATGACCCTTGCCGCCTGGATCATCGCGCTCGGGTTGCTCACGCTGTTCTTTGCCGACCGCCTCGACAAACAGCGCAATCCCAACCAGAACGTGTACAGCCGGGTCGATACCGGCGGCGTCCCGGAGGTCGTGCTCAAGCGCAACCGCTTCGGCCACTACATCACCAGCGGCGAGGTCAACGGCCGGCCGGTCGAGTTCCTGCTCGACACCGGCGCCAGCGATGTCGCCATACCCGCGCAACTGGCCGCGGCACTTGGCCTCCAACAGGGAGCGCCCATGCAGTACCAGACCGCCAACGGCATGGTCACCGCTTACCTCACGCGACTGGACAGCGTCGCCATCGGCCCCATCGTTCTGCGCGACGTGACGGCCAGCATCAACCCCGGCATGGGCGACATGGAAATTCTCCTGGGCATGAGCGTTCTGAAACGCATCGAGTTCACCCAGCGCGGCGATACCCTGATCCTGCGCCCCTATGAATGAATTCATCGCGCGCCTGACCGAACTGTCCGGCACCCTGGCCGGCGTGTTGTGGGGCAATGGCCTGACATTGCTGCTGTTGCTCGGCATGGGTCTGTACCTGACGCTGCGCATGGGCCTGATACAGCTGCGCGGCTTCCGGCATTCCGTTGAGCTGATTTCCGGCACCTACAACGATCCGCAACACCAGGGCCAGGTCACCCACTTCCAGGCGCTCGCCACCGCGCTGTCGGCCACCGTCGGCACCGGCAACATCGCCGGTGTCGCCACGGCGATTTCGCTCGGCGGACCGGGCGCCCTGTTCTGGATGTGGGTGACGGCTTTTTTCGGCATGGCCACCAAGTTCACCGAATGCACCCTGGCACTGAAGTTCCGGCAGATCGATGCAAACGGCGAAATCGCCGGCGGTCCCATGTACACGCTGCTGCACGGCCTGAAGATGAAGCGCACGGCAGTCCTGTTCGCCAGCTTCGCGCTGATCGCCTCGTTCGGCATCGGCAACATGGTGCAGGCCAACTCGGTGGTCGACGGACTCAGTTACCTGTTCCCGCAAGTGCGGGAAAACACCTGGCTGGTCGGCGGCACGCTGGCGCTGCTGGTCGGCATGGTCATTCTCGGCGGAGTGAGACGCATCGCGCGGGTGGCCAGCGCCATCGTGCCGTTCATGGCGTTGCTGTACATCGGCGCCGCCATCCTGGTGCTGTTCAACCACTTCGAGAAAATCCCCGGCGCCTTCCTGACCATTTTCAATCACGCGCTGAATCCCTGGGCGGTGGGCGGCGCGGCGGTCGGCGAAGCGATACGCTGGGGCGTGGCGCGCGGCCTGTTTTCCAACGAAGCCGGCCTCGGCTCATCGCCCATGGCGCACGCCGCGGCGCGCACCAACGAACCGGTGCGCGAAGGCCTGGTGGCCATGATGGAACCGTTCATCGATACGCTGGTGATCTGCACCATGACCGGCCTGGTGATCGTGGTTACCGGTTCGCACCTGATCGGGCAGGAGGATCTGGTCGGCGCGGCGCTGACAGCGCACGCCTTCCAGAGTTCGATCGGCGTCGCCGGCGCCGGCGTGGTCGGCATCGGCCTCAGCCTGTTCGCCTTTTCCACCATCATCGCCTGGTCCTATTACGGTGACCGCTCCGCGTATTTTCTGTTCGGCGAAGGCGCCGTGCAGCCCTACCGCGTGGTGTTCACCTTCCTGGTCATGGTCGGCGCCGCCGTTCCCCTCAAGCTGGTATGGAATATCGCTGACATCACCAACATCCTCATGGCCTTGCCCAATCTGCTAAGCCTGGCGCTGCTGTCCGGACTGGTACTGCGCCTCAAGAACGCGTATTTTTCACGACCCTTCGCGAAGAAATCACCTGAGACCAGGGCGGAAGAAACATGAGTGAAACCATCACCGACAGCGGTCTGCGCTACCAGGACCTCAAGACCGGCGAGGGCGCGCTTTGCACCGGGCGCGGCCAGACCGCCATCGTGCACTACACCGGCTGGTTGCAAGACGGCGCGAAGTTCGATTCCAGCCGGGACCGCGACAAGCCGTTCAGTTTCCCGGTCGATTGCGGCTACGTGATCCCGGGCTGGGATGAAGGCGTCGTCGGCATGCAGGTCGGCGGCATCCGCAAGCTGACCGTGCCGCCGCAGCTCGGCTACGGCGAACGCGGCGCCGGCAGCGTGATCCCGCCCAACGCCACGCTGGTTTTCGAAATCGAGTTGCTGGAGATTTCCGAGTAGATGCTGCTCGAGGCGCTGCAGATACAGATCGAAGAGGATGCGCGACGGGCGCTGGAAGAGGATCTCGGCAGCGGCGATATCACTGCGCAGCTGATCGACGCGCAGCAAGTCTGGAAAGCCCGCGTCATTAGCCGCGAAGCGGCCGTGGTCTGCGGGCATCACTGGTTCGACGCCGTGTTCCGCCTCATCGACGACAGCGTCGATATCCGCTGGGAAGTGGCCGACGGCGATATGATCACGGCCGACCAGTTGCTGTGCACTTTGAAAGGACCGGCGCGGGCGCTGCTGAGCGGCGAGCGCGCGGCGCTGAATTTCCTGCAGACGCTGTCCGGCACCGCAACCCTTGCGCAGCGTTACGCCGCACAGGTCAAGGGCATGAGAACGCGCATTCTCGATACCCGCAAGACCATTCCCGGGCTGCGCCGCGCGCAGAAATACGCCGTGCGCTGCGGCGGCTGCCACAATCACCGCATGGGTCTGTACGACGCCTTCCTGATCAAGGAAAACCATATCGCCGCCGCCGGCTCCATCGCTGCGGCGGTGAACAATGCGCGCGCGCTGCGCCGCGAGCTGCCGGTGGAAGTGGAAGTCGAAAACCAGGCGCAGCTGCAACAGGCGCTCGACGCCGGGGCCGACCGCATTCTGCTCGACAACTTCAGCGTCGAAGCGATTCGCGCCGCCGTTGAGCTGGCCGGCGGGAAAGCCGAACTGGAAGCGTCCGGCGGCATCAATCTGGACAACGTCCGCGACTACGCCGCGACCGGCGTCGACTTCATTTCCATCGGTGCGCTGACCAAGGATCTGCGAGCGGTGGACCTGTCGATGCGGTTTGACTAATTCGGTGAGAGATGCGGGCTGGACACTGAAGGCCAGCGCCGGCGCATGCACAGCCATTGTTCCGGCCGCTGCCGGATCCAGCTTTCGAACAGTCCGTTCAGTTGCGCTGTCAGCTGCAGCACGGCATCGGCGTCGGCCGCCGTGTCGCTGCATGCCAGCGGCTGGTGCAGCAGCACCCGGTAGCGCGCTTCGCCGATACGCACGATCTGCACGGGGATCAGCGGGCAGCGCAGTTTCAGCGCCAGCCACGCCGGTGTCGTCGCGGTCAAGGCGCTGCGGCCAAAGAACGGCACCGGTGCGCCGGAGTCGACACGCTGGTCCGACAGGATTCCCACCGAGCGTCCGCAGCGCAGTTCGCGCATCAACTTGCGCAATGCATGGCGCTTGCCGACGAACCGGCAGCCGAGGCTGCGGCGCGCCGCCTGCAGCATGCGGTCGAGCAGCGGATTGCCCTGCGGCGCGTAAACCACGCTGAGGGGAACACCCGCCGCCGTGATTGCCAGCCCGGCGAGTTCCCAGTTGGCGAGATGGGCAGTGACGTAGACGGCCGGCTGCGCGTTCGCCATCACGGCGCGCGTCTGCGCATCGATCCAGATGTCGGTGGTCGAGTCTGCGCGATCCGTTCCCAGCGCGCGCAAATGCGGGTACTCCGCCAGAACCGCGCCGAAGTTGCCCCACGCATCACGGCACAGGGTGTCGAGACCCGCGACATCGAGATTTGGAAACGCCTGCGCGAGATTGCCCCTGACGAAACGCTGCTTGCCGGTGCGGGGTCCCAGCCAGCGAAACAGTTTTCTGCCGGTCGCCGCGGCGCGCCGCGGCGGCATGCAACGCGCCAGCAGCCAGAACGCCGCCACGAAGGCGGCTTCGGCAAACCAGCCGTATGCGCGCAGCGCACGGGGTCTGCGGCGTTTCTTGCTGACATGGATGCGGGTCACGGAAAGCGACTTTAAACACACCCGCAGCATGCCGCACTCGACACCCCGGGTCGATTCAGATCCATAAGGCGGCGACGCTATACTCGCCGCCCCTGAAACAGATCGGCGATGCCATTGTCCAGCACCGGAACCACGGCGGCCTGCGTGCTGCTGCTTCTCTGCGCCCTGTGTGTCAACGCGCTCCTGATCAGCCAGGCAACCGACGTCAACGCGACGGCAATGCTGCAGCAGGAGAACGGCCTGCTGGAAAATGCGCAGCTGCTGTTGCTGCTTGCCTGCCTGGCCACCTTCGCGGTGCACGCCCTCTACAGCGATAATCCTGGCGGACGGCTGATAGCGCTGGCCGGTGTGCTGGTCAGCTTTACCTTTATCGTCCGTGAAAGCGACCTGCGCCCGTTCGGTCTCAGCGCGGCGATCACCTGGTTCAGCGATGGCGAGGGACGCTATGTTCTGCTGACGCCGCCCTGGGCTGGACTGCTATGGGTTGCGCGACGTCACTACCAGCCGCTGCGCGGGCGCTTGACGCGTTTGCTGTTTTCGCCTGCTGGCGCGGCGCTTGCGTGCAGCGGACTGTTGCTGATCGCCGGCATCCTGCTGGACAAGAGTTTCATCAGGCTCGCGCCATCGCGCTATTACGAGGAACTTCTCGAACTGAACGGCTATGTCTTTCTGCTGCTGAGCGCGCTGGCATCGGGCGGGCGTTTAGTGACTGACGCGCCGCCAGCGTCCGGGGCATGAACCTGCGACAACCCGGATGCCGCATGACTACGTGTGTCGGGGCGGCGGCAGTCCTGGTCATTCCCGCCGGCACACTGATTGCCCCGAACCTGGCGGAAGCCCTGTTCTATCTGCTGGCGCTGCTCGGCGCACTGCCCTTGCACGGCAATCGGTGGTGGCCGCGACACGACGCGACGCTGCGCATGCTGGCGTTGCTGACCGTGGCATTCTTCGCCATGGTGGTTCTGTCCCTGGTGGCGGCGGGCAGCGACATCAGCGGTTACGAACGCCTGGACCGATGGGGCCACTTTCTCGCCGCGCCCCTGGTCGCGCTGTTCCTGCACCGCGCCGCCATCAGCACACGCACGCTCATGCTGGCGGTGAAACTCGGCGCATCGATCGCCGGCGGCATTGCCTTATGGCAGTTCATGAACGGGATCGGCCGTCCGGGTGGCGCGACCAACCCTCTGCTGTTCGGCGCCGCCTCCATGTTGCTGGCGTTTTTTTCCGTGGTCCGGCTGCCGCTGGAAACGCCACGACAACAGGCGCTTTCACTGCTGGCGTTTTGCGCCGCAGGTACAGCGTGCGTACTGTCCCAGGCGCGCGGTGTGTGGCTGGAAGCGCTGTTGCTGCTGATGCTGCTCCTGTATTTCTGGCACCGCGCCGGGCTGTTGAGCAGACGCCCGCTGCTCGGCATCTGCGCCGCGTTCCTGGGCCTGGTGACAGTGTCGTGCACGACGCCACTGATACAGCATCGTATCGACGATTCCGTCGCGGAATACAACGCCTTCCGTAACCACAGGGACAGCGAAAATTCGGTCGCAATCCGCATCATCATGTGGCAAAGCGGACTGCGCGCCGCGACACAGCGACCGCTGTTCGGCCATGGCGCGCACCGCACCCAGCAGGCTGCCGCCGCCGAAATCGACGCACCCGCGCTGCAGCGCAAGACGCTTGAATACACGCACCTGCACAACGAATACATCACTACTCTGGCGGGCAGGGGCCTGGCGGGACTTGCCAGCCTGCTGCTGTTGCTGGCGGTGCCGCTGGTGATTTTCATCAGGCGCGCCCGCCGGCCCGAACTGCTGGCGCGCAACAGCATCGGCGCATTGCTCTGCGCGGGCTATGCCCTGTCCGGCATGACCAACCTGGCGTTCGGACACGACGTCATGAATATCTTCTTCCTGATGTTTCTGTCGCTGGCGTTGCCGGTCGCCCCACCGCTCATCGACGCCGGGGTTCGATTCAGACGCCATGAAGCCTGACGCTATACTGCGCGCGTTTTTGACTGCACCAGCGCCCATGACAGAGCTCACCGAGGCCAGGCAACAAAATGCTGAACAACCGGCACCGGCGACCTGGCTGCTCACCAGCCACCGCGCCGGCGACAACAGCCAGGTTATGGCGCTGGCGGAAATGCTCGACTGGCCGTACCAGGTCAAGAAGCTCGCGTACCGGCGCAGCAAACTGCTGTCCAAACTGATTTCCAAACAGCTCATGGGCGTCACGCTGGCAGGCATCGATCAGCACCGCTCCAGCCGTATCGAACCGCCCTGGCCGGACGTGGTCATCAGCGCCGGTCGCGACAACGAACCGGTCGCGCGCTGGATTAAAAAGGCTTCCGGCGGCCGTACCCGCCTGGTGCACATGGGCAGACCCTGGGCGCCGCTCAGCGCTTTCGACCTGATTGTCACCACACCGCAGTATTTCCTGCCGCCGCGGCCCAACATTCTGATGAACGATCTGCCGCTGCACCGTGTCACGCCGGAACGTCTGCGACGCGCCGCCACTCAATGGCAGGCGCAATTCGCCCACTTGCAACGCCCCTATACCGTGGTGCTGGTCGGCGGCAACAGCGGTCCGCTGGTGCTGACGCGCAGCAAGGCGCGGCGTCTTGGCAGGCTGGTCAACGAACTTGCACAGGCTGCGGGCGGATCGGTGCTGATCAGCAACAGCGCCCGCACACCCGACGTTGCGTTTGACGACCTGTGCCAGGAGATCAAGGTGCCTGCGCATATTTACCGCTGGGGCGACGCCGCGCAGGAGAACCCCTATTTCGGCTACCTGGCGCTGGCCGACCAGCTGGTGGTGACCAGCGAGAGCGTGTCCATGCTCGCCGAGGCGAGCGTCACCGGGAAAGCGCTGTTCCTGTTCGATCTCGCCGACGACCCGGCGCACGGCGGCGTGGATACGCGGCCCTGGTGGCAACGCGTTCTGCACCGCTTGCGTTACCGGTCATTGCGACACCGGCTGACGCTGCGCTTCGGACCGCGGCGCATGCACCGCGACATCGGCAACATCCAGCGGCAACTGACCGACAGCGGCCGCGCTGTGTGGCTGGGCGCCGCGCCGCCATCCGGCAGACCCGTGGCGATCCGCCATGATGTCCTGCGCGATGCGAAACGCGCTGTCGAGCGTGTGCGCGACCTGTTCCCGTCATTGCGGGAACAGGAGTGATGAAGCGATGTTTCGGCCACGGCTGCACCCTTCGCGTCATTGCGAGCGCAGTTCGGGAGTGACAGACACATGCGTCTGATGCTGACCTTTTTGCGCCGCTATCCGTGGCAGACGCTGCTGACGCTGCTGGCGTTGCTGTTCGCCGGCATCGCCGAAGGACTGGGCCTGACTGCGCTGCTGCCGCTGCTTGAAATCGCCAACCGCAGCGATGCGGGACTGCCCGCGGCAGCGGCTCAAGCATCAGCTCAGCAGGACACTGCATACAGCCTTTACAACCTGCTGCACGGCGTCGGCATCGAGCCGGGCGTGGGCATCATGCTGGCGGTGATCGTCGCCGGCGTGACGGTCAAGAACCTGCTGCTGCTGGTAGCGCGCAGACAGGTCGGCTACACCGCCGCGCGTGTCGCCACGGATCTGCGGCTGAACCTGTTGCGCGCCATTCTGCGCAGCCGCTGGGAATACTTTCTCGACCAGCCGATCGGCAAGCTCGCCAACGCGCTGGCGAGCGAGGCGCAGCGCGCTTCAGAGACTTTCATCAACGGCGCGACCGTGATCACCTTCCTCATCCAGACCGCCATCTACGGCGCAGTGGCCATTGCCGTGTCCTGGCAGGCAACGCTGGCAAGCCTGGCGGCCGGCGCAGTGATTATCGTCGCCTCGCATTTCCTGGTGCGCATGGCGCAGCGCGCCGGCCGGCGCCAGACCGGACTGATGAACTCGTTGCTCGCCAGGCTCACCGATACGCTGCAATCCGTAAAACCGCTGAAAGCCATGGGGCGCGAACACCTGGCCGACAGGGTGCTCGCTATCGAAACCGCCGGCCTCGACAAGGCACTGCGGCGCCAGGTGTTCAGCGGCGCCGCGCTCACGGCGGGGCAGGATGAAATGTTCACCATCGTCATCGCGCTTGGCATGTTCGCGGCGCTGGTGCCGCTGGACATGCCGCTGGCTACCGTAGTGGTGCTGGTCCTGATCCTCGGCCGCATGCTGGCGCAGTTCGGCAAGGCGCACCGGCAGTACCAGCGCGTCGCTGTCGGGGAAAGCGCATTCTGGTCGATGCAGGCCGCCATCGATGCCGCGCGCGCCGCCGAAGAGCATTGTATCGGCGGCGCGCTACCGACCCTGCGCCAGTCGATCCGGTTGCAGGCGGTGCGCTTCGCGTACGCGCAGCGCAACATTCTCGACGGCATCACCCTGGACATCCCGGCCGGCGAACTGGTGACCCTGACGGGCCGCTCGGGCGCGGGCAAAACCACGGTCGTGGACCTGGTCATCGGCCTGCTGCAACCGCAGGCCGGTTGCATCACGGTCGACGGCATTGCCCTGCCGCAACTCGATCACCTCGCGTGGCGGCGCATGATCGGCTACGTTCCCCAGGACACCCTGCTGCTGCACGACAGCGTGCTGCACAACGTCACGCTCGGCGATCCCGATCTCGACGAGGCGGATGCGGAACGGGCGCTGCGCGCCGTTGGCGCCTGGGACTTTCTGTCGCAATTACCCGACGGTATCCACACGCCTGTCGGCGAACGCGGCAGCCGGCTGTCGGGCGGTCAACGTCAACGAATCGTCATCGCCCGTGCGCTGGTGCGCCGGCCTGCGCTGCTGATTCTCGATGAGGCCACCAGCGCCCTGGATCCCGACAGCGAAGCGGCCATCTGCCGCGTGGTCCATGCATTGCGCGGCAGCCTGACCATCCTCGCTATTTCCCATCGCCAGGCGCTGATAGACGCCGCTGACCGCGTCTACCGGCTGGACCAGGGCAAGGCGGAACCGGTCCTGCAGTCCGCCCGCATCCTGCGCGCCGCCGGCAGCGGCGCTCTTCAATCCTGACCTGCGCTTCCGCCCCCCCTTTCCGGGGATCAACGCCCCGCCGTAAAAAAATGTTAATATCGCGGCCCGGTTGCCCGTCCTCGCGGCAACCAGGGAACCCTTTGCAGGACTCGCAGCAGCACCTCCATGCACAAAGACAGTTTTATCATCGCCATCGCCGTCGCGGCGCTGACCATTATGTTCTGGGCCGCGCTCAACCGGCCGGACACTGAACCGCCGTGGCCGGACGTCATCCAGGGTTTCGCTTTCGCGCCGTTCCATCAAGGGCAGTCGGCGATCACACACAAGTTCCCCACGCCGGAGCAGATCGATTCGGATCTGGCGCTGCTCGCCGGCCGTACCCACGCGGTGCGCACATACAGCGTCGAGGGCACGCTGGGCGACATTCCGCGCCTTGCGGAAAAATACGGCATCAATGTCGCGCTGGGCGCCTGGGTGGACGGCAAGAAAAAGGCCGACCGCGAAGAAATCGATCGCATGCTGAAGATCGCCGCGCATTCGCGCAACGTGGTGCGGATTATCGTCGGCAACGAAGTGCTGCTGCGCGGCGAACTGGAAGTGAAGGAGCTGATCGAGCATCTCGAATATGTGCGCAGTGAAATCGATATCCCGGTCAGCACCGCGGAGCCCTGGCACGTCTGGGCGCGCTATCCCGAGCTGGTCAGGCACGTCGACTACCTCGCCGTGCACATGCTGCCCTACTGGGAAGGCATCGATCACGAAATCGCCGTCGACTATCTGGTCGAGCGCTATAACGACCTGAAGAAACTCTACCCCGACAAACCCATTGTCATCGGCGAAGTCGGCTGGCCGAGCAACGGCCGCACCCGCCAGCAGGCCGTCGCGTCAGAGGCCAACGAAGCCATCTTTCTGCGCCGTTTCCTGCAACGCGCCGCCGAGGAAGATTATGTCTACTACGTCATGGAAGCTTTCGACCAGCCGTGGAAGCACGAAACCGAAGGCTGGGTCGGCGCCTACTGGGGCGTCTATGATTTTGCGCGCCAGCCCAAGTTCACCTTCTCGGAACCCATTGTGCAGATTCCCGACTGGCCGATACTGGCGGGGATTTCAGTGGTCGTCGCGCTCATCACCTTCGCCCTGCTGCTGATCGACAGCCGCCGCCTGAAGGCGCGCGGGCGCGGTTTCCTGGCGCTGATCGCCTACGCCGCGGCGACCGCCGCCGTCTACGTGATCTACGACTACACCAACCAGTACCTGACCATAACGACCATTGTCGTCGGCATTCTCCTGATACTGGGCATGATCGGCGTCATCGTGGTCCTGCTGGCCGAAGCCCACGAGTGGGCCGAAGCACTGTGGGTGCACGATCACCGGCGTATCTTCCGCCCGCAGCGTGTCGCCGACGACCGGCTGCCGATGGTATCCGTGCATGTGCCGGCCTATAACGAACCGCCGGACATGCTGATCGAGACCCTCGACGCCCTGGCGCGGCTCGACTACCCGAACTACGAAGTGCTGGTCGTCGACAACAACACGAAGGACCCCGAAGTCTGGAAACCGGTGCAGGCGCACTGCGAGAAACTCGGCGCGCGTTTCCGTTTTTTCCACGAAGACCCGCTGCCCGGCTTCAAGGCCGGCGCGCTGAATTATGCATTGCGCCACACCGCGCCCGCGGCGGAGATCATCGCCGTCATCGACAGCGACTACATCGTCGACCGCAACTGGCTGCGCGATCTGGCACCGCAGTTCGAGCAGGCCAGCATCGCCATTGTGCAGGCCCCGCAGGACTACCGCGACGCCGGCGACAGCGCCTTCAAGGCCATGGCCTATTCCGAGTACCGCGGCTTTTTCTACATCGGCATGGTCACCCGCAACGAACGCAACGCCATTATCCAGCACGGCACCATGACCATGGTGCGCAAGCGCGCGCTGCAGCAGGTGAACGGCTGGGCCGAGTGGTGCATCACCGAAGACGCCGAACTGGGCTTGAGGATATTCGAAGAAGGACTGGAGGCGACCTACATTCCGCGCAGCTACGGGCGAGGGCTGATGCCGGACACCTTCATCGACTACAAGAAACAGCGCTACCGCTGGGCCTACGGCGCGGTGCAGATCATGCGCCGGCACACGCGCACATTGCTGCGCGGCGGACAGGGCTGTCTGTCACTGGGCCAGCGCTACCACTTCGTCGCCGGCTGGCTGCCCTGGGTGGCGGACGGCATCAACCTGCTGTTCAACTTCGCCGCGCTGTTCTGGTCAATCGGAATGCTGGTGGCGCCCATGAAGGTCGACCCGCCGTTGCTGATATTCTCGGTGCTGCCGCTGGCGCTGTTCGCGTTCAAGATCGGCAAACTGGTGTACCTGTACAAGACCCGCGTCGGCGCGACCACTGTGCAGACCATTGCCGCGGCCTTTACCGGGCTGGCGCTCACGCACACCATCGGGCGCGCCATCCTTTCCGGCTTCGTGACCAGCGGCATGCCCTTCTACCGCACGCCCAAGCAGGCCGGACGCCAGGCGCTGCTGAAAGCCATCAACGCCGCGCGCGAAGAGACCTTGTTGCTGATCGCCTTGTGTCTTGCCGCCACCAGCATCATCACGCAGCTCGGCACCGAGACGCTGGACCTGCTGATGTGGTCCATCATGCTGCTGTTGCAGGGCATCCCCTATGCGTCCGCGCTGCTGGTGTCCATCGTCAGCGCCTACCCGCGCCTGCCGGCGCGTTTCATCGGCAAGACCGGGAGCATGCGCGAGGCGGCCGAGCATTTGCTGGAAGCGGACAGGCCTGTGCAGGAAACATAGTGAACCGCCGTCGTTAAGCGGACAGCAACGCCACCGCGGCATACAGCCGCGCCTCGGTGCGGCTCAGTATCCAGCCGTTTACCTGCGCCACATCACCGCGCTGGTAGTCTCCACGCACGGCCTGCTGCAGCGCGGTAACGATTTCACCGGCGTCGGCCGCAGCGGCGTTCACGGCTTCGAAACTGCTTTCAATAGCACTCATCAGTGCCTCGACATTCCGTTCCGCGGGAAAGGCCTCGAGATAGTCCTTACCGATGCGCACCACCGCATCCCGCTCGCCGGTGATTTTCAGCAGCCACTCGGGCGCCTGCCCCGGCACATGGCGCGATTCGGTCGACGAATCGCAGGCGACGAGCGTGCGGCCCGCCACCAGGCCCAGCAGCAGCGAGAGCAGAAAGCGGCGGCGCGATGCATCGTGGCCGGCGCTCATTGCAAACGCCCCTTCAGATGCTCGGCCAGCCGCAGCGTCAGCGCCACCAGCGTCAGCGTCGGGTTGGCCGCGCCGCTGGTCGGAAACACCGAACTGCCCGCGACGAACAGGTTGTCCATGCCGTGCACGCGACTGTTGCGGTCGACCACGCCCTGTTTCGGATCATCGTGCATGCGCGTGGCGCCCATGTGATGGCTGCCGCCGCTGACTTTCTCCGGCCACAATCCGTCGTCCTCGACATTGAGCAGCATGCGCCCGATGCCCAGCGCGCCGAATTCCATCGCCAGCGAACGCATATGTTCGACCAGGCTGCGCCGGTCCTGCTCCGTGAGTCGCCAGTCGAGGCGGATGCGCCGCAGACCCAGCGCATCGCGTTCCTCGCTCAGCGTCACGCGGCTGTCCGGGTTCGGCACCTGTTCGCAGGCACAGCCCAGTCCCAGCCAGTGGCCGATCAGCTCCGGATTCTGTGTGTCGATCGGACCCTCGCCGTCGGCCAGGAACGGCCGCGCAGCGTTCAGCATATCCATGTGCAGCGGCACATGGTCCCAGTCCGAGGTCATGCCGCGATGATAGTTTCCCGCCAGGCCCGCCATGAAAGTCGCGTTCAGCAAACGCCGCTCACGCAGAAAAGCGTCCGACGGATTGAAAGCCGCGTTGGCGTTACGCCCCTCGACCCTGACGCGCTCGCGGTAGATAGCCGGCAACCGCTTGAGATCGGCCAGCACGATTTCGCCAAAACCGGACAGGTGCGGGTGCTCCATGAAAAAGCGCCCGACCATGTCGTTGTGATTGCCCAGTCCCGCCGGCACCACATCGTTCGACAGCAACAGCATGCGCGGATTTTCCAGCCCGCCGGTCGCCAGCACATAAATGCGCGCCCGTACGGTATGCGCGCGACCGTCGAGCGTGCGCAGTTCCAGCTGCCGCACCGAACGCCCTTGTTCCGTCGCCGCAATGTTCACCACGTTGGCGTTGAGCAGCACCTGGATATTCGCCGCCCGGTCGAGATCCTCGCGATAGCGCGAACCGAAATGCGTGGGCGGGCTGAAGTGCACGAAACGCATCTGCATGCGCCCGGTGACGGGTTGCGGCAGCGACTCGCCGGTGTGCTGCTGCCAGTAGGCCATGTCCTCGAACCGGCCGGGCGCGATTTCGACGATACGATTGGCCGGCTCGTAGTACGGCAGAAGCTCCTCGATGCCGAACGGCCAGCCACTGAACGGCACCCAGTCGCGTTGTTCGAAATCGATCGGATCCAGCGGGCGGCAATAGCCGCCCCAGTGATTCGAGCTGCCTCCCAGGAAGCGCAGACGGCTGCCGGCAAGCGGATACTCGATACCGGCGTTGCTGCCTTCATAAAGCGCCTGCGTATCGGCGTCGGCTTCGTGTCCGCCGGACTCGATGACACAAACGCTGGTCCCGCTGCCGGCGAAGGAACGGGCGAGCGTGATACCGGCGGGCCCGCCGCCGATGACGGCAATATCAGCATCGAGCCGGGTGTGGTCAGGTATTGTGCGTGCGTCTGTGAACATGGCAGGCAAGGGGGATAGCTGGCATCGGCCAGACTTCCCTTCGTTATCGCGCGTTACTGGGCGGTCACATTCTGCGCTATGTCGAGCATATCGGGCAACAGGAAGACCAGTATGATAATCACGACAATGGCGGCCGCCAGGGCCATGCCGACAAACACGTTGGCCAGCGTATTGCGGCCGACGGACTGATCCACCAGCGCGTAAGCCACCGTGCGCAGACTCGCCAGGCCCAGGAAACGGTCACCCTGGTAGACCAGCAAACGCCGGCAGTTATTGCTGCGCATCATCTGCATTGCGGCCCGGCATGAACGGTCGTGGGAAATAGTGACCAGGTTGGTCATGGTGGCGACGTCTTTCAGGGGAAGCGTTTCGGGGTCGCGCTGCCGGCTGACCACGCGTTTGACCAGGTCCCGCTCGGTGAACAACCCGACGACCTCGCCATTGCGGGTCACCACCAGGGAGCCGACGTTCCGATCAGCCATCAATTCCGCGGCCTGCTGCACCGAGCTTTCCTCATCCAGCGTAGCCACGTGCTCGCGCACGAACGTCCCTATCCTGCTAGTCATGCCTGTGTCTCCCGAGATCTACGCCGCATCCGCCGTCGGGATGGCAGCCCGGCACCGGCCATACTTCATTCTGGGCGCGGGGAGGGGAAAACGCCAGTTCTGTGCCGCTGGCCGGCGACGGCGAACCCGGTGGTCTCACGCCGAAACGGCCTGCAGTCCCGGATGCTGCCCGTCCAGCGGCTGGAAATAGGTTGCGGTCAGCTGTTCATGCAACTGCGTGTGCACCTGCTGCAAATCGTCGACAAAACTGTTGAGGCCGTCGCTCAGAATCTCCGTCACGTCGACTTCCCGGACCATGCGCTGCGCGCGCCCGAGGACACGCAGCGCCGCTTCGTTGCCCGGCAAGCCACGCAGGCACTGTTCCACTTCCCCGAGACAGTAGTGCACGGTGCGCGGAAAGCGTTCGTCGTGCAGCAGAAAGCGCAACACCTCGCGCCCGCGAATGCGCACGTGCACATGGCGCCGGTACATCTGGTAACCGGCGAGCGAGTCGAGCACGCTTTTCCACTGAATGTCGACGAAGGGCTTGAGCTCTTCGTTGATCGAAGGCAGCAGGTTGCTGGCGCGCACCTCGATGACGCGCGTGGTCATGTCCGCGCGCTCCATGTTGCGGCCCATGCGGATGAAGTCATAGGTCTGGTCGTGACTCATGGTGCCGGACAGCTTTCCGGCCAGCAGCTGGCAGTAGTCGATAATGCGCCGCAGATAGGCAAAGCGTCCGCGCCGCGACAGGCCATTGTTGAGGTTGTCGCGGGTCCAGGCGTGCAGATCGTTCAGCGTCTCCCACGCCGAGCGCGGCACAATGGCGCGTGTGGTGCGCAGGTTCTCGCGCGCCATTGCCAGCGAACAGGTGATGCAGTTGGGGTTGTTGTGATCGGCTATCAGAAAGCGCAGCACGTTGCGCTCGGTCGCCTCTTCGTGGTGTTCGTGGAAACGTTCGCGGTTGCCGGTGATGGTGACCAGCGCCTCCCAGCCGAACTCGACATGGCGCGGCAGGTCCAGCAGCAGATTGTGGTGGACGAGAATAATGCGCGCCGTGTTCTCGGCGCGCTCGATATAGCGCGCCATCCAGTACACGCGCTCCGCCACACTGGATAACAGCATCTACTTGTCTCCCGTTTCCACGATCCAGGTATCCTTGCTGCCGCCGCCCTGCGAGGAGTTGACCACCAGCGAACCTTTTTTCAGGGCCACACGCGTCAGGCCGCCGCGTGTCACATGACTGGTTTCGCCGGAAAGAATGAAGGGACGCAGATCCAGGTGGCGCGGCTCGACGCGACCGTCGCACAGCGTCGGCGCCGTGGACAGCGACAGCGTGGGCTGCGCCACGTAGTTGCGCGGATCCTTGCGGATCAGCTCGGCGAACTTCTGACGTTCCTTTTTGCTCGCCGAAGGCCCGACCAGCATGCCATAGCCGCCGGATTCGTTGGCCGGCTTTACCACCAGTTCGTCCAGGTGATCCAGCACGTACTCCAGTTGCGGCTTGTACATGCACAGATACGTCGGCACATTCGGCAGGATCGGGTCGTCATCGAGGTAGTAACGGATCATCGCCGGCACGAAGGCGTACACCACCTTGTCGTCGGCGACGCCGGCGCCCGGTGCGTTGGCGATGGCCACGTTGCCCTTGCGCCAGGCGCGCATCAGGCCACGTACGCCAATCACCGATTCGGGCAGAAAGGCTTCCGGATCGAGGTAGAGATCATCGATACGCCGGTAGATGACATCGACGCGCTCCAGCCCGCCGACGGTGCGCAGGTAGACACAATCGTCATCCAGCACCACCAGGTCGCTGCCGGCCACCAGCTCCACTCCCATCTGCTGCGCGAGATAGGAATGCTCGAAATACGCCGAGTTGTAGATGCCTGGCGTCAGCACCACCACGGTCGGATAGTCCGCCGGGCGCGGCGACAGCGAAGCCAGCATGTCGAACAACCGCGTCGGGTAACCGTCGACCGGCAGTATGCTGTAGTTCTCGAACAGCTCCGGGAACACGCGCTTCATCACCAGGCGGTTCTCGAGCATGTAGGAGACGCCCGAAGGCACGCGCAGATTGTCTTCCAGCACATACAACGTGCCGTCCTTGTCGCGCACCAGGTCGCTGCCGCAGATGTGCGCCCAGATATCCAGCGGCGGACGGATGCCCTCGCACTGGCTGCGGTGGTTCACCGATTTCGCCAGCACCTCGCGCGGAAACACATGGTCGCGGACAATCTTTTTTTCGCCGTAGATGTCGGCGATGAACATGTTCAGCGCCTGCACACGCTGTTGCAGGCCGGCCTCGATGCGCCGCCATTCGTGCGCGGAGAGAATGCGCGGAATGATGTCGAAGGGCCAGGTACGGTCGATGCCGCCCTCCTCGCCTTCACTGTAAACCGTAAAGGTGATACCCATGACCTGCATGGCCAGTTCCGCGGCGTCGCGGCGCTCGCGCAGATCCTCATCGCTGAGCGAGCCGATATAGCGCACGGCGCCGCGCGCCGCGGCGCGCGCATTACCGCCGGGCGTGATCAGCTCATCGTAGCTTCCGTCGCCGGGATAGTCTTTCCATTCGATCGGCATGACAGCCGCGCCTCGCGTGTGTTCCCTGTTTCGCAGCGCAAACTCTGTGCCATGGGATCGAACAGCGGAAGCGGTTGTAAAAGCGGGCGGTTCAGCGACGGCGCAGTGGTTGTTACGCACCATGAATGCGCATGGAGGCGGGCAGACGGTTTCATCCTGCACTGTTGTTGCGCACTGTGCTGCTGGCGAGCTTGCGCGTGATGAGATTCCTTCACCAACGTCACCAGGAGCGCGCGCGAATCCAGCGAACTGCGCAGCCCGGCGAAGGTGTTCACGGCGAACAACACGCTTTGGCTCGTCAACCACCTGGTGAACCTCCCCTCGCCCACCGAAACCTTCGTGCGCAACTATGGACCGCGGCTGCACCACATTGCGCTGGCGGTGAGAGATGGTGAAACGCATGGCAGGGAGAACATCGAATGCGTGGTGGCGAAGATCGCGGCGGGGGTTGAGGAGGAGGAGTCGATGGAGATGGAGGCGGAGGTCAGGGGGCGGTGATCGCACGCCGGTTTCCGGTCGCCCTGATTTTAAGGATCCGCGTTGAAACATAATTGCAACAAAGCGCCAACAAAAGCCGGCGTGTATGAAATCTGATTGATACAGGCAAGGGTCATGATCAAGCCACTACCGAAGCACAGGCTATCCGTCATTTGCCGGGTGAACCTGAATGGTGGAGGGCTTTACCATGCACCGGAAACTGTTTGTTCTGCTTGCGTTGCACCTGATGTCGCTGTCTGCCAGTGCATCCCAGCTGGTAAGACTGGACGTGGACAAGCAGGCGGATGTCTACGTGATCAGTGTGGAAATGCTGGTCGATGCGCCTGCGGACAATGTGCATGCAGTTCTGACCGACTATGCCAACCAGGGTCGCCTCAATGCCTCGATCACCAGCAGCAAGATCATAGGCAACGCACGCGACGGCACAATACGCGTACGTACGCGGATGGAGAACTGCATCCTGTTTTTCTGCCGGAACCTGCAAATCGTCGAGGATGTCGTCGAGGACGAGCAGGGACGCATCCTGCGCAGCGTGCTCCCTGAATCATCCGGCCTCCGTTACGGCCGGGCGTCGTGGGAATTGCTCAGCTCGGGTGACAGGACACGCGTCATTCACCACGCGCAACTGGAACGGGATTTCCGGATACCGTCATGGATAAGCGCGATACTGATTGGCACTCTGCGCCGGGAAATTCTCGAAAGCTTCAGATCACTGGACTGCCTGGCGCGCAGACAGTGCGCCGATTGCTCGGAACGGGTAGACGCAGGGAACCGGGATTATCCGGCCAGTAACGTGTGAGAGGAGAATCCTCGACCCGGATAGCGCCGGGATACGGGACCTGGCGTATCCGCGCAATGCAGCGACCCACTGCTGCGTTGATTTTATGGTGCCGGAAAGAGGAATCGAACCTCCGACCTACTGATTACGAATCAGTTGCTCTACCGACTGAGCTACACCGGCATGGGTGGGACTGGTAGTGCGGGAAGACAAAACCCTTCAGGGCGGGGGCAGTATAAAAGATCGATCCATGAGCGACAAGCGCGGCGTCCGGATGCGCCGCGCCTGATGACTGGGAAACCCGGTCAGTTTGCCGGCCGCACCCGGATCACGACCTCCACGCCGTCGATACGCGTCCCCGCCGGCGGCGTGGGCAGGCCCTCGATGTTGATCTCATCGGCATCGAGATCCATCAACATCCCGGTATCCACGTTATAGATGTGGTGGTGGGGATGGGTGGTCGAGTCGTAGAACACCTTCGTCGAGTTGATGATCACTTCGCGAATCAGCCCCTTGCGGGTGAACAGGCCAAGGGTGTTGTACACCGTGGCCTTGGATACATAGGCGCCTTCCATCTTGTTGACCAGATCCAGGACCTGATCGGCGGACAGATGCTGCGGTCTGGCGAACAGCACGGCCGCAATCTGCATACGCTGCTGGGTGGGTTTGACATCATGCTCATGGAGCATCTGGATCAGTTCGGCATTCGTTTGCGGATAGCTCATTCTCTCACCACTGCCTGAATATCGTCGTTCAGCATCCTGCCGCCATGCCCGATTCCTACGGACATCCGTATATATGGAGTCATAACTATAGCGTCATGCTCGACAATTTTATGAAATCGACCCGAAGGTTTCATCTATTTTACGCATCCGGCAAACCCTGTCAATGATTAACATGTTGATCTGTCTAATAAAACGGGAGCACCCCACCATTGGCAGACACCCGTCCCGGCTGCCAGGTCGATGATCGGGTTAAGGTTTCGCCCCGGCCAAGCCGTTAACCCGCACAGAGAAGATTGTGACAGCCATCACAATTTCCAGGCGCAGGGAGGACGGAAACATGGAGATGAATCTGGTCAGCACCGAGGCGGTGGCGGGTGGCAGGGCGTATTTCCGCAGCAAGCGCATTTTTTATCACAACGCCCTGGATGCCAACTCCAGTGGCTGGTGTTTTACGGTCCGGGGCGGCCTGGTCTACGGACCATTCGATACGCAGGGCTTCGCCGAACGCATGCTGGCGGGGCTGATTGCGAAATTCAAACGCAGCGGCGACACCGGCGGGCGCTGAGTCCCCTTCCACAGCCCGGTCAACTTTCCCGGTGACCGGCCGCTAACCATGTGAGTTTCAATGAGATAGGCCCTGACCCACGTCGGGGCCGTGTTGTTCCGATCTCGCCGCACTATTGACTCACGGGGATGAATAACTTGCAGCCCTCACTCATCATCATGCTGGCCGGGGTGATCGCGCTCCTGCTGTGCGCCCTCGTCGCCGGGGCCTGTCTCTATCTGCGCAGGAACAGGATCCACCAGCATGAACTCGGCGCCATGATTGGTCTCGCGCGCCATGCGGGGCAATCTCATTCACAAGCCGCGCCCGCCCCCCCGCCCGAATCCGCTTACGAGGGATTCGTTGAGCGCACCAGCCGCAGCATCGGTGACCTCCATGAGGCCATCGCGCGGCTGGATGTAAAGCTTGGCCAGACCCATCACCAGGACGTGCTGCGCGATGAAGAACTCGACCGCAAGATCGGCCAGGAAGACAGCCGCATCGTCGCACTGCAAAAGGCACTGCACGACCTCGGGACCCGGCATTCGAATCTCGAACAGAATCTGCAACTCTTGCGCGCCGAGATCGAGCGTCTCGCGACCACGAATTCCTCGGCACAGGCGAAGACCGCGGCCCGCCGGACATCCACCTCATCGACGGCTCCGGCCACGACTCACACCGTCAACGGAATGGATAAAGACGATTTCACGCTGCCCGATTCGGTGCTCAACGAATTGGATGACGTGATGAAGTCTGCCGCGGCACGTCAGCCGCCACCCGTGCCCACGGTCAAACCTCAGGCTGCGCGGATGAAGGCGAATGTCCCGCGCCGCATCTCCACCGCGCCAAAGACCGTCGCGGCGCCGTCGCCGGTGACCACCGCGAGATCGGCCGCCGTACTGGCTCAGGCCGTCGCGCAACCGGAAAAATCATCGGTCGATGAGCCACAGTTCGCCTTTGATCCCGCGCAGATTGATGATCTGTTCTCCGCGCCCTCGTTCATCCCGGGCGCCGCGAATACCGGCATCAATGTGGAAGAACTCGATATCGGAGACCTGAATCCGGATCCTCCCGCCGAGGGGATGGGAACAACGGAAAAGCAGCCGCACTATGACGCGGAGCGCGTGTTCTATCAGGCCTCGCCGCAGACCGGCATCAAGGCAGGCTGGTATTTCACCCTGCGCGGCGGCAAGACTCATGGACCGTTCGCCACCAAGGAAGCCGGCGATCGCGTGCTCAAGGAGATGATCGAGCAATTCATTCGCGCTGGCGACCACGGTGGCCGCTAGCCGCAGCGTCGCGCTCCCCCGCGGCTATCGGGAATTCGGCGACAGATACTCGTCCCGGCAGGCGTCACGCAGCATCTCCGCCGCCACATCGCTGCCGATCCGCGGCAGGAAGCTGAACAGGCAACTACGATAGTTGCGCTCCCGCTCATCCTGCGACACGATGCTTCCGGTCGACGCGGTACTCAAGGTGCGTACACGCTCATCCAACGAGCCTTCCGCGGCCACGCCTTCCCTTCCTGCCCACAGCACCGCGGCCATCGCCACCGCAATCCCGCCCATGCCCCACAAAACGACGCGGTTTCTGTTCATTACCCCCCCTTCCGGCTGATATCCCGAATTCATCGCTATGGGCGCGATCGCCCCAGAGGGGCGTCCGCGCGGCATCAGGATGACAAAGAACAGCGGAAAAAAGTACCCCGACGACTCGAATGGAGGGGGAGGGGAGGGAATGAGCCGTCGGGGTGTAAACGTGGAAAGGGTCGGTGATACAAGTGGATGAACTTCCCGCCACCCTGGAGAGTAAAACAGACCCCGCTTAACCCTGGCTTAATAATGGAAGGCGGTCCTGTGAACCCTGTAAAAAAATAGCCCCCGATTGGAGGAGCTCGGGGGCCAAGGATCAGGCAGGAGACAAATTGTTAATTTTTGAGACCGGCCGCGCGGGAAAAGGTTCCGTGTAATTACAAAAATCCCGTATCCGAATGAAATCCGGACAAAAAAAACCCCGCGGGGGGCGCGGGGTGAATGAGGGGATGTTGCCAGGAGAGAAACTACAATGCCCTATCCCTAGGGGTACCGCTCCACACCACAAAAACTCGTTAAGCCCTTGATTTCAGACACCCTTGTAACCCACGGTCCCCCAGCGGCCGCATGTACATCGCCGGGATGTGAACCGTCTTGGCCGGCATAGTGACCGGCGCGGAACCTACGCCCCGCCCCTCCGGGAGCGAATCCCGCGCGGAACCGGACTTGTTGACCTTTACGTGGCGTACCATAGCAATCCTCCTGAATTTCCTGTTCGTCGCCCGTGTGCAGACTCACTCTCTGTCTTGCATTAGCCGTGCCAATAGCCGGACATCCAATATATGTTATTTAAATACAAAAACTTATTAAATTCCAACAGAGCCGCTCAACACACCGAAGGCGCCAAACAATGGTGCAAACCGCCCCAAGGAGCTAATTAAACCAGTCCTTACGGTGCAAAAAACTGACCTGCGGCAAAATTCGGAAGAAAAGCCCGGGAGTATCGAGAACTGGCGCAGGGACCGTCGGCCGGATCGGCCGAGGCGCGAACGCTAAGTCAGAACTATCAGTGGGAATGCCCGTGTTGGAGCGACTTGTCATGCTCCAGCAGGGGCTCGTAGCGCTTGTCAGTCAGGGTCTTCAGGAATGCCACTAGCGCGTCGATCCGCTTGTCATCGAGGGCGGGACCGGTCTCCAGTTCCTGCCGTGAAATACTCGCGGGAATTTCCGGCTCACCCCAGTCCATGCCAGTTTCCGGATTGATCTGACGCCTGGGGCTGCGGCTGTTGTACTTGTTGTAAAACAGGATCACCGTGCGCAGATCCTTGAAGACCCCGTTGTGCATATACGGGCCAGTGACGGCGACGTTGCGCAGCGTGGGGACCTTGAACTTGCCCGCCTCGCCCCTCTCATGCACCGCCGGATTCTCCAGCAGTCCGCGATCGACGTAGTCCCCGCCCTTGCCGTTGAGGGCCCTCAGCTCCGTGTTGGCCGGTACGCCGATGTTGTGGTACTGGTAATTGCTGAAGGTTTCCTGTGCATCCACCTGACTGTGCCTCAGCTGATGGCACAGATTGCAGTTGGTGAACTGGCGCGAGAAAAACAGCGTCATGCCCAGATTCTCCTGCGCGGTCATCTCGTATTCGCCGCGCAGGTAGCGGTCGTACTTGGAATCGAAGGGCGCGAAGAAGTTCGTCTCCTCGAAGGCGGCGATGCTTCGCGTCATCGCCGCATAGGCGGTCCCGGTGTCATCCCAGACAGCATCGCCATAAAACCGCCTGAAGGCATCGACATAGACCGGATTCTCCTTCAGCCGCTCGACCACACCGTGCCTGTCGGGCATCGCCATTTCAATCGGATTCAGGACCGGATCACCCGCCTGGCTCGCAAGATCCGGCCGGCGCCCGTCCCAGAACTGGCCGCCCACATATTTTCCCTCTGCAGTCTTGTGAAAGGCCGGACTGAATCTGGCATAGGCGGTGGTGGGCGCACTGCGATCGCCTACCGAATGTCCGTCATCGCCCAGAGACACCGCCGCCAGGACACCACTGCCGCGCGCGTCCACGAACCCCGACTCCGGCGCGTGGCAGGTGGCACAGGACTGCGTACGATTGCGGGAGAGATTCACGTCGAAATACAGCATCTGGCCGAGGGCGGCAACATCCGGTACGCCGGACATATCGGCATAGACAGGCGCCGTACCGATGAGGATCCAAAGAATAGACCAGAATTTTTTCACGCGGACACTCCCAGATACGATGGCAAGATACTTCCAATTTCCACCACCGCCAAACTCACACCGCTATAGACATCAGAACATGATAATCGTTTTCGATTTCATGCGCAGGGCCAAACCACCGTTACGTTGAGAGTAATGGGCTAGCGTACAACCGAGTAATCCGCCGGATTCAGCTCGCTCTCGCGATCCAGTACCAGATCCGCCATCAGCCGCGCGCTTGCCGGGGCGAGCAGCAGGCCATTGCGGAAATGTCCGGCATTGACGAACAGGCCTCGCACATCCGGGACGGCGCCTATATAAGGTATCTCGCTCACCGTGCCGGGGCGCAGGCCGGACCAGTGATGTTCGATCCCGCACTCGGCGAGGCCGGGCGCCAGCGACTCGGCCGCGCGCCGAAGTTCCGCGCGCGCCTCCGCCGTGGTCTCCTTCGCGAAACCGGCGTCCTCGACCGTGCTGCCGACCAGGACGAGTCCATCGCGGCGCGGGATTGCATAATGCCCCGCGGCGAGCAGGATGCGCCGGAGAAAACCGGGCCTGGCGCGGTAGAGCAGCATCTGACCGCGCACCGGCGCGACGCCGATATGGATGGATACAGTATCGAGCACGCGCCCGCTCCAGGCGCCGGCGGCGATAACGACGACATCGGCACACAGGGTTTCGCGCGCCGTGCGCACGCCGTCGATGCGGCCTTCATGCTGGAGGATGGCGGTCACGGCGGTCTGTTCATGCAGCACGACGCCGCGGCGCTCGAGGTCGGCGCGCACGGCGCGGATCAGCCGCGGGTTGCGGATCTGCGCCATGTCGGGAAGCCACAATGCGCGCTCGACCGGGCGGCAGGCGGGTTCGAGCGCGGCGATCCGGTGCGGATCTTCGATCAGTTCGAGCGCGGCGCGATGTCGCGTCGCCCACGCCATCGCCGCCTCGGTCTCGCCGGTATCCAGCACGAGCAGGCCGCTGGGTTCCCATTCCGGGTCGATGCCGGTATCCGTGGCCAGTTCGCGCGCCAGTCCCGGGTAGTGGCGCTGTCCCCAGCTGGCCAGTGCGGTGGCCGGTTCGGGTAGGCGCCAGGGATAGAGCGGCGAGAGGATGCCGCCGCCCGCCCAGGACGACTCACCGCCGAGGAAACCGCGCTCGACAATGCGCACGCGGCAACCCGCCCGCGCCAGTTCGCGCGCGCTCAGCATCCCGATGATGCCGCCTCCTACGACGATGCA
>JAGFJP010000048.1 GCA_024102665.1 Thiogranum sp. | reverse complement strand
AGATTGCCGTTGCCGGGGTCCCCGTGCACCAGTGCCACATGCGTTGGAGATTCCGTCAGCCAGTCTCCCCAGTCTCCCGGCAGATGATCGGCCGCCCGGTTGTAGAAAGACACCACCCGGAAACTTTCCTCCGGCAACTCAGCCAGCATGACCGCCATGGCCGAGGCGTCATAGTACTCCCGGCCGGTCGCGCAAATGCCCATGCCCACGGTGCCGACCCAGTGCCGCACGCCGGTTTCCCTGCGCAGGCGCCGCACGATAGGTTCGGCAAGGTCTGCGAGCACATCGGTCAGGTACAGGAACCCAAGGTTCACCCCGGGCGCGACGTCACCGACCTGGTGCAGGCATTCCTCCACGGCTTTTTCCCAGTCCGGCGACTGGGCGTGTCCTAGCTGAAACCGGGGGGACTGTGTGGCCATGGCGTGTTCCGGTCGCCCGCGACCGAGGGGGCGCCGGGCTGGCCGCGGTGCGCGGTCAACCCGGCCGTACCGGCGAGAACCTCGATCAGGCGGATTTCTTGTCCTTCATCATACGCTCGATGATGGGCGCCAGGATGATTTCCATGGCAAATCCCATCTTTCCGCCGGGCACCACGATGGAGTTGCGCCGCGACATGAACGAATCCGTGAGCATGTTCAGCAGGTAGGGGAAATCGACGTTGAGTTTTTTCGGGTCGCGGAACCGGATCACCACGAAACTTTCGTCGGGCGTCGGAATGTCGCGCGCGATGAACGGATTCGAGGTGTCGACCGTCGGCACACGCTGGAAGTTGATGTCGGTGCGCGAGAACTGCGGCGTGATGTAGTGCACGTAATCATGCATACGGCGCAGTATGGTGTCGGTCACCGCTTCGGCGGAGTAGCCACGCTGCGCGCAGTCACGGTGAATCTTCTGTATCCATTCCAGGTTGACCAGCGGCACAACGCCGATCAGCAGATCGACAAACTGGGCGACGTTTACCGCGCCGTCGACAACACCGCCGTGCAAACCCTCGTAGAACAGCAGGTCGGTGCCGGGCGGGATTTCCTCCCAGGGCGTGAACTCGCCGGGCTTCTGCTTGAACGGCCGGGCTTCCTCGTCACTGTGCAGATAGTAACGACGCGCGCAGGTACCGGTGTCACCATACTGCCTGAAGGTGTCGGCGATCTTGTCGAAGAGGTTGGCTTCCGGCCCGAAATGGCTGAAGTTGCGGTTGCCCTGTTCTTCCGCTTTCTGCATGGCTTCTTTCATCGCCACACGGTCATAGCGATGATAGCTGTCTCCCTCTATCACAGCCGGGTTGACGCCTTCGCGGCGGAATATGTGCTCGAAAGCCACTTTTACCGTGGTGGTGCCGGCTCCCGAGGAGCCGGTTACCGCGATAACGGGATGTTTCTTGGACATGCCAATCTCCTAACAAACGATAAATCAAAAGCTGTGACCACGCGCGGGACACTCCTGGCGTGATAACGGGATTCTTGTGCGCTGCGCAATATCGATACCGCGCAAGCGGCGGCCGGACTTCGGGCGCAGCGCGGTATTGAACCATTTTTCGGCGTCAGGCGACAACTTCAATGTCACCGGTTCACCCCGCAGGCATCCTGGCGCAGGCCGCGATCCGGTGTTGCGGCGGAGCTTGCTACCATGGATTCCGGCTTTTGCCGGACTCCAGGGAAATCAGTTACATGCATACCCGGCTGCGCCGGTGTAACGGGCTAATCCGCGATTCCCCGGCGCAATTGAACGACAGGTTAATGAATATTTTCCAGGTTTCCATAAGCGCAGCGGCTGGCCATGCCGGCGGCACCCGGCCGTCCATTAGAGAATCGTAATAAAATCCGCTACAATCGCTGGCTACCTTGCGGCGGGCCGACGGTACGCCATCGCTATGACCCGCGCTGCTGCATTCCTGATCCAAAACCTTTACACCCTGGGGAGCGGTTATGTCTGAGTTGCGTGAGCTTGTCGTCGGCTGGCAGAGAATGCTTGTGCCATTTACCGAATGGATCGGCGAAATCCGCAACACGGCCACCCTGCGCGCGGACCTGATCGCCGGGATTACCGTGGCGCTGGTTCTCGTGCCGCAGTCGATGGCGTATGCGCAGCTGGCAGGCCTGCCGCCCTACATTGGTCTTTACGCGTCCTTTATCCCGGTGATGATCGCCGCCTTCATGGGCTCCTCCCGTCAGCTGGCCACCGGCCCGGTAGCGGTGGTTTCCTTGATGACCGCGGCGGCGCTGGGTCCTATGGTGGCAGGCGTGGATGTGCCGCCCGACCAGCGCCTCGGACTCTACCTGGCGCTGGCAGCATTGCTGGCAATCATGGTGGGTGTGTTTCAGATGCTGCTTGGCCTGTTCCGCCTCGGTGTGCTGGTGGACTTCCTGTCGCACCCGGTGGTGGTCGGTTTCACCAACGGCGCCGCCATCATTATCGCCACCTCGCAGCTCAGCAAGCTGTTCGGTGTCACCGTCGAGAAGGCCGAGCATCATTACGAGACTGTGTGGCGGGTGGTGCAGGCGGCGGGACAGGATGCGCACATGCTGACCGTGCTGATGGGGCTGCTGGCGCTGACCATCATGATCCTGATGAGGAAGTACACGCCGAAAATACCCAACGTGCTGACGGCCGTCGTGGTCACCACGCTGATTTCCTGGGGGTTCGGTTTTCAGGATGCCGGCGGCAGCGTGGTTGGTGAGGTGCCGAGAGGCCTGCCCGGCGTCACTGTCCCGACCTTCGATGTGCAGGTCATGATCAAGCTGTCGCTGGCGGCGGTGACCATTTCGCTGATCGGTTTCATGGAGGCAATCGCTATCGCCAAGGCCATGGCTGCCGAAACGCGGCAGCGTCTGGATACCAACCAGGAACTGTTCGGTCAGGGGCTGTCGAACGTTGCATCCGGGCTGTTCGGCGGCTACCCGGTATCCGGTTCTTTCTCGCGCTCCGCGGTGAATATCGGCGCCGGCGCCAAAACCGGTTTTTCCTCGGTGGTCACCGGATCCGTGGTCGCTATCACCCTGCTGTTCCTGACACCCTTGCTGTATCACCTGCCGCAGGCCACTCTGGCCGCGGTGATTATCATGGCGGTCGTCAACCTGGTGAAGATCAAGCCGATCAAACATGCCATGAAAGTGCAGAAGCACGATGGCGTGGTGGCGATCGTCACCTTCGCGTTGACGCTGATACTGGCCCCGCACCTGGAAAAGAGCATCATCGTTGGCGTGCTGCTGTCGCTGGGACTGTATCTGTATCGCAGCATGCGTCCGCGTTTCGCAGAGCTTTCGATCCACCCTGACGGCACGTTCCGCGATGCCCTGGTGCACAACCTGCCGCGCTGCAAGCATATCTCGGTGCTGCGCTTCGATGGTTCCCTGTACTTCGCCAATGCCGGCTATTTCGAAACGCGGGTGCTGCGCAACATCGCGAGCAAACCGGAACTGCGCTACGTGATCCTGGACATGGAGGGTGTCAACGAGATCGACGCAACCGGGGAAGAAGCCATCAGTCAGTTGATCGAGCGCCTCGGGCACGCCGGTATCAAGATGTTGATCGCGCGGCCCAAGCGCCAGACCATGGAAATATTCGAGCGTTCCGGCCTCAAGGACCGGGTCGGCGAGGATCACTTCTTCAGAACGCGCACCGATGCGATCGAATGGGCGCGCGAAGAGCTGGGTGACGAAGCGCTCGAGGATTCGCCCCTCAACCCGCAGCGTTCAACGCGTCGCCTGAGGCTGGAGCCCCAGACCTCCTGAAGTGTTGTCAGACGCCGCTGTTCAGCGGCGTCTGTACACCAGGTCCCACACGCCGTGGCCAAGCCGCTTGCCGCGGGCCTCGAACTTTGTGACGGGCCGGTAAGGCGGACGTTCTGACCAGGTTCCCGTGGCGCTGCAATTGATGAATTCAGCGCTTGCCTGCATCACATCCAGCATCTGATCCGCATAGGGCTGCCAGTCGGTCGCCATGTGGAA
>JAGFJP010000030.1 GCA_024102665.1 Thiogranum sp. | reverse complement strand
CTGGCGCAGGGTAATCAGGCCACCGTCCATTTCATAGATGCCGTAGATAGCAGCACCGCCGAAAGTCGCCTTGGCACCGATCTGGACCGCATCGTCGTCACCACCACCGCTGGTGGTGATGTAGTCGACGAACGCATAGACCGGACCACCTTTGTAAGTCAGACCTACGCTGTAGGGATCGTCGTCTTCCGCACCGCCGGCTTCGCTGTTGTCGAGGGTGTAGGTACCAGCGAATGCAACACCACCGAAGCTCGGGGAGTCGTAACGCACGGTGTTGGTGGCACGACCCTGGCCTTCTTCACCCTTGCCGCTGTGCAGTGAGGAGTGCAGGCCGATGTTACGCGCCTGGTTGCGGGTGCGGTAGAACGGATCGATCGCAGCAGCAGACGACTTGTAGGTGGTCGACATGGTACCGAAAGTCAGCTGACCCCAGCTTTCGCCTTTCAGGCCGAGCCACTGGTCACGGCCGGTGAAGCCGCCGGCGCCGGATTCATCTTCGTACCCGGAGTTCGCGAGGTCAGCGTCATCGACGTCGACCTGCCATTCCAGTTTGAAAATAGCGCTCAGACCGTTACCCAGGTCTTCCGAACCTTTGACACCAACCGCGGAGGTGTTGGAACCCATGTTGACGTCGTCAACGCCGCCATCCTGATCGATAGCATCGATGGACAGATCGATCTGACCGTAGAGCTTAACGTCTGCCGTGGCCAGGCTCATGCCGCCCGCCATTGCCAGACCCATAGCAGTTGCAATCAGTTTCTTGTTCATGAGAGGACTCCTTTTATTTCCCTTACTCATAGCTATAAGTAACGTTGCTTAGTGGTTACGAAAACGAAGCTTAGTCACGCCCTGACAGGAATGCAACATTTTTTTTCAAAAAAACCACATTTGTTCAAAAGTGTGGCGTTTTTGCAACGAAGGAAGAGATCAGAGAGGAGAAAGATTCCGGAGAAAATCTCTTTATCTATCGTGATCAGATAGATAAATAGGCTTCGAACTTAAGAGGACGTCTGTGTGCATTAGATTATTCCCTCAAGAGGGGGCAGACCCCTTTGGCTCGGTTGCGCTGCGCTCGGTTGTCGAACCTGACTAGATTCTCACCCCTCGACCGCAAGCCAATAAAAAAGCCCCGCCGAAAACGGCGGGGCTTTCTTATTGGCTGGGGGACTAGGATTCGAACCTAGGTTGACGGAGTCAGAGTCCGTAGTCCTGCCGCTAGACGATCCCCCAAAAGCGAACCGCAAGACCAGGCTGGCGCAACGCGTTTAGCGCTTGCTGAACTGGGTGGCGCGGCGGGCCTTGCGCAGACCCACTTTCTTGCGCTCGACCTCGCGGGCATCGCGGGTCACGAAACCGGCACGGCGCAAGGGGCTGCGCAGCTCGTTGTCGTAATTCATGATGGCACGCGTAATGCCGTGGCGAATCGCGCCGGCCTGGCCGGTGGTGCCGCCGCCTTTCACGGTGCAGGTGACATCGAACTTGTCAGCAAGGTTCACTGCTTCCAGCGCCTGACGCACGATCATGCGCGCCGTGGGGCGACCGAAATACTGGTCCAGCGGACGCTGGTTGACGGTGACTTCACCGCTACCCTTCTTGACGAATACACGCGCCGTGGAACTCTTGCGGCGGCCAGTGGCGTAATAGGTCTCACTCATGATTCTGTGTCGCCTCGATCAGATTTCCAGCGCCTTGGGCTGCTGTGCGGTATGTTGATGTTCGGGACCGGCGTAGATTTTCAGCTTGCGGTACATGGAACGGCCCAGCGGGTTCTTCGGCAGCATGCCCTTGACCGCGAGTTCCAGTACACGACCCGGCGCTTTCTTCTGCAGCTTCTCGAAACTGATCGACTGCATGTTGCCGATGTAACCGGTGTGATGGTGATACATCTTGTCGCTGGCCTTGCGGCCGGTGACGCGAATCCTGTCGGCATTCACCACGACGATATAGTCGCCGGTATCCACATGCGGCGTATATTCGGGCTTGTGCTTGCCACGCAGACGCCGCGCGATTTCGCTTGCGAGTCGTCCCAGGGTTTTGTCGGCGGCGTCGACGACGAACCAGTCGCGCCGGACTTCATGCGCCTTGGCACTGAAGGTCTTCATTGGAATTTGCTCCGAAAATCGGGTCCAGCTTCAAAAGAGCGGGAATAGTACAGAAACACC
>JAGFJP010000180.1 GCA_024102665.1 Thiogranum sp. | reverse complement strand
GCAGACGCTCCATCACCTGCAGCGGCGGCAGCGCGCGGATGAAACCGCCGGGATGACGGTTGCGCAAATGCTGGTCCTGAATCGCCAGCAATACCGCCTGAAACGCTGCCAGTGCGAACAGGCTGTAAGCAAGCACCGAGAAAAGGATGTGCAGATCGAGCTGCCATTCGCCCGGTTCAATAACGGTCTTCTGGTTCGGATACCAGACCGCCAGCGCCACAGTCGCGGCAGCGATGGGCAGTATCGGTATGCCGAGGTTTTCCACAGGTTGTCTGATCGCCGTCATCAGCAGCAGCATCACCATCAGCAGCGCGATGAGCGATGCGGCGTTGAAAAAGCCCAGGTTCAGTCCGGCCCCGGTGACCAGGCTCGGGTACAGCACCGCGGCGTGCAGCACGAGCCCGCCGAAGCCGAGCAGCAGCACGGTCGCGCGGTTGATCGTCAGATGCGATTCACCGCGCGCCAGGCGCACGGTGAGCGCTGCGCTGGTGAGCAGATAGAGAATGATTGCGAGTATGGCGAATCCGACGGGATGCATGCCAGAGATAATGGCACAAGCGGCAAGTCCCTGAAAGCCTCGTCGGCCGGAATGACGCGGCGCGCGCTGCCGGCTTGCGTCACCCGTGGCTGACGCATTGCGGCAGCACGCGGCGCCGGTGATGCCCGGGTCACAGATCGCGAATACCGACGCGACGGAAACTGTGACAACGTGGACATTTGCGGTGTGAAATGCCGTGGCACGATACTCGCATTGGGGAGGGAGACCCAACACAGGTGACGACTATGGAACTCAGAATACTGGGATGCAGCGGGGGAATCGGCGCCGCCTTGAGCACCACTTCCCTGCTGATCGATGACGATATCCTGATCGACGGTGGAACCGGGCTTTCCGAACTCAGCCTCGAGGAAATGTCACGTATCCGTCATGTGTTTGTGACCCATTCACACCTCGACCACATTGCCGGAATCCCCATGCTCCTGGACACGGTGTTCGAGCGCATCGATCAGCCGATTACGCTGCACACGCGACCCGAGACGCTGGAAATTCTCCAGCGCCATATTTTCAACTGGCAGGTGTGGCCGGATTTTTCCTGTCTTCCGAGCGCCGAGAACCCGGTCCTGCGATTTGCGCCCATGGCGCCAGGGGAGCGCATCAAGATCGGCGCCCGCAGCATCGAGATGATCGCGGTCAACCATTCCGTGCCGGCAGCAGGGTACCGAGTTCAGAATGGCGTCGGCAGTTTTGCGTTCAGCGGCGATACCACCACCAACAACGGTTTCTGGGAGGCGCTGAATCGCCATGACAAGCTGGACCTGCTGATCGTGGAAGCTGCTTTTCCCGACGAAGACCAGGAACTCAGCACCAGGGCCCGCCACTACTGTCCGGCGCTGCTCGCCAGCGATCTTGAAAAGCTGAATCACCGTCCGAGCCTGTACTTGACGCACTTGAAGCCCGGCTATGAAGACACCATTGTCGAACAATGCCGCAACCGCATCAGCGGGCTGAGCGTTCAGCGCCTGTGCGGCGGAGACCGCTTCACGTTATAATTCCGTCCCCGGCTGCTGCGACAGTATCCCCCCGGGACGGAGTGCCTGAATGTTTGAAAATCTCAGTGACCGACTGACCCACACCATAAAGCGCCTGCGCGGGCAGGGGCGACTCACCGAAGACAACATCAAGGAGACCCTGCGCGAGGTGCGCATGGCCTTGCTGGAGGCCGATGTGGCCTTGCCGGTGGTCAAGACCTTTATCGACAAGGTGCGCGAACGTGCCGTAGGTCAGGAGGTTCTGCAGAGTCTCAGTCCCGGGCAGGCGCTGGTCAAAATCGTCAATGAGGAACTGGTTTCGGTCATGGGCGAAGCCTGTGACGAACTGCAGCTCAATGTGCAGCCGCCGGCCGTGATATTGATGGCGGGTCTGCAGGGCTCGGGCAAAACCACCTCAACCGCAAAGCTGGCGCGCTGGCTCAAGGAGCGCAAGAAAAAATCCGTGCTGGTAGCCAGTTGTGACGTCTATCGACCGGCGGCCATAGACCAGTTGCAGACGCTGGCCGGCGAAGTCGGAGCCACGTTTTTTCCCAGCAGCGCGCAGCAGGATCCTGTCGGTATCGCCCGGGCGGCACTGGATCATGCGCGCAAACAGCATATCGATGTACTGATCGTCGATACCGCAGGTCGCCTGCATATCGATGAGCAGATGATGGACGAGATCCAGCGTATTCACGCCGCTGTCGATCCCGTCGAAACCCTGTTCGTTGTCGACAGCATGACCGGCCAGGACGCCGCCAGGTCTGCGCAGGCGTTCAACGATGCGTTGCCCCTGAGTGGTGTCATTCTCACCAAGACCGACGGTGACGCGCGTGGTGGCGCGGCCTTGTCGATCCGCACCATCACCGGAAAGCCGATCAAATTTCTCGGCGTCGGCGAAAAAACCGCAGCGCTGGAACCCTTCCATCCGGACCGTGTCGCTTCGCGCATCCTGGGAATGGGCGATGTGCTCAGCCTGGTCGAAGAGGCGGAGCGCAAGGTCGACAAGGAAAAAGCGGCGAAGCTCGCCGCCAAACTCGGCAAGGGCAAGCGCTTCGATCTGGAGGATTTTCATGATCAACTGGAGCAGATGATCGGTATGGGCGGTCTCGGCAGTCTGATGGAGAAGTTGCCGGGCATCGGTCAGTTGCCGAAGGAAGTCCGCAACAAGGTCGACGACCGCGATATGCACCGGATGCTGGCGATTATCCGTTCCATGACGCCCGGCGAGCGACAGTTTCCCGATATCATCAAGGGTTCGCGGCGGCGGCGCATTGCTGCCGGCTCCGGAACGCAGGTCCAGGACGTCAATCGCCTGCTGAAGCAGTTTACGCAGATGCAGAAGATGATGAAAAAAATGTCCAAGGGGGGCATCAAGAATATGATGCGGGGCATGAAGGGGCGCATGCCGCAGGGTTTCCCGTTCTAGAACGGGAGCCTGAACGCCAAATAAAAAGGCGATCCAGCTGGATCGCCTGATCAAGGGTCGCTTTGTTTTAATTCCCCCCTTACCACCGGCACTCGTTATCGTTGTTTCCCGTGGAAGGTGTCCAGATTGTCGCGGGCTGCTCTTGGTGACAACTGACGAGCAATCTTTCTTTCCCTATTGTTGTAATTCGTTTCCCTCCAACATCACAAATGCAATGGTTGTGCCATCGATAGAAAAGTTACGATAAAACAAACCGTTGAGAACTGATCTTCCGAGGATAAGGTCTTTGGCTGTTTGACTATGTAAAAAAGCCCGTCAAGTCTGGCGCTGCGGAACGCCGTCGCGATCGCAAAATAGTCAAATTAAAACAGTAAGATAGTAAATCACGATGTTCGTTAGAGACTCGGTGTATGTTGCGTAAATAATTCCGACAATTGCGCAACTGTTGAGCGCCGCAGCCCCAGCGCATGCGAACCCAGTGGGTGTTCACGGAAGCTGCGGACGCGTTGGGGGTGTTGCTTTACCTTTTCAACCTTCAGCGCGAGTGCTTCACTTTTCAGCGAATTCAAGTAAAATGCCCGCTTTTCCGCGGAGCCGATGTCCGGTCCGCTTGCATACTGAAAGTTTTAGAGGATCACTCTCGATGGTAACCATTCGACTGGCGCGCGGCGGTGCGAAAAAGCGGCCTTTTTATCACGTGGTGGTCACGGATTCCCGTAATCGCCGTGACGGCCGTTACATCGAGCGCATCGGGTTCTTCAACCCGGTTGCCACCGGTGAAGAAGTACGTCTGAAGATCGACGCGGAGCGTGCCCAGTACTGGGTAGGCCAGGGCGCACAAGCTTCCGATCGCGTTGCCAAACTGCTCAAGGAGCAGCAGCAGTAAGCGAATCACAATCGCAGATAGTTGTCGTAGGCCGGATATCGGGTGTCTACGGGGTACGTGGTTGGGTACGCGTCTATTCCTATACCGAACCACGCGAAAACATTATCCGCTACCGGCCCTGGTACCTGAGACAGGGCGGAGACTGGCGGAAAGCGGAACTCGCAGAGGGCCACCAGCAAGGCAAGGGCGTTGTCGCCCGGCTTGCCGAATGCGACAACCGCGACCAGGCGTACGCGTTGATGGGCTGCGAAATCGGAGTCAGCCGCGAACAGCTGCCTGCGACCGCCCCGGGCGAATACTACTGGAGCGAATTGCAGGGCCTGGAAGTTATAACCCTGGCAGGCGAATCGCTGGGAACAGTCGATCATCTGCTGGAAACCGGTGCCAATGATGTGCTGGTGGTCAAGGGCGAACGGGAACGCTTGATACCGTTTGTCATCGACCAGGTGGTCACCGAGGTTGACCTGGAACGTGGCCGGATCCATGTCGACTGGGACAAGGACTACTAGCCGGGGTTACGCACGATGCGCATCGATGTCGTCACCCTGTTTCCGGAGATGATCCGGAATTGTTGCCAGTATGGCATTCCGCGTATCGCGGCGGAAAAGGGTTTGCTGCAGCTGGCGACCTGGAATCCGCGCGATTATGCGAGCAACCGGCATCGCAATGTGGATGATCGCCCCTATGGTGGCGGCCCGGGCATGGTGATGCAGGTGCAACCGGTAGCGGAGGCAATCAGCGCGGCGCGTGAGCAGGGCAGCGGTCCGGTGATTTATCTCAGCCCGCAGGGACAACGTCTGGATCAGGCGGCGGTGCGGCGCTTTGCACGGTTACCGCATATGGTTTTGCTGGCGGGTCGCTACGAGGGCATCGACGAGCGGCTCATCGAACGGCAGGTCGACGAGGAATGGTCGATCGGCGATTATGTGCTGAGTGGCGGAGAGCCGGCGGCACTGGTATGGATCGATGCCGTTGCGCGTCTGTTACCGGGCGCGCTGGGTGACGAGGAATCGGCAATGCGCGATTCGTTCATGGACGGATTGCTCGATTACCCGCACTATACGCGGCCGGAAGCCATAGACGGCCACAAGGTGCCGGACGTTCTGTTGAGCGGTAATCACGCGGATATAGAGCGTTGGCGTATGAAGCAGTCACTGGGGCGAACCTGGCAACGCAGGCCCGATTTGCTCGAGCAGCTGACGCTCGATGAGGAACAACAGGCGCTGTTGGCGGAATTTATCCGTGAACAGCAATCGACGGAATCAGATTGAAAACCCGTGGTAGGGGAAGAGTCATGAGCAACATCATAGAAGAACTGGACAAGGAACAGATGACCAAGGAAGTGCCGGATTTTTCTCCGGGCGACACCGTGGTGGTGGACGTAAAGGTCAAGGAAGGCGACCGCGAACGCCTGCAGGCATTCGAGGGCGTGGTCATCGCCAAGCGCAACCGCGGTCTGAACTCCGCTTTTACGGTGCGCAAGGTTTCCCACGGCGAAGGCGTCGAACGTGTGTTCCAGACCTACAGCCCCACAGTGGCAAGCATCACGGTCAAGCGCCGTGGCGATGTGCGCCGCGCCAAGCTGTACTACCTGCGCGAGCGCTCCGGCAAGTCCGCGCGTATCAAAGAGAAACTCTGATCGCCATGCGGCAGCCTCGGGCTACCGCGCCGGCTGACGAAAACGGGCAACCTGGCCACAGGTTGCCCGTTTTCGTTTCGGCAGCGCAGCGCATGGCGGGCGCGCTGGCGATGCTGGCGGCTATGCTGTGCGGCCATGCATGGGCCCTTGATGTCGTCACGCTGCAGGACCTCTCCCAGCTCGCTCGCCAGGGCGCGCCGCAGCTGGCGCTGCAACGGATGGCAAGTGAACAACCGGACGCTGCGCAAAACCTCGCGGACTGGATGATCTGGGAACAGGAGCGATTGCAGATCCTGCGCAACCAGAAGATGCATGCCGAACTGGTGGCGCGCGTGAGCGCATTGCCGCAAGCGGTCGACGACCGCTTCCGGCGACTGGCCCTGTTTTTCAAAGCGGATGCGCAACTGCAGCTTGGCGAGGCGGAACCGGCGCGCGCGACGGCGCGCGACCTGCTGTGGTTTCACAGTGCCTCAGCCGAGCCCGGAGAACTGGAAAACTGGCGGCGCCTGGTGGTGCGCAGCTATGTACTGCAGGACCACAATGAAGATGCGCGCCTGGCGTTGTTGCGGTATCGCCAGGATTTCGGTGCCGAGAATCCGGAATGGCGCTGGCTCAGCGCCAAGGTGATGCTGCTCAGCGGCCACGCCGACTCGGCGCTGGATCTGCTACGGGAGGATAACTCGGTACCGGGCCGCTTTCTGGGTTACGTTGCGCAACTGAAGCTGGCCCCCGATGAAGCGCAGGTGATAGAGAAAGCTGCAGTGGAACAGGCGGGACAGATTGAACAACGCACCTGGCAAGGCGCGTTCTGGGGACTTGCCGCGCGCGCTGCTGCACTGCAGAACAAGCCGTTCGAGCAGATCCGCTACCTGGAGCGGGCGCTGGCGCTGCCCGGTGACCATGAACTCACCCACGGAGTGCTGCAACTCGATCCCGACCAGTTATGGGAAACGTACCTTGAACTGGGCCAGAAGCTCGGCAACCAGGAACAACGCTTGCTTGGAAACGACGAAGACTGGTATTTCCCCGCGATCGAAGCCATGGAAAAAGAACCGCTGCGCGCGCGGGTGCTGTTTGCGGTGCTGGCGGAGTTTGGATCCGATCAGCAGCGCCGGGCCGTGGCGCACGAGTATCTGGTAGGCATGCTTGACGATTTGCCCGATGGCAAGGCGCTGGTGCGGCGCCTGTACCTGGACTCGGCGCGTTATTCAGACATCGGCAAACTGCCGGTGGTGATTCGCTATCGCCTGATCGATGAAGCGCTCGAGTCGGGCGATCTCGCCACGGCGTCACGCCTGATGGAAGGCCTGGCGGCGCCGCCGGCCGGCAGCGACCGTTTCGAGTGGGATTTGCGCCGGGCGCGCGTGACAATTTTCACCGGCAACGTGCAGAGCGGCGTGGATTTGCTGGAGACCCTGCTGGCGGAGCAGGACCAGAACTGGGACAGTCAGCGCGTTGACCGCATGTTGCAGGTGGTGTTCGATCTGCAGACGGTGGAGCGTCACCAGCAGGCGCTTGGATTGTTCGAGAAGCTGCTCGACAAGCCGCTGGAAGCGCAACAGCACCGCGAACTGCTGTTCTGGATGGCCGATTCTCTGCAGGCTCTGGAACAATTCGATCAGGCAGCTTATCTGTACCTGAAGTCGGCCACAGTTCTCGATCCGCTGGCCATGGACCCCTGGGCGCAAACCGCGCGTTACCGCGCGGCCAGGGCGCTGGTCGAAGCCGGATTGCTGGACGATGCCCGACAGATTTACAGCAGCCTGCTGCGAGCAACCCGCGACGCCAGCCGCAAGGCGGTGCTGGAAAATGAACTCCAGCGGTTGCACCTGGTCAGGGCAGTCAGGAAAAGCGACGGGTGATGCGTATCGCACGGTTCGCTGGTGCAAAAAGGGTTGAAATACGCGTGCCTCGACCCCATACGTAGAAACTTCGTGCGCTTTCACTGAATCCGTCCGGCAGGAACGCCGCGCGCTGCCCTGTCTTGCCGGCATCGAAAAAGAGGAACCCTGTTGACCATGACAGTAGAAACCCGTAAAGAAACCCTGGAATTTCAGACCGAGGTTCGGCAGCTGCTGAACCTGATGATTCACTCGCTGTATTCGAACAAGGAAATCTTCCTGCGCGAACTGATATCCAACAGCTCCGATGCATGCGACAAGCTGCGTTTCGAGGCCTTGTCCAACGAGGCACTGTATGCGAACGACAGTGAACTGAAGATTCGCGTTAGCTTCGACAAGGATGCGCGCACCGTAACCGTAAGCGACAACGGTATCGGCATGTCACGTGGTGAGGTCATCGACAACATCGGCACCATCGCCAAGTCCGGCACGCGGCAATTCTTCGAGGCGCTGACCGGGGATCAGAGCAAGGACATGGAGCTGATCGGTCAGTTCGGTGTCGGATTCTACTCGGCGTTTATCGTCGCCGATGAGGTTACGCTCACCACGCGCCGCGCCGGCGTCGCGCCGGAAGAAGCCGTGCGCTGGGTATCGAACGGCGAGGGCAGCTACACCCTTGAGACAGTCGAAAAAGAGAGTCGCGGAACTGAAGTGACGCTGCACCTGCGCGAGAGCGAGGACGAATTCCTGGAGCCCTACCGCTTGCGCTCGATCATCACCCGCTATTCCGACCACATCTCTCTGCCCATCGAAATGACGTCGCAGGAAGAAGGCAAGGAAGACGAATTCGAAGCGGTGAATAATGCCTCAGCGCTGTGGAAATGCGCCAAAAAGGACATTTCCGACGACGAATACAAGGAATTCTACAAGCACGTCGCCCATGACTTCGGCGAACCGCTGGCCTGGACCCACAACCAGGTGGAGGGGGCCCAGTCGTACACCACGTTACTTTACATACCCAAACAGGCTCCGTTTGATTTATGGGACCGCGATCGTCGCCACGGCATCAAGCTGTACGTGCGCCGGGTGTTCATCATGGACGATGCCGAACATCTGATGCCCCAGTATCTGCGTTTCGTGCGCGGACTGGTGGACTCCGATGATCTGCCGTTGAACGTCTCGCGTGAGATTCTTCAGAAGAACCGCTTTATCGACACTATCCGCTCCGCTTCGGTGAAGAAAATTCTCGGGCTGCTGGAAAGCATGGCGAAGGATGAGCCGGAAAAATACAGGGAATTCTGGGCGCAGTTCGGACAGGTCCTGAAAGAGGGGCCGGCAGAGGATTTCGCCAACCGCGAGAGGATCGCAAAACTGCTGAGATTCACGTCCACGCATACGGATACCGCGGAGCCAGACGTTTCGCTGGAAGACTACATCAGCCGCATGCAGCCTGAGCAGGATAAGATCTACTACGTCACGGCGGACAGCTTTTCAGCGGCGAAGAACAGCCCGCACCTGGAGGTGTTCCGCAAGAAAGGCATCGAAGTGCTGTTGATGCATGATCGTGTGGATGAATGGCTCGTGTCGCATTTCACCGAGTTCGACGGCAAAAAGCTGGTATCGGTGGCCAAAGGTGATCTGGACCTGGGCAAGCTCCAGGACGAAGAAGAGGAAAAGGCCGCGCGCGATGCCGAGAGCGAACACCAGGACCTGATCAAGCGTATCAGGGAGGCGTTGCAGGACGATATCAGCGAAGTGCGCATCAGCCACCGTCTTACCGATTCTCCATCCTGCCTGGTGCTGGGCGAGCACGAAATGGCCATGCATATGCAGAAACTGCTGAAGCAGGCAGGGCATGACGTGCCGGTCAGTAAACCGGTTCTCGAGGTCAATCTCGATCATATGCTGCTGAAGCGCCTGGAGACAGAAAATGACGAAAAGCGTTTCGCCGAGTGGTCGCGCCTGTTGTTCGAACAGGCGATCCTCAGCCAGGGCGGGCAACTGGAAGATCCGACAGCCTTCGTGAAACGCCTGAACGCCATCCTGGTTGAGTTGTCTCAATGACGAGGGGTATCCGGATTCACCGGCACGACCGCGCGGGACGCTGACCGGGCGTCGCGCGGTCGTTTTCCGACTGCTTCAGGAGGCGGCGTTATGGAAACAAAACCCGAGCTGAAAATCACCGTCTTCAGTGACTACATCTGTCCATTCTGTTACGTCGGTGACGCCCGCTTGAACCACCTGCGAGATACCTTCGATCTCAAGGTCAACTGGTGTTTTCTGGAAATCCATCCCGAAACATCGTCCGAAGGTGAGCCCATCTCGTCGTTGAAATATCCGCCGGACACCTGGCGGCGCATGATGACAGTGCTCGACCAACTGGCGGACGAGGAAAACCTGTCGTTTCTGGAACACAGTTTCACAACCAATTCGCGCTCGGCGTTGCAGCTCGCGGAGGCGGCCAAGTTCATCGATGCCGGCGTGTTTTACCGGCTCCACAAGCGTCTGTTCGAGGCTTACTTTTCCGAGGGCCGCAACATCGGCGATCGCGAAGTCCTGCGCCGCCTCGGCATTGAAGCCGGCCTGTCGGAACAACAGATAGAGGCAGCATGGCAGGATGAGGCGGTCGACAACCGTCTGCGCCAGTACGCCATGGCCGCACACGATCTGAATGTTCGGGCCACGCCGACTTTCTTTGTCGGCGATCAGCGCCTGGATGGCGCGGTTCCGGTGGCGCAGCTGGCCCGGGCCGCCGCAGCGCTGTGATGACCGATTCGGTCCGCGTCGATAAATGGCTTTGGGCCGCGCGCTTCTACAAGACACGCAGTCTTGCGGCGGAGGCCGTTGGCGGGGGCAGGGTACAGGTGAACGGGAGTCGCGTGAAACCCGCCCGTGCGCTGAAAGTCGGCGACACGGTCCAGATCAACAAGCAAGGATTCGAATACATCCTGCGAGTGCTGGGGTTGTCGGAGCGTCGCGGTCCGGCTCGAGTAGCGCAAACCCTGTATGAGGAATCGCCCGAGAGCGTGAGCAGGCGCGAAGCACTGGCTGAACAGCACAAGCTGGCGGCGGCCAGCGCACCGCATCCGCAACGCAAACCCGACAAGAAAGCACGTCGCCAGTTGCGCGAACTCAAATGGTGAAATCATGCACAAGCCCGTAACGCCGTTACTGACGGTCGATGCCATTATCGAGATGGCTGACCGGCCAGGCAGACCCATTGTCCTGATCGAACGCAGAAATCCTCCCCATGGATGGGCGCTGCCGGGTGGCTTTGTCGATGTCGGGGAACGCCTGGAAGCTGCCGCGTTACGCGAGGCCAGCGAGGAAACCTCGCTGGACATCCAGCTGGTGGCTCTGCTTGGCTGCTATTCTGATCCGCAACGCGACAACCGCGGACACACCGTCAGCGCGGTTTACGTTGCTACCGCAACCGGCGAGGCGAGGGCACTGGATGATGCCAGGAATCTGGAGTTTTTTGATCCCGAACGATGTCCGGAACTCGCGTTTGACCACGCACTCGTCATCGCCGATTACCTGCGCTGGCGCGCCACCGGCGAAGGGGCGCCATTGCGCGTTTAACAGTAAGCGGCTTCGTGGACGTAAGGTGCGCGGCGCAGATGATTCAGCAAGGACAGAACCGGGTCAGTATTCTCATCCATATTGAGGAGCAGTGCCTGCGAAGCGCTCAAGGGCTGTGTCCAGCCCGAGGTCTCATCCGGAGTCTGGGTGCGGATCAACGCCAGATCATAATCGCGTAGCGCCATGGCTATGCGGGCTTCCTGGGCGGAGCGGGCCCGGAACAAGCGCGTTTGCTTGCCAATGGTGTTCTTGACCAGATCGGCGAGTGTGTCATCGTCTTCGACATGCAGGATTTTCGGTGCGCGACCGGCGGATCGTTGTCCGGCCTGCTTGAGCGCAAAAATCAAACGCGCATATTCGCTGGTGCGGGTCAGCCAGTCGGGCGCTTTCTTGTCGTGCCGTAACTGCTGTGCCGGCGAGATCACCAGCAGAGAAACCCAGGGATGCTCATGACGCAATTCCATCGCGAAAGAAATGCCGTCGCGATCGGCGAGGAGCAGGTCGACGGCTACGCCGTCATAATGATTTTCCCACAACATGCCGCGCGCCTGTTCGGCTTGCGTGACGCAATCAACTTCAGCACCGGTCGCCATCAGGCGCTGGCGCAGCGGTTCCAGCTTTTCCAGGTTCGAGGAGCAAAGCAGTAATCGGGTAAGACGGGCTTCGGTTGATGACATTTGGAAAGTTTTTCGGGTCTGATAATTACGAGTAACTAACGGCGGCAGGGGGTATTTATTGAGTCTCGCAAAGGCGTCCTGCACAGCCTGCGCAGCGTCGCGCTTAACCCGTTGTGAATCGGTGGTTTTTGACTTGAGCCATGCATTTTTTTCGATATTTGCGTAACATGTTGCGGCGTTGTATGCGGCGACCGTTTGTCGCCGACGTTCCGGAGGAGACATGCGTCCGTCGCAGCTGCTAACCATTCTTGAAACTGAATTTCAAAGCGTTCAACACGGCCAGCACACACCGGTGATGCTGTGGGGTCCTCCCGGTGTCGGCAAGTCGCAGATCGTCGCGCAGATCGCTGCGCGCCACGGCGTTCCTGTGATCGATATCCGGCTTTCGCAGATGGAACCGACCGATCTGCGCGGTATCCCGTTTCGGGTCGGCGACAAGGTGGAATGGGCGGTACCGGCGATGTTGCCCGACGAGCAGCGTCACGGTGCGCAGGGAATACTGTTTCTGGATGAAATCACGTCAGTGCCGCCCAGTGTTTCAGCGGCCGCCTACCAGCTGATACTGGACCGCCGGCTTGGCGCCTATGAGGTCCCCGACGGCTGGGCCATTTTCGCAGCCGGTAACCGCCAGGGTGACCGTGGCGTTACCTACAGCATGCCGTCGCCGCTGGCGAACCGTTTCTCGCACTATGAACTGGATGTCAATCTGGATGACTGGGTGGCCTGGGCCTACAAGAATAGTATCGATGAACGGTTGATCGCTTTCCTGAGGTTTCGTCCCGAGTTGCTGTTCGAATTTGATCCGGCGCACAACCCGGTCGCCTTTCCGTCACCGCGCTCCTGGGAGTTCGCGCACCGGGCCTTGCGCAAGTTCGACGGCAGTTCAGAGATTCTTGTCGAAGCCCTGCAGGCCTGTGTCGGGCCGGCGGCCGGCATAGAATTGCACGCGTTTGTCGACAACCTCGACAAGTTGCCGGATATCGACGCTATCACCCGCGGCGAGTCGGTCCCGGTGCCTAAAGAGACGGATCTTCAGTATGCCGTCGCATCGGCATTGGTGGGCCGTGCCATTCGCGCCCGCGACAACGGCGACGCGCAAACGGTATTCGGCCACATCATTGACTATGCCGGCGCCTTTCCGCAGCGTGAGATGGGCGTGATGCTGATATCGGATATGCACCGCGCCATCGGCCAGGACCTGTTTCAGGTGCCGCAGTTTTCGAAGTGGGCCAGGGCGGTGGCCGACGTCATGTTGTTCGATATGTAGGGTGTGTCAATGCCCCTGCGGAATTCCTTTGCCGGCCATGTCGGACGAGATTGAGACCAAACTCAGTGCGGCGCGTGCCCGCCTGATCCTGGATCGGCCTTTCCTGGGCGCGCTGGTGTTGCGCCTGCCGGTCAAGGCGGCCAAACCTGAACGCTGCAAAACCATTGGCACGGACGTCCGTGCGCTTTACTACAATCCTGAATACATCAAGAACCTTTCGCTGGAGCAAACCCAGTTTGTACTGGCCCACGAAGCGCTGCACTGTGCGTTGTCGCATTTCGCCCGGCGCCAGCATCGCGTCAAGCACCGCTGGGATATCGCCTGTGACCTGGCCATCAATCCGCTGTTGCTGAAAGACGGATTGAAGCCGCCACCCGGTGTGTTGATCAACAGCGGTTTCGAAGGCATGACCGCGGAAGAAATCTATCCGTATATCGAAGAAGACACCGAAGACGAAACGCACGACGATCATTTCTACGACAACGAGAACCAGTCGAAGGGTTCTTCGGGCGGCGAACCCCTCGATGGCGACGACCGGGAGACTGGTGGTCCGGGCGCTGGCGAGTCCGATCCTGAGCAACGCGGCGAGCAACCGCGCGCCCTGTCCGAGACCGAGCGTGAACAGCTTGCGGTGCAATGGCGTCAGCGCCTGGCGGGCGCTGCCCAGCAGGCCATGCAGGCCGGCAAGCTGGGTGCCGCCATGGCGCGTCTGGTCGATCACCTGTTGCAGCCGCAACTTCCCTGGCGAATGCTGCTGGCGCGTTACATGACCGGAGTGGCGCGGGATGACTACAGCTACCAGCGCCCATCGCGCAGGGAAGGGGACGCTATTCTGCCCACGCTCAGAAATGCGCAAGTGGATGTGGTTGTCGTGCTCGATACCAGCGGCTCGATCAATGACAGCGAACTGCAGGAGTTCGTTTCGGAAATCAACGCCATCAAGGGACAGATGCGCGCGCGCCTCACCTTGCACGCCTGCGACGCGGAGCTTTGCGGGAATGGTCCCTGGATATTCGAGCCGTGGGAGGAGTTCGACAAGCCGGCGAATATCTATGGCCGTGGAGGAACCCGCTTCGTTCCGGTTTTCGAATGGCTCGAGCGTGAAAGACGCAAACCGGATCTGCTGGTGTACTTTACCGATGCCGACGGTGAATTCCCGAAAAGTGAACCCAATTACCCGGTGCTGTGGCTGGTCAAGGGCCGTGCCAAAGTGCCGTGGGGTCAGCGTATCCAGCTGAACTAGCCTGAATTCCCCGGGCTATCGCTCATGCTCGAGCCGGGTCAACGCATCGTCGCATTGCAGCCGATCCCCCCGCCGCTCAGTCTCGAGATTGCAAAGGCCGCTTCAGCCAGCGTGGGCGAGGCACTGGCTCACGTGGATCATGTCAAGGAAAGACCCGCACTCGCTGCGGTTTCGCTGACGCAGGCTTCATAAGCCCGTTACATCGCCTCATTCATTCTACTGTTTGTTGTTACCCTTGCGCCCTGCGCATAATGCAAAGCTCTGCTGTCAATGCTTTGGATCCGGTGCCGTCCCGGGTCTTTCCTGTACGAGGAGAAATCAAGATGCGCGTTATCCTGCTGGGTGGCCCGGGCGCCGGTAAAGGAACACAGGCCGGTTTCATCAAGGAAAAATACCGTATTCCGCAGATTTCCACCGGCGACATGTTGCGCGCCGCGGTCAAGGAAGGGACGCCTCTGGGAATCGAGGCAAAAAAGGTGATGGATGCCGGCGGACTGGTATCGGACGAAATCATTCTGGGCCTGGTCGACGAACGTATTGCGCAGGATGACTGCGCCAACGGTTTTCTGTTCGATGGTTTTCCGCGTACGCTGGCACAGGCCGAAGCCTTGAAACAGCAGGGAATCGATATTGATGCCGTCGTCGAGATCGATGTCGATGATGAAGAAATCATAAAGCGCATGAGCGGGCGCCGTGTGCATCCCGCCTCGGGCCGCACCTACCACGTTGTTTTCAATCCGCCACGCGAACAGGGCAAGGACGATGTCACCGGCGAAACGCTGGTGCAGCGCGATGACGACAGGGAAGAAACCGTCCGCCAGCGTTTGAAGGTCTATCACGATCAGACCGAGCCATTGATCGGTTATTACTCGCGATGGGCGGAGCAGGGTGGCGATGCGGCGCCTCGTTACATCCGCATCGAGGGCATTGGCAAGGTGGAGCAGATCCGGGACAGGATTTTCGAGGCACTGGACCAGTGATCAAGGATTCTGTTGCCCCAAACACCCGGATGCATTGTCGATAAAATTTACAATGACTAAGGTGCCGCTCCGCTTGTACGAGCGAGTTCCGCTTCCGGAATGTCAAAAAAGCGTCGTGCTGAAAGGCGTGTTTTCGCGGAAAAGCCGTCGAAATTGTCGGATAAATTTCTAGGAATTCGGACGCTGAATTTGTAGGAAATTGCCCATACTGATTACGGACCAGCTCCCGCGTGTAGTGAACACCCGACAGGTATATCCGCTATTACCCTGATAAATATGTCAAAAAATCGCCGGTGAAATCGCGGGGAATGATTCGCAGGAAAGGAAACTTTGTTTCGTGTTTTCAAGAGCTTCATTCTTGATGCCTTCAGCTCGTGCTTGCGCCGTTTGTCCTTTTGCCGGAACGGGAGTAACTTCGCAACTAACCAATAAGTATCCGGATCGACACCGGATCGGGATTAAGCAGTAACACCGCTGATAACAACAACAGGGGCGGAATCGTCGGATGAGTTACCAGGGTCGTGGGAGTTAATCGCAGACATGGGCGCAACTAACCGTGACGGATTAGAGGCGGCTGGCGTGCACAAGATCTTGTGTCTGCTCGATGCCCTGCGCCAGTCCCAGACCGGAAACGTGATCTACCGCCAGGTAGAGCACATGCTCGAGGATGTCGTCAGCAGTCAGCGGACCATCGAGCAAGCTTACGTCACCATCGTCAACCAGCTGCTGGACGCTTATCTCAGCCACCTGCGCAACGGTTCACCGTTGCAGGTTCAGGTGCGTTTGCTGCGTACCCGTCTGCAACCGCCGCTCACCGCGCGCGATCTGGAGATTCTGCGCAGGTATATCGATCTCTATGCCGGCCAGATCGAAGGTATGCAGGAGCTGGATGTCGGGCTGTTCCAGAGCGCGGTCGAGCCCCTGCTGCAATCTTTCGGGATTATCGAAACCCCGGTAAAACAGGCCGAAGCGCCTTCAGAACCGCGCGTCGAAGAGGTCGTTGCAGCGACTCCGGAACCGGAACCAGAACCGGAACCGGAACCGGAACCAGCGGTCGAAACCCCGGTCCCGCGGCCACAACCAGCAGTGCAACCGGTGCGCACCGCCCCCGCGAAATCGTTGTTCGACACCGAGTGGCCGTTGAAGCAACCCGAGGCATCCGAAACGCCGCCGGAAGAGGCGCCACCGGAAACTGCCGAGAGACCTGCTCCGGAAGATTACGAAAGTGATCAGGAACTGCGCGAGAACCATGCGGCTGCCGAAGTGCGGGTGGACGGCGCTTATCGCAGCCACCTGGATTCCAAGCGCCGCGACATCCAGAAACTGCAGAGTACGCTTGCCCAGCAGGTGCTGGAAACCATCGCGCAGAACGAAGAATTCGGCGTATTGCTGGAAGTGGTGCTCGGCGAGTTGCGCCAGGCGGGCGATGACAGCGAACTCGAGGATCTGCGCTGGACGCTGATACGTGAAATCGAAAAGCTCACCAAGGGTCACCATGACCTGGCGGAAAAACTCGACAGTACCCATCACTACCTGCAGCTGATCGAGTCTGACAGCCGGCAGTTGAGCGATGAACTGACGCGTGTGCGGTTGCTGAGTCTGACCGACGAGCTCACCGGCTTGCCGAACCGGCGCGCTTTCCTGCGCCGTATCGAAGATGAAGTGGCGCGTGTGCAGCGCTACGGTTTCCCGCTGTCGCTGGCTCTGATCGATCTCGATTACTTCAAACAGGTCAACGACAAGTACGGTCACGCCGGCGGCGATGAGGTGCTGCAGATTTATTCCAGGAATATCCTGTCCATCTTCCGCCACCACGATCTGGTGGCGCGCTACGGCGGCGAAGAGTTTGCGGTATTGCTGCCGAACACCGATGCGGAAGGTTCGCTCAGAGCGCTCACCAAGGTAAAAAACCGCGCCGCGGAGACGCGCTGGCAGGCCAACGGCGAACTCCTGCCAGTGCCGACTTTCTCCGCCGGGCTGTCTGTATACAAGCCCGGCGAAACCGCCAGCGCATTTATCGAACGCGCCGACAAGGCCTTGTACCGCGCCAAGCGTCTCGGCCGCAACCGTGTCGAAGTCGATGCCACCTACAAGACCGAAAGCACCGCTGACAGCCCGGCAACGCCCGCCGCGCATCCCGAACGGCAGCAGCGCAACGATTCCTGACCCGTACACCGGCTGATTCCTCAACCGGCGTATTTTCTAAGGTTTTCCCCGGAACCCTGGCTTGTTACACTGCCCATGTCGCTGATTGGCGCCGTATATTGCGCGTTTTCGCGACCACTTTTCCCCTCTGAACAACCTGGATTGCATACCTGATCATGGCCACGCTTGAACTGACCAACGAAAACCTCCGCAGCACCATCGATAACAACGACATCGTGTTGATCGACTTCTGGGCCTCATGGTGCGGCCCGTGCCAGAGCTTCGCCCCTGTTTTCGAAAAAGCGTCCGAGCAGAATCCGGACATGGTCTTTGCCAAGGTGAATACGGAAGAACAGATGGAGCTTGCCGCGCAGTTCCAGGTACGCTCGATTCCCATGCTGGCTATTTTCAAGGAGCAGGTCCTGATATTCGCGCAGCCCGGCGCCTTGCCCGCATCCGCGCTGGATCAGCTTATCGAGCAGGCGAAAGCGCTGGACATGGACAAGGTCCGCGCCGAGATCGCCGAGCAGCAGAACAAGAAAGCCTGATGAGCGAGGCCGGCGCGGCGCCGGCTACAGGCAGAAATCGCTGAAAGGCTGCGCCAGCACCCGCTCACCTTCCTTCGCGCCGGTGCTTTCCGCCGGCAAATGGATCAGGCAGTTCGCTTTGGTCATCGAGCTGAGCAGGTGGGACCCCTGTACGCCCGTGCTTGCCACCTTCCAGCCGCCGTCCGCGTCCCTGCGCAATATCCCGCGCTGGAACTCCGCGCGTCCCGGCGCCTTTTTCAGCGCTTCACTGCAGCGCGCCTCGATCAGCAGGGGTTCACGCGCCGGCTCGCCGGCCATTTTGCGGATCGCCGGCAGCACGAACAGGTAATAGGTCACCATCGCCGACACCGGATTGCCGGGCAGACCGAAAAACACCGCATTCCCCAGGCGGCCGAACGCCAGCGGCTTGCCGGGTTTCATGGCCATGCGCCAGAAATTGATTTCGCCGAGTTCGCCAAGGGTTTCGGTGACGTAGTCCGCTTCACCGACCGACACGCCGCCGGACGTCATGACCAGGTCCGCGATTTCTCCGGCCTGCCTGAAAGCGGCGCGCACAGCATCCCGTTGATCGGGAATATTGCCCAGGTCGTAGCACTCGATACCGGCGCTGGCCAGCAATCCGTACAGGGCGTAGCGGTTGCTGTCATAAATCTTGCCGGTTGCCAGCGGCATGCCGACACCGACGAGTTCATCGCCGGTGGAGAAAAAGGCGACGCGCAACTTGCGCGACACCCGTACCTCACTGACACCCACCGACGCCAGCAGGCCGAGTTCGGCGGCGCCCAGCCGCGTACCAGGCTCCAGCACCGTATCGCCGCGACGCGTGTCTTCACCCGCATAGCGCACATTCAATCCGGCTTGCACGCTTTCGCCGTCAAAGGAAATCTGTTCGCCGTCACGTTCGACGTCCTCCTGCATCAGCACCGCGTCGGCGCCTTCGGGCAGCACGGCGCCGGTCATGATGCGTATGCATTCGCCGCTCCGGACTGCGCCGGTGAACGGCGCGCCCGCAAAAGAGGATCCTGTGATTTTCAGGCGTGTCGGCGTCGCCGCGTCACAGTCCGCGCTACGCACGGCGTAACCGTCCATCGCCGAGTTGGCGAACGGCGGAACGTCAATAGCCGACACGACGGCTTCGGCGAGCACCCGTCCGAGCGCGGCGCGCAGGTGCAGCTGTTCCGTGGCGGTGACGGCGTCGACCGCCTGCAGGATACGTTGCCTGCCTTGCTCGACGCTGAGTAATTTGTCGCGGGGATCTGCCGGGGTTCTGGTCATGGCGTGGTTCCGTTGTGGTGTGTCGCGATGAAATCAGTGACGAATGCAGCGATGTCCTGCGGCCGGTTGAGGTCCAGTCGCGGCAGTGTCGTCGTCAGTGGCGCATCGCTGGCAATGGCAATGATAGAAGGATCGTGCGGGTGCAAAAAGGGCCTGCCGGTGGCGGCGCGATGAACTTCGATTTTCGGAAACGCGGTGTGGCGAAATCCCTCCACCAGAACCAGGTCAAGGGTATCGCGGTCGAGACGCATCAGCAGGCTGGCCAGTTCCGGTTCGCGCGGTACCGCGTTTTCCTCGATCAGCGCGGTGCGATGCGGCGATGCGATCAGCATTTGCACCGCGCCAGCTTTGCGCAGCCGGTAACTGTCCTTGCCCGGCTGATCGATTTCGAAATCATGATGCGAGTGCTTGATGACGCCGACCCGGATGCCGCGTTGCACCAGCATCGGCAGCAGCGCTGACAACAGCGTGGTCTTGCCGCTGCCGCTGCGGGCGGCGAACCCCAGCACCGGCGGTCGTTCAAACAGCCCGTTCATTTTCGCCCTGCGCCTGCAGGCGCGTCTCCAGCTTCCGCAGATCGGCATCGTCGTTCATGTTGGTGAACTGGTCCGGCACATCGGAGAAATCCACCCGTTGCGCGCCGATAGCGGTCAACCAGTCGCGCACCGAGCGTTGTTCTCCGCACAGCCAGCTTTGCAGCGAGCCGAGCAGATCGCGGTGCAACAGACAGAACACCGGTTCCAGTTTGCCCGCGCATTCGGCGACACAGGCCTGCGCCGGCGCGTGTTCCACGCAGTCGAGCATGCGCCCCGGATAGTCAGCGCTGACCAGCGGCGCATCGACCGGCAGCACCAGCAACCAGTCGGTGCCGCAGGCAGCGAGGCCTGCCAGCATGCCGGCCAGCGGCCCGGGAAACGCGTCCACGGTGTCGACGATAACCGGATAACCGTAGGTGGCGTACGCATCGATATTGCGGTTGGCGCTGATCAGAATGGGTTGCGAATATGGGCGCATGCGCGCCAGCACGTGCTCTATCACCGGTTTGCCGGCGAGCGGAACCAGGCCCTTGTCGCGCCCGCCCATACGCTTGCCGCGACCGCCGGCCAGGATCAGAATACTGAATTTCCTGTCGTATTTCGGGGTTTGATGCATTATGCGCAGGCCCTTGGGAGCGCCCGCAGTTTACCATGACGGCAATACGCAGGGTGCTGATGTGTTAGGGTAACAGCAAGTTGTCGTGGCAGTCTGTCAAGGTGTCTGATGTCCTCTGCTAATACATCGTTGTCTCTCGCAGACCAGTGCAGCGCCGACGATATCGCCATTGTCGATCGCTTCACCGACGCCCTGTGGATGGAAAGCGGGCTGAGTGCAAACACCCTGGCGGCTTACCGGCGCGACCTGTATGGCGTTGCCGCCTGGCTTTCCGGGCAGCAGGTTGCGCTGGCCGATGCCGGCAGCGCCGATCTGCTCGGTTACCTGGCCAATCAGTACAAGGCGGGCCGCGCCATGCGCAGCAGCGCCCGGCTGCTGTCCAGCCTGCGGCGCTTTTATCGCTACCTGGTGCGGGAAGGGCGGCGCAGCGACGATCCGACCGCCAATATCGATTCGCCGAAAATGGACCGCCCGTTGCCCTATTCACTGAGCGAGTCGGACGTGGAGGCATTGTTGAGCGCGCCCGACACCGATGATCCCGTGGGCATGCGTGACCGCGCCATGCTGGAACTGCTGTACGCCAGCGGGCTGCGGGTCTCGGAACTGGTGACGCTGGGCGTCGACCAGATCAATCTCAACCATGGCGTGGTGCAGGTGGTCGGCAAGGGCGGCAAGGAACGGCTGGTGCCCGTCGGTGACGAGGCGATAAGCCAGCTGCGGCGTTACCTCGGCGAGGCGCGGGCTGCGTTGCTGCGCGGCAAAGCCAGCGACAGGCTGTTCGTGTCGCGCAAGGTGGGGAGCATCACCCGCCAGGCGTTCTGGTACCGCATCCGCGAGTATGCGCTGCGCGCCGGAATCCGCGGCCACCTGTCGCCGCACACCCTGCGCCACGCCTTCGCGACTCACCTGGTGAATCACGGCGCGGATTTGCGCGTAGTACAAATGTTGTTGGGGCACAGTGACTTATCGACCACCCAGATTTATACCCATGTCGCCAGGGAGCGACTCAAGCAACTGCACCAGGCGCATCACCCGCGCGGCTGATTTATCCGGTAAAATGCAGAACCCGGCGCAGGTATCCCTGTCAAAGGGAGACTCGACATTCAACTCAGGTAGCTATTCGTGAATACAATCAAACCGGCAATATTCGTTCTCTGCGCGCTGCTGTTCAGCGCATCGGCATTCGCGGACCGCGCAGCGGACGAGGCCGCCATCCGCAAGAGTCTCGGCGACGCCGCGCCCGATTCGATCGCGCCGACACCGGTTGCCGGCATCTACGAAGTCCTCATCGGACCGCACGTGGTCTACATCAGCGCGGACGGCAAGTACCTGTTCCAGGGCGAACTGGTGGACCTGCAGACCCGCACCAGCCTGACCGAGCCGCGCCGGCGCGAAGCGCAGCGCGCCGCGCTTGCCAAGGTGAGCGAGGACCAGATGATCGTGTTCAAGCCCGAGCAAGTGAAGCACACGGTCACGGTGTTCACCGATATCGACTGCGGCTATTGCCGCAAGCTGCACGGCGAACTCGACCAGTACCTGGCCGAAGGCATCAAGGTGCGCTACCTGATGTATCCGCGCGCCGGCGCCAATTCCGAGTCCTATCGCAAGGCCGTCGCAGTGTGGTGCGCCAAAGATCGCAATGACGCCCTGACCAGGGCCAAGGCCGGCGAAGCCATCGACATGAAAACCTGCGACAACCCGGTCGACGAACACATGGAAGTCGCCGCTGCCCTGGGCCTGCGCGGCACGCCTCTGATCGTGCTGGAAGACGGCGGCATGCAGCCGGGCTACGTGCCGGCCAAGCAGCTGTCGCGGCTTCTGAACCAGCACGTCGCCACCGTTAAATAATTCCTCGATTCCGATAAAGTCAGCCGGGCCTGCCTGGCCCGGCGTTGACCGGCAGCCATGCCGCATCCGCCACGCGGCAATCGTGCCGCAGTGCACAACGCCCTGAATCTCTGTTATAACTAGGCGCCATTCCGCCCGGTGGAGGCCCTTCGGCAACAATAATATGCAAAACCCCGAACTCGATACTCACCAGAAAGCGCTGTCACTCAATCTCGATACCAGTAAATACGGAACCATCGCTGAAATCGGCGCAGGGCAGGAGACTGCGCGCTGGTTTTTCAAAGTGGGCGGCGCCGCGGGATCGATCGCCAAGGCCATGTCGGCGTATGACATGCAGGTCAGCGATGCGATCTACGGAACCTGCTCGCGTTACGTCAGCCGCGATCGCCTGCAGGCGATGCTGAACCACGAATACGGCCTGGTCCTGGAGCGGCTGGGCGAACGCCGCGGGCCGGAATCCACATTTTTCGCGTTTGCCAATACGGTCGCCGCGCGCAGCTTCACGCAACGCGGCCAGGGCCACGGCTGGCTCGGCATCCGTTTTCAGACCAGTCCCCAGGAAGACGCTTCGCAGATCGATCTGCACGTGGTGCTGAAAGGCCGCGAAGCGGTGCAGGACCAGGAAACCCTCGGCGTGCTCGGCGTCAACCTGATTTACGGCGCCTATCACCTGCACCAGGATCCGGATGCGCTGCTGATGTCGCTGCTCGACCGGCTCAACAAGGATCTGCTGGAAATCGACATGATCGATTTCTACGGGCCGGCGTTCAGCAAAGTCGACAACCGGCTGATGGCGCTGCGCCTGGTGCAGAAAGGCCTGTCGAGCGCCGCCATGTTCCGCGCCGACGGCAAGGTCGTGCAGCCCGCCGACGCCCTGTACAAAAAAGCCGTGCTGGTGGAGCGCAGCCGTTTCCGCCCGCCGACGCACCTGAACATGAACCTGCTGGACAGCGCCTACCAGGCGTTCTGCAACGAACCGGACGTCAATTCCGACGAAGTCATCGTGCTGAGCGAAATGACGCTGCACAACCTGGTGGAAGGCGAAAACATCGACGTGCAGGATTTCCTGCACCGCGCCGAGATTCTCTGCGCGCTCGGCAAGAACGTGCTGATTTCCGATTACGGCGCGTTCTACCGGCTGGCGCAATACCTGTACCAGCACACCAGCAAACCCATCGGCGTGGCGCTGGGCGTACCGACCCTGATCGAGATATTCAACGAGAAATATTACGAAGACCTGCAGGGCGGCATCCTGGAATCGTTCGGCCGCATGTTCCGCAACGCCATGCGCATGTACGTCTGCCCGGCGCTGGATGCCGACAGCGGCGAACTGATCACCGCCGAAAACCTGCCGATTCCGCAGCACCTGCAGCACCTGTACATCCACCTGCTCGGCAACGGCTATATCAAGCCGCTGGATTCCATCGATCAGGCCTGCCTGCGCATTTTCTCCCACGATGTGCTGGCGAAAATCCGCAACGGCGACCTCAGCTGGGAACAGATGGTGCCGGACAAGGTGGCGAAAATCATCCGCAACAAGCGGCTGTTCAACTGCCGCGGCTGATGCGCAACGGGATGGCTAATGCAGCAGGTTGAACATCTGCCGGCGGTACCTGGCGACACGCGCGTCGCTGTCGCCGAGTAAGGCGAAAATCGCCACCAGCGCTTTCTGCGCCGCGCCATCGCCGAAGTTGCGGTCGCGGCGCAGCAGTTCCATGAAGTTGTCCATCGCCCTGTCGTAGTCCGACGCCAGCGCCTGCCGCGCGGCGAGCTGATAACGCGCTTCGGACTGGTTCGGATCAGCTTCCAGCGCGGACTCCAGCGCCTGCGCCGAAGGCGCCTCCGCCGTGGCGCGGGCGAATTGCAGCATCGCGCGCAGCGCATCGACTTCCGGTTCTTCGAGCAGCGCCACCGGCAAGGTCGCCAGCACGCCCTCGGCGCGGTCCAGTTGCCCGTCCTCGATCAGCAGGCGCGCGATCTCCAGGGGCAGCCTGAGATTCTCGGGGTCTTCGCTCGAAGCCTGCTCCAGCAATTCCAGCGCCTGGCGCACCTCGCCCTGCGCATGCAGCGCCAGCGCCTGGCGCAACAGCGCATCCGAAGCGCGTTCAATGTATTTGTCCAGCAGCGCGCGCAGCACCGATTCCGGCTGCGCGCCGAGCACTTCCTCCACCGCCTGCCCGTCACGGTAAAGCCGCAACGTCGGCAGACTGCGAATGCCATGCTGCGCCGCCAGGTTGCGCTGCATGTCGGTGTTGACCTTGGCGAGCTGGAACTTGCCCTGGTATTCCTCCACCAGCTTCAGCAGCACGGGCAACAGCATCTTGCAGGGCGCGCACCAGTCCGCCCAGAAATCGACCAGCAC
>JAGFJP010000167.1 GCA_024102665.1 Thiogranum sp. | reverse complement strand
CGGACGCTTCGATGTCCTGTTCCACCCTTGCAAGCACGGTCCTGGTGTCCCCGGTCGCCGGAATCAGGTAAACGCCGTCGCGCAGCACCGCCGCGCCGCTGGCCTTGAGCGCGCGCCAGGCGCGCATTCGTACCGTGCCGTTGTCGGTGGAGAGGCTGGTGATGAGGAGCAGCCATTTCATGGTGTAGAAGATACTACTGAAACGTAGTAATTACGACATCAAGTATGGCGACGTTATCCCAGGTGTCCCGCCCGGGCGCGGTATCCGGTTACAGAGCTTTGTTCATTTGCACCCAGAACTGACCCGCCTGGTGCAGTAATTTGCATCGAAATTTGACCCACGTACAACTCACCCTGCAATGAAGTATTGCAGGAGAACTTAGGCGTGATCGACGTGACGTTATTGAGTGTGATCAGGCGATGGCATTTCCGGGAAGGAATGCCGCTCCGGGAGATAACGCGGCGAACCGGGCTATCTCGGAATACCATTCGCAAGTACCTGGCCAGCGGCGTGGTGGGACCGCGCTATGCGCAGCGCAAGAGCCCAACCAACCTGGATGACTACGTACGCTTCGGCCAGCGTCAGTTGTGGAGCAACTTGGAGCAAAATCGTACGATTCACTCGTCAAAGCTCGTAACCGTTTAAGGAATTGGTGGGCGGTACTGGGATTGAACCAGTGACCCCTGCCGTGTGAAGGCAGTGCTCTCCCGCTGAGCTAACCGCCCATGTGTATGGGATGGGGAACAGGGATTCTAGGGTGTGCCCTGGCGGGGGTCAACGACTGGAAAACCACGGTGCGGGGAAGCGAGATCAATCGCCTTTGCAGCAGCCGCGAATGAGCGCAATGGTGGCCGCAACCAGTACTACCGCCACAACGACACCACCGATGGTAAAGGTATCCAGGATCATCACTTTCTCCAGTCAATAAAACAGACGAGCATTATATTATGAAATGCTTATCTGAAATTCAACCGGATTCACAAGGATCCTTTGTAACATTTTGTTAATAATTAGTTTAAACGCGTTTTAGTTCCTCTCCTTATTCATTCAATTATCAGCCAATTACAACAGGAATCTCCCGGAACGGATTGCGGGCGATGCCTAGATCAGATTCAGCCGGTGCATGCGTCTCCACAGGGTGCTTCTGTCGATCCCCAGCATTCTCGCAGCCTCGGCACGGTTGCCTTCGCTCTGTTCCAGCGCCTCGAGGATTTCGCGCCGGTGCGGGTCGCTTTCCTGCCTCGCCTGTCCCCGCGCGCCGGCGGCAGACGTGTCGCCACGGTAGTGACGAATGTCGTAAGGCAGGGAATTCGCTTTGACGATGCCGTTCTCCGCCAGAATCATTCCGTGTTCCACGGCATTCGAGAGTTCGCGCACATTGCCGGGCCAGGGATAGTCCATCATCAGGCGCATGGCTTCCTGCTCGCACTGGAGATCATCGGGATAGCCGCGGCTGGCGAGTTGATCGCACACATAGTGGATCAGCAACGGTATGTCGCCCGGGCGGTCGCGCAGGGCGGGGATGTCCAGCGGTATCACCGCCAGGCGGTAGAACAGATCGCCGCGGAAGCGCCCCTTGTCGACCAGATCGCGCAGGTTCTGGTTGGACGCAGCGATGATGCGCACATCCACGTCGACGTTGGTATCGGAACCGACCATCTGGAACGACTGTTCTTCGAGCGCCTTGAGCAGTTTCGGTTGCAGGTGCAGTGGCAGCTCGCTGACTTCATCCAGAAACAGTGTGCCGCCGTGCGCCGCCTGGAAGCGGCCGGGGCGATCGCTGGTGGCTCCGGTGAACGCACCCTTGATGTGTCCGAACAGTTCGGACTCGAGCAGTGAATCCGGAATCGCCGCGCAGTTGACTTCGATCAGCGGCTTGTCGCAACGCGAACTCTTGCGATGAATCATGCGCGCCAGCAGACTCTTGCCGGTGCCGGATTCGCCCTGCAGCAGCACGGATGCCTTGGTGCGCGCAATGTGTTCGATCATCGCCGCGATTTCCAGCATGCGCGGGTCCTGGGTTACGAGTCCCGAGGTCTTGTTGTCATTCAGTACGGCTTGCAGCAGGCGCTTGTCGGTGATATCGGCCATCACCATCAGCTGAATCGGGTCGGTTTCGCCGGGCACCGGGATAGTGGTGGAACTGACTTCCAGGAAGCGCGTGATACCGTTGCGGCTGATGCGTTGTTCGAAGCGGTGCCGATCGACGATCGTTCTACCCGTGACCATGCTGTTGCCGGGTGACGTGATCAGCGAATTTCTGAGATTGATGCCGGTGGTTTCCCTGATCTCGTTGACGGAGCTGAATTCCGGGAAACCCAGGAGTTCGTCTGCGGCCGGATTGTGGAAAAGAATTTTGCCCTTGTAATCGGTAAGAATCACGCCTTCGTGGATGTGGGAGATGACCGCATCCATCAACGGCGAAAACTGCTCAAGCGCGTTCATAAACCCTGCTCCTCGGTACATCTATAATTCTTGGTTTGATTCCAGGTCTATTCCGCGCGGCGACCACCCCCTTGAAACTGCTGGCAACCGCTGGGTTAGTCATCATGCTAATGAATTGACTATAGAACAGCGTTGACTCAGATCAATTGTTTTCCCGATTAATGTTGCAGGGCGTTGAAGGTGTTGCAGTCGGTGTTGCAAGGCCGCTTTGTGCTGTTGCGAACTACAAACTTCAATGGCTTGCCACAACTTGCCAAAGTTCACTCTGAAGTCGGTGTTGCAGCACGGCTACATCGGCCACGGAAAAAAACAGCTTTAAAACAATAACCTGACAGTTGGCACAAGGATTGCGAAAGTTTCCGCTCAGGCACCCCCGACAACAAGCCGGATTTGCGAAACAGCAATCGGAGGGTGACAACAACAGCGTTGAGGAGACCGTCCGTGACTGCACCGCGTCATCGAGCGAGCCTGTGCGGCAATCGGGTAACCGATAGCTGCGCACCCGACACAAAAATTTCCGGCTGGCGCGCGGCGCCGTTTGCAGTCGGGGTTTTTGTTGCTTTTTCCCTTTTCTTCCTGCACCCGGCAACGTTCGCGCAAGCGCCGGCCGGCGGGACACCACCCATTGTCACGGTGCAGGCCAGCAGCGCCAGCGGCTCGGTGACGCTCGGCGGCAACGTGGTGGCGTTCAAGCAGGTTACCCTGACGGCGCAGATCCCCGGCCGCGTGGAATACCTTGCCGGTACCGAAGGCGACCGCTTCAAGGCAGACGATATCCTGGTCGCCATCGACGACGACGATCTGCTGGCGCAACGGCGCGCCGCACTTGCGCAGCTCTCCAATGCGCAAGCGGCCATCGCCAACGCCCAGGTTCAGTACAACCGCGAACTCTGGTCGCCGCAGAGCCGCAGTCTTTCGCGCTCCGGCGGCATGGGCATGCCGTCCATGTTCGACCAGATGTTCACCCAGCCGTTCTCGCAGAGTTTCATGCCGGGCAACATCGGCGGCGACCGCTACGTCGATCGCCAGGCCGACATTTACGGTTACGGCACCCAGCTCAGCCAGGCCTACAACCAGCAGCTCGCCGCGCAATCGCAGATCGAGGAGATCGATGCCAAGTTGCGCGACACGCGTTCGTTCGCGCCTTTCGATGGCGTGATCATCCGCAAGATGGTGGAGGAGGGCGACACGGTCCAGCCAGGGCAGCCGCTGATCGAGTATGCGGACCTGACGTATCTGCAGGTCGAGGTTGCGGTGCCGGTGCGGCTGATGAGCGGTCTCAAGAAGGGCATGCTGGTGCCTGTGAAGCTCGACGTGGGCAATGTGCGTGTGGACGCCCGGGTCGCCCAGATTTTCCCGACCGCGGATGAAGTGCGCCACACCGTGACCGTGAAGTTCGATCTCCCGGTGAATGTGCCGGGCGGGCCGGGAATGTACGCCGAAGTGATGGTGCCCGATACCTCCGCGAGCGGCAGTCCGGTACCGGTGATTCCCGACAGCGCGGTGCTGTGGAGGGGCAGCCTGCCGGCGGTGTATGTCGCCACCGAGGACAACCGCCCGGCGTTGCGACTGGTGCGACTTGGCGATTACGTCGGCGGCAACATGGTTGCCGTGCTCTCCGGGTTGCAGGTTGGAGAGCGCATCTTCGCGGTGCCGCCGGCCGGGGTCGGCGGCGGCTGGAGTCACGGTGGTCAACAATAGCCGACGCGATTCCCAGCCATGACAGAACCGAACGACAACAATCAAGCCTCCGCCGCGGAGCATGATCCGGAAACCCTGGAGCTGCTGGACCGCCAGGAGGTCGAGAACAAGCCTCTCGGTATCGCCGGGCGCATGGCCTGCACCTTCATCGACTCGCCCATTTCACCCTTGCTGATGATGGCGGCGCTGGCCATCGGTCTGCTGGGCCTGGTGTTCACACCGCGCCAGGAAGATCCGCAGATCTCGGTGCCGATGATCGATATCTTCGTGTCCTATCCCGGCGCTTCGGCAAGCCAGGTAGCAAGCCTGGTGACCGAGCCGCTGGAAAGGATCATGCACGAGATTCCCGGCGTGCGGCATGTGTACTCGATCAGTGATCGCGGCAGCTCCATGGTGACGGTGCGTTTCAGGGTGGGCGAGCAACTGGGTCCGTCGATCGTCAAGGTGCACGACAAGCTGCAGTCCAACATCGACAAGATACCGCCCGGTGTCGCCATGCCGCTGGTCAAGCCCAAGGGTATCGACGACGTGCCGGTAGTGACCGTGACCCTGTCGTCCTCCGCCGTCGACGATGCCGCGCTGCGAACGCTCGGTGTCGACGTTCTGCAGCATTTGCAGCAGGTGCCGAACACCGGACAGGGTTTTGTCGTCGGCGGCCGCGCCGAGCAGGTGCGCGTCGAAGTGCTTCCGGAAAAGCTCACCGGTTACGGCCTGACGCTCGACCAGATCGCGCAGACTATCCAGGCGTCCAATCAGAAGCTGCCGGTAGGGTCGGTGGAAGCGGCGAATACCAGCTTTTCGGTCTACACCGGTTCGTTCCTGCGCACGGCGGACGATATTTCGCGATTGATCGTCGGCACCCGCAGCGGCTTGCCGATCTATATTCGTGACGTGGCGCGCGTATCCCACGGACCCGAGGAAGCCCGCCAGATGGTCGGCTACTACACGGGGCCTGCCGCGCCCGAAGACGAGGCCATCGCCAACGGCGAGCCCGCGGTGACCGTCGCTCTGGCCAAGAAGGAAGGCACCAACGGCGTGACTGTCGCCAGCGATATTCTCGGCAAGCTGGAATCCCTGCGCGGGCAGCTGATCCCGGACAACGTGCGCGTCAGCATTACGCGCGACTATGGCCAGACGGCCAACGACAAGGTCAACGAACTGTTGCTGGCGTTGTTCGAGGCCGCGGTGGCCGTGGCGGCGCTGTGCCTGATCGGTCTCGGCTTTCGCGCGGCATTCGTGGTCATCACCGTTATCCCGATCGTTATTCTCATTACCGTGTGGTCGGCCTGGGTGCTCGATTACACCATCGACCGCGTCAGCCTGTTCGCGCTGATTTTCTCCATCGGTATTCTGGTCGACGACGCCACGGTGGTGGTCGAGAACATTTTCCGCCGCTGGATGCAGGCCGGTCGTACCACCGTCGGCATTGCCATCGATGCGGTGCGTGAAGTCGGCAACCCGACCATTCTCGCCACCCTGACCATCATATCCGCGTTGCTGCCGATGGGATTCGTCAGCGGCCTGATGGGGCCCTACATGCGCCCGATCCCGGTGCTGGGTTCCTCGGCCATGTTTTTCTCCCTCATTTCCGCGTTCATTTTCACGCCCTGGTTCGCGATGCGCATGCGTCCGGCCACCCTGCATTCGTTTCACAAGGCCGAAGAGCGCGAAAGGCGCACCCAGAAATACATCGGCAAGATCTACGAACCAATCATCATGCCGCTGATCAGGAACCGCGCACTCGGGATCCTTTTCCTGGTCAGCATCATCGCCATTACGGCACTGGCCTGTTCGATGTTCTATTTCAAGATCGTCGCGGTGAAAATGCTGCCGTTCGACAACAAGCCCGAGTTCAACGTGGTGGTCAACATGCCCGAAGGCACCGCCATGCCGGTGACTGCCAACGTCGTGCAGCAGATGGCCGAAACCATGCGCCGGGAAATTCCCGAGGTGACTGCGCTGCAGACCTACGTGGGAACCGCATCGCCGTTCAACTTCAACGGCCTGGTGCGCCACTACTATCTGCGCGAACAGCCCTGGTACGGCGATGTGCAGGTGATGCTGCTCGACAAGGACGAGCGCGAACGCAGCAGTCACGAGATTTCAGTGGCCGCGCGGGAACTGCTGACGCCGATTGCGGAGCGTCTCGGGGCGCGCATCCAGGTCGTCGAGATGCCGCCCGGACCGCCGGTGCTGCAGACTGTCGTCGCCGAAATCTATAACCAGGATGACGCGGTGCGGCGCCAGGTGGCACGCGACATGACCCGCATGTTCACGGAAGTCGAGAACCTGGTCGACGTCGATAACTACCTGGCAGACCCCTACACCTACTGGGAGTTCCAGATCGACCTGGAAAAGGCGGTGCGCCGTGGGGTCACCATGGAAACCGTCAATCGCAACCTGGCCATGGCCATGGGCGGCCACAAGCTGGGTGACGTCAAGCTCGGTGCGCCGCTGGAGCCGACCTTTATCGTGATACAGGCGCCGCTGGCCGTGCGCTCCCAGGTGTCGCGGCTGTCCAACCTGCCGATCCCGACCGCCGATGGCGGCACCATTTCGCTTGCCGAGCTGGGGCGCTTTGTCCAGGTGCCTGAAGATCCCTACATCTACCACAAGGACCTGCGGCCGGTTGAATATGTCACCGGCGAAATGACCGGGCGCCTCGGCGCGCCGATCTACGGCATGTTCGGCGTCGAGGATCTGCTGGAAAACTACACGGCACCGGACGGCGTCAAGATCACCGGCATGCCGATGGGGCTGCTCGGGCCGCCGGAAAATGATCTGCAGACAGGCTTTGAATGGGCCGGCGAATGGACGGTCACCTATGAAACGTTCCGCGACATGGGCATCGCCTTCATGGCCGCGTTGCTGCTGATCTACGGTCTGATCGTCATCGAGTTCCGCGACTATGCTTTATCGGGCCTGATCATGGCACCGATTCCGCTGACGCTGATCGGCATCATTCCGGGGCACTGGCTTTTGAACGCGCAGTTCACCGCGACCTCGATGATCGGTTTCATCGCGCTGGGCGGCATCATCGTGCGCAACTCGATCCTGCTGGTGGAATTCGTCAAGAGCGAAGTCGCGACCGGGAAACCGATACGCGAGGCCGCGGTGGCGGCGGGCCGCATCCGTCTGCGGCCGATTCTCATCACCTCGCTGACATTGATGGCGGGCGCCGCCGCGATTATCGGCGATCCGATTTTCGAAGGTATGGCTGTCACGCTGCTGTTCGGCACCGGCGTGGCGACCTTGTTCACCCTGATCGTGATTCCGATGGGGTGCATCAGTGCCGAGAAACGTTTTGTCGAACACGGATGCGCTGCGCTGGAAGAGAAGATTCATGATGCAGATGAACAGGCGTCCAGGACACCGGCATGACAGTGAATCAGGACCATGCTGATACACAGGTGACATTCAGCATATCAACTCAAGCTGCAACGCGGAGGGCAATATCGTGATCAGGGATTCAGTAACAGACAAATCGTATGCCGGCTGGCTGGGACTGCTGATGGCAGGCTCGATCGCCGGAAGTCTGCTGGTGGTGCCGGTGGTTCAGGCACAAGAGGACACTGCGGCTCAGGGTGCCCCGGCAGCGCCTGCGCAAGGCGCCTGGGGAGGCTATCCGGCTCCCGGCGCAGTGCCGCCGCCGCCCGGACCTTACTCCTCGGGTACGCCCGGCATGCCACCGCAGTTCAGGCCCGACCAGGAACTGGACAGCGCAGGAACCGGCTATGCGCCGCCGGCGCCGCCGCAGTATCCGGGCGACCCGAATTATGGCCCGGTGACGCGGGATCAGTTCCTGAGTCAGCAGGAAGAGCGGCGCAGGCAGATGGATCAGTACCGCGAGGAACGCCAGGCTGAAATGCAACAGCGCAGGGACGAGATGCAGGCGCAGCGCGATGCCACGCGTCAGCAGCGCGGTGAAGACCCCTGCCTCGAAGCAATGGAACAGCGCAGCGAAGAACGGCGCAAGGAATGGGATCAGCGCAAGGCGGAACAGGAAAAACGCTGGGAGCAACTGCAGGCCGAACAGCAGCAGCGCTGGGAAGCCGCGCGCCAGGCACCGGCGGCGGCGCCGGGCATGCCCGGTGCTGCTGCGCCGCAACAACCGCAGCAACAGCAGGCGGCACCGGCAGCCGGGCAGCAGCAGGCGCCCGCCTACGGTTACCAGGGGCCGGGCTATGGTTACCCGCCACCGGCGGCCGGACCGGGTTACGGATACGGCTATCCGCCACCGCCTCCCGGGTATAGCGCGCCGGGTTGGGGTTATCCCGGCTATCCGGCGCCTGCGGCCGGGGGTTCTGCGACCACCGGCGAGCAGGGTCAGTAACGAAACGAGGAGCATATGGCAGCCGATGGCGAGCAGCACGCAGCAGC
>JAGFJP010000148.1 GCA_024102665.1 Thiogranum sp. | reverse complement strand
TGCTGTCGGGCGCCGCTGTGTGGTTCCTCGCCGCCACCGAAAGCGGCTTGCGCGTACTGACCGGTCTTGCCACCACACTGGCCGGCGAGCGCCTGGGTTTCACTGTTGCCGAGGGCCGGCTGGCCGGCCCTCTGCACATCGAGGATCTGCAGCTGGATTACGCCGGCGGACAGATCGCCATCGGTCAACTGGATTTCGACTGGTCGCCGCTGCGCCTGTTTTCACGCGAGCTGCGCATCGAGCACCTGGATCTGATCGACACCAGCATCCGGCACACCGCAAGCGCGGAGCCGGCCGCAACCGAACCGTCCGCGCCACTGGATCTGCGGTTGCCGTTCGCCATTTCTGTCGGCCGTGCCTCGGTGCAGAACCTGGAGTTTGCCAACGCGGAAAGCCAGTATGTCGTCGAGCGCATCCTGCTGGCAGCGGACGCGCGCCACGGCAGGCTGCAGGTCGAAACCCTGCAACTCGACGCCGAAGGCCTGCGCGCCAGCGCAGCAGGCGACATCGGACTCGACACCGTCGCCGACTCGCAATTGTCATTGCGCTGGGAACTCGAACCGCAACAGCAGGACGCGCTTGCCAGCACCGGCACATTGCAGCTCGAAGGCAAGCTGGACGCCTACCGGTTCGAGCTCGAAACCTCGCTGCAGGGCGCACAGCTCCCGGCTGCACACTGGCAGTCCAATGGCGTCGGCACCCTGGAGGGGCTGACCGTGAGCCGGTTGCGCGGCGAACTGCTGGACGGCAGCGTTTCCGGTCACGGCAAGCTGGACTGGCAGCCGCAGCTGCGCTGGGACGTCACACTCACCCTGGACCAGATCGATCCCGGCCGACAGTGGGTGGATTGGCCCGGAAAACTCTCGGCGCAACTGAGCAGCGAGGGCAGCTACAGCGACCGCGTCGAGCAACTGAACGTACATCTGACGCAACTGAGCGGTCAGCTGCGCGATCATGCCATCAGCGCGCAACTGGATGCCTCGTTGCAGGGCGAGCAGGTGCAGCTGACTTCCGGGTGGCAACTCGATCCTCAGCGGGAAGGCGATATAGCCAGCACCGGTCAGTTGCAGATCGACGGTTCAACAGAAGACTACCGCTTCCAGCTCCGCACTGCAGTGCAGGGCGCGCAACTGCCGGCCGGCGACTGGCGCGCGACCGGCCAGGGTAATCAGCAGGGCCTTGTCATCGACGAACTGCGCGGTGAACTCCTGGAGGGGACCATAGCGGCCCGTGGGCAACTCGACTGGCAACCGCAGCTGGAATGGGACATGACGCTGACTGCAGCGGAGCTCAATCCGGGCACCCACTGGGAAGCCTGGCCGGGCACGCTGTCGGCGCAGCTCGCCAGCAAGGGCCGATATGTCGACGGCGCACCGCACCTGAACGCGCAGCTGACGCAACTCGAAGGCCGGCTGCGGGACTATCCGGTGAGCGGACAGGCTGACGTCTCGGTCGAGGGCACGCTGTTTTCGCTACGCACCCTGCAACTGCAATCGGGCGATAATCGCCTGACGGCGTCCGGTGAAATCGGCGAACGCCTGAATCTGCAAGCCAGCCTGCGTGCCCAAGACCTCTCCGGGGTGGCGCCAGGACTCAACGGTTCGGCTGACGTTACAGCCACGGCGCTCGGCAGCCGCCAGCAGCCCGACATCAAGGCGCAGATAGCCATGCGCGATATCGCGGCGCAGAACATCAGTCTGCAGTCGCTGCAAGGCGACGTTGAGCTGCACTGGGCCCGGACCGCCAGTCAGTCGATCCAGGTGCAGGCAACTGATATCCGGCTTTCCGATTACCACCTCGCTGACACAAAACTGTCCGTCAGCGGTCCGCTGGCGGAGCACAGGATCGCGCTGACCACCCGCACCGGCGAACACACCGGCGAACTCCGGCTGAGCGGCGGCTGGCAGGATGCGCAATGGCGGGGAAGCCTGGAAAAAGCGCAATGGGATATTGCGCAGACCGGGGCCTGGGCGCTGGCACAGCCAGTTCCACTGCTGCTCGCGGGCAATGACATACAGGTGCCGGAAACCTGCTGGAACCGCGCGCAGACGGAGGCGCGACTGTGTATCAGTTTCCGCGGCGACCCGGCAGGACAATGGCAGGCCGATACGCAACTGCGGGAATTGCCGTTGACCATGCTCGACGATGCACTCGGCACCCGTTTGCAATGGAGCAGCCCGCTCGACGCGACGCTGTCGGCAAAGGGAGTGGAAGGCCGCTTGAACACAGCGCGCCTTGCCGTCGAGGTCGGCAGCGGTTCGCTGCAGATCGTCAATGCCACGGACGGTCGCGCCGAGCAGATCCAGGGCATCGACATAAAGGCCGCGCTCGACAGTCAGGGCGTCGAAGCGACCCTGGATCTTGTCCTGATCGGTGACGATCATGTCAATGGCAAACTGACGCTGCCCGGTTATCAGCCGCTGGTCACGCCCTGGAAGCAGCAGCCACTTGCGCTGTCGCTCGCAGGCCGCCTGGACGAACTGGGAGGCCTGGGATACCTGCTCGAAGACATTGCCACCTTCAAGGGCAGCATTGCGATCGACGTCGCCGCCAGGGGAACGCTCGGCAAGCCCGTCGTATCCGGCGACATCGGTGTCGAGGACGGTATCGTCGGCGTCAACCAGCTGGGCATTGAACTGCGCGAACTGCAACTTGCGGTACACAGCGCACCGGACGGCGTCAGGGTGCGCGGCAGCTGTGTTTCGGGCGAAGGCCGATTGTCCGTCGCCGGCGATGTTGCCTTCGAAGACGTCACGGGCTGGAGCGCCGACGTGAACATACAGGGCAAGGATTTCGAGGCGGTTCACATCCCCGAAGCGCTGGTGCTGATATCACCCGACCTCAGCGCGCGCATACGCCCGCCGGCAATCGATCTGCAGGGTCAGGTGCATGTGCCTCGCGCACGCTTGAAGCCCAAACAATTGCCGGAAGGCGTCACCGTTTCCCGCGATGTGGTGATCATTGACCGGCGGCAGCAGTCAGTTGCCGCGGAGGCCCCCTGGAAAGTCACCAGCCAGGTGCAGGTCAGTCTGGGCGAGCAGGTCACGCTCGACGGGTTCGGCGTCAAAGGCCGGCTCGGCGGCGACATCCGGCTCATCGATCAACCCGGGCGGGTGACGCGGGCCAACGGCGCGTTGGCCATACAGAAAGGCACTTATACAGCGTATGGACGGGAACTGGATATCGTCAAGGGTCAGCTGCTGTTCGGCGGCGGGCCGGTCGACAACCCCGGCCTGGACTTCGCCGCCGAACGCGTGGTCGGTGACGTACACGCGGGTGTGCGGGTGAGAGGGACTCTGA
>JAGFJP010000140.1 GCA_024102665.1 Thiogranum sp. | reverse complement strand
GCGCCTCAACGCCTTTATCGACGATGAGCTCGATGCCTCGGAAAAAAACGAAGTTTTCGAGGCGCTGGATGAAGACCCGGGCCTCAGCAGACAGCTTTGCGAGCTGCGCCAGCTCAGCGAGCTGGTGCGCCATGCCTACGATAAACCGCCCGCCATCGAGAACTACCGCGCGCAACCGGGACGTCGCATCAGCCGTCTCGGACGGGCGGCGGCGGCGACGGTGCTGCTGGGACTCGGCGCCGCGGTCGGCTGGACCAGCCACCAGCCGAAACCTGAATCCGCGAGCGGACTGCACGCCATGTACTGGGATGAGCATCGCGCGTTTCAGAACACCGACCTGTCGAAGATCGACGACCAGAAAGGCACCAAGCGCATCATCGTGCATCTCAACACGTCCAGTGTCGACAAGTTCGAGGAAGCGCTGGGGACCGCAGAGCACCTGCTGCAAACCTATGCCAGAACCGAGAACGGCGCGGAAATCGAAGTGGTTGCGAACGCCAGCGCCATCAAGATGCTGCGCGCCGGCCATTCGCCCTATTCGCAGCGCGTGCGCGAGCTGCAGCAGCGCTATTTCAACCTGACATTCCTGGCCTGCAAGGATGCCATGGACCATATCCGCGAACTCGAGGGACTGCAGAGCGATGTCAATCTGCTGCCGGAAGTGGATGTAACGCCGTCGGCGCTGGAGCACATTCTGAATCGCCTGAGCGAAGGCTGGATGTACATCAACGTCTGAACCCGGTCGCGCGGTGGCTCGCCCATAAAAAAGCCCGCCTTGCGGCGGGCTTTTCGTTTGCCGTGAGGCAGACAGACTTACATCATGCCGCCCATGTCGGGCATTCCGCCGCCCGGCATACCGGCGCCTTCTTCCTTGGGCACTTCCGCGACCATGGCCTCGGTGGTGATGATCAGCCCGGCAACGGACGCCGCGTTCTGCAGCGCGCTGCGGGTCACCTTGGTGGGATCCAGGATACCCATTTCCAGCATGTCGCCATACTCACCGGTAGCGGCGTTGTAGCCGAAATTACCCTTGTTTTCGGCGACCTTGTTCAGGACCACCGAAGGTTCGTCACCGGCATTGGCGCAGATCTGGCGCAGCGGTTCTTCCAGGGCACGGCGCGCGATATCCACGCCCATGTTCTGGTCGTGGTTGTCGCCTTTCAGATCCTTGATCGAGGCGATGGCACGCACCAGCGCCACGCCGCCACCGGGCACCACGCCTTCCTCGACCGCGGCACGGGTTGCGTGCAGGGCGTCTTCGACACGCGCTTTCTTTTCCTTCATTTCCACTTCGGTCGCGGCACCTACCTTGATGACGGCGACACCGCCGGCCAGCTTGGCAACACGTTCCTGGAGTTTTTCCTTGTCGTAATCGGAAGTGGCTTCCTCGATCTGGGCACGCACCTGCTTGACACGCGCCTCGATCTCGTCACTGCTTCCGGCGCCATCGATAATGGTGGTGTTTTCCTTGGAGATGAGGATGCGCTTGGCGCTGCCGAGCTCATTGAGCGTGGCTTTCTCCAGCGACAGGCCGACTTCCTCGGAAATCACCTGGCCGCCGGTCAGGATAGCGATATCCTGCAGCATGGCCTTGCGACGATCGCCGAAGCCCGGGGCCTTGACGGCGCAGACCTTGACGATACCGCGGATGCTGTTCACCACCAGGGTGGCCAGCGCTTCGCCTTCGACGTCTTCGCTGATAATCAGCAGCGGCTTGCCGGCCTTGGCGACACTTTCCAGCACCGGCAGCAGATCGCGGATGTTGGAGATCTTCTTGTCGAACAGCAGCACGTAGGGATCTTCCAGTTCGGACTGCATGTTCTGCTGGTTGGTGACGAAGTACGGCGACAGGTAGCCGCGATCAAACTGCATGCCTTCGACAACTTCCAGCTCGTCTTCCAGGGAAGAACCTTCTTCGACAGTGATGACGCCTTCCTTGCCGACCTTTTCCATGGCTTCGGCGATGCGCTTGCCGATGGATTCGTCGGAGTTGGCGGAAATGGTGCCGACCTGGGCAATGGATCTGGTGTCGGAGCAGGGCTGGGACATTTCCTTCAGGAAGCTCACCGCACCCAGTACCGCCTTGTCGATACCGCGCTTGAGATCCATCGGGTTCATGCCGGCGGCGACGGCTTTCATGCCTTCGCGCACAATGGCCTGGGCCAGCACGGTGGCGGTGGTGGTGCCATCGCCGGCGACATCGGAAGTCTGCGAGGCAACTTCTTTCACCATCTGCGCGCCCATGTTCTCGAACTTGTCTTCCAGTTCGATTTCCTTGGCGACGGAAACGCCGTCCTTGGTCACGGTCGGTGCGCCGAACGCCTTGTCCAGCACAACGTTACGACCCTTGGGGCCCAGGGTAACCTTGACCGCATCGGCCAGCACGTTGACGCCTTTCACCATGCG
>JAGFJP010000175.1 GCA_024102665.1 Thiogranum sp. | reverse complement strand
GATTGACGGTGCACAACATCCAGCAGCTGAAAATCGTCACCATCGACGGCGAGCTGCTCACCCTCGGCGGCAGCGGCCTGGACGCGCCCGGCTACGACCTGCTGGCATTGCTCACCGGTTCCGAGGGCATGCTGGGCGTCATCGTCGAGGTCACCGTGAAACTGCTGCCGTTGCCCGAGCGCGCGCAGGTCATGCTCGCGGCCTTCGACGACCTGGCCAGGGCCGGCCAGGCGGTCGGCAACATCATATCCGCCGACATCATACCGGCCGGGCTGGAGATGATGGACCGGCTGGCGATCCAGGCAGCGGAAGATTTTGTGCATGCCGGCTACCCGCGCGACGCCGAGGCGATTCTGCTGTGCGAAGTCGACGGCACCAACGAGGAAGTCTCGGAACACGTGCTGCAGGTGCGCAGGATCCTGCAGGACAGCGGCGCCAGCGAAGTGCGCACCGCGACCAATGAAGCCGAACGCCTGCTGTTCTGGAAAGGCCGCAAGGCGGCATTCCCCGCCGTGGGGCGCATTTCACCCGATTATTACTGCATGGACGGCACCATTCCGCGCAAGCACCTGCCGCGGGTATTGCAGACCATCGCCGAACTTTCGCAGCACTACGGGCTGCCGGTAGCCAACGTGTTTCATGCCGGCGACGGCAACCTGCATCCGCTGATTCTCTACGATGCCAACACACCCGGCGAGCTGGAACGCACTGAAGAGTTCGGCGGCAGGATACTGGAACTGTGTGTCGAAGTCGGCGGCACCATCACCGGCGAACACGGTGTCGGCATGGAAAAGATCGGCCAGATGTGCGCCCAGTTCGCCGCTGCGGAACTGACGCAGTTCCACGCCATCAAGGCGGCGTTCGATGCCGACGGCCTGCTCAATCCCGGCAAAGCGGTGCCCACCCTGCATCGCTGCGCGGAACTCGGCGCCATGCACGTGCACAAGGGTGAACTGCCCTTCCCTGACCTGGAACGCTTTTGAGCGCCGCATGAGCGAGCAGGATATCAGCGCCCGCCTGCAGGACCGTGTACGCGCGGCCGGCGCATCGCGCACCGCCTTGAGCATCCGCGGCGGCGGCAGCAAGGCGTTTTATGGTCGCATCGCAACGGGCGATCGGCTCGAGGTCGCCGGCCACCGCGGGATTATCAATTACGAACCCACCGAACTGGTGATCACTGCGCGCGCCGGAACGCCGTTGTCCGAACTCGAACAGGCGCTTGACGAACACAACCAGATGCTGGCGTTCGAACCGCCGCATTACGGCGACAATGCAACGCTCGGCGGCACCATCGCCTGCAACCTGTCGGGGCCGCGGCGCGCCACGGCGGGCGCCGCGCGCGACTTTGTGCTGGGCAGCCAGGTTATCAACGGCAAGGGCGAGATCCTGCACTTCGGCGGCGAAGTGATGAAAAACGTTGCCGGTTACGATGTCTCGCGCCTGATGTGCGGTGCGCTCGGAACCCTCGGCGTATTGCTCGACGTGTCGCTGAAAGTTCTGCCGCGCCCGGAGACAGAAACCACGCTGACACTGCAGATCAACGCTGCAGCGGCGTTGCGGGAACTGCACGACTGGGCCCGGCAACCGCTGCCGGTCAGCGCCACCTGCCATGACGGCAGCAATCTCTACGTGCGCCTGAGCGGCGCGCAGGGCGCGGTGCACGCCGCGCGCAAACGCATCGGCGGCGATGAGCTGACGGATGCCGGACGCTTCTGGGAACGGCTGCGCGAGCAACGGCTGGGTTTCTTCAGCACGCAGCAGCCGGTTTGGCGGCTGTCGCTGGCGTCCGATACCGCGCCGCTGCCGCTTGCCGGCAAATGGCTCTACGAATGGAACGGCGCGCTGCGCTGGCTGGTGTCCGACGCCGCACCGGAAACTGTGCGCAGCGCCGTCGCGGCCGTGGGCGGGCACGCCACCCTGTTTCGCGGCGGCAGTGAACGCGACGTGGTATTCCATCCATTGCCGGAAGGACTGATGCGCATTCACCGGCAACTCAAACAGGCGTTCGATCCGCTCGGGATTCTAAACCCGGGGCGCCTGTACCGGGAGTTTTGACGGATGATGCGACAGCGGCTTGCCTCGAGATGGCTTCGTCACTGCATTGCCCGCAATGCCGCGGCATGGATCAGCTGATAATGCAGACACGACTGAGCAAGGAATTCCTGAACACGCCCGAAGGCGAGGAAGCCGACAGCATCCTGCGCGCCTGCGTGCACTGCGGCTTCTGCACCGCCACCTGCCCCACCTACCAGTTGCTGGGCGATGAACTGGACGGACCGCGCGGACGCATTTATCTCATCAAGCAGATGCTGGAAGGCGAAACGGTCAGCGACAGGACGCGCCTGCACCTGGACCGCTGTCTGACCTGCCGTGCCTGCGAGACCACCTGCCCGTCGGGTGTGCGTTACGGTCGGCTCGCCGACATCGGCCGCGCCATTGTCGAACGCAAGGTACCGCGCAGCCCCCTCGCTTCCGCACAACGTTATCTGCTGCGCAAGCTGATCCCCTGGCCGCGGCGCTTCGCGCCCTTGCTGCGCGCCGGGCAGTGGCTGAAACCCCTGCTGCCGCCGGCACTGCGCAGCAAGGTCCCTGCAGCGCAAAGCGTCGCGCCCTGGCCGGCGCGCAACCACCCGCGCCGCATGCTGGCGCTGGCCGGTTGCGTGCAGAGCGTCGCCACGCCCGACACCAGTGCAGCTGCCGCGCGCGTCCTCGACCGGCTGGGCATCCAGCTGACAGTGGCCGGCGAAGCCGGTTGCTGCGGCGCCGTCAGCCATCATCTGTCGGCGCATCAGGAAGCGCTGGATTTCATCCGCCGCAACATCGATGCCTGGTGGCCGCACATCGAACAGGGCGCGGAAGCCATTGTCATCACCGCCAGCGGCTGTGGCGTCATGATCAAGGAATACGGCGAACTGCTGAAACACGATGGCGCCTACGCCGACAAGGCGCGACGCGTCAGCGCACTGACCCGGGACATCAGCGAAGTGCTGGACGCCGAAGACCTGCCGGCGATCAAGGCACACGCCGCGAATCGCAAGGTCGCCTTTCACAGTCCCTGTACGCTGCAGCACGGCCAGCAACTGAACGGCGTGGTGGAATCGATACTGGCACGGGCGGGCTTGCAACTGACCGCGGTAGCCGACGCGCACCTGTGCTGCGGTTCGGCGGGAACCTATTCGATCCTGCAGCCGGCGCTATCGAAACGCCTGCGCGACAACAAGCTCGACACCCTGCAGCAGGACAAACCTGACATCATCGCTACCGCCAACATCGGCTGTCAGCTGCATCTGGCTGGCGCAAGTGAAGTCCCGGTGAAGCACTGGATCGAGGTGCTCGATGAAACGCTGGAGCCGACCTGACCCGCCAGCACAGCAAGGACGGTAGCTGTTGGAAAACCTGACAGATTTTTTTACGCCGTTTTATCAATCCGGCGACAGGTAAAGGTACGCATATAGCTGAATTCAAAATTTTTTGTGCAATAACCTTTGGATTTATCGCCCTATACGACCGGGAATCGCGTGTCGACGTTCCTTACGAAATGCAGTCTTTACAATAACAGATGGCGTCGATCTTCCAACTAAGCATCTGTAATGCAAGCATATTAAATTTTAGGGCATGAAACTTGCACATTTCGCCACGAAGCAGCGCCGTGTGTTGGGTGCGACGTGGCGACCGGTGGGACTCTGGAACAGACCAGGTCACGCCGGATCGATAATAAGTTATGCAAGGATATAATAAGCAAAACAATTTGCCGTCCGGAGGAGAACAACCACATGGTTATTCGGAAGAAGCGCCGTAAGCTGGGTGTAGGATGCGTACTGTCTGCTGGTTTGCTGGCCGCCGCTGGTCCGGCCTTCGCAATCAGCGTGGATGGCGACCTCACTGATTTGATCACCGTGGTCGGGGCCGGAGGCTTGAATAAAGCATCGGGCACTGATCCGATGGGCAATGCGGATACCCCAACCACCGAAAGCAACAATGGCTTTGATATAAAGGATGCCTACGCCTGGTACGACGTATCCATTGACACCCTTTACGTCGGCATGAATTTCTACGGCACGGTGGGCGATTCCCTCGACGACGCCAATGTGGCAGCCTGTGAAAGAACCATTCCTTCTGTCAATT
>JAGFJP010000107.1 GCA_024102665.1 Thiogranum sp. | reverse complement strand
GTTGCCTTCTTACCCAGACATCGCTTTGACAGCACTTCATGACGATGACCCGCAAGCGCTTGCGACTGCTGCCAGGGCGGACAAGGGTTTTCTGTATGCGCTTGAGCACTTGAACCCCTTCGCTGTGGTTGGTGATGGGTCTCTCTATACACATCTGGATCCGTCGCAGTTTTCCGATGCGTATCTCCAGGACCGAGCGCGCTTGCTCAAGGACAAACTGGCTCGGGCCATTACCGATGACACGGGCACACAGGATTTCGGGCCTTATGCGGGTACCCCGTTGCATTTCATCGATAGGGATTCGACTTATGACGTGCGCATTCTGCCGGGCGCGCCTGGCCTGCGCATCGAGTTCGGGTCAGACAAAGAGGGTGCGGACGGTAATGATGCGCTTTCGGGCACCGTGACCGTCGATCATCTGTACGGACGAAAGGGAGACGATACCCTGCAAGGCGGCAAAGGAGACGATTATCTGGAAGGAGGTCAAGGTAACGATACATACATTTTTGATGCCGGTGACGGCTTCGACACCATTCACGACGCGGATGGTGTGGGGAGCATCAGAATTATATCCGGCGGCGCCAGCGCAACACTGGGTGGAGGTATCGAAAGTGTGCCTGGCGCGACTGAACTGTATGAAGACGGAGACGGGAACCGGTACGCCCGTAACGGCAATGATCTGATCATCACGCTTGTCGCAGGTGGACAGATGCTCGTAAAGGAGTTCACCGATGGCATGCTGGGCATCAGTATGAACCCAATGGAGGCGCCCGCTGCATCGGAGGCGCCGGCGGACACGGCAGTCTTCGCGCTCGGCCAGTTTCCCGAACACAAGTACGTCCTTTCTCCCTCGGTGATCGGGCCGGAACAACATCCTGACTACGATATTTCATGGTACGGAGACCCGTACCGCACGGAGATTATCCAGGCACAGGGGGCGGCGAGCCCCGCGATAATCGAAGGTACCGCTATTATCACCGGGCAAGTGGCGGGTGGATTCGGCGATAGTTACATGTTCGGAGACCCCGGATTCAATTACCTCATCGACGATCTTTATTACTCAGCGGGCAGCCTCGCAGGTACCCCTGTGGCATGGCTGTCGGGCGACCCTGTGTGGGATCCCTATTTGCAGGGTGGTGTCTACTTTTCCCTGGGCGCACCGGCCGGCAACGACGTGTTATTTGGAGGCGGCGGCGATGACTGGCTGTTCTCCCACGGGGGCGATGACTGGCTGTATGGCGAGGACGGCAACGATTTTCTTTACGATAATCCTGGTCTGGATTTCGGCGACGATCGCTGGCTGACGCAGCCTGGTGCCAGCAGCGATGACCATCTGTTCGGTGGACCCGGAAACGACATCCTGATCGCCCTGCAAGGCGAAGACTATCTCGACGGTGGCGACGGAGACGACGTGCTCCTGTCCGGGCAGGGGGATGACAACCTGACCGGTGCCGACGGCCGGGACTGGTTGCTGGCGGATGCCGCCATCAACCGTAGGGAAATTCTGGAAGATCCCGGCGGAGACTTTTATCTGCAAATCATCGAAGCGTCCGAGGCGAACGTCGACTACGGCAAGGACACGCTGTTCGGTGACGCAGGGGATGACGTGCTTGCCGGCGGTGGCGGCGATGACTGGCTGTTCGGCGGGGACCATGATGACACGCTATGGGGGGATGGCAGCGCGCTGATCACAGAGACCGGGAGCATTCAAATTTCAGCCGGCGACGGTGCTGTCGCGGGCAGCGATACGCTGTTCGGTGAGCACGGCGACGACACCCTCATAGGCGGTGGTGGCGACGATTATCTGGATGGCGGCGGGGGCAACGATCAGCTAGAAGGCGACCATTCCGAACTGGATTCTGTTTATCATGGTGACGACAGGTTGTCGGGCGGCGCGGGTGACGATGTCCTCATCGGTCACGGCGGTAATGATTCGCTTTCCGGTGGTGAAGGCAATGATCACCTTTGGGGCGACGAGGGCGATGACAGCCTCTCCGGCGGTGATGGCGTCGATACGCTTGACGGCGGGGCAGGCAACGATGTGATCTCGGGCGATGCCGGGGATGACATTTTGTTCGGCGCCGACGGTGACGACGGGTTGCTCGGCGGAGAAGGCGCGGATCTGCCGGATGGTGGTGCCGGTAATGATGTTCTATCCGGCGCAGCAGGCGATGACGCGTTGTACGGTTCCGGCGGCAATGATCTGCTGGATGGCGGTCGCGGCTTCGACCGGTTGTTTGGCGGCGAAGGGGATGATGTCTATGTCATCGGTCGGGGTGGCGGTGAGAATGTCATCGTCGATACCCGCGGCGACAATACGATTGCCTTCGACGCGGGTATCAGCAGCGATAGCCTGAGCCTGCTGGAAATTCAGGCTAACGATGGAGCACGCTATCTTTCCATCGGGTATGGTCCGTCGGGAGATCGTGTCCTGATAAAAAACGGTCCGCTGGGCGCTGTGCGCAATTTCAGCTTCACGGACGGAGCGACGGTGAGCTTCGCGGAACTGATGGCGCAGTCGGGATTGCCCGTGGTCGGCGATGGCACGAACGGCGACGACATTATGGTGGGCGGCAACGCCGCGGACACCTTGAACGGCGCTGCGGGTAACGACCGCATCAATGGCGGTGACGGTGCCGATCGGCTGGAAGGCGGAAGCGGCGACGATATCCTTCACGGGGATGGCGGCGACGACAGGTTGAACGGAGGCGTCGGTAACGATGAGCTGCGCGGTGGATCCGGTACCGACAGCTATTTCATGCACTGGGGCATGGGGCAGGATACGCTGATCGACGCAGGGATGGAAAAAAGCATATTGCAGCTCGACCTCGGGATCAGTCCGTCAGACCTGGTGATGACCCGGGCCGGGGATGATCTTCTTGTGCGACTCAATGGCGTTGCTGACGGCGTGAGAATAACGGGGTTTGCGCTCAGCAGCCTGATATGGGAAGTACGCACGGCAGATGGCAGCGTTACTTTTATCGATGACAACCTGATTCAGGCTTCCGGTGCAGGTATCCTCGATAGCGCCGACGCCGCGATCGAACGCTACAAGACGGCCGTTGAGGCCGTGTTCTTTTCCACGCGAGGCGAGAAAGGCAGTGTCGCGGAACCGGATGGCGTATTGCGCAGAACCAGCTCGAGAGCTACGAGTTCCGGTGCTGCCACCGAGTATTTCGATGAGTCGTTTGCGATAACAGAACAATACGACGACGCGGGCTGGATTACACGGCAATCGCTTGCGGATTACGCAGTCAACCGCGTGCTCATCGGTGTCGAGACCCTGCCAAGCGGCACGATCAATGCGGATGTGGGGCAAACGTCGGTTGACACCAGTGGAGGTGTTTTCCACCCGTTGACGGGATCCGCAAGCGCGCTCCTCTCCAATGCGGCGATTGTTAACGTCTTCGGTCGATCGCAGGATGTCGAGGGCAATCTTGAAGTCGGTACCGGCGGTTATGATCAACCTGTCGGCTACTGGGTGTTCCCGGGGGGCGCGGGGTCCGTTGGTGGGTTCGGCGTGCAATTTACCCCGGTGCAGCACCATAGCTACCAGACAACGGGTCTGTTGACTCTGGAGCACATCGTTGCGGGATCGTCCAATAATCATATCGACACTTCGGGTTATTCGGTGGTCGATGCAGGCCCTGGGGACGATACCATCACAGCGAGTTTCACCCTGGACTGGCGCTACAACCAGGAGTTCCACATCTCGCCCTGGAACCACGACGAACCTTACGATCAGAGGAACGCAGGCAGCCTGTTGTATGGTAATGCAGGGGATGATCACCTGACAGGCGGCTCAGCAAACGATGTCCTGATCGGTGGTGACGGGAACGATTTCATGAACGGCGCATCCGGAGCGGACACCTACGTCGTCATGGCTGACGATAGCGGCTGGGATATTATCGCAGACACCGGGTATCTGGGCCTTCATCCGGAGACGTTCTGGACAAGGTACCAGGACTGGTACTACCGGTCATCGGGCATATACGACTGGCAGGAAAGGGAAACGCGCGGGGAAACATTGCCACCACTGCCGGTGGTGGCGATTAACGATTACGCTGCGATCGCGCAATTATCTGCTGAAAGCGTCATCGAGACAGATACGCTGGAGTTTGGTGACGGCATTGCGTTGTCGGATCTTTCGTTGTCCTGGGGTGAGTACATCCCGCATGCCGATGCGGAGAGTATGGAGACGCCGGGCGGCGAGGGGTGGATGGACGCGGGTTCGGTCCATGCGACACTCGATATCAGCTGGGCACCGGACAGCGGTGTGCGAATTCTCCTGCCGCATGCTTCGCCTATGGATCAGGTTTTCAGCCCCGAACTGCTCGACTTTGCACCCTACCTCGATTTGACAAGGTTTGACAGGTTTCTCGGTGCCGGAATCGAGGAGCTGCGATTTGCTGATGGTGCGGTGCTTTCCATGCAGGAACTGCTGGCACTCGCTCCGCCGGGAGGAATGCTCGATCCTCATGAGCTGGATAACCTGATGATTGGGACCGAGCGGCCGGAGACCCTGATTGGGTCGGCGGGTAACGATGTGTTGCGTGGCGGTTCAGGAAGCGATGTGTATATTTTCAACCCGGGTGATGGCATAGACACCATTGAGGATAACAGCCTCAACGGAGATGCCAATGTGATCAAATTCGGCCCAGGCATTGCGCTGAGTGATATCAGCATTATTCGCACCAGTAGCGGCATCACCATTGAGACGGGAACAGACGGCGATGCCATAAATCTCGTCAGCACGGATCCCGCCAATAACGACGCATTGCAGGCGGTAAACCACCTGTTGTTCGCTGTTATCGATGAAGAAACCGGAGCGCTGGATGACTATATAGATGTCCCGCTGGCGGAACTCGTGCCGCCGTCTGTTGCCGGCGAAGATATTACCGGGACAAACGCCTATGACGCCATCGTCGGCACGGCAGGCGATGATGTCATCGACGGCAAGGCTGGCAATGACATCATAAACGGCGATGCGGGAAACGACACGATTATCGGCGGTGCCGGTCGCGACGTTGTCAACGGCGGCGACGGCGATGACACATTCATAGTCGAAAGCCTGGACAGAGCCTACGACATTTTCAACGGCGACGCCGGCGTAGACAGGGTTCTGGGTGGTGGAGGAGACGACACCATACGGCTGCGCAGTTTCAGCGCGGGCAACAGCGTCGAACTCATCGACGGAGGGGCCGGTATCAATGCCATTGCCGGCACCGGTGGGTACGACACTATCGACCTGAGCGCCATCGTCGTAAACAACATCGACTTTATCGACGTCGGTGCCGGCAACGATACGGTGATCGGTACCGCCGGTGACGACGTGATCATCGGGGGCGCCGGACGCGATGTTCTGAACGGCGCCGCGGGCGATGATACGTTCCGGATAGACGGGACAGACCGCGCTTACGACGTATTCATTGGAGAAGAGGGTTTTGATGCCATTCTCGGCGGTGCCGGTGACGACGCCATCCGGTTGCGTGACTTCGGCGGCAACAACAGTGTCGAGTTTATCGACGGCGGTGCAGGATCAAATATCATTGCAGGCACCAATGGCTATGACACCATCGATTTGAGCGGGACTCTCGTCAGCAACATCGATCATATCGACGCGGCTGGCGGAAACGATACCGTAACCGGAACTGCCGCTGCTGACATTATTATCGGCGGAACTGGCAGGGACACCCTGAATGGAGGTGACGGCGATGACCGGTTCATCGTGGAGGGTGCTGACCGGGCGTATGACATCGTCAATGGCGGTACCGGGTTCGATGCCATTCTCGGCGACGATGGTGACGATACGATTCGCCTGCGCAGCTTTGATGCCGGCAGCAGCGTCGAGCGTATCGACGGCGGGACAGGCATAAATGTGATAGCGGGGACAGGTGGCTACGATACGCTGGATCTTAGCGCGACAGAGGTCATCAATATCGCCCATATCGACGCGGGGGCCGGAAACGACACGGTGACAGGAACCGGCTACGCGGACGTGATAATCGGTGGCGCGGGGAGAGATGTCCTGCGAGGAGGCGCCGGGAACGACCTGTTCCTGATCAATGGTACAGATCGCGCTTATGACACTTTTTACGGAGACGCCGGCGTCGATACTATCCTCGGCGGTGATGGCAATGACACCATTCGATTGCGGCATTTCAGCCTGCAAAACAGCATGGAGCGGATCGATGGCGGCGCGGGCGCGAATATAATCGCCGGCACCGGCGGCTATGACACGATCGATCTCAGTCTGGTCGAAATGTTGAACATCGATCATATTGATGCCGGATCCGGGAACGACAGAGTCGTCGGAACAGGCTACAGCGACGTGATTATCGGAGGGCCAGGACGGGACGCACTGAACGGAGGGGCCGGAAACGATATTTACCGGTATGCCCGGGGCGATGGCCGCGACCGAATCGTCGATTATGACTCCGTGGCGAACAATGACCAGATCGATTTCGGTTCCGGTATTCGCCATGATCAACTGTGGTTCAGGCGGGTTGATGATGCCCTCGCGGTCGAGGTTATCGGTACCCGGGACAGGATCAGTATCGACAACTGGTACCAGGGGGCGGATCACCAGGTGGAGACCTTCCATGCCGGCGACGGCCTGATGTTGATCAACACACAGGTTGATCAGCTCGTCCAGGCGATGGCCGCGTTTTCGCCACCCGCCAGTGGTGAACTGGAGTTGTCGCCAGCACTGATCAGCGAGCTGGAACCCGTGCTGGCAGCCAACTGGCAGAGCGCATGATGCCTACCGCGCTCCAAACCGCTGCCGGTATTCCCGCGGCGAAACGCCGGCGTAGCGCTTGAAAATACGCCTGAAAAACGGCACGTCTTCGTAGCCGACTTCAAAGCAGATTTCCTGGACGGATTTGAAATCCGTTTCCAGCAGGCGCTTGGCGTGACTGGTGCGCAGCTTGTGCAGGTAGGTCAAGGGTGAATCGTTGGTGGCCTGCTTGAACCGGCGCAGGAAGTTGCGCGTGCTCATGCCCATGCGCTGCGCCAGTTCGTCCATGGTGAACTGCGCATTGTAATAGTCTTGCATGTAGTCCTGCGCCTGCTGAATCTTCTCATCGTTATGTTGCCGATGAACCAGCGTGGTGCCGTAGCCGGCCTGCGATACGCGCGGGGCGTCGATGAGCAGGGCGCGGCCACACTGACGCGAGACCTCGTAACCGGCAAAGCGCTCCACCAGGTGCAGGCTCAGGTCCAGCGCGGCATACACGCCGCCGCCGCAGAAGATGTTGTCGGACTCGGTGATGAAGCGCTCGGGGTGCCAGTCGACGTTCGGGTAGCGCTCGCGGAACGATTCTGCGAGCGCCCAGTGCGTGGTGGCTTCGCGCTGCTCCAGCAAGCCGGCCTCGGCCATGAAGGCGACACCGGAACAGGCGCCTGCAATCACCGTGCCTTTGTCCGCCTGGCGCTGCAGCCAGCGGATGATATGGCGGTTCTCGCTGAGAAGGCGATCGGTGTCGAGGCCGACGGCAGGGATGATGACCAGGTCGGTCTTGCGGACCTGCGTCACCGACTTGTCCGGGATGATGGTGATGCCGCCATCGAACCTGACCGGCTTGCCATCCCGGGAAACGGTGCTGACATCGAATACCGGTTGCGTCGCCTGGCCCAGCAGCGCATTCCACACCACGCCGGCGTTGCGAAATATCTCCAGCGGGCCTATCACCGTGGAAGACAGGCCCTCGCGAAAAGCCAGGATGCTGACATGCATGACAGTGGCCTCCGTATCAAATGGCGTATATGACACCCAACAATGTCACTAACGCCACCTCCCGTCAAGCCGGTGTTTCCCCATACTCAGCACCGTAGCACTGGCACCAATCGCTAAGCCAACCACCAAAGGAGAGACACCATGAACACCTATACAATCCGTCGTCGCAACGCCTGGAAAAACGCCCGGGAACTGGAAGCCACCGCGGGCGTGTCGCTGCGCATCGGCAATGATGAAATGTCGGACAAAGTGCGCTGGATCCGTTCCTACGTGGTGCAGGAAGAGGATGGCTCACTGGGCACGGTCTGCATCTACCAGGCGGTCAGCCCCGAGGCCATCCGCGAACATGCGCGGCGCGTGGGGATGCCGGCGCATGAGATCACACAGGTAGCGAAAACCGTGATTGTCCGCGATGATCCGAAGGAAGACGGGGTGGCGAGCGCCGCCTAGGTGCGCATAGCGTCGCTGCTGATCCCGTGGGAGCAACGTCGTTCGGCGCGACCCGTGTCCGAACGACGGGCTCCCGCGGGTTGTTCGTCGCTACCGCTATGACAAGCGGATCAATCGACCACCATCGGTAAACAACCAACGGCTATTGATGGGGAAACCGGGCCACAACCGCTGCAATGATCTCGCTACTTATCGTTTCCAGGTCGAAATCTGGCTGAATCCACGGCCAGTCAAGGACCTCCAACACTAACCAGAAACGGTGACACAAAAACCGCCGTTCGCCGGATTTAACAGACCGAGGTGACGCCCGCGAATGTGGCTCCGATTCTGCGGTCTCCGCCTTTCGTCCGCGGCGACGAACTAAAGCCGTGTGCCGCAGAGCCGATAGGTTGCATCTGACGCTAACTATAAGGAAAGGGTTCGGTCGCAACGGCGCCGGGGACCATTTCAATCAGGGATAAAACAATGAACAAGGGATTCTTCCGCGTTGCGCTGCCGATCCTCGCCCTTGCTGTCGTCGTTGCCTTGTCATTTTTCACGATCCGCTACTACAACTACCTGCAACTGGCCGACGAAGAGGTCGACGCCGGTTGGGCGCATGTCGTCAATCAGTATCAACGGCGCGCCGATCTGGTGCCGAATCTGGTCCGGGTGGTTCAGGCATACGCGGTTCACGAGCGCACGCTGTTCAGGGACGTGGCGCAGGCGCGCGCCGCCGCTGTGCAAATCACACCGAATGCGGAATTGTTCCGCGATCCGGGACGGCTTCGCGAATATCAGCAAGCGCAGGACAACATGCGCGAGGCGATTTCCCGGCTGTTGATCGTCGCTGAACGTTATCCGGAATTGCGCGCCAATGAATCTTTCCTCGATTTGCAGGCCCAGTTGGAGGGAACCGAGAACCGCATCAGCTACGCGCGCGACAAATATATTTTCGCGGTCAGGTCGTTCAACGTGCTGGTTCGCAGTTTCCCTTCAAATCTGCTGGCGCGCCGCCTGAACTACGATGTGCATCCCAACCTGGGACTCGAGTCCGGCTCGACCGCGGCGACGGCGCCCGAGGTTGCCTTTCAGTGAAGGCGCTCATCGCATCGCTTTTGCTGGGACTGGCGATCAGCTTCAGGCCCCACGCCGCCGCTGCGACGGAGCAGCGACTGCCGATTCCTGAAACCTACAGTCTGGTGAACGACTACATCGGCATGTTAACCCCGGAGCAGGCGCAGGCGCTCGCTCTGAAACTGCGCGCACTGGAAAATCACAACGCGACGCAAATCATTCTGCTGATCGTGCCGACGACCGGATCCGAGGGCATTGACGCCTACTCGCTGCGTGTGGTGGAGGCCTGGAACCCGGGCCACAACGGTGAGTCGACCGCGGTGCTGTTCGCGATCGACGCCGCCCAGGGGCGCTACTTCATCCGCACGGGCGGGGCTATCGCCGGTGCGCTCCCGGATGTGCTCGTGCGCAGGATTGCGACGCGGCACCTCATCCCGCATTTCCAGCGCCAGGCCTGGTATGAAGGCATCGACGCGACGGTAGATGCGATGATCGAAGCAACGTGGAAGGAGGAAACCGCGCCGCCGGACTGGGTCACCGGCTGGCGTCTTACGCCGCGCGGCTGGGCGGGAATAAGCTTGATCGCGCTGGCATTCGGCTATACCGGGTTCCATCTGACGAAGTGGTGGCGCGCTGCACGCCGGAGGCAAGTCGCATGATGAGGCACATCCGCTTCTTCGCATTGATCGCCGTGGGACTGTATTTCGTCAACACCTGCGGTTCCAGCAAGGTCGACAGCTTCGTGAATTCCGAGTACGCGATGGCCGAGGGCTCCGGCATCCGCGAGGTCGAGTTCGACACGGCGCGTTACGATTATACGCGGGAGATCGTCGAGGGCGCCCACACGGTACTGTACTTCTATAGCGACAGCTGCTACGGCTGCCGTCTGTTGCATTCCCAGCTGCCCCGTTTTCTCGCGGTGCGTCCCGATGTGGCCGTAAGGAAATTCAATCTGGGCACGCGGTGGTCCGGCGATCAGGCCTACAACACCTACGGTCTGCGCATCGGCAAGACACCGTTCATCCACATCTATGATCCCGAAGGCAACCTGATCGCCGCGGATGTCGGGCAGAAGACGGAAGGGTTCGATTTTCTGTACAAATGGATGAATGCGGAATTGAAGAAGGTGTGGGAGCGCGAGCACGCGTCCTGACCGCAATCTCCGAACCACCCCGGAGGGCGGTCAGTCGTCGAGAAGAGCCGCGAGTTTGTCGAAATGTTCTTCGGTGTTGCCCGTGCCCCGCCAGAGTTCCTTGCCATCCTTGTACAGAATCATGGTCGGCAGGCCCCGAATCCAGTACTCCTCCCGCAGGTCGGACGACGTTTCCAGGCTTTGCCAGGGCTCCCAGGTGATCCGCGCGATATTCACGCCGTAGCGCCGCGACAAGGCCGCGACCTCCGTGTTCGAGTCTATGCAGTATCCGCAGTTCGGATCGTAGGACGAAAAGTGCGCCAGCAGAAACCCCTTGGACGACGCGATGGCCGGGGTAAGGGTTTCGTCATCCACGTGCAGGATGCTGGCTTCCTTCAGCCGGTCAGCGTTGCCGCATCCCGACAGTGCAGTGGTCATCAGTATTGCGAGATAAGATGTGCGCATTGGAAAGTCCGTCCTTGCTCTTGTGGGGCGCATGCTGCGGTTGTCGAAGTGCATCTGCTATCGGCTTCATGTCCGCTTGCATTAAGTCACAGCGAAAACAGTCGTCCGCCATCGGTAAACAGCAGATGCATGCCTGTTTTTATATCCGGCCACAACCGCTGCACCCCTTCCCGGTACAACGCCATCTGCGGCCGGTAATGTTCGGCGAGCTGGACAACCTGCGCGTCTTCCGCGATGCGGTGTGACTTGTAGTCAACGAGTTGCACCTGCCCGTCGCTCACCAGCAGGCGGTCAATAATGCCGTACACGGTCTGGCCGTTGTGGCGGTACTGGATCGGGACTTCATTGAAGACTTTTGTTGCGTCGCCCGGCCGGAACAACCAGGCAAGTTCCCTGTCGTGCAGCAACGTCTGCACCTCATCCCAGCATTGCTCCAGCGTCGCGTCGGTGAACGACCATTTGAGTTCCGCTGCAACGCGCTGCACGATGCCGTCGTGTGCCTGCGTATCGGTGGCAAGCTGCAGCATGCGGTGAATGGCGATGCCGCGCAGGCGTCCCAGCGCGTCGCCGGCTTCGAACTCGGCATCCTCCACCGTGCGGCTGGGGGCGATTTCGCGCCACACCGGGCGTGTCGGGATCGGTTGGCTGAGACGCGGGTCGATGTCGGGCGCTTGCGGTTGCTCTGCCTTCGCAGGCGCGGCACGCTCGGGCTCACCGAAGGTGTGGATCCAGGGTTGCGCCGCTGCGTCTGCGTCGCACACCGCGCGGCTCACCTGCTGGTACCAGCCCAGCGTTTTGTTTCTCGAAGGCACGCAGCCGGTAATGACCAGCATGTGCTTGGCGCGCGTCATGGCGACGTACAGCAGGTTGGCGGATTCGCGGTTGTCCTCGGCCTGTTCCAGCTCGTAGCGTGACTGGCTGATGCTGTCGCGCTGCTTGCTGTTGTTCAGCAGCAGGAAGTCCGTCGGCCGGTCGGCTTCGGCGGGCCAGCGCACCAGGGTCTGGCAACCGGGCGGGCTGGTGCCGGGGTTGGTGCTGTCGGCGAGAAACACCACCGGCGCTTCGAGTCCCTTGGCGGCGTGGATGGTCAGCAGGCAGACGCGCTCGCCGTTTGCGGCTTCCGGCGTGGCCTGGTCGGGACCTTCCTTGTCGAGGCTGCGCAACTGGCGCACGCGGTCGAGAAAGCGTGGCAGGGTGGGGTAGCGTCCTGAATCCACTTCCAGCGCCAGTTCGATGAAGCGCGTCAGGTTGGCGCGCACGCGCGCGGTCTGGGTTTCCGGGAACGCGGCCTGGTAGCGGTTGAGCAGGTTGGCCTCGTGAAAAATGCGTTCCAGCAGATCGTGGATTGGGATGTGACCGGCCAGCGCGCGCCAGCCTTTTAGCAAACGGTCGGCGCGCGCCAGCGTCTGCGGCGCATCCGGTGCTTCAACAACGGCTTCCAGGCGCTCGATCCAGGGTCCGCTGGCGTGCTGCGCCAGCAGCATCAGGTCCTGGTCGCTGGCCGAGAAAATCGGCGAACGCAGCACCTGCGCCAGCGACAGGTTGTCCTGCGGTGTCATCAACACCAGCAGCAGCGCTTCCAGGTCGCGGATCTCCAGGCTCTGCAACAGGGTGCCGCGGTCGAGGCTGAGATAGGGGATGCCGCTGTCGCGCAGCGCGGCTTCGTAATCCGCCAGATGGGTGCGGGTGCGCATCAGGATCAGGATATCGTTGTAACCGGCGATGCCTTCCGACACGAGTTCCCGGATGCGCTGCGCAATGGCCTGGCCTTCGCGGTAATAGCGCCGGTCCAGTGTCACCGGGCGCGGGTGTTGCAGCGGGTTGCGCAATCCCTGGTAGGCAATGTCGGTGCTCTCGACATCGGCTTCGATCAACGGCCAGAGTTCCACGCGGCCCCAGGCGTCCTTTTTATGGGTGCTGTGTTCCTGGAAACCGGGCATCAGCTCACGCATCTCCGGCTGCAGGAAGACCTTGTTCACCACCTCGAGCACTGCAGGCGAGGAACGCCGCGACGCATCAAGGTGAATGCTTTCAGCCTGCAGGTGCTCCGCCATCCAGTCGGCCGCGCAGTCGAGCAGTTGCGGATTGCCGCGGCGGAAGCGATAGATGGACTGTTTGCTGTCACCGACGACGAACAGGCTGCGTTCGCGTTCGCCACCGGCGGCCATTTCCTGCAGCAGCGGCAGGATCAGTTGCCACTGGGTGGGGTTGGTGTCCTGGAACTCGTCGATCAGCAGGTGGTCGATGCGCTGATCGAGCTTGTACTGCACCCAGTGCGCGTGCTCCGGATGATTCAATAGCTGGTAGGCGTTCCATTCCAGGTCGGCGAAATCCAGCAGCCGGCGTTCGCGCTTGATGCGCTGGAAGTGTTCCAGAATGCGCTGGCCGGCGCGGTACCAGGCGCTGTTGTTGCGGAAAGTCTGTTCGCGGTTCTGCTGTTCGATGAGACGTTCGAGCTGTTCGCAGAACCCGTCGTGCAGCTCCAGGAAACGTGCTTCGCCTTCCAGCCCCATGGATTTCTGCTGCGCCTTGCTGGAGGAGCGCTTGCGTCGCTCGCCGGTGCCGGTGAAGAACACCGTGCCGAGCGCTGCAACAGCGGCATCGGCGTCTGCCGGTCCCGACAGCAGATCCGTGATCAGCGCCGCATGACTCTGATTGCCTTTGGTGTCGTGGCGGCCGAGCAGGGCGCCGAACTCGGCAAGTTTGTCGCGCGTGGCGTCGTTCCAGAACGCTGCGCTGGTAAAAAGATTACGATCAAGTTGCAGCTGGGCCTTCAGATAGTCGGTCGCATGGCGAACCGGATCGTCGTGCTCGCGGGTGAAGGCCCACCAGTCGCTGCGGTGCTCGACAAAGTTGAACAGCGCGCCGCGCGTGTTGTGCAACCCGTTGAGGTTTTCGAACAACCGTTCCAGCGCTGCGGCGAGCGGCGTGTCGGGTGCCGAGGTGGCTTCGGCGAATAGCGCGTCCCAGGCTTCGCCGATCAGCAGCCCGGTCTGCTCGGCCAGTTCAAACCCCGGCGGCAGTCCGGCTTCCAGCGGGAAGCGCTGCAGCAACTCCTGGCAGAAACTGTGGAAGGTTGTAGTGCGCAGCGGTTGTTCACTGCGCAACCAGTGTTCCAGCAGCTTGCGGGCCTTGTCGCAGACCGCCGGAGCGGGCGTTTCGCCGATCTGTTCGAGCAATTCGACAAGCTGCGCGTCGTCGGCTTCCAGCAGTTCGCGCAGGCGTTCGCTCAGACGTGCCTGCATTTCACCGGCGGCCTTGCGCGTGAAAGTGATGGCGAGAATGCTGTCGAGCCGGGCGCCCCGCAACAGCAACCGCGTCAGGCGGGCGACCAGCTGCCAGGTCTTGCCGGTGCCGGCCGAGGCAAGCACGCTGAAGCTGCGCTGCGGGTCGGTGGCGAGTGAGGTCTTAGCCCGCATTTCTATCGGCCATCGTCGGGTTCTCCGTGCAGCCACATTTCGCGCCGGCAAACGCCGGTGAATTCGCAATAACTGCAGGTGGTCGGGTCGCCCCAGGCCGGCAGTGCGGCCTGGTCCTGCAGTGCGGTATCGAGCAGCCGGATGCGCTCTTCGACTTCTGTTAACAGCGTTTTCAGCGCGTCGCCCTGCGCGCAGGTTTTCGGCGTCACTTTGTCTTTGCCGAATTCGATGTAGTCGAGCTGGCTGACCGGTTCGTCCAGCGACAGCGCATAGCTCGAAAGCTGCACCGCTTCGCCGCTCAGCACATCTTCGCTACTCGGCGGACGGCCGGTCTTGTAATCGACCAGCGCGGTGTCTGCGCCGCGCTGGTCGATGCGGTCGATGCGACCGATGATACGCAAGTGCCCGGTGATGTGGCGCTCTGCCTTGAACTCCGATTTGCGCTGCTGCCATTCGCTGCGCCGCTGGATTTCCCAGTCCAGATAACCGGACATGACCTTCTGCCATTGCCGGTACCAGCTGCGCGCCTGGAAGTTGTCCTCGATGGCATTGGCGAATACTGCTTCGCTGATGCTTTGCAACAGCGCGAGCGCCTGGTCGTAGTGGTCGCGCGTGAGCGCACCCGACCAGGGGCCGGGCAGGCCGCGGACCTTGCTGTTGAAAGCTTGCACAATGCGGTGCACCAGCGATCCGTAATCGGCCTTGCTCAAGGCTTCGCGGATTTCGTCCTGGGGCTTGAGGCTCAGTGCATCGGCGGCGAAGAAACGGTAAGGACAGTCGATGAGCCGCTGGTGGGTGGAGGCCGACCAGGTTTTCGGCAGGATGGCGGCCGGCGGCGCCGGGCGCGTGCCTTTGCCCGGTAATGGCGTGCAATCCGGTGTCGCGGGCCGGGCCTGCGGGTGCGTGACCAGCTGTTTCAACTCGCGGTCGGAGAGGTCATTGCCGTAAGCGTTGCGATAAAACACGTCCAGCAGTTCCAGCCAGGGACTGGGCAGCACCGCTTCGCCGTCCTGTTCGCGGTGCCAGGTCAATAGCACGCGCGGCGCGCTGTGCAATGCCCGGCAGAAATGATGCAGCTTGCGGGTAACGGCTTGCGCCCAGGTGGTGAGTCCCAGTTCCGCGCGCACGCGCTGGTTGAAAAACGCGTGGCTTGCCGGTGTGCCTGGCAGGTGATTGCGGCTGCAACCGGCAATGATGGTCGCGGCGAAACGTTGCAGGCGGCTTTGTTCGAGCGTGAGCAGTTGCACCGGACTCGCAGACAGCGGCGGGCGGAAGGTGGCGCGCTCCAGGTTGCGTCCCAGCCAGCTGCGGAACTCGGTCCAGCGGAGTGCGACGCTGGAATGGCGGGCCGCCTGTCGCAGGTCCTCGAGCACTTCCAGCAGCTGTTGGCCCGCGGCATCGGTTTCGAAACGTGCGTGCATGCCGAGTTCCTGCAAGCTGCTATGCAGGGCATGCAGATAGTGCTCCACCGGGTAGCTGCCCTGCTGCAAGGGCAGCAGCGGGCTTGCCGCGTGATCGAGCCTGTTGAGCAGCTGGTGCAGGGCGAGGCGCATGGGCTCCGACCAGTCCGGCAGACGCTCGCTGCGCACATCCAGGTGGTGGCGGTAACGGTCCAGACCGCGGGCGATGTTCTCGTGAAGGATGATGTCCTGTTCCAGGCGCCGCACCTGCGCGAGGTGGGTGTCGCGGTCGGCGACGCTGACGAAGGGGGACTTGAGGACATCCAGCAACGGGCCGCAGGCGAAGTCTTCCTCGACGGTCTCCAGCCAGCGTTCCAGGGCGGCCGCCGCGCTGGTGGTCGACAGTGCCCAGCCGCCGGTATCGTCGAGCGTAACCTCGGAGGCTTCCAGCAGGGCGCGAACCCGGCGCGCCAGGCGCCTGTCGCCAGTGATGATGGCGACAGGTTGCACGTCATCGAGCAACCAGCGGCGCACCTGCAGGGCCACCGCCTGTGCTTCCTGCTCGGGGTCGTCGGCCTGCAGGGTGGCGAGTCGCCCCGGGACCGGATCCTGCGGATGCCGGTCGGCGAATTCCGCGGCGCGACGTTTCAGGTTATCGGGTGACTCTGTGAACAGAGCATCGATGAACGCGTTGAACGGATCGGCTTGCGTGTTATCAGGCGGTGCTTGAATCTCGAGTTGCTGCAGCATTTCGGTCAGCGGCGCGTCCGGGTGGTAGCCGGTGGCGCCGGCGCCGCCGTGCAGGATCAGGCGCGCCTGCCGGCGGTCGAGCAGGGTGCGTAGCCAGTGTGCTTCGGCGGCGGAGAATTCGGTATATCCAAGTAGCCACAGCATCTGACCGCCAACCTGTTTCGTGCTGTCGGTGAGCTGCTGCCGCCAGGCGCTGGCCGGGTCCAGCAGATCGCTGTCGTGCAATTGCCGGCGCCAGGCGTGCCACAGGGTGTGCAGGATGAAGGCTTCCTGCTGCAGCGACGGATTCGGTTGGCGGATGCCATAGCTTTCGCCCAGGCGCTGGAGGAATTCATCGAACTCGTCCGCAACGGTCATATCGCTGCGGGTCATTTCGTCGAAGAGATGCAGGAGCTGGTCGGCCAGCAACCAGGGATC